>JAZRQM010000065.1:0-95566 GCA_045649795.1 Candidatus Cryptobacteroides sp. | reverse complement strand
ACGAGAGAGGCAACCCACATGGGAGGGGTTCGCAAGGAATACTTTGCTTATGACTTCACTGGCAATGTGACGAGGCGTAAGACCGTTCAGGTGGCTTCGTCAGGCGCTGCTTTGACTGTAGTTCAGAGCTATACCTATGATGCCATGGGAAGGCCACTGACTACTACCCATAAGATTGGAAACGGAGTGCAGAGGACGATATCTTCAAAGTCATACGACGAGCTGGGACGTATATCTGCCGACAACAGGAATGGTCTTGCCTCCCTTAAGGAGACTCGTTCATACAATCTGCGTTCGTGGCTGACGAATATCGATGGTCAGATGTTTACCGAGGCGTTGAAGTATGAAGATTCGGCCGTTCCTCAGTGGGGTGGCAACATATCCGTCATGCAGTGGGGAGAGAGTGCAGTTCAGAATGCGTATTCATTCATGTATGACACGCATTCAAGACTTATGACTGCCAATTATTCCAATTCATCGTCAGTCGGCTTGTACTCAGAGATCTACAACTATGATCTTAACGGCAATATGCTACGTCATGTCAGGGGATCTCAGCCTTTGGTTATGAACTACTCAGGCAACAGGCTGACATCAGCCGGTAATGCAGCTTTCGAGTATGACGCCAAGGGACGACAGGTGATGTCTGCATACGGCAGCGGGCTGTCTACATTGTATAATATCCTTGATCTTCCTCAAAGGCAGACGACGGGAGAGGGTACAGTCGTGGATTATAAGTATGCCTTTGACGGCAGGAAGCTGCAGGAGAAGGTTACTGCAGGAACTTCGGTGACTCAGAGGGACTATTCCGGGGAGTTCCTTTACGAGGGAGGAGTGCTGAAGAAGATTCTGTTTGATGGCGGATATGTGATGAATGGTGAGTCGGGGCCAGTGTATATGTTCTTCCTTAGGGATCATCTGGGCAGCGTCAGGGCTGTGGTCTCTGAGACCGGAGCAGTCCAGCAGAGGAACAATTACTTCCCGTACGGAGACCTGTTCCCGAACACATCGATCGATAGCAGTGCTAACAGATACAGATACACCGGCAAGGAGTCAGGCGATGAAATCGGTCTCTATGACTTCTCCGCAAGGTTCCTGCACACCCGCTTCGGCCGCTTCACGACTATAGACCCTCTCGCGGAGAAGTATCCAGACATCAGTCCGTATGCCTACTGTTCGACTAATCCCGTAAATCGGGTGGACCTGGATGGCAGAACGGATTGGGATCTTGTTATTGCTGGAATACTTACTTCAGCCGCAGGTGTTGGATCTGCTGTGACAGGAGCAGGAATGACTGCTGCCACTTGCGGATTAACCGCTGGGATAGGCCTATTCATGGTTGTTGATGGTATGGCTTCAATTGGAATTGGAGTGGCTCTTATGATAACGGGGCTCACTACGGAACCATCGGAAAAGACGGATAAATTACGAGAGAACTTGCCTACTGATATCTTAAGTATATTTACAAAATCGGCCGATATAATTCTTGAGAATGAAAATAATGAAATAGAAAATTCCGTTTCAAGTGCATTGTTTGTAACTGATCTATTAAGGCTTAAGCCTCAGGCCTTAAATACTACAGCAGAATATCTAAAGTATGTAGGGGATCGCTCTAGTAATGCGCAATATTTATGGAATGTGTATGACAACCTTTCAGAAATCGAGAATACCAATGGCGAGAACAATAACAGATAATTTATATTACTTTAAACTTTAAAAATCATTATGGAACGTAGTATAGAAATTATGCAGCCCTCTAAATCTTGGTGGATAAAACAATTGATAATACATTTAATGATCACTTTACTCTTCACTCCTATCATATTTTATATTTTGCATAGTGCAGGAGAAGGTATAAATAATTGTTTTTTGTATACATTTTGTGCGTATGTGATACTATCTGTCTGGGGCATTTTTGATCATTATTATAATTACGAATTTCCTTACTCCATCCGGATATCTGATGGCTATATAGAGGTTGAGTATATGCTGTTTTGGATAGAGAAGAAAAGGATATATACATATGAAAAAATAGAGATTTTACAGTTCACCTCAAAGAAAGATCCGCGAGTCTCTATTTCTAAAGGCACTTTCTTAAACAACAAATGCATTATTATCAATGCGAAAAAAGGTTGGACAATCGAAAAACAGCATGAATTTGTTCAATTACTTAAAAATCACGGAGTCAAAGTTCATATTCGCAATGTTAATTAAAGAACACTCTTTTATGGCAAAGGTTATTAGTAAGAAATTGCTCATTATAATTTGGGCCTTTATTCCTGTCATCATGGCATGGAAAATTAGGGAAACAATATCGGATTTTCAACGTGGAAATACTTTTGAAGGATGGGGAGATATTATATATCTACTTCTAATCGTAGGCGCAGCAATATTTCTCACTATCAAATACCATAAACAGAAGGAGTAAACGCAGCTTTTGAGTATGACTCCAAGGGTCGTCAGGTGATGTCTGCATACGGCAGCGGTCTTTCTACTGTATACAACCTCCTTGATCTCCCACAATGCCAGACGAATGGAGAAGGTACAGTAGTAGACTACAAATATGCCTTTGACGGAAGGAAGCTTCAGGAGAAGGTTTCAGCAGGGCGTCAGTGACACAGAGGGACTATTCCGGGGAGTTCCTTTAAGAGGGAGGAGTGCTGAAGAAGATTCTGTTTGATGGGGGATATGTGATAAATGATGTGTCGGGGCCAGTGTATATGTTCTTCCTTAGGGATCATCTGGGCAGTGTCAGAGCGGTAGTATCGGAGACCGGCACAGTGCAGTAAACCAACGACTACTACCCGTTCGGCGACCTGTTCGGAACATCAGGAACGGCAATACAGACGTAATAAACGTGAGCTTGACTATCTCAGTCGCGACGGGTTATATGCAGAATAAATAATAGTACACGATATAATACCGGTCTGTAACATACTGGTGCCTCACCTATATGTCATCCGACCGGTATTGTCTTATATACTGTGTAAAATCAGATTAGAGAGACTCGATGATCTTAGTAAAGAGCGCTGTCATCTTGTCGGCTGCGGCATTGGCTGCAACCACAACGTCATCTCCGTCATTTACATAATCCTCGGCGTAATCGTCATGAGCTTCATTCGTAATCACTGACACACCAAATACAGGGATGGACGAATGGCGGGCTACGATTACTTCAGGAATAGTCGACATGCCGACAGCATCAGCACCTATGAGCCTGTAGTATTTGTATTCTGCAGGAGTTTCGTATGTAGGGCCTGTGCTGGCGAAATACACTCCGCTCTTGAGCTCGTAACCGAGGCCTGCCGCTATCTCGAATGCCCTCATTCTGAGCTGCTTATCGTACGGACGTGTCATATCTGGGAAACGAGGTCCGAACTCATCCATGTTAGGTCCGATAAGCGGGTTCGGGAGGTGGCTGATATGGTCGGTGATGACCATAAGATCGCCCACATGGAATCCCATGTTGACTCCGCCGGCTGCATTAGACACGAAGAGATACTGGATGCCCAGAACCTTCATGACCCTGATCGGAAGGGTTACGAGTTCCATCGGATAGCCCTCATAATAATGGAATCTTCCCTGCATGGCCACGACGAACTTTCCGCCGAGTTCACCTGCAATGAAGTTACCCTTATGGCCTACTGCAGTCGACACAGGGAAGCCAGGGATTTCCTTATAAGGTATGACAATAGGATTCTCTATCTTGTCAGCCAGTTTTCCGAGGCCGCTGCCGAGCACGATGCCGGCAAATGGTTTCTTTCCGTCAAGTTTTGCAGCGATGTATTCCGCCGCAGTCATAATCTTTTCTACTCTTGGATCCATAGTTTAGTGTTTTATTGCAATACTTTCCTTGCCTGGGCGAGAATATCCTTCTCACCAGGGACTACCCTGCCCCTCATGATGAACTTTCCGTTACATATTACGGAGTCGATGCAGTCTGAATGTGCAGAATATACCAGGTTGGCCTCGAACGAGCCTGGAGAAAGGAAGTTGTAATTGTCAGTATCTACGATGAGAATGTCTGCGAGCGCTCCGGCCTCTATCTTTCCGATATTCAGTCCGAGAGCCTTTCCGGCATTTGATGTAGCGATGGCCATCAGTTCATCCAGCGGCATTGCGGAAGGATCGTCCCTCCATGCCTTCTGGATCATTGCAGATGTCTTCATGGTTTCGAGCATGTCGAGATTGTTTGAGGAAGCACATCCGTCAGTACCGAGACATATGTTTGCTCCAGCATCACGGAGTTCGTTATAGAGGAACTTATAACCGGAAGCAAGCTTGAGGTTAGAGTTGACGTTATGAACGCATGTCACTCCCCTTTCACCAAGGATGCGCACATCGTCATCAGACAGCCAGAGAGTATGTGCGGCTATCACATCCGGTCCTAGAACTCCCAGACTGTCAAGATATTCCACAGGAGACATGCCGCCATGCTGGACCTTGCAGTCCTCGACCTCCTTGCGGGTTTCAGACACATGGATATGTATCTTGAGTCCATGCTTTCGTGCGAACTCTGTCGCCCATATGATCATCTCCTCGCGGACAGAATAGATTGCATGGATTGCGATAGCGAAAACCGCATGGTCATTCCAGGTCTGGACCTCTTCATACATCTCGATGCACTGCTTCTTCTGGCGCTCCGACTCTTCGGGATTGTTATGGTCAAGGAAAACATATGCCAGGACAGGACGGAGGCCAAGCTCCATCGCGGCCTTATGGGCCATAGGCATATGCCAGTAATGGTCGTTGAATGTTGTGGTTCCGGTCTTGATCATCTCCAGGCAGGCCACCTTTGTCGCATGATAGATATAATTCTCGTCAATCTTTGACTCAGCCTCCCAGATACGGTCTATCCATTCGTGGAAGGTTATGTCCTCACCGATTCCGCGCATCATGGCCATACCGGCATGGGTATGCATGTTTACAAAGCCCGGCACCGCAGTCTTTCCCGTACAATCGACCGTTTCTACAGATGCATCCATGCTGTCAGGACTTTCTTCCGCAGCTGGCACAACTGAGACAATATGTCCTCCATCTATCAGGATATCTGACACAACTCCCTCAGACACAATATTTTTCAACAGAATCCTTGTCATAAGCACAAATACTTAAAGTTTTCAAAGTTATATAATATTTCTCACAAATCCGAGACCGGAAAAGTATTTCAAGAAAAATCAACACATTATTTGACAATCAGATAAAAAAACCGTATATTTACTTCGTTTTTGAAATATTTTCAGCGATATTTCCAAATAAGTCCAAAGAATCAAAATAAAGAAACACTTAAAACTATATCAAATGGCATTCAAAGGAGCAATTGACGTCGACACACAGAAATGCAAAGGCTGCGGAGTATGTGTCGAGAACTGTCCGACCAAGAGCATAGAGCTCTCCAAACTGGTCAACAACAAGGGTTATCATTATGCCGAAATGGTAGGAGATGCTTGCATCGGTTGTTCAAACTGTGCGATCGTATGTCCTGATTCGGTGATTACTGTTTACAGAGTTAAAATCTAAAGGGATATGGCAGAGAAAATTCTGATGAAAGGAAACGAGGCGATTGCCATATCGGCAATACGCAACGGTGCGGACGGATACTTCGGTTATCCTATCACTCCGCAGTCTGAAGTTATGGAGACACTCATGAAGGAAAGGCCATGGCTCACAACAGGAATGGTTGTCCTTCAGGCAGAGAGTGAGACATCTTCAATCAACATGGTATATGGCGGCGCATGCTGCGGCAAGAAGGTCATGACATCTTCAAGCTCGCCTGGTATCAGCCTCATGTGTGAGGGACTCAGCTACCTCGCCGGCGCTGAGCTTCCATGCGTTATCGTGAACTGTCAGCGCGGTGGCCCTGGTCTTGGTACAATCCAGCCTAGCCAGAGCGACTACAACCAGTGCGTAAAGGGTGGCGGACACGGTGACTATAACGCAATCGTGCTTGCACCTGCCTCAGCTCAGGACATGTATGATTTTGTGGACACCGGATTTGACCTTGCGTTCAAGTACCGCACACCTGTGATCATCCTTGCCGACGGTATCGTAGGACAGATGATGGAGAAAGTTGAGCTTCGCCCAGAGAAGCCACGCATGACAGCTGAGGAGCTCAAGGCTATCGCTCCATGGGCTACTACAGGAAAGACAGCAGACAGAAACTACAACTTCATCACTTCCCTCGCCCTCGAGTCTGACGTACAGGAGAGATTCAACCAGAAGCTCGCTGCAAAATACGAGGTGATCAAGGAGAACGAAGTAAGATATGAGGAATATCAGACAGAGGATGCTGAATACTTATTCGTAGCATTCGGATGCTCTGCACGTATTTGCGAGGCAGTAGTAGACCAGCTCCGTGAGGAAGGCATCAAGGCAGGTCTCCTCAGACCGATTACCCTCTTCCCATTCCCTACAAAGAGACTCCAGGAGCTCTCAGGACAGGTGAAGAGCATGATGAGCATCGAGCTCAACCTCGGCCAGATGGTAGACGACGTAAGACTTGCAGTAAACGGTGCATGTCCTGTAGGATTCTACGGAAGACAGGGTGGAAACATCTACACTCCTGACGAAATCGTAGACGCGTTCAAGAAGTTCAACAATCTGAAATAAGGAAACACAATGAATATAGAAGATATCAAGAAACCCGAGAACATCGTCTACAAGAAGACTCCGATTCTTACAGACAACGTGATGCACTACTGCCCAGGATGTTCTCATGGTACAGTCCACAAGCTCGTCGCTGAAGTGATCGAGGATATGGGCATCCAGGACCAGACAATCGCAATCAGCCCTGTTGGTTGTTCGGTATTTGCATACAATTACCTTAACGTAGACTGGCAGCAGGCAGCTCACGGACGTGCTCCGGCTCTCGCAACAGCAACCAAGAGACTCAACCCTGAAAAGTATGTGTTCACATATCAGGGAGACGGTGACCTTGCTTCAATCGGTACAGCAGAAATCATCCATGCATGCAGCCGCGGCGAGAACATCGTAGTCATCTTCATCAACAACGGTATCTACGGTATGACAGGAGGTCAGATGGCACCTACCACCCTCCTCGGAATGAAGACTGCGACAACTCCTTACGGACGTGACGCAAAGCTCAACGGATTCCCTCTCGTTCTTGCACCTATGATCGCTCAGCTCGACGGTACAGCATATATCACAAGACAGTCTGTACATACTGCCGCTGCAGCACGCAAGGCAAAGGCTGCCATCAAGAAGGCTTTCGAGTACAGCCAGAAGGGCATCGGACTTTCATTCGTAGAGATCGTTGCTACATGTAACTCAGGATGGAAGATGAGCCCAGTAGCAGCCAACAAGTGGATGGTAGAGAACATGTTCCCTAAGTATCCGCTCGGTGACATTAAGGACGTATTAAAAACAGAGTAATCATGAAGGAAGAAATTATCATAGCAGGTTTCGGAGGACAGGGTGTCCTCTCAATGGGTAAGATCCTCGCATACTGCGCTATCATGCAGGATATGGAAGTGACATGGATGCCTTCATACGGTCCTGAGATGCGTGGTGGTACGGCAAACGTATGTGTGATCATCAGCGACAAGAAGATCAGCTCGCCGATCGTTACAAAATATGACACAGCCATCATTCTCAACCAGCAGTCACTTGACAAGTTCGAGAGCGCTGTAAAGCCGGGTGGACTCCTTGTGTATGATCCTAACGGTATCATCAACCCTCCTACAAGAACTGACATTCAGATCTGCAAGATCGACGCGATCAACGTTGCTGCACAGGTCGGTAATTCGAAGGTGTACAACATGGCTGTAATGGGAGCGTTCCTCAAGATGAAGCCGCTCATCCTGTCAGAGAACATCGACAAAGGACTTGCAAAATGCATCCCTGCACGTTATGCAGACCTCATTTCGCTCAACAAGGCGGCCATCGAGGAAGGCATGAAGGCTGTTGAAGTGATCCGATAATCGGTCAATCATAGATAAACTGCTTTGATTTTCTCAATTTATTTTGAGATGTCAAAGCAGTTTGTTATTTTTGCATGGTAGGTCAAATTGGAACTGAAATGCTGGAAACTGTAAAGGAAAAGATCACAAGGCTGATTGCCGCTTACGAGACGGAGAAGATGGAGCGCGAAAAGCTTCAGGCCGAGCTCGAGCAGACCAGGACTCAGAACGAGACCTACAGGAAGCAGATTATAGAGTTAGAGAGACAGATTGATAACCTGAAACTGACAGAAGCATTCATGGCCGGAGGAGCAGATACTGCAGCCGCGAAGAAGAAGATAAACAGTCTGATGAAGGAGATTGACCGTTGTATAGCATTGATGGAGGGATAGTATGGCACAGAGCATAAGCATAAAGATTGCAGACCGCCCTTACTCTCTGAAGGTCACATCGCCGGAGCAGGAGGAGCTGATCAGAAAGGCAGCAGACGAGGTGAACAGGAAGGTCAGAGCATATCAGGACAGAATGCCTGGAAAGGGCATGGTAGAGCTGTTGTCATTTGCCGCACTTAATGTGTGTATGGCAAACATTTCTCTTCAGGGACAGATGAAGGATATTGCAGAGGAAGAGAAGAAGCTTGCAGAGGAGCTTGAAGGTTATCTTGAAAACATTGATAAAAACAGCCGTTAGTTACTTATTTTGCTGAAATCAACGCTAATAATGTAACCGGGTGACTCGGATGGTGATGACGGACCTAGGTGACCCTTATGGGGATTCCGCTTTGCGGGACGGAGGATTTCAGAACCTTTATCCGGAGCCCAAATCTTATTTTTTAAGATTTTCTGACAAACAAGCTAACGGCTTTTTACTTAATAACTTGACCAGTCGCTTCCATAAGCGGCTGGTCATTATTGTATCAGCATACATGTAAAAATATAAACCATAAATATATGAATACATTAATTCTAGTTTTAACAGGACTATTAAGTGGAGCAGCAGCACTTGCCACCTACATAACTGTCCATAGAATAATTCTTAAAGGACAAAAGGAAGACATCATCAAGAAAGCTGAGCTTGAGGCTGAGAGCATTAAGAAGGAGAAGATCTTCCAGGCAAAGGAGAAGTTCCTTCAGCTCAAGAGCGAGCACGAGCAGTACATCAACGAAAAGAACAAGCAGATCAGCGAGGTGGAGAGCCGACTGAAGCAGAAGGAGAACAATCTCAATCAGCAGAATTCCGAGCTCGGCCGCAAGCACAAGGAGGCTGACGCAATCAGACAGAATCTGAAAGCACAGGTTGAGATTGCTGCAAAGAAGTCTGAGGAATACGAGCAGCTTCGTCTTCAGGCCCTCAAGCAGATCGAGGATATTGCCGGACTTACAGCAGTTGAGGCTAAGAACCAGCTCATGGAAAGCATGAAGGCTGAGGCAAGAACTCAGGCTCAGTCATATATCAACGACGTGATGGACGAGGCACGTCTTACTGCAAGCAAGGAAGCTAAGCGCATCGTTATCAACACAATACAGAGAACAGCATCAGAGACTGCAATCGAGAATGCAGTTACTGTATTCCATATTGAAAGTGATGAGATCAAGGGTAGGATCATCGGTCGCGAGGGTAGAAACATCCGCGCACTCGAGGCAGCTACCGGAGTGGAAATCGTAGTTGATGACACTCCTGAAGCAATCCTTCTTTCAGCATTCGATCCAGTCAGAAGAGAGGTTGCACGTCTTGCTCTCCATCAGCTCGTTATCGACGGACGTATCCATCCGGCACGTATCGAGGAAGTCGTAGCAAAGGTTCAGAAACAGCTCGAGGACGAGATCATGGAGACTGGTAAGAGGACATGTATTGACCTCGGTATCCATGGAATGCATATAGAGCTCGTGAAGCTCATCGGACGAATGAAGTATCGTTCATCATACGGACAGAACCTTCTCCAGCACGCACGTGAGGTTGCAAACATCTGTGCTACAATGGCTTCCGAGCTTGGTCTTAATCCTAAGACCGCAAAGAGAGCCGGTCTTCTCCACGATATCGGAAAGGTATCGGACGAGGATCCGGAACTTCCACATGCTATCCTCGGTATGAAGCTGGCCGAGAAGTACAAAGAGAAGCCTGAGGTATGCAATGCCATCGGTTCTCACCATGAGGAAATGGAGATGACAAGCATCATTTCTCCTCTTGTTCTCGTGGGTGACGCTATTTCGGGAGCACGTCCTGGTGCACGTCGCGAGGTTATCGAGTCATACATCAAGAGACTCAAGGATATGGAGAACATTGCCAAGTCACACAACGGCGTGACCAAGACATATGCAATTCAGGCAGGTCGCGAGCTTCGCGTGATCGTAGGAGCAGATCAGGTTACAGACCAGGAGGCTGAGGCAATGTCAGCAGATATCGCACGCCAGATCCAGGAGGAGATGGTTTATCCAGGTCAGGTGAAGATCACCGTGATCCGCGAAACAAGATCCGTTGCTTTTGCAAAATAACAAACATCTATAATATAAACATGAAAAGATTAATGACAATGCTTGCAGCCTTCTTCGTATGCGCTGCAGCTTTTGCCCAGGGTCAGCTTGTGACTTGGTCATCACATCTTGAAAAGGCCGATGACGGCACTTACAGGGTGATCTTCACAGGAAAGATTGCTGAGGGCTACCACACTTATACTCTCACAGACGAGTTCTCTGCAACAGAGATCATGGATGCGGAGATTACAGGAGGAGAATTTATCGGGGAACCGTATGAAATCAGCACACCTGTAGAGGAGACTGACGAATTCGGAGACCCTGCAAGACACTATTACAACGAGATCATCATTGCCCAGAATGTAAAGGTCAACGCTGACAAGGCGGCATACACCGGAACTATCTTCACAAACGCTTGTACAGGCGGTGCATGCAAGGCTGAGTACTATGATTTCGACGTAAAGGTTGGTGACAGTGAAAATGCTGTAATGCCGATAGCAGACACAATCGAACCAGCTGATGATACAAAGTCAGCTGAGAAGAAGGGTTCAATCTGGGGCCTTATCCTCGAGGCTATCCTCTGGGGATTCGCAATGCTCCTTACTCCTTGTGTCTTCCCTATGGTACCTATGACAGTGTCATTCTTCATGAAGGGTTCTGAGAATGTAGCTGCAGGACGATTCAAGGCTGCGATGTACGGTCTCTTTATCGTGCTCCTTTATACTGTTCCGATTTCTGTGATCATCATGCTCACAAGAATCATCGGTGGAGACGCAGTTACAGCAGACATCTTCAACTGGCTTTCTACACACTGGCTGCCAAACATCATCTTCTTCATCGTGTTCATGATCTTCGCGGCTTCGTTCTTCGGAGCATTCGAGATCACTCTTCCTGAGTCGATCGTGAACAAGAGTGACAAGAATTCAGACAAGAAGGGTCTCGCTGGCGTATTCTTCATGGCACTTACTCTCGTGCTTGTATCATTCTCATGTACAGGTCCTATCGTAGGTTCAGTGCTCATCAAGTCTACTCAGGGCGAGTTCTGGGAGCCTATGGTGACAATGCTTGCTTTCTCAGTGGCATTCGCCCTTCCATTCACAGTCCTCGCATTCTTCCCGTCGCTTCTTAAGAAGTTCAAGAAGAGCGGCGGAAGCTGGCTGAACTCAGTAAAGGTTGTTCTCGGTTTCGTAGAGGTAGCCCTCGGTCTGAAGTTCCTCAGCGTTGCTGACCAGACTTATCACTGGGGTATCCTTGACAGAGAGGTTTACCTCGCAATCTGGATCGTTGTGTTCACTCTCCTCGGTCTCTACCTCCTCGGCAAGATCCGTTTCGCACATGATGAACCGCTCGAGTACCTCAAGGTTCCACGCCTTGCACTCGCTATCGCAGTTCTTTCATTCGTAGTATATCTCATCCCTGGTATGTGGGGTGCGCCTCTCAAGGCTCTCTCTGGCTACATGCCTCCTATCACAACTCAGGATTTCGTTATCGGACAGAACAGCGGAACCACCAGTGTAGAGGCTGCTCCTGCGGCAAGCTCGGAATATGGCCTTCACCTCCCTCTCGGTCTCAGCGGATACTTCAATCTCGACGAGGCTCTTGAGGCAGCACAGAAGGCAGGAAAGCCTGTATTTGTGGATGTTACCGGCCACGGATGCGTGAATTGCCGTGAGATGGAGTCAAGAGTATGGAGCGATCCAAAAGTCCTCAGCATGCTTAAGAATGACTTCGTTGTCGTTGCACTTTACACAGATGACAAGCAGAAGCTTGACAAAGAGGATTATGTGACCGATGCAGAGACTGGAAAGGTTTACAAGGACCTCGGACGCGCAAACTCATACATTGCCCGCACTAAGTGGGATGTAAACGCTCAGCCAAACTACGTGCTCCTCTCCCCTGACGGAGAAATGCTCGTACCGGTTCGCGGCTATGACCTCTCTATCGATGGTTTCGTAAGCTTCCTCCAGAGCGGACTTGACGCATACAACAAATAATCGGACAGATTATATCACATACAAAGGACTGGCTTCGTCGTAAGTCAGTCCTTTTTTTTATTCATTTAGTTGCAATTTCAAAATATATCGCCTACCTTTGTATCGGCTTACGATATAACGTAGAACGAAATAAATATGGGAACAACAAATCAAGCACTGACAGAAGCAGTATATTACATTCTGATGGCCCTGCAGAAACCTCTCCACGGATATGGAATAATGCAGGTAACATCCGAACTTAGCAACAGAAGGCTTGTCCTTTCTGCAGGCACATTATATGGCGCCATTTCCAATCTGATTGATAAAGGATGGATACAGCCTTTCGATCAGACAGATAGTTCCGACAGCCGTCGCAAGGAGTACCTGATCACAGATGGGGGTAAAAGAGTTCTTGTAGCAGAGCTGGAAAGACTTCAGGAATTAGTAAACAATGGTAACAAACATATAATCAGATAAGGATATGAAAAGCAAGATAAAAGTCAATTGGTTCGTAGATTTCGACAAGGAGGAAGAATGGTTGAACAATATGTCGGCAAATGGCTTGTGCCTGTGGCATACCAACGGGGTCATATACAGGTTCAAGGAGGCCGCGCCTGGCGAATTCATATTCCAGATCGATTTTGATGAAAAGACATCATCTACTGATGAAGACTACGTTGCATTCCGTACAAGTTGCGGAGATAAGTTTGTGCATCAGTGGAAAAACAAGATATACTGGAAACGTAAAGCATCAGAAGGTCCGTTTGAAAGTGAAGATAATGTTCAGGCCAAACTAAGAATGACAAACAAAGCGTACAATCACCATATCCAAAGCCTCATAGGATTGACATTGATCATGGCGTTCGGATACTTCGTTTGCGCCCCGTTGGGACAATATCTGCTGCCTGAATCACTCTGGGCAGAGCAGATCACCCAGTTCGGTCTTGGCCTTGCCACCGGAATTCTTTTCGCAGAATGCGTCATTCTGATTCCTGCGATCAACAAATTGAGGAAGAAGATGAACGATTTGATCAAAAAGGCAATATAAGCAAATAATCTATCATTAAAATAAACAGAAGCCCTGCACTTCTAGAAGTGCAGGGCTTCTGTTTATGTAAAACTAGAACTTGAAGCTGTCCTTCAGTGCTGTAGTCTTGTTGAACACGAAGTGATCTGGAGTTGTGTCTGGATCCTTGAAGAAGTATCCTACGCGCTCGAACTGAACCGCAATACCTGAGTTGTCCTCGAGAAGGGCTGGTTCTGCATATCCCTTTCCGATCACGAGAGACTCAGGATTGAGATAGTTCTTATAGTCCTCACCCTCTGGAATCTGTCCCATCTGAGCCTCAGTGAAGAGCTTATCATAAAGTCTGAGCTCAACTTCCTTAGCATGCTCAGTAGATACCCAGTGGATTGTACCCTTAACTGATCACCACTCGCCTGCTCCTGGCTTAGATGTAGGATCATATGTACACTTGATCTCAACGATGTTGCCCTCAGCGTCCTTTACAACCTCCTGGCACTTGATGATGTATGTGTACTTGAGACGAACCTCTCCGTCTGGCTTGAGACGGAAATACTTCTTAGGAGGTTCCTCCATGAAGTCGTTTCTCTCAATGTAAACCTCACCTGTGAAAGGAACCTTACGTGATGGTCCTTCTGGATCTGCCGGGTTGAGAGGTGCATCGAACCACTCTACCTTACCTGGCTCCCAGTTTGTGATTGTGAGCTTCACAGGGTCCTGAACAACCATGTAGCGGTTTGAGCGCTCATTGAGGTCCTGACGTACGCACCATTCCATGAGCTGGAGGTCGATGAGCTGCTCGCGCTTTGCAACGCCTACCTTCTCAGCGAACATACGCATAGACTCAGGAGTATAACCGCGACGGCGGATACCGCAGATAGTCGGCATACGAGGGTCATCCCAACCGCTCACAAAGTTATTCTTCACGAGCTCGAGGAGCTTTCTCTTTGACATCACAGTGTATGTAAGGTTGAGTCTTGCGAACTCGTACTGATGCGACGGGAAGATGCCGAGCTTCTCAATGAACCAGTCATAGAGAGGACGGTGAACGTCGAACTCAAGGGTACAGATCGAGTGTGTGATGTTCTCGATGGAGTCTGACTGACCGTGAGCATAGTCATACATCGGATAGATGCACCACTTGTCACCTGTACGGTGATGGTGTGCATGGATGATACGGTAAAGAAGCGGGTCACGGAAGAGCATGTTAGGATGAGCCATGTCGATCTTCGCACGAAGCACCTTCTCACCCTCAGCATATTTGCCGTCACGCATTCCGCGGAAAAGCTCGAGGTTCTCCTCAACGCTGCGGTTGCGGTATGGGCTCTCTGTACCTGGTACCTGCACTGTACCACGGCCCTGACGGATTTCCTCCTGAGTCTGGTCGTCTACATAAGCAAGACCCTTCTTGATGAGCTCCTCTGCCCACTCGTAGAGCTGGTCGAAATAGTCAGAAGCATAACGCTCGTTCTCCCACTCGAAACCGAGCCACTTGATGTCCTCCTTGATGGAGTCAACATACTCAGTGTCCTCCTTTACCGGATTTGTATCGTCGAAGCGGAGATTTGTCTTTCCGCCGTATTTCTTTGCAAGACCGAAGTTGATGCAGATACTCTTCGCATGTCCGATGTGAAGATATCCGTTCGGTTCAGGCGGGAAGCGGGTCATTACCGATTCACACTTTCCGCTAGCGAGATCAGCCTCGATGATCTCTTCCAAAAAGTTGAGATTTCTGGTCTCAACTACGTCCTTGTTTACCTCTTCCATATCTTTGGGAATAATAAGTTTGCAAATAATCGGGCAAATATACTGAATTTTTGGCGATTATCAGTGCATTTGTCCGATTTTATCATGACCATACAATTAGATAGCTTCATCTTTTGCCACATACCCAACAGCTGCCGCTTTTTAGGTCAGCACTTAAACGCCTAAGTAGCAAATAGTTACGTGATTAAGGGTCGGAAAAATCTCCGACCCTTAATCAATTAAAATACTGATTGTCAGCCACTTACCTGATGCAAAAAAAATACAGGCAGACCGGTTATCTTTGTGTAAGACGAAGGCCATAATGACCTGGAAGACACGGGAACGATTATAAAGATACGGTAAAATGAGCTGATTTTAAAATCTGTATTCTATACTCAGATCGTGAAAGTCTATATTAACAAATATTTTATCCTTTCTGCGACCTGGTCGGGATGATCGATGAGGAGTTGACCGTGGTTCAGGCCTTTGAAGATTTCTATATGGGCCTCAGGATAAAGTGCCTTGAGATGCTTGGCCTGAGGCTTTGCCACAAAGGCCTCAAGAGTGCCGTACCAGTAATGGATGTCAGCCCCGGTGATGGATTCCAATTTATTGGTATACACGGATTTGTATCCATCGAGGACAGCCTTGCTTCCTCCGAACGGATAAACCTTCCTGCACTCATCAAGAAGCACATCGAAATAATGCGAGCGGAATACCCATCTCCAGAATCCTGTCCAATGGTAGCATGTCCACACATTGGCGCACTGAAGATAACGGAGCGGACCGACCAGCCAGCGCGGAAGCGGCAGAAGCGGAGCGGCGTCCATGACTGCATGGTCTATGACCACTTCATTTCTTTCAAGAACACGAGACAGGATCTTACCACCCAAAGAGAGTCCATATGCAACATCAAGATGGCCGTCATGATGTTCTTTGACATATTCAACGATCTGCCTAGCCTGATCGTCAACTGATGTGAAATCAGTATGACGGTCTAAGGTAAATCCATCAACCTCGACTGCAATTATATGGAACCTGTCTTTCAGCAGACCTACCAGAGGCATGAATATCTCATACGAGACACCCAGACCCGGAATCATCATGAGCGTCGGAGCCGCCTTATTTCCTAATGTCCTGAAATTCATACTCTCATGATATATAGACCGCAATTTAGATATTAAATCTGAACTTTACAAGTTTGAGCAACGAGGACTATGTTGTACCCCATGCCACGATATGTTTCTGCAGGTATAGCAAGACACATGATGCAAATCAAGCTGCAGAACATCAGCGTATAAGCTGACATGTACCACAACTGGCAGGGAAACGTACTGGCCGATGAGAGACTGCAAGCCATTAGCGTTGTGACATAAAAACCGAGTTTCTTGTCACAACGGTACCGAAAACTGTTGATATTTGCCATTAACATTGACCGTTGTTACAAAAACAGCCAGTTTTATGTAGCAACGGTCTGCTTTGAAAAACGAAACTCTTAACTTTGTAAGTCAGAACTTCAAAACAGAGGAAACGGATGATAAGAAAGGCTACATATGAGGACATTCCGTCGCTGATGGAGATATTCGAAAACGCGCGTGGAATCATGCGTGCAAGCGGAAACATGAATCAATGGAATGACGGTTATCCATCGGAGGAGATCGTCAGGAAGGATATTGACGAGGGTGTATGTTATGTGGTATGTGAACCGAACAAGTGCGTCGGACGGGATTTCGGCACGAAAGGCAAGGAAAGGATCATAGCTACAATGGCCTTCATCCCGGGGCCGGACCCGACATATTCCGAAATTCATGACGGAGAATGGAAAGACGACTGTCCATACCATGTCATCCACAGGATAGCCGTCCATGAGCCGGGACATGGAGCGGCAAGAAAGCTCTTCGACTGGGGCTTCACCCAGGCAAGATCGATAAGGATAGACACCCACAAAGACAATGTGATCATGCATCATATCCTCAGAAAATATGGTTTCCAGCACTGCGGAGTCATATTTCTGGCAAACGGCGACCCGAGGGAGGCATATCAGCTGACTTTATAGGGTAATTTGAGGAAAAAGATGTATTTTTGCGTGCAAATCAGAAAAACACCATTATGATAAAGTCAATGACAGGCTACGGCAAGGCCGAGGCCATTCTTGAAACAGGAAAGATCACTGTGGAAGTCCGCTCACTGAACGGCAAGACAGCAGACATCAGCATAAAGACATCAATGCTTCCTAAAGATAAGGAAATTGCTGTACGTCATAAGATTGCAAACGAGCTTACCCGAGGAAACATAGACTTTTTCGTTACATTCGAGCCTAATGCGGCGGACAGCGCGAAGAAGATAAACATGGATCTTGCCATGGAGTATTATCAGCAGATTTCAGATCTCGGAGGACGCCTCGGAGCTCACAACCTCTGGAATCAGAATCCGAACGACCTCCTTGCGATGATCCTCAGGATGCCTGAAGTGATGGACGCGAAGAAGCAGGATGTGATTACCGACGAGAACTGGCCGGTGGTAGAGGCTTGCATTGACGAGGCTCTCAAGAACATCAACGCATTCCGTTCAAAGGAGGGCGAGATCCTCTATAAGGATGTAACCGAGAAGGTTGCGAACATCATGGAGTTCTCGAAGCAGATCGAGCAGTTCGAGCAGGAGCGCACAGAGGCTATCAGAGAAAAAATTTTGAGCCGTTTTGCCGAGCTCAAGGCAGAGCCTGACCAGAGCCGCCTGGAGCAGGAGATGATCTTCTACATCGAGAAGCTTGACATCAACGAAGAGAAGGTACGTCTTCGCCAGCATTGCCGCTACTTCCTTGAAACCCTTGACAATGAGCCTAATCCGGGTAAGAAGCTTGGATTCATCGCACAGGAGATGGGACGTGAGATCAACACTACCGGTTCAAAGGCAAATCACACAGAGATCCAGAAATTTGTCGTGAAGATGAAGGACGAGCTTGAAAAGATCAAAGAGCAGAGTCTGAACATATTGTAATACATACAAAAACACCAAGGCTGTACAGCCGGCGGTCCTCCCCACTATCGTGGGTCCCCTTCTTTTCGGGAGCCAATGTCGCCTTGCTGTACAGCCTTGGTGTTTTTGTGTCAAGAGATCAGACTAGTGGTCGTAGCTGTGATCGTTGATTGCTGAAAGCGGGTTTGTTGTAGTGATCGGCTTGCCCTGATATTCTCCTGTAAGGGTTCTGAGGAAAGCTGAGATGTGGTCGATCTCAATATCGGTAAGCTCCACTCCGCTCTGATATATTCCCATATCACGAACTGCTTCTTCAAGCATTACGCGGGTTCCATCATGATAGTATGGCCATGTATGCTGTACATTTCGCAGACCAGGAACCTTGAAGCGGTGGCGGTCACGCTCGAGCTGAGTCTCCTTGTAACGGCCATTGTCTTCATTTGTCATCTCAAGGCCACGGTCTGCAAAGTAATCTGCACGAAGTCCCATGAGTTCGTATGACAATCCTCCGAGGTTCGGTCCGGCATGACAAGTCGCACAATCATACTTCTTAAAGAGCTCATATCCATCAAGTTCCTTCTCTGTCAAAGCCGAATCGTCTCCACGAAGCCACTTGTCGAAGCGAGAGTTCGGAGTGATAAGAGTCCTTTCGAACTCCTCTATCGCATTTGTAATGTTCGCTTCTGTAAGACCGTCAGGATAAACTGCAGTGAAAGCCTTTGCAAAATCCTTGTCCGCAGCGAGCTTTGCAATGATCTGGTCAAATGACTCTGACGCCATCTCGATAGGGTTGAGCGGCGGACCGGCAGCCTGATCTGCGAGAGTCTTCGCACGACCGTCCCAGAACTGAACGAAATTATATACGGCATTATAGACAGTAGGAGCATTCACGCCACCTACCTGATCATCAACACCATGTGAATACTGATGATTGTCAACTCCCGCAGTAGAAAGTTCATGGCATGAAGCGCATGAAACAGTATTGTCGACTGAAAGACGTGTATCGTGGAAAAGGGCATATCCGAGAGCAACCTTGGCCTCGTCTGCCTCTGCTTCAAGATCGATCGGACGAACCGGCTCACCTGCACGTGACTCAGGAAGATTGTCGTCATACATGGCGATCCTTTCGTTACGGATCCAGTCAAGCACGACCTCTTTCTTAGCTGTAGTGATCGAACTTCCCCAATGAACGAGATAATACTTCGGCATAGGCATTCTGTCGTCAAGAACGACCTTCTCGATCTTCGCAAGGTCTACCGGAGAGAACTCTCCGTCAACCTTGACAGACTCCATGAAAGGCTCGATATCGTAAGCACGATATCCTGAGTCGATATCCTTCATCACGATCTTGCCTGCAACCGGCATCTTCGCATAAAATGGCACCTTCGGATCGGCCGAGTGACAGCTGATACATCCTCCATCCTGGAAGATTTTATAGACGCGCTCATACTGAGGAATGTCAGCAGAAGGCACACGGTTCACGACTCTATAAACCACGAGCAAGGCAGCTGCTGCCACCAACAGCATGACTGCACACCATCTCAACATTTTCTTCATAAGCATATCGGTTTATCTATTATATACATGTATACTGTCCTGCGCTGACGGAAGGTAGTTTACACCCCACCAGCACATCTGAAGACATAAGAAGCTGAATATCAGCAACAGGCACAAAGATCTACGCGATCCCCTGCCGAGAAGGCGTATATGTATGTACATCATATAGCTGAGCCAGGTTACCAGAGCCCAGGTCTCCTTTGGATCCCAACTCCAGTAATGTCCCCATGCCTCCTTTGCCCAAAGGGCGCCGGAAAGCATGCCGAACGTAAGAAAAGCCATACCTATATATACCAATGTGTCTGCAGCCTGCATCACATTGTTCTTTGTCGTGAAAAGTCCTGCAAGTGCGAGTATGAACGCACATCCAAGGAAGGAATAAGAAAACATATAGACCGTCACATGAGGGATGAACCACGGGCTCTGAAGAGCCGGCATGAGGGTCTGGTCATGTATCTCAGGACGGAAGATGTTTATCATTATGAAGACCGTGGCGAGGACGGTCGAGAATGACAGGATCCATCTGTAGCGCCAGCGTAGGTATGTGAAGAGACCGGCGAAGAGCGCGAAGAACGAATACCACAGGCGTGTCTCCCCCATTGTCCTCAAAGGAGGTCGGTCAAGGCCTATCCAGAAAAGTGTTATGAACAATGCCATTACTGCCAGGGCGGCAGACGAAAGAGCAACCGCGGCAGTCCTTTGACGACGGTATTTGAGCGAAGACTGCGACCAATGGTCATTCGCACACATGGAAACTACAGCAGCGGCTGCAGAAAGAAGTACGGAAGATATTCCGAACCATATGAAGCTATCCCACGTAATCATATCAGTCATCCTCCCCATATCTTCTCTGCGGGCCTCCGACGAAAAGCAGGAAGGCTCCGACAAGCATCATTATCACTCCGACAAGTGCAGAATATTTCCATGGCTCACGCACAACCTGGATGATGCAGTATTGCGACTCGCTTCCGGCCACGGAATCGTATCCCGTAAGATATATGTCTTCTCCGAATGAACGCGAATAAGGTTCATTCACACGAAGAGTGACATGTTTACCGTCAACGATAAGGTCGGCCTCGAACATGGATGGGACTCCATTTTCATATGAATCGACCTTGAAATCTTTCATCATTATCTCATATGGCAGCCACGCACTGCTTCCGTCCATGCGGAAAGCTTCCTTCACCGGTAGTTCGCGCACAGCCTGAAGCCTGAGCGTTTCCGAATCTGGTGCACCCCAGAATGCGGAAGAAACGGCTATAAGAATGCCGGCATGGTTGATCAGAAATCTCCATCTGACTGATCCAAGACGAGCTCCAGTCGCTGTCGCGGAACGCCATCCTCTCAATATGACGAAAAGGAGAACGGACTGGAAATACAGCATTACTACAACGAAAACCCACGAAGTAGAAAAGTCCTGCCATCCGCTGATCCCGATAAGAAGGGATGACAAAAGGAAGAGAGCTATAGCCCATATTGTCGCGCCCCCTGAAAGCATAAACCTCACGAAGAGGGATTTACTCTTTTTCTTCCAGCACCATAGCATGATGATTAGCCATAATGCGGCAAGAATCAGGTTGAGGGGGAAAGAAAAGAACAAAACAGGAAAACCGCCCGTCAGAAACTGAAGGGCGAGGGCTAAAGCCAGACAGATTATCAGAATAATGTAAGGCATACCCATAAATGTCTGATTTACAAATATAGCAATTATTTAATAATTCACAACACCCTAATGGATTTTGCCACATTATTCATAGCTTATTAAATAAGATGCTTGGTCAAAAGAATAAAAGTGCTAACTTTGCCTTGATAAATAACTAAACCTAACCGATATGAGTGAAGAAGTCATTCGAACACTTGACGCCCTTGACGTCACAATGAACGGAGGTTCTACCCTTCTTAATGTTGTACTTGCACTGGTAATGTTTGGAGTAGCCCTCGGCATCAAGCCTGCTACTTTCGTTGACATCATAAAGAATCCGAAATCAATAATTACAGGACTGCTCTGCCAGCTTCTGCTCCTTCCGGCGCTTACATTAGTGCTTATCATGGTTTTCGGACACTGGATTTCTCCTATGATCGCCCTCGGTATGATTCTCGTGGCGTCATGTCCGGGAGGAAACATCTCCAACTTCATCACTTCCCTCTCACGAGGTAATTCAGAGCTGTCTGTTTCGCTTACAGCATTCAACACAGCGGTCTGCGTATTCACAACTCCTCTGAACTTCGCATTCTGGGGAAAGATGTACCTTAATTTTGCAGGAAACCACTACATCGGCGAGCTTCCGGAGCTCGTGATTCCGCTCGGAGACATATTCCAGAGCATCTTCATTATCATGGGTATTCCTCTCGTGCTTGGTATCCTCTGCGGACAGTATCTTCCAAAGGTTGCGAATCTACTCAAGAAGCCTCTCCAGTACCTTTCTATCATAGTGTTCATCGCCATGGTAGTGATCATCTTCACTGGAAACCTTGATGTATTCAAAGTCTGCATCAAATATATCTTCCTTGTCGTACTCCTCCACAATCTTCTTGCCCTCGGCATCGGATTCGGAACAAGTACATTGCTTAAACTTCCATACAAGGACAGAAGGACCGTCACTATCGAGACCGGTATCCAGAACTCAGGACTCGGACTTGTACTCCTTCTCAATCCTAATATCTTCCCTGAGGTCGGAGCATGGGCTAACAACGGTGGAATGCTCGTCATCACAGCATGGTGGGGCGTATGGCACATCATATCAGGCCTGACACTTGCATTCCTGTGGAGACTGAGAGGCAGAAAGGAAGCTAACGAAGAATAGTATGTCAAGAAAGATTTACGAAAAAGACCTGGGATACTCGATACTCAAGCCAATAGTCGACTGGAGTGCGACCCGCAGCTACAGAAAGATCGAGATTACAGGAAAAGAAAATATTCCTACAGATGGGGCGGTGATAATCGCACCGAACCATTGTAACACACTTATGGATGCTCTTGTCATCCTCAGAGCATTCGATGATGAAAGCGTATTCGGAGCCAGAGCGGACATCTTCAACAATCCGTTCATCGGCAAGATCATGACATACGTCAGAATCCTGCCGATGGTCCGTCAGAGAGATGGTCTGCGCAACGTACTCAAGAATAATGAGACCCAGGAGATTATCGTGGAAACTCTTGAGAACAAGGTAAGGTTCTGTATGTATCCGGAAGGTCGCCACAGACCGGCTCATTCCCTGCAGACACTCGGCAAGGGAACATTCAGGGCCGCATTGGCTGCAAATGCTAAATTCGGTGACAAAATGCCGGTATATATTGTTCCGACAGGTATCGAATATGGAGACTACTTCCGCTACAGGAGCACATGCCTCATTACATTCGGAAAGGCCATCAACGTAACCGAATTCGTCAAGAGCCTCAATGTCGAGAACGATGTACAGGCGATTGAACCTCTCAGAAAAGAGCTTGCATCCAGAATGTCGGAACTCATTACCTTCATCAAGGATGACGAACATCTTCACACCAAGTGGACTCTCACAAAGATACTTGCTGTTGAAAAGGATCTGCGATATGGCGACTTCGGAAGAAGCCTCAAAAAGGGAATGCTCGCAAACAGGGAGATCGTTGCAGACATAGAGAATGCTTGTGAGACCAAGCCTGAGGAAATGGAAAAACTCCTTGACAAGGTTGCGGAGTTTGACAAGAAACGTCGCAAGAAGGGTATCTCAATCTACTCTTTCAGAAAGAAGAATGAGGCCCTCAATGCCATTGGAAAGGGTTTTGCAGCACTCATAGGCCTGCCATACTGGATCTTCAGCACAATTGTAAGCGCACCCATGTGGCTCACTTACAAGCTGTTGCAGAGCAAGACAAGGGACAAGGCATTCCACAACACAGTCGGATTTGGAGTCAGACTTTCATTGGGCAACATTTTGTTCATTATCTATGCCATACTTGCATTCTGCCTTCTTCCATGGCAATATGCTTTGGCATTCCTACTCCTTGCAATACCTTCATACAGCTATTTCTTTGACTATCTTGAAGGCATGAGAAGATACATCTCTGACCTGAAATTGCTCGGAGAAAAGAAGCTCAGAGGCAAGTTCAAGGATATCGTGAAAGAATTCAAGAAATTGTACTAAAACCTTACAACATGAAAAAGTTTATCTCATTATTGGCAGCCATAGCGCTCTGCCTTCCTGCTTTTGCAGCAGAGACAGAAGCTTCTGACAAAGAAGTGAAGGAAACAAAGAATAAAAAGGAAGTCAAATATAACGAGAAGGGCGAAATCATTAAGACCGGCACAAATTTCGGTCCGCTCCCTGTAGTTGCATTTGATGCAGACCGTGGATTCCAGTTCGGCGCATTGCTCAACCTCTACAACTTCGGAAACGGAGACACATACCCTAATCCTAAATCACAGTGGTATTTCGAGGCATCTGCGTATACTAAGGAAGGAAGCATCGGCAGCTATAAGTTCATTGTAAACTATGACAACAAGACCTTGATTCCGGGAGTCAGAATGTCGATCTGCTCGGGTTATTATAAGGATGCCGCTCTCGACTTCTATGGATTCAACGGATATCAGAGCAACTACATCACCAGCCAGAGCATGTTTGAAGATGGTCTTGCACAGTACCTTCCGGACGAGGCAGGTGCAAAGTTGCAGGAGAAGGGTAAATATCCGAAAGGATTCTACCGCTTCGGCCGCGACATGATCAAGGCAAAGGTAGACTTCACAGGAGAAATTGCAAAGAACTTTTATTGGGAAGCAGGATATAACTTCTCATGGATAAAGACCGGCGACTTCCAGCCTAAGGGTTATGAAGTTCTTGCAGGAAATGACTTCGAGCATGGCACTACACTTTTCGACCTGTACAAGGCATGGGGAATAATCTCGGAAAACGAGGCTGAGGGCGGACTCACATCATCTATCCGTGCCGGACTCATGTATGACAGCAGAAACATCGAGAACAATCCTACCAAAGGAATCTGGGCTGAGGCACATGTGATCGCCGCACCGAAATGGCTTGGAACAACAGACCCTCACTATAAGTTCTGCGTAACAATGCGTCAGTATCTCCCTATCGTACAGGATAAGCTTACATTCGCCTACAGAGCTGGCTATCAGGGCACATTCGGAAGTCAGGCTCCTTGGTATGTGATGCCTTTCTACACAAACATGGGTCCTAAGGCCGACAACGACGGTTTCGGAGGATATCGTACAGTCAGAGGACTTATGCTCAACAGAGTACAGGGACAGGACGTAGGATTCTACAATGCAGAACTTCGTTGGAGATTCGTGGATTTCAAGCTTGCAAACCAGAATATCGCATTTGCTGTCAGCGGATTCACCGATGGAGCACATGTATTCAAAGGATACGATCTGACAAACAAGACAGGCAAGTACGAGGATCTTTACAAGAAATTCGTCAACACAAGCAGAAAGGACGGATTCCACGGCTCAGCAGGCGCCGGACTTCGCTTCATCATGAACCAGAACTTCATCGTTGCATTCGAATACGCACGCTGCTTCAACAAGCAGGATGGAAACGGAGCCTTCTACATCAACACAGGTTTCCTCTTCTAGTATTGGATTTAAAGAAACAATTTGATAAATTTGTGCTTTCGTGCCATTTCACGGAGGCACATTTTTTTATTTCTAACCATTAAAGTAAGTGTAGTTATTATGGATCAGTTTACTCAGAATTATGTAGACGGATTCATGGCTGACCTCATCGCCAGGAATCCGGGTGAGAAAGAGTTCCACCAGGCAGTAAAGGAAGTACTCGAAAGCGTTGCTCCATATATTGTCGAACACCCTTACCTCATGGACCAGAAGATCCTTGAGAGGATTGTAGAACCTGAAAGAATCATCATCTTCCGAGTTCCATGGGTAGATGACGAAGGAGAGGTTCGTGTAAACAGAGGATACCGCGTACAGTGCAACAGCGCTATCGGACCATATAAAGGAGGTATACGCTTCCATCCAAGCGTGAACCTCAGCATCATGAAGTTCCTTGCATTCGAGCAGACATTCAAGAACAGCCTCACTACCCTGCCTATGGGCGCTGGTAAAGGAGGATCGGATTTCGACCCTAAGGGCAAGTCTGACAACGAAGTGATGCGTTTCTGCCAGAGCTTCATGTCGGAACTTCAGAAGCATATCGGAGCTGACACAGACGTACCTGCAGGCGATATCGGAGTAGGCGGACGCGAAATCGGATACATGTTCGGACAGTACAAGAGACTCCGTGACGAGTTCACAGGAGTTCTTACAGGAAAGGGCCAGGCATGGGGAGGAAGTCCTCTCAGACCAGAGGCTACAGGATATGGAACATGCTATTTCGCAAGCGCAATGCTCGCAACAAAGGGAGACAGCTATGAAGGAAAGACCGTTGCGATTTCCGGTTCAGGAAATGTAGCTCAGTTTGCAGCTCAGAAGGCTCTCCAGCTCGGAGCAAAGGTCCTTACCATGTCTGATTCAAACGGTTACATCTATGATCCGGACGGAATCGACGCAGAGAAGCTTGCATACATCATGCAGCTGAAGAACGTCTTCAGAGGCCGCATCAAGGAATATGTCGAGAAATATCCAGGAGCTGAATACCATGCCGGAGAGCGTCCTTGGAGCGTGAAGTGCGACATTGCAATGCCATGCGCGACACAGAATGAGCTCAACGAGGAGCAGGCAAAGACTCTTGTTGCTAACGGATGTATATGCGTTGCAGAGGGTGCGAACATGCCATGTACTCCTGAGGCAATCGAAGTATTCCAGAGCGCGAAACTCCTTTACTCACCTGGTAAGGCATCAAATGCCGGCGGCGTAGCCACATCAGGTCTGGAGATGACCCAGAACTCGATGAGACTCAGATGGACACGCGAGGAGGTCGACGAGCACCTCAAGAGGATCATGACCGACATCCACGAGGCATGCGTGAAGTACGGTACTGAAGAGGACGGATATGTAAACTACGTAAAGGGTGCAAACATCGCCGGATTCATCAAGGTCGCAGAAGCCATGATGTCACACGGTATTGTTTAAGATTCAAAAATATCGTAAATTAGCAGACTGTTTGCTTCCTTTCAAGGGACATTCAGTCTGCTTTTTAATTAATTTTCAGACCATTACACATCATGCATATAGGAATCGCAGGAAATATCGGATGCGGAAAGACAACTCTTACAAGAATGCTTGCCGAGCATTATGGATGGACACCAAAATATGAGGCTGTTACATACAATCCATATCTCGAAGACTATTACAAAGACATACAGAGGTGGTCTTACAATCTGGAGACATATTTCCTCGCACAGCGATTCCAGGATCTTCTTGAAATCTCAAAATCGGAGAATGTCATAATTCAGGACAGGACGATATTGGAAGGAGTGCATATCTTCGTAGCCAACAACAAGGCCATGGGAAACCTTTCTGACAGAGATTTCGACACCTACATGCAGCTCTTCAACCTTATGATGTCGATGGTCAGCGAGCCGGACCTCCTCATCTACCTCAAGTCATCTGTTCCTACCCTCGTATCACAGATCCAGAAAAGAGGTCGTGATTATGAAAAGAGCATAAGCATCGAATACCTCAGCAATCTTAACGAGAGGTACGACCAGTGGATCAGCGAGTACAAAGGAAAGGTCTTGGTAATCGAAGCTGACGATCTGGACTTCGAGCACAGACCGGAAGATTTCGCTTCCATTACCGACAAGATCGACGCACAGCTTTTCGGACTCTTCTAAAGCAACTCAGAAAGACGGTCATAATAACGTTTGGTGACAGGGATGTCCATTACATCTGTGACATCAAGCTCAGCATATACCAAACCTTCCCTATCCTTCCTGAGGACCTTTACATGGGCTGGATTGATATAATATGACCTATGGCAACGGATGAGCCCATGATCCTGGCACAACTCATCAAGAGCCTTCATGGAACTTCTCAGAACATAAGACTTGACCCTTCCGTTGTCGGTATAATAGATATTGACATAGTTTTCTTCTGCCGAGATATAAAGAATGGCTTCCGGCATAAGGACGATCTTGAGATTGTGCCTGTCATCATAGAATCTCATCCTATGTATCGAATTCGAATCCTGCTCTTCAAGCTTGTTGTGATACTCGTACAGCCTTAAGGCCATGGCGAGGATGACATATGGTATGACCAGTGTGAAAAACAGGCATCTGAACGAGCTGATGAAAGCCTCGAAATATGGCATTGGCTTATGTCTGACCAGCCATATGTACAATGCGACAAAGAAGGACATGAAGATTATTTCTCCAAGACACCAGAAGATATATAAGGAATAATTGATCTTCATCGGCAGATAATAATACAGGAGACGGACCAATATTGCCGCAAGGAAGACAATGCACGAGCAGATGGTCAGATGCACGCCGAACCACTCGCCTCCCATGAAATCCGCACATATGACCGGACGGTAAATGAGGGTGAATGTAAAATAAAAGATCGGAAGGACGACCATATGCAGAATCTGCGGTACAAAACGCCTGAAAATCTTCGATACCTGGCTCATAATTTGTCACAAATTAGGTGGGACAAATTTAGCAAATAAAAAAATTAATCCCAAATAATCGCTTTTAATCACTAAAAAGGCCAGATTATCACAATTTCGCCCCACATATCCCTAAAATTTCACAAAACGAAGGATTGCTGATACCTTTGCAATATAAGGTTGACACTAAAACCTGATTCTAAGTTAAAGTACAAAAAGAAAGGTCGTCGTGAGACGACCTTTTCTTCTTAAAATCCCGGCATATCGACAAAGACTGTAGGCACAAGGAGAATGAATCCGACAATGATAAGGAACAATATGAATTTCCATATGAACCGGAACCATTTTTCGTATGGAATCTTTGCAACGGAGAGTACTGCCATCAAGACACCGGAGCAAGGAGTAATCATGTTGGTGAAGCCGTCGCCGAACTGGAATGCGAGAACTGTAGCCTGACGGGGAACTCCGATCAGATCAGAGAAAGGCGCCATGATAGGCATGGTCACAGCTGCTTTTGCAGATGCTGATGGAATGAACACATTTATGAAGGTCTGGATTCCGTACATTGTGCCTAACGCGCCGACCTTGCCTGACCCATCAAGTGCAGAAGCCATCGAACCGAGAAGAGTATCTATCACTTTACCCTCTTTCAGGATCACGATGATTCCAGCTGCGAAACCGATTATAAGTGCGGCTGAAAATATATCTTTTGCTCCCGCTACAAACTCTTTTGCAATATCATCAGAGGAATATCCTGCGGAAATGCCGGCTGCTATGGCAAGTGCCATGAAAAGGGCGCATATCTCAGGGAGATACCATCCGTATCCCATGACACCTACGACCATGAACACAATGGTGAACATCAGGAGATTCAGGATGAACATCTTTGTCGAGTTCCTCAACGCAAAGAGAGAGACAAGGGCATATATTCCGGACAATACCCAAAGAAGCCATGGAGCAGCAAATGTACCCTGTCCGATCTTGATGACACAGTCGGAGGCATAGAATACCGAAAACAGAATCAGCGACAAAACGGTCAGACCCAGGCATATCCATGCCCCAGGCGTACTTCCCTTCTCCGAGGTCACCATCTCTGCAGGATCCTCTGAAATTTGCTCAGACACAGACTGTTTCTTTATACGCGATGCATACCAAAGCACAAATGCAATGGCCAATGTCATGAGTACCACCCAGCAGAGTATCCTGTACTCGATACCTGAAAAGAGTGGAAGGCCCGACATATCCTGAGCGATTCCGATGGTAAAAGGATTGAGCATGGCACCTGCAAATCCGACGTGAGCGGCAAGGTAAACCATGCAGACTCCGGTAAAATCATCATAGCCCAACGATCTGGCCAAAGGAATCACTACGGCAACGAAGGCAATGGTCTCCTCACTCATGCCGAAAACAGCCCCGAATACGCCAAAAAGAAGCATCACAAGCGTTATGACTATATTACCGACACCAAGTGTACGGATAAGCTTGAAACGTTCGAAATCGCGCACCTTAGAGATGAACTTCATGATACCGGTATCCACTGCCTTGGTACTGTTCACAACCCAGAATGCGCCACCGATGATCAGCACGAATGCGATTATCCCTGCCTGCTGGCTGAATCCCTCATACAATGCAGAGAACACCTGCCAGGTCTGAGGATTTCCTCCAGGGACAAACCAAGTGGACACCGCACAGAGAAGGAGCACGGTAAAAATGATCACATAAGTATTCGGAACTTTGAATCCTGCCATTCTAACTGAAATATATTAATATCCAAGACCGACGATATAGAAATCACCGCCTGTCCACGCCACGTCATTACCCTTTCCTTCAGGTTCTGTAATGGTCACAGGTTCCTCACCCACCGCATTGAATGTCAATGTGCCTGCATACTCGGCCACATGCTTCTTGAGCTGTGTGATGATTATATTGATGACCACATCTACACCTACATAATATGCCTGTCCGACACAATTGCAATAGTGATGCATACCCTGGCTGTCAGTCATATAATGATGTCTCAGGCTGTTGTCAAGGACAGAAGAAACACTTTCCGCCTCGGCAGGTACATCGAAATATGTATTTCCCGACACATGATAATCCTTGATGAGCACAGTATCCGTACTCTTTGACGTGCGAACGTCACCGATGAACTGGTTCACATGTCTTCCGGCCACAAGAGTCTTTCCGCTTGCAATGCGGCTGGTAGGGTTCTGCGGTGTAAATCCACCGCTGTATACTCCGGCTATGACCTCCTTGTTTGGCTGTCCATAGCAATCGATGCGTGAATCAGTAACCGAGCATCCGATGATCTGCGCATCCGGACTGAAGAGGAAGCCGATAAGTCCTCCACACTCACCCTGGGTATACCACCACTCATTCACATATACCACGAACGACGAGAACGAAGTCTGCATCATATAATAGTTCTTGATGTTTGCCTCATAATTATCTACAAGACAATCATTTACCGAACAATCCTTCATATAGAGCCTATGGCCGACCATACCGACAAGACCACCGATCTTGCAAAGTCCATGCACCCTTCCGCCGGTAACATGCACATTCGTGATGGTATATGGAGCCCATGCCCTTGACACAAATGTGCCGGCATAGGCATTTCCAGCTCCGTTATCCGCTTCAAACTCGCCTGGCTCAGGAATAGATTCATCATGATGGTTGCTGATGTCAGAACCTACCATGTTAACATTGCAATGCAGCGTTCCTTCCTGCGAAACGCCCTTGATGAATGCCGCTCCTACCCCATCGTGGCTTTCGAGAACCACCTTGCAGTTGTATATCGTATTGTTGCATTCCATGGTAAGGGTATCCGTCTCCATGAATTCCTTTTTCAGACCGTCCAGATGGAAGATAGAGCCTATCGGCTCGAATACCACACCCTGGTCACCACCAAGATCGATGTCAGCGAGAAGATAATGGTTTCCGGAAGCGATATGCTGTCCCTGAAGGGAAGCCACATCCTCAGCAGAATACAATGCAATACCGCCATCTCGTCCGTCAAATTCGGCAACAGCTGTCAAAGGAGTCACAGCCCTTGTTCCATCCCATGCCGGCACAAACGGCTTTCCGTAGAAAACAGCAGTCTCTCTGCAATAGGCAGAACCTCCGATCAGACCTTCATCCATGAGAGGTTCAACAAACTCAGCACGATAAAGATTTGAATATCTTGACTCAAAGTCTGTAAGTCCGTCCGTAATCTCAAGAGTAGATGTAGAAATACAATAATCAAGAGATACTCGCTCCTGATAGTCAAATCCGTTGAGTGCACCAATGAAAATACCCGCAGGACGCTCTATCTTTGAAATCTGCGCCTTTACTTCCGTACCCTCAGCGACGCATCCTGAAAACTTGACATCGACAGTCACAGACCTGTCTGCATCAGAACTTTCATCACTTCGTCCGATATATCCGACAAAAGCTCCGCACTGTCCCGACACTTCCTCAACCCATACTGTAGATACCGAGCCGGCATGCACACCTACGTCATTGATAGTAGCATTCCCATCATAAATGGCACCGATAAGGCCACCGACCTTACATGGGGCAATAACCTTGGAATCATGGATCTTCACATTATTCACATACAGTTCTCCGGAAGAACTTCCGATAAGGACTCCGGTACCTGAGAGTGCCTCAAGATTGTCAGGGTTACCGACACTCACATTGCGGACATCAATGTTCGATATAGAGAAATTCTCTACAGATGAGAAGATACCGCGGGCATTAGGAAGCACGAGATTGCTTATAGAATAGCTGGATGGAGAATAGATACCATCTTCGGTTCCATCAACCGTCACATCCTTGAAAACAATTTCGTCCTTTACCATATCAGAGATATGCGACGGAACTACTCCCATATCAAGGTCTTTCGTAATGCGATACTTAGCGCCATCCTCAGCTCCATAGAGAAGAAGGGCCATAAGATGCTCTGGTCTGCTCAGTCCGATCCATCCGTCTGCATCAGCCTCCGTCGGAACATCCTCGCTGCTGTCTGCCAGACTACTGTCCCATGACAGGGTCACATTGTCCGGATCCAGGATCTGAGCGGCATGAAGGGTATAGGCTGAATCATATCTCTTGGTGATACTTTCTTCAGCACCCTTATGCATTGTTATCGTGAAACCATTTTCAAGCTGAGCCGGAGCTACTGCAAGATAATATGTCTGACCTTTCACAAAGAAGGATCCGTCTGCCGGAGAGAGGACGACCTCAGAAGACACATCTGTACCTGAAGATGCATCATACTTACCGTCACCATTTGCAGAGAACACAAAGAGTCCGGCAACATTCTCGCCAGAATTACCTGAGAATGAAACACTTGTAATATCATCGTCACTCACTGTAAATCTCACGAAAGAAGAAAGATAGTGGAAATTCAGGTTCATTCCCGATGCGACTGCCGCTGCAACAACCGCATCGGAGTCATATCCTCCGGCTACCGCATTCTGCCTTGAAGGAATTTCGATTCGGATTTTGCCAGAGTCGACACTGCCATTGCCATTCAGGTCATAAGGATAGAAAGCAAGAATATTTCCTTTCGCTGAAAAATCCTTACCCTCATACACAAAGTCCGCCTTATGTGACTTCTGTGTCACCTTTGTGACGAACTCATAGGAAGTATTGCCATTCTGAATCAATATTCTGTCACCGGCCTCCCAGAAGAGACCACCATTTTCAAATGAGGCCTTGGTAGAAACGGAAGGTGCGACAGCGGTATACGTAAAAATCTCCTGTGCAGGCGGTACAGGCTCATCACCTGTATTCCTCACACAAGAGATTGTTGTCATTATCAGAAGAACTGATATCTTAAGCAGTCCGAAGATGTTTTTCATAGTCATACATTCATTAGGGCTGCGAAGATACTACTTTTCTTTTAAATATGCAGTATTATAAGCAATTACGAATGCAAAGCAGACTGCAGGACTTCGGTTAGCGTAGGATGTGTATGAATTATATCCTGAAACTCCTTCAACGTTGCCTTCCTTGATATAAGCGCACATGCTTCCTGGACTATATCGGAGGCATGAGGACCATATAGATGGCAACCAAGGACTCGTCCAGGTTCATAAGGAGAATCTACACCCTCCTTCGGCTGCGAAGCTACGACTATCTTGCAGAATCCGTCTGTTTCCCCCATCGTAACGGCCTTTCCGTTCGCTCGGAAGAAAGACTTGAGGCATTTGACAGGGATACCCGCATCCTTGCACTCATCCTCGGTCTTACCCACGCATGCGGCCTCCGGAGATGTAAATACAGCAGCAGGCATTACAGAAAGGTCAATCTCGTTCTCGACGCCCATAATATGGTCAAGGGCCACGATTCCCTGGAATGTTGCCGCATGGGCAAGCATCATCTTTCCATTTATATCACCTACAGCATAGATATGAGGGACATTTGTCTGCATCATATCATTGACAACAATTCCGCGAGGGGTGAACTCTATACCTACGTCAGTAAGATTGAGAGAAGCCACATTGGCCTTTCTGCCTACTGCCATAAGGACTTTATCTGCAACGACCGTCTCTTCCTTTCCCTTACGCGTGAATGTAACGGTATACTCACCGGAATCCTCAGCAATTGAAGTCACCTGGGCCTGGGTATTGATCTCTATACCTCTCTTACCAAGGCTTTGCTTAAGTCTCTTCGCGAGATCAGTGTCGAATCGAGGAAGGATGTCCTTGCAATACTCGACTACAGTAACCTCGCTTCCGAAACTACGGAAAATCGAAGCGAATTCAAGGCCGATAACTCCTCCTCCGATAACGCAGAGCCTCTGCGGAATCTCCTCTATATCAAGGATTTCACGAGAGGTCAGAATACCGGGATGATCGGCTCCAGGAATCGGCAAAGAGGCTGACACTGAACCGGTTGCAATTATTATGTAATCTGCTGTATATTCTTGAGGGGATTCCTCGGCTTCACTCGGGATGACAGGAGAAGAACTCGGGAGCACAGTTACAGTATGGTCATCCTTGAAAGAAGCCTTTCCACGGACAAAAGTGATGTTCTTATGTCCGAGAAGGCCTTCTACGCCTCCACGGAGCTGGTCCACGACAGCATTTTTGCGTGCTGCCACTGCCTTGAAGTCAAAGCCATACGAAAGGCCTGTCACTCCGAAAGCCTCAGCTTCCCTGAGAGTGTCAAGGACCTCTGCATTCTTACAGAAAGCCTTAGTCGGAATACATCCCTCATTGAGACATGTACCGCCCACAGGGCCTGCTTCGACCAGAACGACCTCCACTCCCCTATTTGCGGCAACCAGGGCGGTCTCATACCCGCCCGGTCCCGCACCGATTATAATTATCTTCATAAATTACATATCCTTTACTTTCAATACCGGCTGACGCGCAGCTGTTGTCTCGTCGAGACGGCGCACAGGTGTGGTATGCGGAGCTGTCTTCAATGATTCAGGATCAGAAATCGCTTCTTCAGCAATATGCCTCATGATCTCGATGAATCCGTCCAATGTCTCCTTCGACTCTGTCTCTGTAGGCTCGATCATGATAGCCTGATGGAAGAGAAGCGGGAAGTAGATTGTTGGAGCATGGAAACCGTAATCGAGGAGTCTTTTCGCGATATCCAGAGTAGTCACTCCTGTCGACTGATCCAGAAGACCGTCAAAGACGAACTCATGCTTGCACACAGACTCGATCGGCAGCTTGAAGCAATCCTTGAGCGACTCCTTTATATAATTGGCGCCAAGGACAGCAAGAGGTCCGACCATGCGTACATTCTGCTTTCCAAGCATAAGGATATATGTATATGCTCTCAAAAGCACACCGAAATTACCCATGAATCCGGAAATCTGTCCGCATGTCATCGGGTCATCGCCCACGACATGAAGAAGTCCGTCCTCATCCTCAACCACTTTAGGAACAGGCAGATACTGAGCAAGATGAGCCGCAACACCTACCGGGCCAGAACCTGGGCCGCCACCGCCGTGAGGAGTCGAGAATGACTTATGGAGATTCAGATGGAGCACATCGAATCCCATGTCGCCAGGACGCACCATACCGATAAGAGGGTTCATGTTCGCACCATCGTAATAGAGAAGACCTCCGCACTCATGCACAAGCGCCGCAATCTCCTTGATATCCTTTTCGAAAAGTCCGAGGGTATTTGGATTGGTCATCATGATACCTGCGATGGTATCGTCAAGCAGAGGCTTCAGATCCTCAACATCCACAAGGCCATTCTCCTTAGACTTGACCTGAACGATTTCAAGGCCACACACAGCAGCCGAAGCAGGATTGGTACCATGAGCACTGTCCGGAACAATGACTTTCGTACGCTTCAGGTCGCCACGTGACATATGATACTGACGGATCACCATAAGACCTGTAAGCTCTCCATGCGCTCCCGCAAAAGGATCGAGCGTGAACTCAGCCATACCTGTAATCTCTGACAAAGCATGCGAGAGCTCCTTGTAAAGTCTGAGGACACCCTGGACTGTCACTGCAGGCTGGAGAGGATGGATCCCTGCAAATGCAGGCATTGCCGCAATTTCCTCGTTGATCTTAGGATTATATTTCATCGTACAGCTGCCGAGAGGATAGAATCCGGAATCGACGCCGAAGTTCATCTGGGAAAGATTGGTGTAATGACGCACCACATCAAGCTCACTCACCTGCGGAAGAGCCGGAGTTTCCGAACGAAGAAGCCCAGCAGGAAGCTCGGACACAGAAGTCTCCCACTTGTTGGCAGGCAAAGAATATCCCTGTCTTCCTTCCTTGGAAAGATCAAAGATCAGTTTGTCATAGTACTTCATGCTTCCAGTTCTTTAAGATATCCCACAATAGCGTCAACGCTCTCCTTAGAGACTTTCTCAGTGACGCAGAAATTGACAAGTCCCGGTTCCACCTCAACTGCTCCGAATACTCCAATCATCTGAAGAGCGTCCTGGATCCTTTCAGCAGGCACAAGCGTCTTAAGGGTGAATTCCTTGAGGAACGGCTTGTCGAATGCCTTCTCGAAAAGTCCTGTCTGAAGGAGCTGATCATGAAGATAATGGGCTCCACCATAGCAGAGCTCGTTTACCTCACGAAGTCCATTCGGTCCCATAAGTGACATATAGACAGTTACATACAAGGCCATCAGAGACTGGTTCGAACATATATTGCTGGTAGCCTTCTCACGACGGATATGCTGTTCGCGTGCCTGAAGTGTAAGTACATATGCACGCTTTCCATCCACATCCTTTGTTGCTCCTACGATACGTCCAGGAAGCTTGCGGACATGGTCTTTCGTACATGCGAGGAAGCCCACGTATGGACCGCCGTAGCAGAGTGGAATACCCATGGTCTGCGAATCTCCGCACACAATATCCGCTCCCCATTCACCAGGAGTCTTGATGACAGCAAGCGATGAAGGATCGGAATATACCATGAAAAGTCCCTTCTGCGCATGTACAGCATCGGCGAAACCTGTGAAGTCCTCGATGATTCCGTATTTATTGATTCCCGGCACAAGCACTCCTGCAACATCACCTGCCGCAAGCTCTGTCAGCATAGCACCATATGATGTCACACCGTCCTGACATGGAATGAAGCCAAGTTCGACACCGTTGAACTTAGCGTATGTCTTGACCACCTTTATAACCTGAGGAAGAAGGCCTTCCGACAGAAGGACACGTGTCTTCTTCTTGGTAGAAGCCATCGCCATCATCATCGCCTCCGCTGCTGCGGTTGCACCGTCATACATCGATGCGTTTGTGCAATACATTCCTGTGAGCTCAGTAATCATTGACTGGTACTCGAAAATGTAACGGAGAGTTCCCTGCGACACCTCCGGCTGATATGGAGTATAGGCAGTAAGGAACTCGGAACGAGAGATGATATGAGGGATCACAGCAGGAGAATAATGATCATATGCTCCAAGACCGCAGAGGCAATACAGACTTGTATTCTGCTCCGACAGAGCCTCGAAATACTGACGCACTTCATGCTCGGACATAGCATCCGGCAGATCATATTCTTTACGATAGATGACATCCTGAGGCACATCGGAGTAGAGATCCTCAAGGGATCCTACTCCGATTCTGTCCAGCATCTGGCGTATGTCATCTTCCGTATGTGGAAAATAAGCGAAAGCCATAATATGAAATATTACTCGTTAGCGCACATTGCCTCGTATGCAGCTGCATCCATGAGAGACTCAAGCTCTGAAGGATCGCTCATCTCAACCTTCATGATCCAGTTTGCGAAAGCATCCTCGTTGAGAAGCTCAGGAGCATCCTCAAGTTCTTCGTTGATCTCCACGACTGTACCTGAAACAGGGCTGTAGAGGTCACTGGCTGCCTTTACGCTCTCGACTGCACCGAACTCTTCTCCCTTTTCGAACTCGTCGTCAACCTCCGGCATATCCACATATGAGAGGTCACCCATTGCATGCTGAGCGAAATCTGTGATACCTACGATAGCGATGTTGCCATCAACCTTTACCCATTCGTGTGACTCGCTGTAGTAGAGTCCTTCAACTGTCTTTGCCATAATAGTTATTGTTTTTAATGTTAATTATTTCTTGTAATTGGTTTCGTAAAAACGCTTCTTTGTGACGATGCCAGGGAAGACCTTCTTGCGGATACGGATTTCCACGGCTGTACCAAGCTCAGTATAAGCCTTATCGACCATAGCCACGCATACGCTTCTGTCTGTAGAGATCGAGCGGTATCCTGTTGTCACGACTCCGATCTGCTCACCGTTCACCTCAACAGGGTATCCTGCACGAGGGATAGCCTTGTCCTGGAGCTCAATGCCGACGATCTTTCTTGTCAGACCGGCCTCCTTCTGAGCTGCAAGGGCGTCACGGCCGATGAAGTCCTTATCCTTGATCTTCGCAAACATTCCGAGACCAGCCTCAAGCGGAGTGATCTCATCGCTAAGTTCATGGCCATAAAGCGGAAGTCCGGCCTCAAAACGGAGAGTATCACGGCAACCAAGTCCGCATGGTACAACTCCGGCTTCAAGAAGGATGTCCCAGATTTCGTTTATCGCCTCATGTGTGCAGTAAATCTCGAAACCGTCTTCACCGGTATAGCCGGTACGGCTCACGACCATTCTCGCACCCTTCCACTCAGCCTCATAATATGTATAGAATCCAAGCTCGGCAGCAGGAGCAAGACCAAGAGTCTCAACTGCGAACTTCTCTGCTGCAGGGCCCTGAAGGGCAATTTCCCCCCATGAATCCGATGCATTTACAACCTCTACATCAAACCCGTCCTTCTGAGCGCAGATCCACTCATAGTCCTTGGCGATGTTCGATGCATTCACGACAAGCAGATACTTGTTCGGCTCAAACTCCTTGTATACAAGAAGGTCATCCACCACCGTTCCGTTCGGATAAAGCATCATTCCATAGAGGATCTTTCCGTCAGGAATTCCGGTGATGTTGTTGGAGAAGATATGATTCACGAACTTCTCTGCATCAGGGCCGCTTACGAAGATCTCTCCCATATGAGACACATCGAACATGCCGGCATTATTGCGGACAGCGTTATGCTCATCGGTGATGTTTGTATACTGTATCGGCATGATGAATCCGCCGAACGGGCTCATGAGGGCACCCAGAGCCACATGCTTGTCATAAAGACAGGTTTTCAAGAGGTTTTCTTCCATGGTATTATAGTGTTATTATCAGCAAAATTGTTCAAATCCCGAGGCCATTTCCTCGATTCTTCCGACCTGGTCGTCTGCAAGCATTACTTCATCATCGCAGAAATAATCAAGAAGACAACTTATCAGAGTCTCTACGGATGGGACAAGGGCCGGATCCAGAAACGTCTTGAGATTTTCCACCCGTTGACGTACCGAAGCGACTCCATGCCTCTGGAGCTTTTCCACTGGCGGCCTGATAGCCACCTCCAATGCTCTGAAGTCCGTGTCATACAATAAGGTTCCATGCACTATGCTTCTGTCCGGAAGCTGATGGAATGCATTGCCGCTCACCTTGCGGCCTTCTACAAGTATGTCGTTGCGGCCGGATTTTTCCGCATTCAAGCCCAGAGAACGCAGGCAGGCTGTCAATGCTGACAGATATCTGTCAAAGACCTCAGAGACATCTCCTCTGCGCGACACATATGAAATCATAATGTTTCCCATGTCCGAATAGACACAGCCGCCACCGCTTTTGCGACGGATTACCCTGACATCATGTTCTCTGCAATACTGAAGATTTACCTCAGCCTCGACGTCCTGGTTCCTGCCGATTATGACAGTAGGCGACACGCGCCATACGAAGAGCGAATCACCCTCTACGTGCTCAGCTACGAACTCTTCCATGGCAAGATAAAAGGCGAGACTTCTTTCTTTTTTGTCTGGCAAAAGAATGTTTTTCATAATTCAATATAAATCCCATCAAATTTATGAAAAACTTTTGGCATTATACATGCCTTGATACAAAAATGAAGTACAAAAACACAAAAGACTAATAATTACATAAAAAGTATCCTCGGCTACAATTTCTGCAACCGAGGACACTTATATGTTATCTTGTTAAGGCCCGAAGCCTTATACGTATTATTTCAATTCCTTTGGAAGAGTCTTGCCAAGAAGAAAACATCCGAGCAAAGCAGACACAACCGAGCCTACAAGTACGCCAAGTTTTGCCTGTGCAAGAAGAGCTGCACCATCTGCTCCAAGACCTGCATATGAAAGGTCTGCGATGAACATTGAAACGGTAAATCCGATACCGCAGACTACGCAGACACTTGCAAATGCCTTCCATGTAGTGTGCGCAGGAAGCTTCACGATGTTAAGCTTGATTGCAATCCAAGAGAATGAGAATACACCGAGGAACTTACCAAGCACGAGGCCAAGCATTACTGCAAGTCCCACACCTGAGAAAAGACTTCCGAAACTCATCTGAGACATGTCGATACCTGCATTTGCAAATGCGAACAATGGTATGATGAAGAAGTTGATGAGTCCATGAAGGTTGTCCTCGAGATCCTGAAGCGGGCTGATCATCTTATCGGCCGCAGACTCGATACTCTTGAGGGTATGGATCTGATCGTGTGTAAGGACAATCGTGTTATGACGGTCATCGATATCGATGACAGGGAATTTACCGACATTCTCACGGATACGCTCAAGGTAATGTCCTGTACCCTTTCTGAGGGTCGCAGGAATGCAGAATGCAGTAATCACACCTGCGATTGTAGAATGGATTCCCGAATTGAGCATTGTATACCAAAGTACAAGTCCCACAAGCACATAGAAGAACTTTGCACGGCACTTGAAGAAATTACCAGCCACCATGACAGCCACGCACACAGCTGAAAGGAGGAGGAACATCATATCGATGTGCGAAGAATAGAACAGGGCGATAACGATGATACCGCCGAGGTCATCTGCTACAGCAAGAGCTGCAAGGAAGACCTTAAGTCCGATCGGAACTCTTGTCTTGAAGACAGAAAGGACACCGAGCGAGAATGCGATATCTGTAGCCATTGGAATAGCTATACCTCTCTGCATTGCAGCATCTCCCGGACAAACAAGCCAGAAGAGAAGAACAGGGATAGCCATACCTCCGCAAGCACCAATGATCGGGAGAAGGGCCTTTTCACGTGATGAAAGTTCACCGACAAGGATCTCACGCTTGATCTCCAGACCTACTGAAAGGAAGAAGATTGCCATGAGGAAGTCGTTGATCACCTGGCCGACAGTCATCGTATGGCCTGCATGGCTGAAGAAATTGAAGTTTCCAAGCGAGAGGCTTACAGGATTCTGCCAAAGTGAGAAATACCAATCCTTTACGCCCGGGATATTTGCACAGACGAGGGCAAGGATCGTGAAGAAAATGAGTATTACACTCGAATTGACGTACTTCTTGAAAGTACTGATAAAACTGTAGTTAGTAGTAGTTGCAGGCATAATTCCGCTAATTTTTAAATGATACTTAACTTGCTATTCTGCAAAACGGCCGCAAAGGTATACAAATTTTCCATTCGTTATCCGAAAAGTTTAATTATTTTACCTTAACGCCCCAAGGGCTGACTGACAATATAGATATAGTCATCCTGACATCTCCCAAGCAAACTTCAGAAAAGTTGTTTTCATTATTATATAAAATATCTATATTTGTATTTTAATAACCTATTAAATGAGGGATTTCACCTCATCCACACCTTCGAATACCCCATTGAGGAAGTGGTCAAAAAGCAAATTTAAACAGACAATAAGGATAATTTCTAAAACATTTTATTACCTTAGCAGTCAAATACTGAAACCAAAAACTTTAATTATGTCAGAAAAAAAAGGAAAATTCAAGAAGGACATGCGCCCGATCGACGTTTGGGGATTGGCCCTCGGAGCCATAATCGGATGGGGTTGCTTCGTACTTCCCGGCAGCGCTTTCTTGCCTAAGGCAGGTCCAGCCGGTACGGCAGCGGGTATGCTCATCGGAGCCCTGCTCATCATTGTCATCGCACTCAGCTACGGATATATGATCCGTAAATTCCCTGTAAGCGGAGGTGAGTTCGTATATGCTAAGGAAGCCATAGGCAAAAGAAACGCGTTCGTCTGCGGATGGGGTATGATCCTCGCCTACTGGAGCCTTATACCACTTAATGCTACGGCTTTGGCTCTTATCAGTCGCTATCTCTTCCCGGGAATCGTCCAGCAGGGCTTGTTATATCAGATAGCCGGATGGGACGTATATGCGGGAGAAGTCATTCTCGCTTCTGCCTTCATCATCATAATGGCAATCATCAATATCAGAGGAATCAAGCAAGCAGCATGGCTTCAGACAGCCATTGCGTTGACCTTGGTCGGATGTATCCTTATCGTCACCTTCCTTGTGATGAGTAATGCAGACTGGGCTAACCTTGATCCTGGTTTTCCTGACGGAAGACGTTGGTGGAAAGGCGTATTCAGTATCGTAGCAATGGCTCCATGGGCATTCATCGGTTTTGACTGTATACCTCAAAGTGCAGAGGAATATAACTTCAGCCATAGGAAATCGACAGGCATCATGATCACTGCCATATTAATGGCCGCACTCCTTTACGTTGCAATCTGTACTGTCACTGCAGCAGGTCTCAAGCCATGGCAGGAGCTTCTGGCCGACCAGCACAACTGGCCTACAGGTTATGTGGTAAGAAACACTATCGGACTTGCAGGACTCTGCGTCCTTGGAATTGCCATGTTCTGCGCTGTAGTCTCAGGTATGAATGCCTTCTTTATCTCGACATCCCGTCTTATGTACGCAATGTCCCAGGAGGGCAGTCTTCCGTCATGGTTCGGAGTACTCTCCCCTAAGTACGGTACACCAAAGAACGCCATACTTTTCACTATGGCAGCCAGCCTGTTTGCACCATGGTTCGGACGTGAGATCCTGATATGGATTGTAGATATGACAAGTGTCGGAGCAGCAATCGTATTTGCATACACAACTGCATCTGCTGCAATAATAGCCAAGAGAAACGGTGACAAGGGACAGGTATGGCTTGGTATAACCGGATGTATCTTCTCCCTCTTCTTCCTTTCACTTTTGATAATTCCTGGCATGCCGGGCTACCTTTCTTTCCAGAGCCGCGTTGTGCTGCTGGTATGGATCGGCATCGGATTATTGTTCTATTTAAAAGTCAGAAAGACATATGTCAGACGATAGAAAAGACTATCTCCTTGATATAGAAAATGTCCTTGGTCCCAAGCTGATGAAGAAACTGCCACGTTTTGCAGTAAATTTCTTCAAGAAGCGTATCCATCAGGACGAGATAAACGACTGCATCATGCATGCAGAACATTACAAGGGTGCCGGATTCTTTGATGAGGCTCTCAAGTATGTGGATATCACATTCCGTATTCGAGGTGAAGAAAATCTTGATCCTGACAAGAAATATATCTTTGCAGGCAACCACCCGCTTGGTGGTCCTGAGGCTCTTATTATCGGATCTGTATTCAAGAGGATTTACGGAGATGGCTTCAAGGTGCCTGTCAATCATCTTGTTGCAAATCTCAAGTCTCTCAGTGAGTTCTTCGTTCCTGTACGAGTATATGGCTCGAACACAAGTAGAGAACTGAGGGAGCAGATCGAGGATATGTTCAGATCGGACTACCAGGTATTGGTATTCCCTGCCGGAATGTGTGCGAGAAAGATCAAGGGTAAGGTCACCGAAATGCCTTGGAAGAAGATGTTCATCACTCAGTCGCGCAAATTTGAACGCGACGTTGTGCCGGTACATATCTCAGGCTTCAACTCAAAGAGGTTCTTCTTCTTCACAAAGCTCAGCACTTTCCTCAAACTGAAGTTCAACATCGGAATGATCTTTCTGGTAGACGAGCTCTTCAACAAGAGAGGGGAAGAATTCGTCATAACCTTTGGAAAGCCAGTCCCATATACTGCTTTTGACAAATCAAAGACAGACATTCAGTGGGCTGCAGATATCAAGGACCAGGTAGAGGCTCTGTCAAAAGACAATGGATGCCCGTCTAACATGTAAAAACAATTAATCATGAGTATACCTCCTATTATTGATCCCGTTGATGTAAACCTCCTTAAGGCGGAACTCAACGAAAAGACATTCCTCCGCACCACCAATAGAGGAAACAATGAAATATATGTAGTAAACAACGAGACAGCTCCTAACGTCCTCCGGGAAATCGGACGACTCCGAGAAGTTTCATTCAGGGCTGTAGGTGGCGGAAGCGGAACAGAATGCGATCTTGACCACTTCGACCTTGAAGACAAGGCGTGTTTCCAGCTCCTTGTTTGGAATCCGGAAGCAGACGAGATCATAGGAGGATACAGATTCACTAAATGGGAACTGGCTTCATTCCATGAGAATGGTCAGCCATACGTGAATACCGAGCATCTGTTTGATTTCTCTCAGAGATTCCTTGATGAATACTTCCCTTACTGCATAGAAATGGCCAGAGCGTTCGTACAGCCGAAATATCAGTCGGCACAGGCAGGCCGCAAGGCCCTTTTTGCCCTTGACAACCTCTGGGACGGCATCGGAGGGCTCGTCGCTACCGATCCTAACGTAAAGTATCTCTCCGGAAAGGTAACCATCTACAGCTCAAGCCCTGAGCTCAGCAGAAAGGCGATGGTATACTACCTCGACATGTGCTTCGGCGACCGTGAAGGCCTGATCACATCAAAGAATCCTGAACTCTGGACTCCTGAGCAGGAAGAGATGTTCAAGGAGATGTTCACCGGTGCTGACTACAAGGAGAACTATCAGATACTGAACAACTACGTGAAGTCAATGGGCGACACAATACCGCCGCTCATCCATTCATACATCGGTCTGTCTTCTACAATGAAGACATTCGGAACAACATTTGACCCAGATTTCGGAGATTGTTACGATACTGCAATGATGATAACCATCGCAGACATCTATCAGGAAAAGAGAGAAAGATACATCGACTCTTACCACGCCTCTAAGCAATAGAAAGGCGGGCAAGATAGTCATAATGATCACCTTCAGCGAGGAGTTCGGCCTTAAAGCCGGACTCTTCTGCGTAATATGCAAGTGTATCGAAATCCACATACAGCCAGTCAAACGGCTCGCCTTCGACATTCTTGTATACCATCTGATAGTCGAGCTGGCCATAGTAATCATCGGCAAGGTCTATCATGAGGCTACCGTCCTCCTCCTCGAAAAGATATCTAAGGTCGCTTGAATCGATCAGCAGAGAGCCTCCATGGGTAAGAAGCTCCCTCATACGGTCGAAGAACACCGGCATGTTTTCAAGGCATCCGATGATGCCGGTACCGTTCATAAGCATCAGGACAGTATCGAATTTATCTGTAAATGCAGGATCATAAAGATTGACCTGACGCGCATCGACTCCCCTTTCCTTCATGACCATGACAGACAAAGGAGATATATCGATGGCAAAAGCCGTTTTCCCCATCTTCTGCAAAGCCAGCGAATGACATCCGCTGCCTGCCCCGACATCTAGTATCCTGCCCTCGGCAAGTTCCAAGGCATATTGTTCAAGAGAAGGCATGCCCTCGAAAGACCTGAAGAGGTCCTCTACCGGAATCTCATCATCCTCAAACATTGAAGAACGGACAATCAAGGTATCCGCATTTCCTGTCTTATGAAAATCATATATCGCAGCACCCATCGGGTCAGCTGCTATTGGTAACATTGAATTGCTCATATTTATAACACATTGATTACCACACGTCTATATGCTGTGAGAGATGGAGTTCCATCATCATTGACCTCGCATATGACATGAATTGTATTTCCGGATGCACCGGAAGGGATTTCGACTGAAGCGGTCGGCGTATCATGATCAAGAATCATCACGTCTCCTTCGAATGTGCCGGATTCCGGCATCATCCACCAACGGAAAGAAAGCGCATCTGCATCAGGATCGGATGAAGCCGAAGCATCAAGTTCAATAGTCTCGCCAGCTTCAGCGTCAATGTTGATGATCTCGAATCCTCTGCTTCGGTTGACCTCAACGATCGGATTCCTGTTTCCTTCGCCCTTTGCCGCCCAATCCATCCTGGCTGCAAAATTATTGAAGATGGCAGGATAGAAATATTCCTCATATCTTTGGGAAGCATCCTTTACCTGGCCTGTATGGTTGGTATAGCAGAAAGTAGCATCATCCATGCCTTTTCCCCATCGGAAATATCCGCCCCAGCCAGTCATCTCCGGCACAGAAGGATCATGAAGTCCGTTTGGAAGTACATGAAGATATGACGGAGTATCTCCCTCGACACCCCATTTGTAGTCAGGATATATGCTTCCGAGATTTCCATGTCCCTGGATATGTTCTGCATACTCTTTCCAGTTTGATGAACCTATCGCATTCTGCGAAAGCCATGCGCTCTCGTCCCAGAAGAACATAAGGTCTTCAGACAGGTCGCGTCGCATTTCATAATGTGAGCTGAACGGATAATTGCTATGACGTTCTCCCCACGGAACATCCTGATCGGTAATGGTGTAGACCCTGAACTTGCGTAGGAATTCCTTGACCTGCTCAGGCGTACGCTCCTGCTGCACCTGCCATATCGCCTGTGCAAATGTATTGGCGCCACCCCATGCAAGAATCCATATCGGCCTGTCATCCTCTTCATCGGCAAGTGCCACGATATGATCGCTTCCCTGCGAACGATTATCCGCTCCGATCTTGTGACGTCCCAGTTCAAGACTTCCGAGCATTGCCCTGCTTCTCATGTAGTATGCACTCGGCCAGTATCCGATCTGCTGAGCCGCAAGTTCATCTTCAAGCGACATGAAGCCGGTCTGCTCACTTCTTTTCATCAGGTTAGGAAGATCCTTTTCATATGCAGAAATTGTCCTGCTGAGGCTGTCTTTCCAACCTATCGGATATGCACGTCCGCCGCTGTTCCAGCCTCCTGAAGTGATCAGAGCTTCGATCTCGAAAAGGTCGGCATGTGCCATGAGACGGATCATGGACTCCATATCATCGGGCTCGATATCACCGGGGGCAATATCGGTAAGCACCACGATTCTCGGCTTAAGACCGAAATCAGATGTTGTAGTGGACGATGTGCAGGAAACTGCAGAAATAATCAAAACAGATGCAATCAGCGCGAATACTTTCATGTCTATTCAATTTTTTTGTAAATTTACAATCTAAATTTTGACTAAACAATCAGCATTTATGAAAACTTTGAACATTCTTCTTGCCGGCCTTTGCCTCGCCGGTGTTATTTCATGTAAGCAGACTCCTGCTGAACCAGTAGACAAGGCTGGAATCGTCATCGAAAACATAATGGCACGCCGAAGCATCCGCCAGTATAAGGAAGGTCCTGTAGCACGCGAAACAATGCAGACGATCCTCGAATGCGGAATCAACGCGCCAAGCGGACAGAACAAGCAGTCATGGGAAGTCCGCGTTGTAGATAATCCGGCTGTGATGGATGAAATAATAAGCCTTATGGCAGCAGGAAATCCGGACGTTGACCCGGGCATGATCAAGGGCTGCTTCCGCGGATCCCCTACCATGATCTTCATTGCAAACGATCCATCATATGATTTTTCAGTGATCGACTGCGGCCTTCTCTCACAGAACATAATGCTCTCCGGACACGCTCTCGGAGTCGGATCAGTATGCCTGGGCAGCCCTATCCGCTTCCTCAGAAATGCCCCTGAAGCTATTGCGAAGCTCGGTTTCAGCGAAGGTTACACTCCTGTGATCTGCATCGGAATGGGCTACCCTGCAGAGTCTCCTGAAGCAAAGCCAAGAGACTTCGGCAAAGTGAAGTTCATTGACTAAGCATCTCGCATGAGATGCTTTTTTCATGGCAATGATATATCAGTTTACACCTTACAAATTCGATGTGGGGAGAACAGGAATGGAGATTCTCATGCCTAGTACACACTCATTCATGTGTCTGTCATTTATCTAAACGCTTGGCTGATAGTATTTTACGCTTGATAGGGTAGGCAAAAATCACCTACCCCAATTAACGTAACCCCCTTATTATGAGTTGGTTAGGCTTTAGTACCGTATCAAGGATTTTCCTGATAACTCCGTATTCGCAAATGCATCTTGACCGATCTCAATGATATCATCAGGCAATCTGACATCCTTGAGATTGATGCAGCCGGAGAACATGTTCCGACCAACCTTCTTCTTTTCCAAAAGGTACTCGACATTATAGCCTCTGCCTGTCGGTACGATTCTGAAGCCTTTTCCTACATTTATCCTATACTTCAAAATCTCTTCCCATTGATCTTCCGTCATGAATGTAAAGTCATATTCGACCCGCTTGGTTGCCGGTGCCATTCCATATGCCATCACCGGCATCTCACGCCAGAGTTTCAGTTTACATTGAGCAGCATCAACAGTCAGATACGGAGTTACCTTGTCATTCGTAAACGAGGCCATGCTGAGATCCAGATTCTGAAGCGAACCGGTCCACGACTTATAGTCATTGTCATCCACCGCACCGGCCATCCTGCGCAAAAGCCTGACATCTTCTCCTGTCAATCTTCCGGAGATCGCAAGGGAATGAAGATTTTCCATTTCCGATTCAGTCAGGACATCCTTGAGCCTGGTTTTCTTATCCAAAGTAACGGTCTTGGATGCATTCCGATGTTGATCAGGAAAAATGTTTATGAGCATCGAATGATAAAGCATATCTGCAGGCTCATCTACTGATGAACTCAAGACTCTGTAATATCCGTTACCCGCACCATTCCATCCAAGGTTGAAATGAAGATATCCATCCTGATAACCGTCACAGACAAATGCATGCTTATCATTCATGACAACAACAGGCCTTCCTTTCATCAGCTCATTGATCGTCAAATCGAACAATTGACCCTGAGGCAATGTCAGAAGCCTGCATTGAGGGCTGAATCCGAATGTATCCACAAGAGCCTTCCTGTAATTTCCGCTGTAGCTGGCTGTCGACAATGGACCATATATGGTCTCAGTGGCAGAACCAATCTGAGCCAGCAATGACGCAGGATCATCAGAGCCTGGAGAATTGTAATATTTCATGACCTGACCGAGCGCGACAGGACCGCATCCTGCAACAGCATGAACAGAATCTCCCTCGAAGACAAGACGAGGACACTCCGAATTGAACGGTTCCTTCTGTCCCCACACGATATCCTTCAATAACGGATGTACAGACTTGCCTGAAGGCCCATGCAAATCATCACCTATATGCCCGAGCTGTGTCTTATAATACTTCAACACACTGAGGAATTCAGGTTCAACAGACCTGATTCCATATTCAAGGCCGTATGCCAATATCGGATTGTCCAAGCCTCCTGCAAAAGCATCATTTGCAAGAACTGCAAAATAATGAGAGCGTATGCTTGACGCTACCGTAAACTCAGGAGCATCATAAATGAACCTGATTTCACATGTATCAGGATCCATTGCGTTTTCTGCAAGAAACTCCTTAAGAACCTTCGTGGCAGGCTCATGTCTTTCATCCGGATATACCGAAATTTCCTTGCTTTTGGAGAATACATCCTTGTTTTGATGCACAACCCTCATGGGCCCGATCAGCAAGTTTCCTATATTGACAGCCTTAAGACGATAAATGAATGTAAAATTATCTTTCCTGATATCATAATCCATGTCAATGAACTCGAATCCATCAAATACCGGACTCAGATACCTTTGAAGATTCTTTGTGGTCAGACTATAGCGGACAGTAAGCGTATCTCCGACAACGACGCTGTCCGGTGCATCGATTGTGAAATATTCATCAACTGCCTGAGCTTTCACAGTGATACAGCCCAGGCAGTAAATATATAAAACAAATATTATCTTGATGACTTTTGCCAACATGATGCGTAATTCTTTATGCCAGCATCTGCGCAACGGTCGCCATGTCGACTTTTTCTCTGGTGTAGGCCTGAGGGAATGAAAGGCCGTCGCCGAGAAGTTCAAAATTCAAAGAAGCAGCATACTCATTGAGGAGTCTGACACTTGCTCCGGCCCATGTGTATGAACCGAAGGCGTAGAAGCGTCGTCCCTTGATGAGACGGGCCTGAAGGGCCTTCATGAAAGTCTCCACCGGCGGGTAAATTCCATTGTTATAGGTAGGTGAGCCTACGACGATGGTATCATATCTGAATACGTCGCGAAGGGCGCCGGAAAGTCCAAGCTCGCCAGCGTTGTTTCCGGCAAGATCATGGATCGCGTACGGCACTCCAAGGGCATCCAGTTCCATAGCAAGCGCATCTGCAGCAGCGGCTGTATTTCCATACATGGAACCATAAACGATGCATACTCCCCTCTCAACCTCGTAACGGCTCATCTTGTCATAAAGAGCGATCACAGACGCAATGTTTCTTTCCCATACAGGACCATGGGTGCTGCATATCCTCTTGATCGGAAATCCTCCAAGTTTCTTGAGGGCTGTCTGCACAGGGACTCCGTATTTTCCCACTATGCATGCGTAGTAACGGGTCATTTCGTCATTGAACTGTTCGAATGTGCCGTCTTCATCAATGACATCTTCATCGATCGATCCGAATGTTCCGAATGCATCTCCCGAGAAGAGAGTACCTTCTTCCTCTAACCATGTAACCATAGTCTCTGGCCAGTGGACCATAGGGGTCATATAGAATTTCAATGTAGAAGTTCCCAGGCTCAATTCTCCGCCTTCCGGCATTACAAGCACATCGTCCTCGTGAACTCCATAATATCCTTTGAGCATCGGAACGGTCTTGGCGTTCGCAACGATCTTCAGACCCGGATACCTATCCTGCATATAGGAGATCAAAGAGGAATGGTCCGGCTCCATATGATTAACTACCAGATAGTCGATCTTCCTGTCTCCAATGGCCTCAGCTATATTGGAAAGGAATTCTTCCTCAAACCCGCCTTCAACCGTATCTATAAGTGCAATCTTCTCATCCACAACAACATAAGAGTTATAGCTGACTCCCATGGGTATAGGCCAGAGGCCTTCAAAAAGCACTTTGTCGTCATCATTGACGCCGACATAATATATCTTATCGCTTATTTTTTTCATGAACTTCTTTATTAAAATGAATATTTATATGCAATTCCTATTGATATTCTATCTGATGCAATTCCCTTTACAGGCTCCTTGAGCTGGATTCCCTTGTTGCTTCCTTCCTTACGGGCATCTATCAGCTTGTCGTAAAGGTGGTCGTAGAGCATGTAGAAATCGATGGAATTGCGGCTGTTCAATGTCCATTCCAGACCCGCAGCTCCACGATATCTGTTCACGTATACATCCTTATGTCCGAGGAATTCCGCCTCCTTGTAATCATCACTTCCTGCCTCATCACCCCATTTTGCTCCATTCAGCATAAGCCTTGGTTCAAAATAAGCATATGGCTCAAGAGCTACAGTACGGAACTTATATGCAACCTTCAGTCTGCTTCTTAACGCCCAGCCTGTCTGAGGCTGCTGATAGTTGTTGATATCTCCTGTCTTATGCGTTCCCTGAATCCTTTCTCTGAGGGAGAAACGCCACTGTCCCATGTCATACTGGAACGTGAGGTCTCCTGACATCCTGTGGCGCCATTCGATCGAATGCTCAAGCTGATCCGGTGCATCGATCGGAGCCGCAGTTTCGTGCACGGCAATAGCCGTATATGAGACCGCTGCCTTTACATAGTCGCAGAATCTATATGAAAATCCCACTTCCGTATATGAACGGTCGAACACCTGACTGCCACCGAGAAAACGGAGTTCCTCCGAAACATGCGCATGTACTCCTTTCTTTATGCGCCAGTCCGCCTCAGCCGACAAACGTGCTCCAAAGGCATCAGAATCATCATCATCAGCCTTTGCAACAGATGCAGACGCCAGAAAAACGGAGCAAAGCGCCATTATATATAATATCTTCTTCATATTATCCGATAAAATCTTTATCCTTCCTCAACTGGTCAACCGTGTTCGATTCCCCATGAGAAAGGTCATAAGTAATCTTTATGAAAGCCGAATCACGTAGAAAATCCACTGCTCCGACTTCTATTGTCTTGATTTTCACCCCAATCCTCTTCTCGAGATCTGCCTTCAGTTCTTCCCTCTTCTCCGGAACAATCAGATCTATACGGTCGTATGTAACCAGCTTTGTAGATGTGTGGGCTATTATCCTTTCTGACTCAAGTATCCATGTAAGGAGTACTATGAGAAGGTTGGCAAGAATAAGCTCCGCGTATGAAATATTGAGAGCCAGGCCATTGACGATAGATATGGCTATTATGACGAAAAGATACGTCATTTCCCGGACAGGCATCGTCTCCGTCCTGTAACGGATCATTCCAAAAATGGCGAAAAGTCCGAGGGCGAAGCCTATCTGAAGCTTGATGTTCTCCATCACGAAAAGAAGAATGAACATTGCGGCAGAGAACATGAGGAATGTGAAGTAGTAATCCCTGCGTCTTGACTTCCTGTAATAGAAAAGATGGACTATGATCCATGAAACAAGCATCGTGAAGGTAAAATGAATGCCCAGATGCAGGAGATTCTGTGCATCGAAGACCGGTATTCCAAGAAAAGTCTTGGCCTGTGCAACTTCAAAGCCGAATTCCGCAGCGATCGAAGGATCGAACTCCGCAAATGCCGAAGACAGGGTATCAGCCGGTTCCGGCGACCAGTTTGCCGCCATGGTTGGATCGATCTGTAATGGTTTCATCTATCAGTCGTTATGTCTAGAGTATAGTTTATATCCTGTAAGTTTTTCTATGTATCTGACCTTTTCAATAAATCTTCCGGGCCGCGCCTGCGGATCGGTAAGGGTCACTGCCATGCAATATTTGCTCATTCTGTATGGGAATATCCTGTGGTCGAGCAATATCCTCCTCATCTGTGATTCCATACGGCCATCCTGCTTGATCTCTATTATGACAAGATCTTCAAGAGATGCCTCCCTGCCGCTCCTGAAATTTCTGAAACGCACATCCATATCCATTGTGATCCTCTCGGTCATAGAAGGATTCACCAAGGTGAAGCGGCTGAAATCTGTCGTTGTTTCAGGTGAAATGTCATCAGGGCCCCACCATGACTGCTTCCGGAGGAAATCCGATGCTTCGGGTATGGCTGCAAAACCCATGACAGAATCCGAAGGTATGCGGACGCGTTTCTTCTTTGTACGACCTCTGTTATTCTTCCTCTTTATCTCAAGGAAGGTCTGTCCGTCTACAAGATAAGTTCTGACACGCACTTTCTGACGCGTCTTTTTCCCATTTCTATGAGCAGTAAACATCTGAAGGTCAGGAGTATCGTAGTACACCGAAGCATATGAAAGCCGCCTCTGTCCCTCGATTTCGCATATCCTGTAACCGGCACGGTAAACATCTTCAAGTACAAGTCCAAGCTTTGCTGCGGTTGTAAGATATTTAGTATCGACACGGTTCATGAGAGAGACTGCCGACATCTCCTCGAGAGACACAGCCTCCATCTTGCCTACGACATCAAAATTCTTCTCCGTCAGCATCATCAATCGCTCACTACGTACTCAAACACCTTGACAGTCTGCAGACGACCGTTAGGAGCATAATTATATTGCTTCTTCTTTGTTCCGTCCGCATTGTACTCATATTTCTTTATCAGTACAGGCTTATCGCGATCGTCATACTCGACTTCTCGCTCAACGCGTCCGTTTTCGCCATACTCATATGTCTCGCGCCATTTCTGGCCATATGAAGCATACTCAATCTCCTCGATCTTGCGTCCTTGCTCATCATATGTGGTAACCCTGTCAAGCCACCTTGTCTTGGACTTCGCATCAGTATTCCATTCCTTGATGGTCAGATTCTTCCTGCCGGCCCTCTTAGCAAGCGTCGCCGCATCAAGCTCCTGGGCAGAGACCTGATACGGCATAGCGAAAAGGGCCAGCATGAGCAATATCAAAAGATTCCTCATATACACAGGGCTTGATTATTCTGCTGCCAGAGGTGACGGAGCGACATATGTTCTTGCCACCTGCTCCTTGTCGATCATATATACGCCGTATTTATTGCCATCCACAGCCTCCAGAGCCGCAATCATGTCTCTGGCAGACTCTTCTTCCTCCACCTGTTCGTCAATGAACCATGTAAGACGGTTGATTGAAGCAAAGTCATTGTCCTCACGTGCGATATAAGCAAGATTATTGATGAGCGCAGTCACCTTCTTCTCATGCTGGAGAGTCTGCTTATACATGTCAAGAATGCTGTCCCAGGTCGAAGGAACCTCGGCAATCGGGAGAAGCTCGACCTTAGCATCGCGGGAGTTGAGGTAATTCATGAAGATACGTGCATGAGCCTGCTCTTCCTGGAACTGTACATAAAACCAGTTTGCAAATCCCTTATACCCTTTCGACTCAGCATCAAGAGACATAGCAAGATAAAGGTAAGCTGACCAGAGTTCAGCGTTGATCTGAGAATTGATAGCATCGTGCAGTTTCTGTGAAATCATAATCGTATCATTTAAAAGGTTAACATCAAAAATAATCTTATTTTTGAATCATTCAAATCTAATACAAGTGCAAATATAACTAAAGAATGCGAATTTGTCAACGTTAGAGGAAGTTTTTATATATTTGCATAACAAAATACAAACCACAGGAACATGAACGTAAAAGCGATATCCACAAACATCGGAAAGGCACTTATCATCAATGCCCTTTTCATGTTCATTTCCATACTGGTATCAGTAACAAATGGCTTTGACTCAGCATTCACGCCACTTGTCATCAGCTTCATTGCAACCATCATCACAGGAGTGTTCCCATTCATATTCGTCAAAGACAAGCCTTCCACTTCACTCCAGTCCGGCTTTTTGACAATTGTGCTTTCATGGCTTCTCTCATTCATTTTCGGAATGCTTCCATATGTACTTTGGGGAGGAGAATTCACCCTTGTGAACGCCTGGTTTGAAAGCGTCTCAGGATACACGACGACAGGATCCACCATCCTGACCAACATCGAGGCTCTGCCCAAGAGCCTGCTGTTCTGGAGATCATCGACACACTTCATCGGCGGTCTGGGAGTAATCGTATTCCTGCTGATGATATTGCCGGATGCAAGTCCCTTCAAGCTGAAGCTTACCCACCTTGAACTTTCATCACTTTCGAAAGAAGGCTACAGATTCAAATCCGGAAAGACCGCAAGGGTCATGGTCACAATCTATATCGGACTCACCATAGCCGAGACCTTGTGCCTCTGGGCGGCAGGAATGTCGCTGTTTGACGCTGTCAACCATGCCTTCAGTACAGTAGCTACCGGCGGATTCAGCACGAAGAACAGCTCGATAATGCATTACGACTCAGAAGCCATCGATATAATCATCACTATATTCATGACTCTGTCAGCTATGCACTTCGGCGTGATATTCACTGTATTCGCCAAGCGTTCACTCAAACCCCTGAACAACCCTGTAACCAGATATTACATAGGAGTCATAGCAATATGCAGCCTGCTCATAGGATTCAGTCTTAAATTTCAAGGAGGATACGCCTCGTGGGGAAGTTCATTCCTTGACTCTACCTTCCAGACCGTGAGCTTCCTGACGACGACAGGATTCGGACAGGCCGATACGGCATCATGGCCTCTTCTTGCCAATGCAATTCTGATCTTCGCATCGATCCATTGCGGATGTTCCGGCTCCACAACAGGAGGAATCAAGGCTGACAGAATGTATATATCCTTCAAGGCCATATGGGGCGATTTCCAGAAAAGGCTGCACCCGAGCTCCCTATTCAGGACAAAAGTGGGCAGCAAGGCAATTACAGAAGACAAGATTGCATCTGTCTTTCTGTATATCGTCCTATACATATTCATACTCTTCCTGTCCTTTGTACTCGTGCTGATATGCGGAGTCAACATTTCCGACGCTTTTTCGGGAACGGTCGCATCGTTGGGCAATGTCGGCCCTGGACTTGGCACGCTTGGCACCATGGGCAACTACGCCTCGCTTCCTTCAGCAGCGAAGATAATCTTCACATTGGACATGTTCTTGGGTCGAGTCGAGATATTCCCTATTCTCATTGTCTTCTCAATGATCGGTAACAGACAGAAATAGCCATGAATCCCTGCCTAGCCATAATTGACTCCAATACTCTCAGCAGCATAGCCCTACGAAGCATTCTATGGGACATCTACAACAATGTGGAGGTATATACATATGGAAACATGGAGAGCTTCATCAAGGACTCGAACCGTCATTTCGTCCATTTTTTCGTCAACTCGGACATACTGTTCATGCATATAGACGAATTCGAGACCTTGAAGAATCAGACCACGGTGATTTCCGTAGGTCCGGACAGGAAATTCGGGAAAGCCGGCTTCAATGTACTGGACATATCGCTCCCTGAAGAAGAACTGATGAGCAAATTGCTCAGAATACAGCTGATAAGCCGATACGAAGTTCAGCACGGCAAGCCGGGAAAGATAAACAAAGACAACGAGCTCTCTCCAAGGGAAAAAGATGTCCTCAGACTGATGGTCAAGGGCATGATAAACAAAGAAATGGCAGAGACTCTTGGAATCTCTGCCACTACCGTTATCTTTCACCGGAACAACATCTGCCAGAAGCTTCAGACCCGCTCAATCGGCAAGCTGACGATCTTTGCTGTATTGTCCGGTATCATTGACATCAATGAAATCTAGATCTTGATTGTCTTCTTTCTGAGCTTAGACATATCCGACGAACCACCGTAATAGATGATGTACTTGCCAGGTGCAGCTTCCATCTTTCCTGTCTCAGGGTTGAAAAGGTCGAGGTTGTCTGCTGACATCGGAATCTCAACGACTGCCTTCTTCTTTGCCTTCACAGAAACTCTCTTGAAGCCTCTGAGGCTCATGATTGGTCCTTCCGGATCATCTGCTCTCTTCACATAGACCTGAACTACCTCATCACCATCCCTGCGGCTGACGTTCTTTACAGGAATTCTGAGAACGCCCTTAGAAAGTCTTGCTCTCTTATACTTGAATGTGCTGTAGCTGAGACCATGACCGAACGGGAAGAGCGGCTTGCCCTGGAAATATCTGTATGTGTGACCAGGCATATCGTAATTGCCGAAATCAAGAAGGTCTGAATCTGATGCATAGAATGTCACAGGAAGACGTCCTGCAGGGTTGTAATCACCGAAGAGTACATCCGCAACAGCCTCACCACCTGCCTGACCTGCATACCATCCCTGAAGGATTGCCTCACATGCCTCAGCCTCAGGAGCGAGCGCAACTGCAGAACCTGAAAGGTGGACGAAGATGATAGGCTTGCCTGTCTTCTTGAGCTCCTGGATATATGCTCTCTGAGTCTCTGGAAGTTCGATTGAAGTTCTGTCTCCACCCTTGAAGCCCTTGAAGTTCACTCTCATCTCCTCACCTTCGAGCCTTGGAGAAAGACCGCCGACGAAAATGATGGCATCAACATCGTCGAACATTGAGAGATCTGTTGCTGCAGCAGCCTCAGCGCCTGAATTTCTTGAGAGAGCCTCATCGTGATAGTTACCCTCAGTCTCGCTGTAACGTCCAGCATCAACAGACTTTGCAGCGATCTCACATCCCTTTGCATAAACCACGTTCTCTGCTCCGACCTTTGCCTGGATACCTTCGAGAACGGTTGTAGTCTTGCGAGGAATACCGTTATAGTTACCCCACAACACAAGAGAGTCAGCTGCATTAGGACCGACTACCGCATACTTAGCATTCTTCTTGAGCGGAAGCGCATTGTTTCTGTTCTGAAGAAGAGTCATTGTCTCACGTGCCATCTTGAGAGCGAGTTCATGATGCTGGTCGCTTGCAAGGAGGTCGCGTGAAATTGAGTTCCATGACACAGACTCCTCAGGATCCATCTCACCAAGCTCGAAACGAGCCTTGAGGATACGGTAAACCGCTCTATCGAGATCAGCCTCGCTTACCTTTCCGTCCTTATATGCATCCATGAGAGTGAAGAATGAATCACCACACTCAAGATCAGCACCGCTTCTTACAGAGAATGCAGTAGAAGTTGCAGGATCGTTAGGGAAGATATTGTGATGACCTTCTCTGAAGAAGTCATTCACTGCCCAGCAGTCAGTAACGACAAGACCGTCGAAGCCCCACTGCTCGCGGAGAATCTTGATGAGAAGCTTGTCGCTTCCGCAGCATGGCTTGCCTTCATATGCATTGTATGCACACATCACTTCCTTTACATCTGTAGTCTTCACAAGACGCTCGAATGCATAGAGGTATGTCTCGTTGAGGTCACGCCATGACACCTCTTCAACATTGAAGACGTGGCGCTCGTACTCCGGACCGCTGTGGATGGCGAAATGTTTGAGACATGCATGAAGCTTGTCATACTTCTGGTCAGGGTCTCCCTGAAGGCCGTTCACAACCGAACGTCCCATGATTGTAGTAAGGTATGGATCCTCGCCATAAGTCTCCTGACCGCGTCCCCAACGTGGATCACGGAAAATATTGATGTTAGGAGTCCATACGGTAAGACCATGATAGCGTCTTACGCCCTGCTCGTCACGAGCAATGCTGAACTTGATACGCTGCTCGGTAGAAGCTGCATCGAAAACATCCTCGAGGAGCACCTCGTTCCAGCTCGCAGCCATACCGATGGCCTGAGGAAATACGGTTGCAAGTCCGTTACGTGCGGAACCGTGAAGAGCTTCGTTCCACCAGTTGTACTTACGGATTCCGAATTCAGGAATCTCAGGTGAGTCATAATCCATGAGCATGACCTTCTGCTCTACCGAAAGTCTGCCGAGGAGATCCTTTGCTCTTTCATCAGGACTGAGCGATGCATCCTGATACGGATACGTCTGGGCAGACAAAGATACAGCGGCAAACAAAGCCGCTATGAAAATAGAAAAGTGTTTCATAATGTTAAATTTTGGCCAAAGATACACAAATATTATCATATTTTTGCAACAATAACGGCAGGCGGCCGTCATATAGATGAAACAAAGCCAGATGAAAGACACTATCGACATAGAAAAGATATATGACAGCATGTCCGGGAGACTATTCAATGCAAGTCTTAGGATTGTGGGCAACAGCTCCGATGCCGAAGAGATCATGCATGATTCCATCCTGCAATACTGGAAATATCGGAAAAAGGGAGAGATCCAGGACATCAGGAAATGGCTGACAAGCGTCTGTATCAGGAAGTCGATAGACAGGCTCAGGGAAAGACAAAAATGGAAAATCCTGCTGGAGAATTACGAAGATCCGATGACGCAAGAACCGGAAGATACAGAGCTTGAATACGACATCAACAGCATATTGAAAGCACTTTCGCAGCTACCGGATCATTACAGGGCGATCATTTCCCTGCACCTTTTCGAAGGTTATGATTATGAGGAGATATCCCAGATAACCGGAACAGGTGAAAGCACTATCAGAAGCCTCTACATGAGAGGAAGACAGAAACTGGCTGCGGCCTTGAAACAGAAGAAATCATGACAGAACTTGAAAGATACATAAGCTCCAATCAGGAAGCATTCGACTGCGAACCGATACCGGAAGGTGGAAAGGAAAGGTTCATGAACGCTTTCAGATACGAAAGGCGCAAAAGAAGAGCGAAGGTAATAAGCATGGCATTTACCGCAGCTGCGGCCTGCGTGGCCATACTGATGACAGTATTTGTCGAGCCGGACATATCGAAAGAGCTGGAAAGACAATATACCAGACTGGCAGAGATGGAAAACGAGATACTGACCATAGTGGAAACGGAGTATCCTGAGGAAACGGACATGATCATGAACACCCTGAGGACGATAACAGCGGATGCGATTCCTCTTGAGGAGCAGCTGCCGGACGAAATGTCCGCAAAAGAGAAGAGCAGGATACTCAACGAATATTATGACCTGAAATATTCTGCACTCGAAAACCTTATGGCAAATATAGACAGATAATAAGAACTTGAACAGATGAAAAGACTATTCTTGTTTTTGATATTGATGGCTGCGACATCTTCCATTACCACCAATGCACAAAGCATCACTGGCAAGGTTGTGGATGAAACTGACACCCCACTGGCATATGCAAACGTCATTCTTCAAAAGAGTGATTCGACATACATAGCCGGTGCAGTGGCCGACACAGCCGGTAGATTTGCATTAGCAGCCCACCCAGAAGCAGCATGGGTCCAGGTGACATTCATCGGATATGAAACCCAGTACAGAGCCTTGAACGACATAGAACTTGTCAAACTGACTCCCGATACTGAGGTTCTTGGAAAAGCTGTAGTGAAGGCTGTTATTCCAAAGACAGAAATCCAGGGAAGCGCTCTTGTTACAAAGATCGAGAACAGTGTGCTAGCAGATGCGGGCTCGGCCAGTGACGTGCTGGAGAAACTCCCGGGAGTTGCCCTCAAAGATGAAACTTTTGAAGTATTCGGCAAGGGAACCCCTCTGATCTTCGTCAATGGCAGACAGGTCAGGGATAATGCTGAGCTTGAGCAGCTGAATTCTAGCGAAATCAAGTCTGTAGAAGTCGTGATGAATCCGGGATCAAGATACGACGCATCAGTCAGATCTGTCATCAGGATCCAGACTCTGAAGAAGCAGGGAGAAGGATTCGGATTCGACCTGCGTTCAACAACCTATCAGTGCGAGAATACCGACCTGATCGAGACTCTCAACATGAACTACAGATACAAGGGATTCGATGTTTTCGGATCGCTGAATTATACCAGAAGCGATTGGTTCCAGAAAGCAATCATCAAAGAGACTCTGCAAGGCAGCCAGTTGCTGAAAGTGGATCAGAATGCTGTCTTTACTGGACTTTCAAACAATCTGGCAACGACTCTCGGACTCAACTGGCAGATCAATGAGAATCATTCCATCGGCTTGCGCTACCGTCCGGACTATCTCATTTCCAGCAAGAACGGAAATCATGTACTTGCCGATGTGACACTTGACGGTATCATTGATGATGTGAACGAAACAAATGCCGAAGGATATGCAGAACCTAAAGTCGACCATCAGATGAACTTATATTATAATGGTACGGTAGGCAAGCTCAATATCGACTTTAATGCAGATGTCCTGGGAGGTAAGTATACTGAACACAAGAGATTTGACGAACTCAGCGAAATCCAGGAAGACCGGACATTGAACACAAACAACTATATCACAAACAGGCTGTACGCATCCAAGCTCATCTTCTCCTATCCTCTCGGCAAGGGAAGTCTGTCAGCAGGTACGGAGTACACATATACCTACAGGACAGATGATTATCTCAATCCGGAAGGATATGTAGAATCTTCCAACACTACAATCCAGGAGGATAACGTGAATGTGTTCATGGACTTTGTATATCCATTCAGCTTCGGATCAGTCTCTGCGGGCTTAAGATATGAGCATATGGCATTCAACTATTATCAGGATGATGCATATCAGAAAGACCGCAGCCGCAAATATGACAATGTATATCCGAACATATCGTTCAATGCATACTCCGGTGATTTTCAGTTCATGCTGAGTTATGCTGTAAAGACCCAAAGGCCGACTTACCATCAGCTCCGAAACTCGGTCATATATATGAATAAATATAGCGTGGATGTCGGAAATCCATACCTCCTGCCTGAGACCATACAAGACCTGTCATTTATGACTGCATGGAAATACATCCAGCTTGGGGGAAGTTTCCAGCACACCCGAAACGCCATTCTTCAACAAGGATTTGCTGCTGAAGGAAACGATAAGCTGATCATGTCCAAGACGTTCAATCTGGAGCAAGGCATCCCGACTCTGGTAGCATTTGTGTCAGTAAATCCGACAATTTCGTTCTGGTCTCCGAGAGTCGGAGCAAGCATCGAGAAACAATGGCTGACATTGCGTTATGACTCGTTTGAAGTCAATTGTAACAAACCTATGGTCCAGCTTGAATTCGGCAACACCTTCAGCCTCGGCAAAGGATTTACGTTCAATGCGGATTACACATATATCAGCTGCGGATTCTGGAGAGATTTCGAGATTATCGCACCGTCACACAAGGTCGATGTTTCTGTAAGGAAGTCATTCCTCAATGATGCCCTGAGTGTAGAATTACGAGGTCATGACCTGCTTCAGGCGAAAGATGATGTCTTTACGCAAACAAATGTTTTTTCGATATTACAATATAACATAAGAGACACCAGAAAAGCCTCATTGACAATCAGATACAGATTCAACAGCACAAGAAGCAAATACAAAGGCACAGGTGCCGGAGAACAGCAGAAGAGCAGAATGTAAAACTTGAAAAATAAAATATAATGAAAAGATTCTTTTTGACACTCGCAGCAGCAGCGATCGCATTGTTCACAGCAAATGCAGAAGAAAAGACAAAGACCTACGATTTCGGTGACATCACCAGCATTGATGCCAACTTCCTTTACACCGTACATGTGACTGAAGGAAGATCCGACAAGGTCACTGTCGTTTATGACGACATTATCGAGACTTTCCTTGATCTCGAGGTCATTTATAAGGATGGAACCCTCAGACTTTCCAGAAAGGTAAGAGACAGAAAGTCGGAAAACAAGTTCGGAAGATGGGCATCAGGAGCCGACAGGAAACGCGTCGATGTCTATATTGAAATGGACTACATCAAGTCAATCAGCGTATCCGGTGCAGCAAGCATCACATTCGAAGGAAGCTTCAAGGCCGACGATCTCGACTTAGACATAAGCGGAGCTTCATCACTCAAGGGTCTTCAGGTCAATGGCAAAAGCATGGATGTAGATTGCAGCGGAGCCAGCAAGGCAGACGTCTCTGGCAATTTCGCAAAAGAAGTCGGAATAGATGTGTCAGGAGCGAGCAAGATGACTTACACCGGTAATTCAGAGACACTTGAAGCAGACATGAGCGGAGCCAGCTCATTCAAAGGTGAAGGAAAATACTCCAGTGCCGACATCAACTGCTCAGGAGCTTCTAATGCAGAGATTGCAGGAAATGTAGGAAAAGCAGAATATGAGTGTTCAGGAGCAAGCAGCATCAATGCACAGGACTTCATGGCAAGAACCGTAAATATCGAACTTAGCGGAGCCTGCAAGGCAGATGTCCATGCTTCAGAGGATATTTATTACAATGTGTCCAGAGCCAGCAAGATGACTTACTACGGAGATGCAAAACTCCATAACAGGAGCACTGACACCAACATAGTCAAAGGAAGATAGCATCAGTCCGCTTGTCTGCGAAGAGAGAAGAAGAACTGAAGTCCTCCCCACTGACGGTTTATGGCACGTATGTCGCCGCCATGGAACTTCACGGCATTCTTCACGATGGATAGACCGAGGCCGGATCCGCCCACATCGCGGGTTCGGCCTTCTTCTATACGGTAGAAGCGTTCGAAGATCTGGTCAAGATGTTCCAGAGGTACACCTTCGCCTGTATCATAATATGTAAGGTAGCAGAACTTCTCGATCGAGCTGTAGCACTCAAGATGAATCGTTATGTCGCTTCCCGCATATTTAAGGCTGTTCTCGACAAGATTCTTGATTATGGTATATACCAATGTCTTGTTACCGGTAAGGACAGTTCCCGGCTCAAGCATGTTCTCTACCTTGACCCTGTTAGCGACAATCCTTTCACCGAACTCTTCGAAAACCTCGTTCGAGACATCAAAAAGATCGATGTCCTCTTTCTGGAACTTGGCCGATCTCTCTTCCATCTTGCTTATCAAGGCCATGTCAGTGATCAGTTCTGAAAGGCGAAGCGTCTGGTTATAAGCCTTCTCGATGAATTCCTGTTTCTTTTCAGGGTTCATATCCGGACATGCTATAAGCGTCTCCAGATAACCCCTGATGCTCGTTACAGGGGTACGAAGTTCATGAGCGATATTGCTGGTCATCTGCTTCTTGAGCTTTGACTTCTGACGAGCTTCCGCCTCAGAAACCCTTATATGGCTTCTCCACAGCAATATTACGATGCATGCAACAACGGCAATTGCAAGCAGCACAAACAACCAGATCATCATACAGCGTTGAATATATAACCGAATCCGGTACGATTCACAATATAATTCTTACATGTGCCAAGCTTGCTTCTGATACGCGCGATATGGACATCCACGGTTCTGTCAAGCACATATGGGGCATCCTTCCAAAGTTCGTTGATGATGTCTTCGCGTGAATAAATCTCTCCCGGATGGGACGCAAGAAGATTCAGCACTTCGAACTCCTTCTTTGAGAAGGTTACGGGTTCACCTTCCACATACACTATCTTTCTCACCGCATCGATGCGGACAGCACCGACTTCAATGAAATCATTGCTCTCGACAGTTCTTTCAGTCCTCTTCAGCACTGCCCTCACCCTGGCTATCACCTCATTGATAGAAAAAGGCTTAGGAATATAATCATCTCCTCCCGCTGAAAAGCCGGTGAGAAGATCGTTCTGATCGGTCTTGGCTGTCAGGAATATGATCGGTATCTGGTTGTTCTTTTCCTTTCTGAGTACTTCCGCCATCTGAAAACCTGACATTCCGGACATCATCACATCCAGAAGTATCATGCAGTGTTCCTGACCCAGTATTTCCAAAGCTTCCTCTGCGGAAGACGCGCAATCTATTACGAATCCGGCATTCTCAAGGTTGAATTGGAGAATTTCCCTGATGCCGGCCTCATCATCAACTATCAGTATCTTCTTTTCCATTGTTACAAGAATTGAAATACAAATGTAACAAAAACTTAACAGTATTTATTATGCAGGTTTGAAAAATCGCCTTACCTTTGCACACGAGTTGATCAGAGAGTTCTTCTGAAACTTTCACAACTCTAATGGTTATTAGTTTTAGTGTTATTAATTATGTGGTTAATGAGGCATCCTCGCGTGAGCGACGAAGTCTCATTTTGTTTTATATACATATCAATGTAAAAAAGCGACCGCCATATCCTTCACAGGGTATGACGGCCAAAATAGGATATAGACTAACTCTATAGATTATACCGATCTATTATTGCTTTTGAAGTTTTTCAGTTTAAGTAGTTTCTGTAGCGTCTTTATCCATCATATTTCGAATGCAAATTTGTCCATATTATAGGAAACGATAAAGAGCAATTTCCGTAAGCTGATTGACGATTTCCGTTTCCAATCAATAAAAATCACTATATTTGTCACGATAATGAACAAATTATGAAACCTTACGTTTTTTCTGAATACGGTCAGACAAGGATTACCATTCATGAGATAAATGGAATGCTTGAGTTAGATGCGCCCATCAAACTGAATTGTTTCCATTTGATAATGCTGAAAACCGGAAGCATTACGGCAGACATCAACTTCCAGCTATTCAACATGGTTGACAACAGCAGCCTCCATCTTTCCGCAGGAGATACTATCAGGCAGCTGACCACCTCAAGCGTTCTTACAGGATTCCACATCATCTTTTCACAGGAATTCCAGAATGAGATGAGGACAATCAGAAAATCACCGATCAATCTTCAGCTCAAGAAGGAGTTTCCTTATCAGCAGTTTACAGAAGAAGAATATGGATATCTTGAGCTTGCGATTAAAAAGATCATCAGATACATATCAAAGCCAAGCCATTGCTACCGGAGTCTGGTCATAAAGAACGAAGTGCTGAATCTTCTGCTTGACATATCAGATAAAAGAAGGGAGGAGCACAGCGTACCTCAAAATGGGATTCAGGATCGTCACGAACAGCTCAGGGCACGTTTCATCAATCTCATCAACGGATACTGTAACGAACATCATAATGTAAGCTGGTACGCTGACGCATTGGGAATTTCACCGGATTACCTTTCCAAGATAATACGTGAACATGACGGCAGCTCAGCCCTCGCATGGATCAACAAATCCATCATTGATTCCGCCAAGCAGATGCTCAGGCAGAACCATCTTTCCATAAAGGAGATCAGCAGCATGCTGCATTTCCCAGACCAATCAAGCTTCGGACGCTTCTTTAAAGCAAACACCGGCCATTCCCCGAAAGATTACAGAAAGGGAACGACCGATGCGATATCAGTGTCAATAGTCTAAAGGATCGTATGATCCAGAAGGATCTTCAGACCCATGGCAATGAGAATGAATCCTCCTGCAAACTCCGCCTTTGACTTATAACGGTTGCCGAATAGATTTCCGACATATACCCCCACACCTGAAAAGCAGGCTGTGGTAATACCGATGAGAAGGACGGCACTCCAGATGTTTACCTTCAGAAATGCGAATGAGACTCCGATAGCCAAAGCATCGATGCTGGTAGCGACAGCCATTGCAAGCATGGTCCTGAATGAGAAATCGCGATCAACGCAGCAAGGTTCATCCTTATGGAAGGATTCCTTCATCATGTTTCCTCCTATGATACCGAGAAGAATGAATGCAATCCAATGATCCACATTGGAAACAAAGTCTGCAAAGCTTACTCCCAGATAATAACCTATGACAGGCATAAGCGCCTGGAATCCACCGAACCATACCGCTGTAAGAGCCGCATGTTTCGGACGGATGTTCTGGACCGAGAGTCCCTTGCATATGGAAACGGCGAAAGCATCCATGGACACTCCCACTGCAATTATCAGAAGTTCGGCAATCTCCATCAGAAATCAATTGTCAGGTGGCCCATATTAAGACCCCATTTCCAGTTCTGAACCACTACCACATCCTTTCCATCAGGATTCCTGACGATCTGCTTCTTATGAAGAAGAGTATGGGTATGTCCTCCGACGATGAGATCCACATTACGTACCTGTGAAGCAAGATCCTTGTCCTCACCATATCCGAGATGTGAAAGACAGATGACCATATCGCATCCCTTTTCATTCTTCAGATAATCTGCATACTTTGAGGTTACCGCTACAGGATCCTGATACTGAAGTACCTTTGCTATCTCGCTGTCAACTACACTGCTGATATCAGTGAGAAGGCCGATGATACCGATCTTCTTTCCAGCCTTTTTAACGATAGTATAGGGCCGCACGAGACCTTCCAGAAGAGTTCCGGTGAAATCATAATTAGCGCATACAACATCATTCCTGAGGTTCTTCAAACGACGTGCAAGTTCTGCGATTCCATTGTCGAACTCGTGGTTTCCAAGGCATGTCGCATCAAATCTGAAAGCATTCATCACATCTATCTCGATGTTTCCGCCGAGCTCCGTGAAATATGATGTTCCCTGGCCATAGTCTCCGGCATGAAGAAGAAGCACATTCTTCTTTCCGACAGCAGTCCTTACGCTGTCGATGAATGCAGCCTGCTCGATGACGCCTCCCCTACCCTTGTAATCACCGGCACGCTGAGGGTCGACATGACTATGGGTATCGTTGATATGCAGAATCGTAAGTTCCTGAGCGCCAAGCGACAAGCTTAAAAGCGCTACGCATAATAATGTCATGAATCTTCTCATTATCTTCTCCTCCTGTCGCCTTTAACCGTTACACGTCCGTCCATCTTGTATTCTATCGGCCTTCCTGCCGCTGTCTCTGCATTCACATGTGCCAGTACTGCATCGATTATGTCTTCATTCTCAAAGACTGTCACCGAAAGCGCATTATCCGCCAGGCTGAGACCGTCACCTCCGGTAAGAAGGAATGAAATGGTAGCAAGTCCGTAAACCTTATCATCGTCGATCTGTTCGCCACCTATCTCTGCAGAAACAAGCTTACCGTCCTCAACAACGACACGTACTCCTCCAAGAACCTCGAAACGCCCGGCAGCCATCTGCTCAAGAATCTTCCTGATCTCCTTTCCCTTATGTTCGACATATACGATCTGGTTCTTGAACGGGAACATCGAGAGCATATCATCAAGGATTATATCTCCCTGAGGCATATCGATGCGGATACCGCCGAAATTACCGATTCCGACATCGACCTTCTTGCCCATAAGCTCCTGAGTCCTGGCCATTATGATATCGATGAACCAGTTTGAAAGCGCGCTTTCAGGATATGCCACCTCCATGGCCTCGGTCGAATATCCGATCACATCCTTCACACGGGCCATTGCAGGCTGCGCATCAAGCACGATACGTGCAGTCTTGCCGACTGTCGACCTCTTCTTGAATGTCCTTCCATTAGGAGCAATATACTTGCATCCTTTGAAGGTACCTACTGCCTCGGCAACATTATCCTTCGAAGGAGAAGCCGTTCCCGTCCTGCTTCCGTCCATCTCCACATGCCTCCACTCATACTCCTGACCCATTGCGCACACTCCGCACAATGACATAGCGATGATTAAAGCAATTTTCTTCATTAAAAATCCGTCTGCATTAAATAAACATTTGTATTTATGGATGACTATTGCATGGAATTGGCATTTTCCCACCCCCGGGTAGGGGGAGGGGCCCGCAGCTCCGCTGTGGGAGGGGGCCAATGGAATGCATAGTCATCCTAGTATATATCAGACAGCTAATTCTGTCTAAGCCATTTCCAAAGATCCTTGAACGTAGTCTTCTTACCAAACATAAGGATACCGATCTTGTAAATCTTCGCAGACAGCCATCCGCATGCCCCGAAAGTCAATACAAGCAACGCTATCGAAAGCGCAAGCTCCCACACAGGCACGCCGAACGGTATCCTCGCCAGCATCACGATCGGAGATGTGAAAGGAATCATCGAGCCCCACCATACTATAGGGCTGTCAGGAGCATTGAATGCATACAATGCAATGAAGAAGGCCAGCATCAAAGGAAGAGTTACCGGCATCTGAAGCTGAGTCGTATCCGCCTCATTCTCCACTGCAGAACCGATAGCAGCAAACAAGGACGCATAAAGCAGATATCCGAGGGCAAAATAGACAATGAACGCAAATATCATCTGTACCCAATTGATATCCTTCAATGTGCTGAGGACAGCAGCAAGACCATCTTCCTCCTGCATTGCCGATGTCATCTCAGCTACATCCATACCGCCCATCTGAGCTGTCATACCGATCATCTGCTCCGCCTGTGCAGGGTCACCCATGAGGGAATCAAAGCCAACGAAAGCAGAGAAACCGCCTACAAGCACAAGCGTCAGGACGATCCAAAGGAAGAACTGAGTAAGCGCCACACATGCCACACCGATTATCTTTCCGAACATAAGCTCTGTAGCCTTTACGGATGAAACAAGCACCTCGACTACTCGGCTCGCCTTCTCCTCGATGACGCTCTGCATGACCATACCGGTGAACATCGCGATGAACATGTAGATGATGATAGACAGAATCATCGAGATGATCATGTATACCTCCGAAGAAGTGATCTTCTCCTCGCCGGACTCATCCAATGTATAAGTAGCTATGGAAACATCGGACTTCACGTCCTCCATTATCTGCTTGAGGTCAGAAATCTCGTACTGTGCCAGGCGATAGTCTTCCACCGCATCGTTGACCTTGGAACGTAAGGCATCCTTGATCTCCATGCTCAACGGCTTCGGAGAATATGAAGCCACGCTTAATGTCTTGGAAACAGTATCCAAAGGAGACACCACAACAAGGACATCAAGGCCAAGCTCCTCGAAATGAGCCTTCATGCTGTCGGCAGGCTCTGACGAATGATCTTCATAATCAACAGCATCTGTATCAACAAGATACGGCATCACTATACCCGACTGATCGACAACTGCGACAGTCTTTCCGGTATCCTTCGCCATGAACATTATCACACTTGGCAGGATGCATAACGCCGCAAAGAGAATAGGAACAAGGAAAGTAGTAAGAAGGAAAGACTTCTTCTTTACTCGTGTCAGATATTCACGTCCTATGATGGTCTTTATATTTCTCATTTTCATGGCTTACTCCTCCTCTGTTACAAGTTTGATAAAGATATCATTCATTCTCGGAATAAGCTCCTTGAACGAATTGACTGATACTCCCTGAGAGAGAATGGCAGTCAGAGCCTCATTGGCTCCGCATCCATCGACAAGTTCAAGGACAGCCGTATGACGTCCCGCATCATCCTGGTCAGACAGAACCTTGAATACATTTTCAACCGAAGCAAGCGCATCGCCTGTGTAGATGAGCTCCACGTTGTTGTTTCCATACTTATGACGGATTTCGTCCACGCCTCCTGTAATCACAACATGAGACTTGTTGATCAGCGCGATATTGTCGCAAAGTTCCTCGACGGACTCCATGTTATGTGTAGAAAGGATTATGGTCGCACCCTCGTCCTTGAGTCGAAGGATCTCCTCACGGATGATCTGGGCATTCACTGGGTCAAAGCCGGAGAACGGCTCGTCAAGTATAAGCAGGGACGGCTTATGCACGACCGTAGTGATGAACTGAACCTTCTGGGCCATACCCTTCGACAGCTCCTCGACCTTCTTGTTCCACCAGCTCTCGATTCCGAAACGCACGAACCACTTCTTGAGTTCCTTTGCAGCCTCTTTCGAAGACATTCCCTTGAGCTGAGCGAAATACATGGCCTGGTCGCCCACCTTCATCTTGCGGTAAAGTCCACGCTCCTCAGGCAGGTAGCCGATCTTCTCGACATCATCCTGAGTGATAGGACGTCCTTCGAAAAGAACCTCTCCATTATTGGGGATGGTTATACGGTTTATGATACGGATCAGAGTAGTCTTACCCGCTCCGTTCGGTCCGAGCAAGCCGAAGATCTTTCCCTTCGGAATGTCTACCGAAACATGATCAAGAGCAATCTTCTCACCGAAGCTCTTGCACACATCTTTACATTGAATAAGTCCCATTTTATATTACATGTTTAAAATTTTCGCAGTCAGTTCGACCATGAGTTCCGCAGCGGTAGCCTCTCCGACATCTCCACCCTTGCCCTTATAGTCATATTCCTTCAGGAGAGCAATCACGGCCATGCATTTCTTCACAGGATAATTCCTCACCGCAGTATCATATTCACCGAAGAAGTATGGATTCACTCCCAGCACCTTCGCTTTCTGATCGTTAGCCGGCCTCGGCGTCTTCATAAGAAGAGCTCCATACTTGAGTATCCTGTAGAAATGTGTATATAAGGCACTTACGGCCATCGGCATTGCAAACTTCGCAGACGAACCTATATATGCAGCTATCTTCAAAGCCTTTGCCGGATTCTTCATGGAAAGTTCACGTGTCAATTCAAAGATGCTGAACTGGCGGCTGATTCCCACATTCTTCTCGATATCCGCCGCACTCACCTGAGTCGTTCCTTCCGGAAGATTCTTTAGCATCTTCTCTGTCTCTATGGCTATCTTGTTCAGATCTGTTCCGGCATGCTCACCAAGAAGGGCGGCAGCATCAGGTGCAATCTTCAAGCCCTTTGTCTGATAGAACATCGATATCCATTTCGGCATCTCATAATCCCTCAGCGCCTGAGATTCCACCACAACCCCTATCTTTGAAACAGTCTTGTAAAGCGACTTCCTTTTGTCAGCGCTTGCTCCATGCATGGATATCACAAGCACGGTTGACTCCAGAGGCTTCTGGCAATAAACAGCCAGTTCCTCGAGACTTTTCATCATCTGGGCCTCCTTCACTACCACCAGCTGACGTTCCGCAAACATCGGGTAACGTCTCGCAGCTGTAATGACAGCATCGGCATTCACATCAGCGCCATAGCATACTGTCTGATTGAAATCCCTCTCGCTCTCGTCAAGACAATTCTCAAGGATGGCATCACACACCATATCAACATAATACGGCTCATCTCCCATAAGAAGATAAACCGGCTTGAAGACGCCATTCCTCGCGTCGCTTACTATCTCCCTGCAAAGGGAATCAGTGTCAACAAATCCTTTAGCCATAATCCTACAAAGGTAATAAATTAGACGACACCTTTGGTGAAAAACTACAAAAAAAGCAGCATCCGAAGATGCTGCCTGAAAATGTTTCTCTTATTCTGCTCTTTTCTCTTTTTCTTTCACAAGTTTCTCCTTGAGAATGTCTGCGCAGTCTACAACTGCGTCTTCGAAGGTCTTTGCATTCTTCTCCACCACGATTGTGTTGCCAGGGATCGAAACCTGAACCTTCACATTCTTGTTTTCATGGTCTGGAAGCAATGAAAGCGCTACATCCACTCCTGTTACTGCATCGTAGAACTTCTCGATTCGAGAGAACTTCTTGTCAATAAAGTCCAACAGTTTCTGATCTGCATTGAACTTGATGCTCTGAACTCTAATCTCCATGTTTACCTCCGTTTTTTGCCCTTGGATGGGCTTGTTCATAACTATTTTTCAGCTGGGCAATGCTGCTATGGGTATAGACCTGAGTCGTCGCCAGCGAGGAATGACCGAGCATTTCCTTAATGGAATAAATATCGGCCCCTCCATTCATCAGCTCAGTAGCAAGCGAGTGTCGGAGAACATGGGGAGACTTGCGCCCGGTGATGCCCTTCTGACCTTTCAACTCACTCTTCACTGCCCTGTCAACATACACCGGATACAGCTTGCTGCCCTTGTATGTGACAAGAAGAGGTTCTTTCAAAGACCTTTTGCCACCGCACATTGTCTCAACTGCTTTCAAATATAACAATATTTCTTTAGAAAGCGAAGCAATAAGCGGAATTTCTCGCATTTTATCACCTTTTCCCCTCACTTTGACAACATTTCTGCCAAAATCAACATCTCCGACAGTCAATCCGATAAGTTCAGCACGTCTTAATCCAAGAGTATATAACAGGGATACAACCATACGGCGGAGCATTGAATCGTAATGGTCATGTCCGGACTTCGTATCGATTCCTTCAAGGAAACCTTCAAACTCCTGCTGATCAAAAAAATGAGAAGTCCTTTCCAGGTAATCATCCATCACATCCGCCTTGAAGAACGCTGGCAGACGTTTCTCGGCCTTGGGTTTTGCTACAAGCTTGACCGGATTGGACTTCAACATACCTTCATTGACCAGGAAACGGCAGAATCCGCTCAGAGCCGACATATGAAGATTCACCGTACCGGGAGAAAGCCCGCTGTCAAGAAGAATGACCTCATATGTCCTGATTTCAGAGACATTCAGGGAAGCTACGATTTCCTCATCAGAAACATTCTCTCCGTGATGCACGACCTCGCAGAAACGCTTCAGGACATCATGGTAATTGCATATCGTCCTCGGGGAATATCTCCTGACATCCCTGACATAACTTATGTATTTGCCTATGATATCCGTCATTTTACCGGGAACATGCCGATTTCCGCAGCCTTTGCCCTCATATAGGCGTCAGCCGCCTCGAATGTATTCTCTATCTCGCCGTCAAGGATGGCATTCTTTACCGCCTCCTTCAGCTGTCCGATGGTATTGCATGGCTCAATGCCGAAAAGGTCCATCACATAGTCACCCGTGATAGGATTCTTGAAATTGCGTATCGCATCCTTTGCCTCAACCTCTACAAGCTTCGCCTTCACAAGCTCGAAGTTGGAATGAAGACGAGCGACCTTTCGAGGATTCTTCGAAGTTATGTCCGCATTGCACAGAAGCATGAGATCATCGATATCATTGCCTGCATCGAAAAGAAGCCTGCGCACAGCGGAATCCGTAACCTCCTCAGTAACAAGCGCTATCGGCCTCAGATGAAGATTTACAAGCTTCTGCACATATTTCATCTTTTCATTCAGCGGCATCTTCAGTCCCTGGAAAATCTTAGGTATCCACCTCGCGCCGAGTACCTCGTGTCCATGGAATGTCCATCCAAGCGAAGGGTCATATCTCTTTGTCGCGGGCTTGGCTATATCATGAAGCAGAGCCGCCCAGCGAAGCCACACATTAGGCTCCGTACGGACCTTTTCGACCTCGACACCGTCTTCATAGACAAAATCCTTGAGAGTACCGTCCGCGATAGCCTTTATCTCAGCAGCTGCGACATTGTCCAGGACTTCGAGCGTATGGGAGAAATTCTCCTTGTGTCCTTTGCCTTCAACGGTCTCGACTCCTTTGAGCTTTGCAAGCTGAGGGAGCACGTATTCAAGGAGTCCGGTCTCATCAAGAAGTCTGAAACCTATCGACGGCTTCGGGGTCACAAGCATCTTGTTGAGTTCCTCTACTATCCTTTCCTTTGAAAGAATCTCCATCCTTCCCTTATTCCTTCTGATAGACTCAAGCGATTCAGGAACGATAGTAAACGTCTGACTTTCAGTGGTAAGCTTAGTCGCAAACCTTATGGCGCGAACCATTCTCAACGGATCGTCGCTGTATGTGGTATCAGGATCCAGAGGCGTGCGGATGATACCTGCTGCGAGATCCCTTATGCCTCCGAACGGATCGACCAACGCTCCGAAATCATCCTTCTGAAGGCTGAAAGCCATAGCATTGATGGTAAAGTCTCTTCTGAGCTGATCGTCTTCCAATGTACCGTCCTCTACGATCGGCTTGCGGGAATCCCTGCGATATGATTCTTTTCTTGCACCTACAAACTCGACTTCAATACCCTTGTACTTCAGCATGGCCGTACCGAAGTTCTTGAAGACCGATACATAGCTGCGTACACGTTCGCCCACTGCCTCAGCCAGTTCGATGCCGCTTCCTTCCACCACTATATCGATGTCCTTGCTCGGACGTCCGAGGAAACAGTCACGCACATAACCGCCGATGACGAATGCACGTACACCCTTCTCGGCGGCCACCTCCGAAACAATGGAGAATATCTTATGATCCAGGAAACCCTGTGTTATAGTTGCTGACATAGCATTTCATTATATGTTGGGACATTTTCAATGAATACGAACCTGTCGCCCTGCCTCTGGCAGATATAGGTCCTTGTCCCGTTCGTTATGATCATGTATCTTACGTTCAGTGCCATGTTGTATCTCACCGCCTGATCCAGGACTTCCTGAGTCAGTTCAACTTCCGGCCTCTTGCACTCCACCACCATAAGTGGCTGAGCCTTACGGTCATATACAAGAACATCGGCACGATACTGCTTATCGCCAAGCTTGAAACCCGCCTCACTCATCATCATGTGCATCGGTACCTGCATCTGACTGGCAAGCACACCGATGCACCACTGCCTCACCCTTTCTTCCGGAGTGAGTGCAACCTCTTTCTTCCTGAGAGGATCCCATACTGTGGCCTTGGTCTGCATATTCTGCAAATATAGTCAAAATAATTGTTAGCTTTGCACAGGAAAACAGCAAGTATGGGCAAAAACAACAGACATAGGAACGAAGATGACCTTAAGATCGTTTATGAAGACCAATGGCTTATCGTGGTAGAGAAGCCCAGCGGCCTTCTGAGCATGTCTGCCGGACATATCGGAGAAGAAACCGCTTATTCAATGCTTACCGATTATGCCGGAAAGGTCTTCATAGTCCACCGTCTTGACAGGGACACCTCAGGCCTGCTTGTATTTGCCAAGGATTTCGACACAAAAGAGTCTCTTCAGTCAAACTGGGACGAAGCCGTTCTTGAAAGGAAATATGTCGCGATGCTGGAGGGAGACATCGCAGATGAAGAAGGATGGATCGAAACATGGCTGTATGAAAGTCCGAAGTCAATGAAGGTCCACAGCTACGCATTCAAAAGCGGGGACGACCCGGCACGACCACCTCGGAAAGACTGGCAGTACGCCTCAAGCCGCTGCCGCAGCATAAAGCGAGGACAAATCGAGGGCAAGCCATATACATGCGTGGAATTCAACCTCGAAACAGGCAGGAAAAACCAGATAAGGGTACATTCAGAATGGATCGGACACCCCATTGCAGGAGACAGGAAATACGGTGCAGCAACAAACCCTCTCGGCAGATTAGGCCTTCACGCTCAAGGACTTACATTCATACATCCTTGGACAGGCAAGACCATGAAGTTCACATCTCCCCTGCCTCGCTGCTTCAGAAAGCTCGTTTAGATCACTCCTGATCCGAGCATCTCATCTCCATCATACCAAACGGCAAACTGACCAGGGGTGATACCTCTCTGAGGAGTATCGAAGACCATGTACATGCCGTTTTCACGCATTACCACCGTAGCGTCCTGGAGAGGCTGGCGGTAACGTATGCGTACACGATAACGGCGGATTTCTCCGACAGACATAGCCAGATCAGGACGGATCCAATGTATCTCTGAAGGATCGATGCGGAGGCAGCTGCGAGAAAGGCCCTTGTGAGTATGTCCCTCGCCCACATAAATGATATTGCCAGGAATGTCGGTCTCGATCACGAAGATGGAATCCTTATGTCCACCAATGTTCAGTCCCTTGCGCTGACCGATGGTATAGAACTGCGCACCGTCATGCTTTCCGACGATCTTTCCATATGGATTTTCCTTATATCGTGTCTTCTTTATATGCTTCCTTCCGCTCCTGTATGTCTCGGTCTCGAAGCGGATGTCATATCTCACCGGCTCGGACAGCTTCCTGAAGTCCTCATCAGAAAGGGCCGCCACCTTTTCCATATCGAAAGGACATCCTTCCGCATTTACCGGCACAGCCTTGTCTTCCGAAACATAATCCGTGATCATCTTAGCCTCGCCGCCATCCTTCTGCAGCGAATCCAAGGTTGACTTCAAGAACATATATTGCTCATTATCAGCATAATATGCATCATACACCTCGACAACATCTCCCTCACACGGCTTGAGCTTCTGCTGAAGGAATGTAGGAAGGTCCACTTTTCCGACAAAACATATTCCCTGGGAATCCTTCTTGTCTGCAGACGGAAGATCGGCTTCATGCGCAAGCCTGCGGACCTCAGGCTTCACGATATCTCCGATCGGAAACATGGCCTGAGAAAGCTGTTCCTGAGTCAGCTGGCAGAGGAAATAACTCTGGTCCTTGTTCGGGTCGCTTCCGGCAAGTATCCTATGTACAGGTCCATCCGGGCCTTCTATCGTCTCCTTGCGGCAATAATGACCGGTAGCGACATAATCGGCGCCAAGCTTCTTCGCACATTTCAGGAAGGCATCGAACTTTATCTCCCTGTTGCAGAGCACATCCGGATTGGGCGTACGCCCTTTCTCATACTCATCGAACATATAGTCCACTACCCTCTGGCGATACTCCTTGCTGAGATCTACGAAATAGAAAGGAATGCCGACTTTGCGAGCCACAAGCTCAGCAACGAACCTGTCCTCCTCCCATTCGCAGTCTCCATGGAGGGTCGTCGAAGCATCATGCCAGTTCTGCATGAACAAAGCAAACACATCATAGCCCTGCTGCTTGAGCAAAAGAGCCGCTACGCTCGAATCGACACCGCCAGAAAGTCCTATGCACACCTTAATTTGTCCGTTATCTGCCATAGAATGAGATATTTCAATAAAAATGCATTATATTTGTGGAATATGCAAAGATAACTAATTGAACTGTTATGACAAGCAAAGAGATAAAAATCGCCTATCAGGAATATGATTCGATCGAGCAGCTTTCCTCTATGGACAGGGAGCTTGCGGAAGCTGCCATACAGGCTACAGAAGGTTCGTATGCGCCATATTCAAAGTTCAATGTAGGTGCAGCCGTCCGCCTTGACTCAGGGCTGATCGTAAAGGGCGCCAATCAGGAAAATGCTGCCTATCCTTCGGGATTGTGCGCGGAAAGGACAGCAATGTTCTATGCATCAGCCACATACCCTGAAAGCATAATGACCGGAATTGCCATTACAGCAAGCCAGGAAGGCGTTTTATGCGACAACCCTGTGACCCCTTGCGGTGCATGCAGACAGGTGATGGCCCAATATCAGACAAAAGGCGGAAAGCCAATGAGCATACTGCTGGTAGGAGGCAGGAAGATATGGAAATTTGAGAAGGTAGACGACCTGCTGCCCCTGATTTTTGACAGTATTTAAGATAATTGAGGTAGTTATTTTTGCTGATTTGCAAAAAATGTCTACCTTTGCAGCCGGGTAAGTCTTACACGACCAGCTCCCTCTGAATTCCCCCAGGGCTTGACCGCAGCAAGGGTAGGAGGTCGTAGCGGTGCGATGTAATCAGCTTACCCTTTTTTTGTACCCCTCCACTTCCGGGAACTTCGGCACGCTTTTCGCTTAACAGCCGACGATTTTCTTATTTACCGTAGTACTTATACAAAAGGCCTACGTCTTACAAGCAAAAAGATTAAATTTAGACATGAAAAAAATCCTGACAATCATTTTGGCGGTCTTTGCTTTAACCGCATGCGACCCTAATGAAAATTCCGCAACGGAGTTCAACGCTGAAAACCTCGTCAACACAAAGTGGGAAGGCACACTCAAGAACATCGAAAACTCGGCAGTAAAGGGCACATCCGACGTAACACTGCGTTTCGATACGGCAAGTGCAGGCAAGTTCTCACAGAAAAGAAGCGGATCATCATCTAAGGAGGCCTACGACTTTTCTTACAGCGTATCCGGCAAGAGAATCAATTTTGACTGCCCTGTAATCAGCGGTACATGGGAGGTGACCGGATATACCGACAAGACAATGTCCCTCACGCTCCTGCCTTCAAAAAACGGCATAATGACGCTTGTCATCATGTAATATAATTCCCAAAACACAATGAAAGCACATGTTCTAAAGGCGTTTCTTGCGACAATATCGGCTATCGTCATTTCAGCTACAGCGATGGCCCAGAGTCCTTTGCAAGGCACGTGGCACGGAGAACTCAATGTTCCCGGAGGTTCGCTGATGCTGGTATTCCACTTCGACCCCGTAGAATGCACCATTGACAGTCCTGACCAGGGAGCATATGGAATCCATGCAGAACTCAAGACCCTCAATGCCGCCAAGGCGCATGTTGAAGTTCCGTCATTGGGAGCAAGCTTTGAAGGCAACTTCATGTTCGGGCTCCTTGTGGGCAAATTCAAGCAGAGCGGACTGGAGTTTCCTATGTCGCTCAAGCGTGGCGACATAGAGCGCAAAAGGCCCCAGACCCCAGCAGGCCCATATCCGTATGCCAGCGAAGAAGTGGCGTTTACAAACCCGGAAGACGGAGCTGTGCTGAGCGGCACATTGACATACCCTGAGGATTACAGTTCTGCGACTCCGGTCGTGCTTCTGGTAAGCGGAAGCGGCCTACAGAACAGAGACGAGGAGATATATTCCCATAAGCCATTCCTGGTAATCGCCGACCATCTCGCACGCAACGGAATAGCGTCCTTGAGGTATGATGACAGGTCTTTCGGAAAATCAACAGGAAATGCTGTCGGAGCGACTACAGAGACGTTCAAGAAAGATGCTTTGGCCGGACTGGAATTTCTGCGCAGCCTTGGTAAATTCTCAAAAATAGGCCTTGCAGGCCATTCTGAGGGCGGTACCATCGCTTTCCTCCTAGCTGGAGAAGGCAAGACAGATTTCATAATAAGCCTTGCTGGCACAGCCACTGACGGAGCTACGGTACTTGTGGAACAGAACCGCAGGATACTTAAGGGCAACGGCATTCCGGAGTCTGCAGTCAATGATTATTGCGAAGTGCTGGCCAAGCTATATGCAGATCCGGACATGACGGCAGAAGATTTGGACAGGCTCGCAGCTGGCTTGCCTCCTGAAATGAAACAGAACATAATGAGTGTCAGGGAGACCAAAGATCCATGGGTACAGCATTTTATTTCCTTCGATCCGGGCAAAGCGATCAGAAATATCGAATGTCCTGTACTGGCGCTCAATGGAGAAAAAGACGTGCAGGTTATCGCAGACAGCAACATACCGGTATTGCAGGAGCTTCTTAAAGACAACGGAAAGGCCATGATCAAGATATATCCGGGGTTGAACCACCTGTTCCAGCATAGCGAGACCGGTATGCCTGACGAATATGCGAAGATAGAGGAGACCATATCCGAGGAAGTCCTCACGGACATCAGCGGCTGGATCAATACATTATAATCAATGAAACTTAGATACGCACTGGCATTGTGCCTTATGATGGTCGTCGGATGTGACAAAGTAGACCGATATCCCGACCTGACTCCGGATAAGCCGTCTGAAAAACCCGAAACGCCAAAGCCTCCTGTAGAAGAAGGCATCGTTCCTTTCACCCCTGCGGACGTCAAGGACGGAGGAGTTGCATACATATGGGGCAACAGCACGACCATTCCAGAGATCACAATAAGGGTTACAAAAGACGAGTGGAATGCCTTCCTGAAGAGATTTGACGAATACAGCAGCAATGCAGATTTCTTCCATTGCGACGTTACGTTCAAAAGAGGCATTGAAACCACGACGATAGATGACGCCGGATTCCGCATGCGAGGAAATACGTCGCGACGTCGTCCTGAAGGCGGACACGGACAGATGCATTCATCAAATCCGGACTGGCACCACTGCCATTTCGCGGTAAACCTCCGCAAGTATCACAAGGACGACGACCACACGATATACGGTATAAGGAAGTTCAATCTGAAATGGCACAAGGACGATCCATGCTACGTGCGTGAAATGTACTGCTATGACCTTTTCAGGCGATATGGAATATGGACGGCACCGTTCGATTCATATTGCCGTTTGTGGATATATGTGGAAGGAGACAAGAAGCCGGCGTATTTCGGTGTGTATGAGATAATTGAGTCAATCGACGAAGAATATGTCGAAAGACGTGAGAACCAGTTCGGAAACGATAAGGGACATCTTTGGAAATGCGTCTACGGCAATGCAGGTATGGCAGATCTGAAGAACGCCGAAGACTGGAGGTTCAACTACGACAAGAATGACGGAGTGAACTATACATATGAATTCAAGGGAAAGCAGGAGGAATTTACCGTCGCAAGGTCACAGTTCCAGGATTTCATAACCAAGCTGAACAAGCTTCAAGGCGAGGAATTCTACAATTGGATCATGAAAGTATGCGACGTGAAGATGCTGATGAAGACATATGCGGTAACCGTTGCCACAGGCATGTGGGATGACCATTGGAACAACGGAAACAATTTCTATCTCTACTTCAATTCCAAGGACAAGGTAAATTATAAGGTATGGATGATTCCATATGATTATGACAACACCCTCGGTACAAGCGCAGACTGCGGAATTCAGGGAGATTCCGGCACCACAGACCCATACAATTGGGGCAAGGACGGAATTCTGATGAAGCGTCTGCTGGAATTCGAACCGTTCAGAAAGATGTACAGGGATGCGTTCATGGAACTCATAGATCCTGCTAACAAGCTCTTCGACATGGAAACCAGCATTGCCAGAATCACGGAATGGCAGGAAAAGATAAGACCATATGTCAGCAACGACACCGGAGAAGATATGGAAATCTATGACCATCCGGCTCACTGGGGCAACCGTCCGCAGTATCGCCTGATGGATCCGGGGGCAAACAATTTCTTCCGTGTAAAGACTGAAGTGATAAAGAAGATGAAATAAAAAACTCCCCTTCCGGGGAGTCAGCAGATTACTCTGTATAGAATTCTATGATGCGGGCGATCGCTCTCTGACACACAGGACAGAAGCTTTCGGCCGCATTTGTCTTCATACGGCAGTCAGGATATGGCCTGTAGACGCCCTTGGACTGGTATCCTGCTCCTTCATAGACTCCGATGATGGCTTCAGGCTTCTCACCTTCCTTGATCCTCTTCCATACATCGCCATTGACAGGAGTCGGGATCTGGATGAGCTTTGGCAGCATGTCATCCCACTTTGATTCGAAATCATAAAGAGTGGTGATATTCTGCTCCCATGGTTCGCTTTCAGGATAATAATACTCGACGAACTGGTCATCATAGTAATACTCATCGGCAAGACCGGCAAAGCTGTGACCGAACTCATGCACCACCACAGGCTTGAAATCCTTATGGAGAGCTGTAGTCAATGTATATGAATTATAAATGCCTCCACCACCATAAGTATCTGTATTTGCGAGGATTACGAGATGTTCATAAGGTACTCCGCAAAGAGCATCATGCATCTTCCAGACACACGATGTCGTGAGGTACCTGTCGGAATAGAATGTATCGTAATTGGATCCTACAGCCGTATTTTTCCAAAGACCTTCGCGAGGAACGCTGACACCGCTGTCCTCCGATTCGAGAGCGATCGCCACGAAATTGAATCTGTCACGGTATGAAGCGAAAGGCTCATGTGCCAGGATTGCGTCCATCGCCACCTGGGCATCTCTATAGAACTGTTCAGACTCTTCAGCTGTATAACCTTCAGCGACTATTGCCACATCTATCTTATCCTGAGAGTTTCCGCTCTTGAGCAGGTACTTATGTGGAGCCGGATCTGGAGTGACATGTCTGATAAGTATATCGGACGGATCGACAACATGATTGAGCGAAGCACATACATTTCCGAAGAAATCATAGAGCTCGACCTTCACTACAGCCTTTGCAGACGGCATCGGAAGAAGGAAGGTATTCTCAAAAGCCTTTCTGAGCCTGGTCGCCTCCTCCGTTGTCTTCCATTCCTGGAAAAGAGTCGAGAAAGACTGCATGTAAATTGTCTTTCCTGTCGCCACATCAGTCATGGAAATCTGGCCGTTTCCCTTGACCGGCACCCTATCCGGATTGACGTTCCTTCCGGCCCATCCGTCAAAGCTGTACAGCCTTTCAAGAGAGATTTCCGTAGCCTTGTCTGTACCGGAAAACACATAATCAACTCTCAAGGTCTTATCCTGAGCAGCAAGGATGACAGTCGCGAAAAGCGAAAGCACCACAAGGAAAGCATTACGCATAAGCAATTATCTATCAGTTAAATATCAGATTTTAGCAGCACAATTGATTCCGTCAAGGGCAGAGGAAACGATACCGCCGGCATATCCTGCTCCTTCGCCACATGGATAAAGTCCCGCTACCTGTACATGCTCAAGAGTTTCGGGATCGCGAGGGATACGGACAGGCGAAGATGTGCGTGACTCTACTCCAAGAAGGAGGGCGTCATTCGTATAATAACCATGCATCTTCTTGTTTCCAATCTCCGGGAAGGCGTATTTGAGTCTGAGAGACACATGTTCCGGAAGAAGCTCATGAAGCGGAGCGTTTTCCGCACCCGGATGATATGACGTCTGAGGAAGGCCGTTTGACGGAATCCTTCGGCAGAAGTCCATCATTCTCTGAGCAGGAGCCTTCAGCGAGCCTGTATACTCGAACATCTTCTTCTCGACATCCTTCTGGAACTGAAGGAGGGCAAGAGGGCCGTACTGTGCATACTCAGGGAAATCTTCCGGTTCGATCTGAACGACTACTCCGGAGTTTGCCCATTTTGAGTTACGCTGAGAGTTGGACATTCCGTTAAGCACAAGCTCTCCTTCTGCAGTAGCTGCAGGTACAAGGATACCTCCCGGGCACATGCAGAACGAGAACACTCCCCTGTCAAGTACCTGAGTCACAAATGAATACTCAGCCGTAGGCATGTATGGCTGATACTTGCCATGGTACTGGATCTTGTTGATCAGCGACTGCGGATGCTCTACGCGGACTCCCAGCGCAAAGCCCTTGGCCTGGAGTTCCCATCCCTTCCTGTCGAACATTTCATATATGTCTCGTGCGGAATGTCCGGTAGCAAGGATCACCTTCTTTGAAGAGTATACGGTGTTACCTACATGCACATCAAATGATCCGTCTCCCTTCTTCTCAATGTCGGTCACACGTGAGTCGAAATGATACTCACCGCCATGCTCGATGATGCATTTGCGGATATTCTCTACAACTACCGGAAGCCTGTCACTTCCGATATGAGGATGGGCATCTATAAGTATGGTCTCATCTGCTCCGAAACGGACGAGCTGGTGGAGAACTTCACGGATATCTCCCCTCTTCGACGACCTGGTATAAAGCTTTCCGTCAGAGAAGGTACCTGCACCTCCCTCTCCGAAGCAATAGTTCGAATCTGGATTCACTACGCCTTCACGTGAAAGCTTCGCCATGTCGAACTTTCGAGCATGAACGTCTTTTCCACGTTCAAGGATGACCGGCTTGAGGCCCTTCATCAGAAGTCGCAGGGCAGCAAACATGCCTGCTGGACCGGCACCGATAATGATGACAGGCTCCGCAGACGATACGTCCTTGTAATCTTCAAGAACATACTCTGTCATGACCTCGTCCGGTTTGTATACCTCGACTCTGTATCGGTACAGGATGTCGTTGCGGGCGTCGATGGAACGACGCATTATGCGGTACTTAAGCTGTGACTTCATCTTCGGAGAAACGCCCAGCGCCTTCACCGCAGCTGTCTGTATTTCGTCTGCTGTAAGTTCCTTACCCAACTTACACGTTACTTCTATTTCCTTCATATCTTCAACATTATCACATTATTCAGCGAAACATATGAACCTACAGGGGTCTATGTCGTACACGACATGAAGTCCTTAACGTTACCCCTACCCTAAATCCCTTCCCTCGGGGAAGGGACTTACCATCGCTTCGCTCAAATCTTCAACATTATCACATTATTCAGTGAAACATATGAACCTATAAGCTTTAAAATTCGGCGAGGCGGCTGACCGGTGCGACATCGAGAGATGAGCGCTCGCCGTTCATGTAATGGAACCATCCCGCTATGGCGATCATCGCTGCGTTATCGGTCGTGAACTTGAATTCCGGCAGGAATGTGGTCCATCCTCTCTTGCGTCCTTCCTCTTCGATTCTGGCACGGAGTCCGCTGTTCGCGGAAACTCCTCCACCTATGGTTATCTGCTTGATACCCGTATGTTTAGCTGCCTTGATGAGCTTATCCATCAGGATGTCGATCAAAGCTTTCTGAAAGCTTGCACAGATATCCGCCTTGTTCTTTTCCATGAACTCCGGATCAATCGCCATCTGGTCGCGCACGAAATACAGCAGCGATGTCTTTATACCGCTGAAGCTATAGTCAAAACCAGGGATATGAGGCTTAGAGAACTTGAACTTGAGCGGATCTCCCTCTTTTGCAAGCCTGTCGACTACAGGGCCTCCCGGATAGCCCAGACCCATCATCTTCGAACACTTGTCGAATGCTTCTCCGACAGCATCGTCAATGGTCTGACCGAGGATTTCATATTCAAGAGGGCTGTTTACTTTCACGATCTGCGAGTTACCGCCGGAAACCAGAAGACACAGGTACGGGAACTCCGGCTGCCTGTTTTCCTGGTCATATTGCTTTATGAAATTTGCAAGGATATGTCCCTGAAGATGGTTCACCTCTACGAGAGGCTTGTCAAGAGACATTGCAAGTCCCTTGGCGAAAGAAGTTCCGACAAGGAGGGAACCAAGAAGTCCCGGACCACGTGTAAAGGCAATCGCCGTTATATCTGACGGTTCAATTCCGGCACGCGTAATCGCCTCACTCACAACAGGTACGATATTGACCTGATGGGCACGTGAAGCAAGCTCCGGGATTACTCCTCCATAAGCCTTATGAACATCCTGGCTTGCCAGGACATTGGAAAGAAGATAGCCGTCTTTTATGACCGCTGCCGATGTATCATCGCATGAAGATTCGATTCCAAGAATAATATCTGCCATAATGGTACAAATTTAGCAACTTTCAAGCTGCATATCAAGGCGCAAAAATACGGATTTTATCCGATATTTTTACTATTTTTGCAAGTTGGACAACTATAAACTCATCAAGCCATCAAAAGGATTCTGAAAATATTCTGGCTGACCTTCGTCGCCATAGCCTCATTGCTCATAGCGGGCGTGCTGATAATCCAGCTCCCGCAGGTGCAGACTTATGTGGCAGGCAAGGTCGTGGACAGGCTGGACGACAAGCTTGATGGAGATATAAAATTCGAGAAGATCCATTTCAAGCCCTTCACGACTTTGGTCCTGAAGGAAGTGAGCATCATCGACAGAAACCCTCAGAAATGCGCCGTCAATCCACTTGCTGAGCCTGTGGATACCTTCTTCCGCGCAGACTATATCATAGCGAAGTTCACTCTTCACGGACTGTTCAGGCAGGAAGGCTTACACCTGAGAAAGGCATATATAAACGGAGCTCAGATGAATCTTGTCATCGAGGACAAGGCTGACGAAGGCGACGGATACACCCAGACCGACAACCTTTCCAGAATCTTTCGTCTGAAGAAGGGCAAAGAGCCAAAGCAAAGCGAGAAAGAGATATTCCACATCAAGGACGTTCAGATCATAGACATGGGATTTGCCATGAAAGACCATGGCATCAACCAGACTCCATTCTACGGAGGAATCAATTGGAACGACCTGGACGTCAAGGACATAGACCTGAACGCAAAAGAGCTGCAATTCAAGGGCGGCATTATGTCCGGAGTACTCAAGAGCTTGTCTTTCACGGAGAAAAGCGGATACATATGCAGCTCTTTGACAGGACGCGCTAAAGTCGGAAGAGGCAAGACGATCATAGAAGATCTATATCTGGTTGACCCATGGTCGGACATCCGTCTTCCGTCTTTCATGATGAGCTATGCAAATGTCAAGGCCTTCAAGAATTTCATTTCAGAAGTAAAGCTTGATGGAATCCTGAAAGACACAAAAGTCGATTTCAAGACAATAACATACTTTGCTCCTCAGCTCGAGGGGAACAGGCTGAACCTCAGTCTTGACGGCGTTGTATCCGGATACATAGACAACTTCAACATCAGCGGACTCAGGTTTGCAGCAAAAGATGGGGACTTTTCAGGCGTCCTGGACGGTTCCATGACAGGACTCCCTGAAATCGAAAGCACAAGTATCGACGCCAGAATAAGCAAAAGCCTGATGACAAGCGAAGGACTTGGCAGATTCCTGAGCGAATGGATGAAGGATGGAGAGCTTGACTTCAGCCGATTCGCGAAAGGCATCCTGTTCTCTTTGAATGCAAGGGCGAACGGTCCTATGAATGCCCTGGACGTAAAGGCAGGAATAAGTTCGATCGCAGGTTCGCTAAATGCAGACGTGAAGGTTACGGAGATCATCTTACCGGAAAAGCCGATAGGAATCTCAGGAAAAATCACTACTGAAGACCTTAACGTGGGCAGGATCATCGGAAACTCCCTTGTGGGAGAGCTGAGCATGGAGACAAGCCTGGATGCAGTGATCAGCGACAGCCCGTCACTCAACATCAAGGACCTGCAGATCGGCAGACTGCATATGAACGGATATGACTATGAAGGAGTCAGAGCTACAGGAAAGCTTAACGACAATCTTTTCAACGGATGGATCACATGTCATGACCCTAGCCTCAACTTCATGCTTTCAGGAGCGGTTTCCCTTGTACCTAAGGGCAAGGATGCCGTATATGGCTTCAAGCTGATGATCGGTGATGCCGACCTCAACGCAATGAACATCGACAAGCGTGAAAAGTCAAAGATGAACCTGTCAGCCGACGTAAACTTCCTGAAAAAAGCAGACGGCACACTCAGCGGAAAGATCAGCATTGACGACATAATGCTCGCAAACAGTCTCGGAACCCATCAGATCGGAGACATCGGCCTGAACTTCCTCAACAAAGGAAACATCCACGAAATCACCCTCAAGTCAGACTTCCTGGACGGAAAATTCAAGGGAAGCTCTCCTATTCCGGAGTTCATAAAGGATATCGTGAACATTTCCCTGAAAAAAGAACTTCCTGCCGCTTTCAAGGACGCGGATTATACATGGAACGGCAACAGCTATGACCTGAGGTTTGATTTCAAAAACTCTGTAAGCCTGATGAATTTCATCATGCCGGGAATGTACATTGACGAAAACACTTCCATCAGGACATCCATAAGCAAGGAAGGAGATCTGCAGGCATCCCTGAAGTCACAGAGAATCGCGCTCAAACGTCAGTTCGTAAAAGACTTCAAGCTGTCTGTGAGCAACAACGGGGGCCAGCTGAGCGGAGAGGCCACATGCGACTCGTTGAGCATATCCTCAATCAGCCTCAACAATGACAGGCTGGAGTTCCTGGCACATGACAACCATATCGGAGCACGCTATGGATATGACAACATGAGCGACACGGAAAACAGGGGTGAATTTGTCGTGACAGGAGAAGTCACCAGGAATGAAGACGGTCCGGAAATGCGCCTGGCCATATCTCCTTCAGCTCTTTATGTCAATTCAAAGGAATGGAACATACTTGAATCAAACCTCCATTTCAGGAAAAAGGGAATAAGCGTGGACGGCTTTGAGATGGAAAGCGGAGACCAGAGGCTGAGGCTTTCGGGAGAGACTTCAACGGAGCATAGCGACACCCTCCAGCTCAATCTTGAACGTTTTGACATTTCTCTTGCCAATGCCTTCCTGGGAAACAACTTCGGCATAAGAGGAGCCGCTACAGGAAACATACGTCTGACATCTCCTATCGGACACAGCAGCTTCAGCGGAAACATCATCTGCGACTCGACATACATTGCTGGAGAGCCTCTCGGCGAATTGGACATAACAGGATCATGGAATGATGAGTTCGAGAGGTATGACATCAGGCTCATGAACAGAATGAACGGACGCAGCAGCATAGATGTGACCGCGAAACTCAGTCCTGCATCAAGGATGATGGAAGCCGTCGCATCTCTGGACAGGTTCAATACCGCATATGCAGCACCGCTTGTAAAAGATATATTCAGCGAGCTGGGAGGCAGCGTTTCAGGCGACATAATCGCATCTGGACCGCTCGATGACCTTACCATAAACAGCGAAGGCGCACGCCTTGAGGATGCTGTGCTGAAAGTTGCATACACAAATGTCCCATACTTTGTAAATGGTGATTTCCACATTGATGAAAACGGAGTATTCTTTGACGACATCAGCATCAGAGACAGGCGCAACGGTACGGGAACCGTGACAGGAAGCATCGATTGGGACAAATTCCGTGACATAAGGTTCAACACAAGGATCAAGGTCAATGAGATCGAGGGAATCGACGTTACCGAAGAAATGGCTGACGTATTCTATGGAAATGTATCTGCGACCGGAAATGTGTCGATAACCGGTCCGTTGAACTCGATATACCTGAATGTCGACGCTGTCACAGCAAATGCCGGACAGATCCATATTCCTGTCAGCGGGGCGGCAGCATCATCCGGAAGCACGAACCTTCTGAAATTCACCGAACCTGTCAAGAAAGTATACATAGACCCATATGTAGCGATGATGAGGCAGATCGAGAGCAATGAGGATGAACAGAACGAGTTCAATGTAAATCTGAGAATAAATGCATCTCAGGACGTGGAGGCATTTGTAGAGATAGACAAAGCTACCGGAAATGTACTTTCCGGTCGAGGAAACGGACTCATCGAGCTTGAAATCGGAGAGGATCTATTCAACATAAAGGGCGAATACACACTTACTGGCGGAAACTACAGGTTTGCTGCGCTCGGTCTTGTCAGCAAGGACTTCCAGATCCAGCAGGACAGCAAGATCACATTCGGTGGAGACATCCTTGAGAGTACTCTTGACATTACCGCCGAGTATGCGACCAAGGCATCTCTCGGAACACTTCTGGCCGACTCGACTTCGGTAGGTAACAGAAGAGATGTAATCTGCGAGCTCCAGATCACGGACAAGCTTAAGAATCCGAAGCTTGGATTCAGCATAGAGATCCCTGACCTTGACCCGATGATCAAATCAAGAGTTGAGAGCGCCCTGAGCACAGAAGACAAGGTACAGAAGCAGTTCCTGTCGCTTCTGGTGACTAACAACTTCCTTCCGGAAGAGCAGTCCGGCATTGTAAACAACTCTTCATCACTTGTGACAGAGGCGATTGCAAACCAGCTGAACAACATATTCGAGAAGCTTGACATCCCTGTCGACCTGGGATTGAAGTACCAGTCCAACGACCGGGGAACGGACATCTTTGACGTAGCTGTGTCCACGCAGCTGTTCAACAACAGAGTCGTCGTCAACGGAAACATCGGAAACAAACAGACAGGAACCAGTGCTCAGACTGACGTGGTCGGCGACCTTGACATTGAGATCAAGATAGACAGGTCAGGATCGCTGCGTCTCAAGATATTCTCACATTCAGCCGACCAATACACCAACTATCTGGATAACTCCCAGAGAAACGGAGTCGGTCTGACATACCAGACAGAGTTCAACAATCTCGGCCAGTTCATAAGGAACATCTTCAGGAGCAAGGCAAAGAGACAGGAAGCCAGACGCGCTGAGGAGGAGGCACTGCTGAATGCAGAAAAGGTCGAGATCCGAATAACAAAGGATAATGATGGAAACTAACAAAGGCAAACTTTATCTCATACCTTCGCCACTTGGCGAAAACGATCCTGCGGAAGTTATCCCGCAGCCGGTCCTTAATTCTCTCGAGGGATTCAGGACATTTGTAGTGGAGGAAATACGTACAGCAAGGAGATATCTCTCCAAAGCCGGTCTCAAAGGTAAGATCGGAGACTTGGAGTTCCATGAGCTGAACGAACACACTGACCAGGCTACGGTAGAGGGATACATACGTCTCTTTGAGGGCGGAAATGACGTTGCCCTTATATCTGAGGCAGGCCTCCCCGCAGTTGCTGACCCGGGCGCGCAACTCGTTGCGTTGGCTCACAGGCATGGGATCGAGGTAGTTCCTGCAGTAGGTCCGTCGTCACTCATGCTTGCCCTCATGGCTTCAGGACTCAACGGACAGTCATTTGCCTTCTGCGGCTACATTCCTGCCAAGACAGAGGAAAGAAGAAGCCGTCTCAGGACTCTGGAGAAGGTATCCGGTCAGCTGAAGCAGACACAGATCCTGATCGAAACGCCATACAGAAATGATTCTCTTTTTGCAGACATTCTTGCTGTATGCTCTCCGAACACAAGAATATGCGTAGCTGCAAACATCACGATGCCAGATGCTTACATCAAGACCAAGAAAGTAAGCGAATGGAAGAAGGAAGGCCTTACCATCGGCAAGAGGCCATGTGTATTTTTAATGCTTAGCTAGAATATTATGGAAAAAACAGGAGTGATCGAGCTTGAGGGCATGGAGTTCAAGGCCTACCATGGATGTCTCGAACAGGAAAAGGTAAGGGGTAATTCGTTCATCGTGGACTTCCGTGGAGAACTTGACCTTTCGGCTGCAGCTGAAAGTGACAATCTCAACGACACATTGAACTATGCTGACATATATGAGATCGTTGCATATGAGATGTCGATTCCTTCGGAACTGCTGGAAAACGTGGCAGGAAGGATTGTAAAGGAAATCGAAAGAAGATTCCCTCAGCTTATCGCATTTTCCGTCAGGGTATCCAAGAAGAGGCCACCGGTGGAGGGTATCACTCAGTGGTCAAGAGTAACTTTGTATTCTAAAAGATGATGAGGATAGCATTTATTACGTTGGGGTGTAAGCTGAATTACGCCGAGACATCGACATATGAAAGGGAACTGCTGAAAGCGGGGCTTGAGGCTGTGCCATGGAGCAAGGGTGCTGATGTCTTCCTTGTAAACACATGTACCGTCACCGAGCATTCAGACAAGAAGAGCCGCAATATAATAAGGAAGCTGCACAGGCAGAACCCTGATGCATTGATCTATGTGACAGGATGTTACGCACAGCTGAAAAAAGCGGAGATCGAGGCGATCGAAGGAGTCACATGTGTCTTTGGAGCTACAGAAAAAAGCAGGATCGTGCCTACGATTCTCGCCAACATAAAGGGCGAAGATTGCTGCGGCCATATCACAGGTACATTCTTTCCGGCATATTCCAGCGGAGAAAGGACACGTTCATTCCTTAAGGTCCAGGACGGATGTGACTATAAATGTCATTACTGTACCGTACCATATGCCCGCGGCGAAAGCCGTAACATTCCGATTGCGGAGATCATTCCTCAGGCAGAAGCGATCGCAGCTGAAGGAATCAAGGAAATTGTACTTACCGGCGTGAATACCGGAGATTTCGGAAAGTCTACCGGGGAATCATTCTTCGAGCTCATCAAGCAGCTCAACGACGTTGAAGGCATCGAAAGATACAGGATTTCATCGATCGAACCTAACCTTCTGACAGAGGAAATGATAGACTGGATAACATCCGGTACAAAGTTCCTGCCTCATTACCATATTCCGCTCCAGTCAGGTTGCGACACCATACTGCGCGAGATGGGACGAAGATATGACACTGCTGCATTTGCACATAAGATACAGTATATCAGGGAGAAGACCGAAAAGGAAGGAGGCCCTAAGGTGTTCTTCGGCATCGATGTCATCGTAGGTTTCCCTGGAGAGACTGACGAGCTGTTCATGGAAACATACAATTTTCTCAAAGACACAGTGAAGCCGGCTTTCATCCATATATTCCCATATTCACGTCGCGCCGGCACGCCTGCCGCAGACAGGAAAGACCAGGTGCAGGATTGCGTGAAGACCAAGAGAGTGCAGATGCTGGAAGATCTATGCGTCAAGCTCCATCAGGAATTCATCGAAGCGAACAAGGGTGTGAGCGAGAAAGTACTGTTCGAGAGCACAGACCGCAAGGGAATGATGGAGGGTTATACCGGTAATTACATCAGGGTGTCAAGGCCTTATGATCCGGAAATGATCGGCAGAATAGTGGATGTTGAGTTGACCTGAATATGAATAAAGCCAGACTGAAATTTCTAGGTACGGGTACTTCACAGGGAGTGCCGATGATAGGTTGCGGATGTGAGGTATGCCGCAGCAGGGACCCGCGAGACAAGAGGCTGAGGGCTAGTGTTCTTGTTGAATATGAAGGACTTACTATCCTCGTTGACGCAGGCCCTGACTTCAGGCAGCAGATGTTGCGTGAAGAGGTTTCCCATGTTGATGCCATCCTCCTGACTCACAACCATAAGGACCATACAGGAGGTCTGGACGACATTCGCGCATTCAACTATCTTGAAAAGAGAGCAACGGAGATCTACTGTGAGAAATATGTCGAGGATGCCCTCAGGATGGAATATTCATATGCTTTCGCAGAAAAGAAATACCCTGGAGCACCCGAATGGCATGTTCATAACATCGATGAAAATCCATTTGAAATAATCTGCGGAGGCCCGTACGAAGTACTATCCTGGGAGCCGGGAAAAGGCTATGTACATACCATTGCCGGAAAAGACGACCCTGTCAGGACAGCCAGCATAATCCCTATCCGCGGCATGCACTACAAACTGCCGGTACTCGGCTACCGATTCGGTAACATCGCATACTGCACGGACATGAACCATATCCCGGAAAAGGAATTCTCCAAGCTTGAAGGACTTGAGCACTTCGTCATAAATTGTGTGAAATACGGCAAGCATATATCGCACTATTCGATCGAGGAAGCAATAGAGGTCGCACAAAAGGTAGGAGCGAAACATTCATGGCTGACCCACCTGTCGCACCAGCTTCCTTGCTATAACGAGCTGGCAGCCAACCTTCCGGAAGGCATTCTTCCTGCATACGACGGTCTGATCATAGAATGATTCCTGAAGGCATATCATTTCATTTCAGGAGGCGGGACGATGCCCTCATCGACAAGATGTCTGAGGACCGATACGCATTCGTCAGAAGATGATGCCGAATCAAAACGGAGAAGGACATCCTCAAATGTATATCTTCCTGATTTTTCATCATTTATGAAATTTGCAATACGCTCCGCAAGGCCAGAAGGCTTTGCGGTTTTTCCTTTTGATGAACGGCAGACATCACATGTTCCGCAGTCGGAGCTTTCATTCTGTCCGAAGTATTCCAGAAGATATGAGCTTCTGCAAACTTCCTCCTGCGAAACGTAATCGATCATCTTCTGCATCCTGACTTCACTCGAATCCTTGAGAAGGGCATATCTTTCGGGATCGAGATTCACATTCTTCGGGCGAAGACGCTCGTGATGGAGGAAAAGCACTGTCGCATGGTCGTTTGGAATGTATCTGATCACATGCTCCAAGGATAGCTTGTATAGAAGCTGGCGAAGCATCGGCACGGTCTCACCTATCTTTGAAGCCACGTAATCTTCGTCTATCGGAACAGGATATGAGAACAAGCCTGTATACCTGCGCATCAGGACTTCGAGGAGCTCGGCCATCTTGGGTTCCGGCAGATCTATGTCATAAAGTTCATTACGATCCACGCACATCTGGATCTTCGTGGAGATGTCCACATCTTCGGAAAGAGTCCAGTGGCCGGTCCTTTCGATGTAAACCATTGCATAATAAGCAGTCTGCCTCTGAAGCTTGAAATGGCGGCAGAACTCGTCGAGATCGAACTTGATCTGTCTTCCGGCACCGGTATCGTACGGGATGCCATAGAATGCATGGACCTTATGATATATGTCTTCGATGTATTCAAGAGAAGGGAATGATACCGCCGCTATCTGACGCAGACGTCTGACGTCCGTCGCATTCCATAAAAGTACCGCATAGCTGCGCTTACCATCGCGACCACCTCGTCCCGCTTCCTGAAAATAGGCCTCCGGGCTGTCCGGTACATCGAAATGAACCACGAAACGCACGTCCGGCTTGTCGATACCCATACCGAAGGCATTAGTACATACCATGACACGGATCTTGTCCTTCTTCCAGTCTTCCTGCCTTTCGGAGCGGGAATCAGGTCCCAGGCCGGCATGATAGAACGATGCTGACACTCCCTCAGCTTTCAGAAAAGCGGCAAGCTCTTCGGTCTTCTTACGGCTTCGGACATAGACTACTCCAGTACCTTTCACCGTATTGCAGATATTCAGCAGCTGCCCTAGCTTATCCTCGCACGAACGGACTATATATGACAGATTAGGCCTTTCGAACCCGCTCTTTATCAAGCATTTGTCTTCAAAGCAAAGCCTTTCCATGATATCTTCCGCAACCTCAGGAGTAGCCGTGGCAGTAAGAGCTATCACCGGTGCATCCACCACATTGCGGAGCGCTCCGATCTGAAGATAGTCCGGACGGAAATCATAGCCCCATTGCGAAATGCAGTGCGCCTCATCCACAACAATGAAGCTTACATTCATTTCCTGTAAATATGTCTTGAAAAGAGGAGTTCCAAGACGCTCGGGAGAGACATAAAGGAACTTAAAATCACCATATGCCGCATTGTTCAGAGCCAGTTCGACCTCACGTTTACCCATACCGGCATGGATGCACAAGGCCTTTATGCCACGGTCATTGAGATTCTGCACCTGGTCCTTCATCAAAGCGATGAGAGGAGTAACGACTATAGCCACCCCATCCCTTATCATTGCGGGTACCTGAAAGCAGACCGATTTACCTCCACCTGTAGGTAGAATCGCAAGCACATCCCTCCCTTCCAAAGCAGTGCGGACAATATCTTCCTGCTTGGGACGGAACGACTCATATCCCCAATATTCCTTTAATATTTCGTGCGGCGTCATAGGCATAAATTCTGCAACAAATGTAGCGAAAATATTTGCTGCAGAGTTTGCCAAATCGCAAAAAAATCTTATTTTTGCACGGATATATGTAAAAGAGTTAAACCTTAATATATTTTTTAAAAAATTATGAGCACAATTGACTTGAGCAAGTACGGTATTACCGACGTAAAGGAAATCGTACACAACCCGTCTTATGAAGTACTCTTCGCTGAAGAGACTAAGCCAGAACTCGAGGGCTTTGAGAAAGGCCAGAACACTGAACTTGACACAGTTAACGTAATGACTGGTATCTATACCGGACGTTCTCCTAAGGACAAATACATTGTCATGGATGAAAATTCCAAAGATACAGTCTGGTGGAACAGCCCGGAATATCCGAATGACAACCACCCGCTCAGCGAAGAGAACTGGTATATCCTGAAAGGACTTGCCCAGAAACAGTTATCCGGAAAGAGACTGTTTGTTGTAGACGCATTCTGCGGCGCAAACAAAGATACACGTTTAGCTGTACGCTTCATTATGGAAGTCGCATGGCAGGCACACTTCGTCAAGAACATGTTCATTCAGCCGACAGCAGAAGAACTGGAAACATACGAACCTGACTTCATCGTATATACAGCTTCCAAGGCAAAGGTTGACAACTATAAAGAACTCGGACTCAATTCCGAAACAGCAGTTGCGTTCAATATCACAAGTCATGAACAGGTAATCCTGAATACATGGTACGGCGGCGAAATGAAGAAAGGTCTGTTCTCCATGATGAACTACTACCTGCCGCTGAAGGGTATCGCTTCCATGCACTGCTCTGCGAATACAGATATGGAAGGCAAGAACACAGCAATCTTCTTCGGTCTTTCCGGAACAGGTAAGACAACATTGTCCACAGATCCGAAGCGTCTGCTGATCGGCGATGATGAACACGGCTGGGATGACAATGGTGTCTTCAACCTTGAAGGTGGATGCTACGCAAAGGTCATCAACCTTGATAAAGAATCCGAACCGGATATCTATAACGCAATCAGACGTGATGCGCTGCTGGAAAACGTTACTGTTGACGCAGAGGGCAAATGTGATTTCGCCGACAAGAGTGTCACG
>JAZRQM010000064.1:0-14901 GCA_045649795.1 Candidatus Cryptobacteroides sp. | reverse complement strand
CTGCACAGATCGACATCGAGGCTACACATGGCGCTGAGTATCACTTCCTTTGCGTTACAAAGGGCGGTGGATCAGCTAACAAGACATACCTCTATCAGGAGACAAAGGCCATCCTCAATCCTCAGACTCTCGTTCCGTTCCTCGTAGCGAAGATGAAGTCTCTCGGAACTGCAGGATGCCCTCCATACCACATCGCATTCGTGATCGGCGGTACTTCAGCTGAGAGAAACCTTCTTACAGTGAAGCTCGCTTCATGCAAGTACTACGACAATCTCCCTACAACAGGTGACGAGACAGGACGTGCGTTCCGTGACATCGAGCTTGAGAAGCTCGTTCTCGAGGAGGCCCATAAGATCGGTCTCGGAGCTCAGTTCGGCGGTAAGTACTTCGCTCACGATGTACGTATCATCCGTCTCCCACGCCACGGCGCAAGCTGCCCTGTAGGACTCGGTGTAAGCTGCTCGGCTGACCGTAACATCAAGGCTAAGATCAATAAGGACGGTATCTGGATCGAGAAGCTCGATGACAATCCTGCACGTCCCATCCCAGAAGAACTCCGTCAGGCAGGCGAAGGCGAGGCAGTGAAGATAAACCTCGACCAGCCGATGTCAGAGATCCTCAAGGAGCTCACAAAGTACCCTGTATCGACTCGTCTCAGCCTCAACGGTACCATCATCGTAGGCCGTGACATCGCTCACGCAAAGATCAAGGAGCGCCTCGACAGGGGAGAGGAGATGCCTCAGTACCTCAAGGATCACCCTATCTACTATGCTGGTCCTGCGAAGACTCCTGCAGGAATGGCATGTGGTTCTATGGGACCGACTACTGCAGGCCGTATGGACTCATATGTTGACCTCTTCCAGAGCCACGGCGGCAGCATGATCATGCTCGCTAAGGGTAACCGCGCTCAGTGCGTTACTGACGCTTGCCACAAGTACGGCGGATTCTACCTCGGTTCTATCGGTGGTCCTGCAGCGATCCTCGCTCAGAACAACATCAAGAGCATCGAGTGCGTCGAGTATCCTGAGCTCGGCATGGAGGCAATCTGGAAGATCCGCGTAGAGGACTTCCCTGCATTCATCCTCGTGGACGACAAGGGCAACGACTTCTTCAAGAAGCTCGGTCTCTAATATCATCTGATACATATCAAAGGCGGCAGGTCTCGGTGACTTGGCCGCCTTTTTCAGGATTTGTCCGCTTTGCGTCCACATCCTGTACCGCTGCCGCGGGGGCACTTCAAAGCAATAACCGATGTTCTTCGAACATCTTGTTTCTGAATGTATATAGGCCACTTTGAAAGCGAGCTTTCAAGTGGCCTATATACATTCAGAAAGCCAGCCCGAGGGCTGGCTTATTGCTTTGGTTGAGATACCAGGATTCGAACCTGGACAGAGGGAACCAAAATCCCTAGTGCTACCATTACACCATACCTCAATTCCGGCTGCAAAGATATTACTATTTTTAATTTTCTGCAAATTGTTTAGAACAGTCCGTAGATCAGATTCCAGACAAGGAATCGGGCGAACTTGCCGACCAAAAGCAGCACCATGGTCCAGCCGGGACGTGTCTTGTAGAATCCCAGGGCTATCGCAATGACATCACCTATGAACGGGATCCAGGCGGTAAGAGCGAGCCAGACGCCCCATTTGTCGACCCTCTCTTTTTGCTTCTGGAGAGTTTCGGGCTTTACCTTGAACCATTTTTCGATCCATTCCCACTTTCCGATCCAGCCTATCCAGTACGTCAGGACGCTTCCGAGCCAGTTTCCGAGAGTGCCGATCAGGAGGCATCCGACAGGATTGGCTGTGGCTGCCAGAATCGCAAGATAAAGCGCATCGGAACTGAACGGGAAGATTGTCGCCGCCAGAAACGTTCCTATGAACAGACCTAAAAGTCCAAGTCCCTCAAGCCATTCCATGCTACTTTCTCTTATTCTTGAAGAAATCGCTCACAAGGCCGCTGCACTCGTCTGCGAGCACTCCTGATACGACCTCTGTCTTGGGATGCATCAGGGAAGGGGAGAACATTGAAAAACCACGCTTGGGGTCGGCAGCACCATATACGACTCGTCCGGTCTGTGCCCAGGCAAGAGCTCCGGCGCACATAGGGCAAGGCTCAACGGTGACATAGAGCGTACAATCGTTGAGATATTTTCCGCCCATGGCCTCCGTAGCCGCGGTGATGGCAATCATCTCTGCATGTGCTGTAGGATCGTTCAGCCTTTCGGTCATATTGTGGCCTTTGCCGATGATCCTGCCCTTGCATACGATAACTGCGCCGATAGGAACCTCATCCTCTTCGGCTGCACGCATGGCCTCCCTCAAGGCCTCACGCATATATCTTTCGTCCATTTCCATATCAGGATACATATAAGAAAAAGAACCCGGCCTCGCGGTCGGGTTCTTTTTCTTACCATCTGTCCTCAGATGATACAGTCAGTTTCTTGCGGCCGCGACGACGGCGAGCTGCCAATACACGACGTCCATTTGGAGTCGACATGCGCTCGCGGAAGCCATGCTTGTTGCGGCGCTTGCGCTGTGATGGTTGGAATGTTCTTTTCATATCTAGATATTTTTATTATTATCCTATAAAATTGGGAGTGCAAAGGTAGTCTTTTTCAATTGAATTGCAAAATATTTTGCTATTTTTCTATATAAATAACCTGTTTGGTCTCAAAAAACTCGTCAGAAGTCCAGCTTGAGATCGGCCACGAGTGTACGGAACCCTTTCTCATCTTGAATTTTGCCATGGCTGTCGATATTTCCTCGGCCAGATCTCCACCCTTCAGGTAGAGGATGCCTTCCGAATATTTACCCTTCACCCAAGGCATGAAATTGTCCAGAGAAGTCACAGCCCTGGATACTATGTAGTCGAAGGTCTCAGGAAGCGATTCCGCACGTGCGTTCACGGTCTTTACATTCTTGAGTTCCAAGCCTTTGCTGACCTCTGTAGCCACGATGATCTTCTTGCCGATAGAGTCGCAGAGGGTAAACTCCGCATGTGGGAACATCACCGCCAGGGGAATGCCCGGAAAGCCTCCTCCTGTACCGAGATCAAGTATCTTCATCGGCTCAGCGACGCTGTACGGACCCTCTCCGCGAAGACGGTCATATACATCAGGCATCTGAGTCTTGAGGTATGCGGCTATACCGAGCGAATGCAGCACATGGTGTCTGTACAGCTCGTCGATATCCTTGCGAGATACTACATTGATCTTCGAGTTCCAGTCGCGATAGAGGGCGTCCATCTTCTCGAACTGCGCCATCTGCTCTGCAGTAACTTCCGGGAACTTGTCTTCCAGTATGGTTTTGAATTCGTTGAATGTCATTGCTTTATTTGTTTTAGATCCCTCGACAGGCTCGGGATGACAGGTTAAAGAAGTTCGTCAGAGTAATCCATCATTTTGAGAAGCTGCGCCTTGGCACGTCGGATCTTGGTCTTGACCGTATTGATCGGCATCTCCAGTGCGTCAGCGATCTCCTTGTATCCGAAATTGTCGATAAGGTTCATCTTGGCGACGACCTTATAGTCATCCTTCAGTTTCTCTATGTTTGTGAGCCACTTGTCGTACTCCTGCTGGTTTATGATATCCTCCTCCGGATTGTGCATTGTTGCCGGAAGTTCCTTAAGCTCGGCAATGTCCTCGTTTATGGATGTCGTCGGCATGTTCGTCTTCTCCCTGTCATGCTTGTTCAGGTGGTCGAAAGCCGTGTTTCGTGCGATTCTATACAGCCATGTGGAGAACTTATACTCGGGATTGTACGAGCTTATCTGGCTGAACGCTTTCTGGAAACTCTCCAGACAGATATCCTCAATGTCCTCTTTCTGAGCTACATAGCGGGATATGTGACTCTTCACGCCGGCGTTGTATCGGGTGTAGAGCACGATATATGCCGCCTGATTCTGCTCAATCGCGAGCTTTACCAGATCGATGTCGGGCAGATTAGTGAGCTTCGAGCCAGTTGTTTCCATGATTGCATTCTACGGTTAAAGGTATAGACAGTTTCATTACATTTTCCATCTCCTCGGTAACGATCTTCTCAAGCTTTTCCACCTCTTCCGGAATCGCGTCAAAGACAAGTTCGTCATGGATCTGGAGTATCATGCGGCTTTGCAGTCCTTCGGCGGCAATGCGTTTGTCCACGTTTATCATTGCAAGCTTGATGATGTCGGCCGATGTGCCCTGGATAGGGGCATTTATGGCATTTCGCTCTGCAAGTGCACGCACTGTGCCGTTCTTCGAATTGATGTCCGGCAGATATCTGCGTCGGCCGAAGATTGTCTCGACATAGCCGGTCTCACGCGCTGCGGTGACGGTGTCGTCGATATATGACGAAATGGCCGGGAAATTCGCGAAATAATCATCGATGATCTTCTTTGCTTCCGCCCTTCCGATGTGCAGACGCTGTGCCAGGCCGAACGATGATATGCCGTACATGATGCCGAAGTTAGCGGTCTTGGCGATGCGTCTCTGGTCGGCTGTCACATCTTCGATATCGATGCCGAAAATCTTCGCAGCTGTCATTGCATGTACGTCCTGACCGTTGCGGAAGGCCGCGATAAGATGCTGGTCGCAGCTCAGATGAGCCATGATCCTGAGCTCGATCTGAGAGTAGTCGGCCGATACGATGAGTCCGTCCGGGCGACTTGGCACAAACGCCTTCCTGATCTCCTTTCCACGCTCTGTCCTGATCGGGATGTTCTGGAGGTTAGGCTTTGAGGAACTCAGTCTCCCCGTTGCTGTAAGTGCCTGATTGAAAGTGGTATGTATCTTTCCTGTAATAGGGGATATGTTGCTTGGCAGAGGCTCGATATATGTTGAGAGAAGCTTCTTGACTCCTCTGTATTCGAGTATCTCATTGATTATCGGGTGCTTGTCAGCGAGGGCATTCAATGTATCCTCGTCGGTAGGGTAGCTTTTGCTGGCTCCCTTTGGCTTGATCTTAGGGTCGAGGTTCATCTTCTCGAAAAGAAGGACTCCGACCTGCTTGGGAGACATGATGTTGAGAGCCGGCTCTTCAGCCATTTCCCTTACCCTCTCCTGTATCTCATTCATCTCGGCAGCAAGTTCCGATGCATATTTCCTGAGCTGAGGCTGGTCTATCTTCACACCTTCCATCTCCATGTCCGAAAGCACTTTCAGCAGTGGCTCTTCCATCCTTTCGTACAGTCCGCAGAGGTCTGACTCCTCCATTTCCTTCCAGATGGCATCTCCGAGCAGGAGTGTCGCCACGGCTTCAGGGTATCTGTCCGAAACATCGGATGTCTCCTCCGGAGCTTCGTCGAACAATGATAGGGAAACCTCCTCCTTTTTCTCAGGGAGGCTCTCTTCCAGGTTGATTTCAAGGTATGATCTTGACAGGATATCGATCTTATGGCTCTTTTCGGGATTGATGAGATAATGCATCAACTCTATGTCCATGAGTTTTCCCGCAAGGGCTATCCCGTTGTGGGACAGAATGTTGCGCTGAAGCTTCAGGTCGTAGCCGTATTTGATGATTTCCGGATCTGATATGATGCCCTTGAAATCGTCTGCCGATCCGGCTGCGGCGAAGCATTCTCCGTCAGAGCAGCAGGCCAGGATGATGCTTCCTATGTCTGTGAAAATCCCACTGCCGGCCCCTTCAGTTATGATTGCAGCCTTTCCCGAAGCTTTTGCCTTTCTGCATGCCTCTGCTGCATCTATTGTGTTGAAACTGAGCTTCTTCTCCTCCTTTGGAGCTGTCGGCTGCACGTTTCCTATGTATTTCCTCAATGAACCGAACTCATATTTCTCGAAAAGGTCCGCTACGGCAGGATCATATGTAAAATCCACTGCCATATCCTCGCTTGTCACTTCAAGGCTGATGTCGGTCTTGATCGTTACAAGCTCGTGGCTGAGACTGATGTGGCCTCGTGCGTTTTCGAAGGCTTCCCTCTGCTTCGGAGTAAGTTCGTCGATATGTGCATAGATATTCTCTACATTGTCATATTTTGCGATCAGCTTGCCTGCTCCGACCTCTCCTACGCCCTTCACGCCCGGTACATTGTCCGACGAGTCACCGCAGATGGTAAGTATCTCAATGACCTGCTCCGGCCTTGAAATGTTGTATTTTTCACATACTTTCGCAACGTCGATGAGCTCGTTCTCGGATCCCGATTTACCAGGTTTGAACTGTGTGATATGTTCGGAAATCAGCTGTCCGTAATCCTTGTCAGGAGTTACCATGAACACATCAAATCCCTCTTTTTCAGCACGTTTCGCCATTGAACCGATGACGTCATCGGCCTCGAATCCCTTGACCATCAGAACAGGGAAGCGCATCGCACGGCAAAGCTCGCAGAGCGGTTCCAGAGAATCTATGATCAGTTGTGGAGTATCCTGCCTTGTGCCCTTGTACTCCGGATACATTTCATGTCTGAAAGTCCCTCCCGGAGGGTCGAAGGCAATGGCCAGATGCGTCGGATTTTCTTTTTCTATGAGTTCGAGTATGTATTTGGTGAATCCGAAAAGGATGGACATGTCCGCGCCTTTGGAGTTGATCATCGGATGTCGCAGGAATGCGTAGTACATCTTGAAGATCAGTGCGTGTCCGTCTATCAGGAATAATCTTTTGCTCATGTCAGTCAAATTGAACCCCAAAGGTATAAAAAGTTTCGTTTTCTTTATGCCGAAATAAGAAGAAAATGTTTTATATTTGAGGACTTGTCCATAAGGACCGCCGGAACAGACTATGAAACTGCTTATAATAGAAGATGAACTCTCGCTTCAGGAGCTGATGACCAAGGCGCTGAAGCAGGAAGGATATGTTGTCGAGAATGCCATGGATTTCAATGCAGCCATGGAGAAACTCGGCGTGTACAGCTATGATTGTGTGCTTCTGGACATAAATCTTCCGGGGGGCAGCGGCTTTGATATCCTGGAACATATGAAGCAGGCGGGAAACAGGGCGGACGTCATAGTCATTTCCGCCCGTGATTCTCTCGATGACAAGGTTAAAGGGCTTGAGCTGGGAGCGGATGATTATCTTGCGAAGCCTTTCCATATGGCAGAACTCGTGGCACGTATCAGAAGTGTCGCGCGCAGGAGCCGCAATGACGGGGAGATTGGCTACAAGGTCGGAAATGTCGTCCTGGATGATGTTTCCAAGGTCTTGAAGATAGACGGAAAGCCGGTTTCTCTGCTGAAGAAGGAGTTCGACATTCTGAAATATTTCCTGATGCGTCCCGGACATACTGTCGATAAGGCTGTGCTTGCCGAGGCTGTCTGGGGCGACCATATAGATCAGTCGGACGACTTCCAGTTCGTATATGCGCAGATGAAGAATCTTCGTCGCAAGCTAGCAGATGCAGGAGCCGATATTGAGATAAAGTCTGTTTACGGATTTGGATATAAGCTTGTAACACCTTGATAATATGAAACTTGTCCATAAGATTGCCCGTACCCTGATACTTCCCCTTGTCGTCACCCTCGGCGTCTGGGGATGGCTTTCGTACAGGACAATGGCCTCGAGGATACATGCCGATACGGATATGATCCTCAAGGAGTATTCGGACAACATCATATCCCGCATGCTTTCAGGCGCCGAACTTCCCGAGCGCTTCAACGGTGCTTATAATACATATTATATACAGAAGGTGTCTCCGGAGTATGCGGCGGCCAATCCTGCAGTCGTCTATGACGATGCGGAGGCATATCTGCGCAGTCAGGAGGATTTCGCCAGTTCAAGAGTCCGCAAGCAGATTTTCGTTGATAAGGAAGGCCAGCATTATGAGATTTCGGTATCGTTGCCCACATTCGAGCAGGATACGTTGATCGGACATGTGCTTTGGTGGACCGGACTCCTCTTCATAGTATTGCTCATAACCCTTTGGATAGTAGGTGTGCTGGTCATTGACTACAACATGAGACCGTTCAAGGCCATCCTGAAGTGGATCGATGGATATACTCCGGGCAAGGTTGACAAGCCGGTACCTTGCCGGACCGATGTCTATGAATTCCGCAAGCTGGCGGATTCCGTGAAGGAGGCTGTGGACAGGTTCGAGCATGAGTACGAGGAGAGAAAGATCTTTATCGGAAACGCCTCGCACGAGCTACAGACCCCTCTGGCTGTATGCAGCAACAGGCTTGACATGCTTCTGGAGCGTCCGGACCTTGATGAGGAGATGGCCTCGGAGCTGGTGAAGCTCAAGCGCAGCCTTCAGCATCTGATCCGTCTGAACAAGACCATGCTCCTGCTGGCGAAGATCGAGAATGACAGATTCCCGGAAAAGGTGGAAGCCAATATAGGTGAGATGATTATCGACTCTTTATCTCTGCACGATGAAATATATTCACATAAGGATATTGTTTCAGCCGTTGATCGCAAAGGAGATTTCAAATGCCTGATCAATGAACAGATGGCCTCGGTTCTGGTTGGCAATCTGGTAAAGAATGCTTACGTGCATTCACCTTTGGGAGCGTCCGTCCGTGTCGTGATGGATGAAAATGGATTTGAAATCAGCAATCCTGGCGAAGCAAGCCTTGACAAGGAGAAGATTTTCCGCAGATTCTACCAGCCGGGAGGCCGTAAGGAAGGCTCTACAGGTCTTGGCCTTGCTCTTGCATATACGGTCTGCGAACGCAACGGACTTTCGCTTTCATACGATTTTTCCGACAATCGTCATATTTTTCATGTAATTTTGAAAAATTCAAGATAATTTCAGTTTCTTTTCAGAATTGTGTCTGACATTTGCATTGTAAAACTTACGGAAGAGTAAGTGAAATGAATATAAACAATGTAAATGACAATAACTATGAAAAGAATTTTTGCAATCCTCGCCGCAATGACGGCTTTCATGTCAGTAGCTAAGGCAGACGACAGACCGGTTACTTATCAGCAGCTCCCATCAGCAGCGCAAGCCTTTATATCTCAGTACTATCCTGAAGATAAGATCTCATATGCAACAAAGGATGATGATCTTATTCTCCCCGAATACACAGTAGTATTGGTCAGTGGCGTTAAGATTCAGTTTGAGAATAACGGACGTCTTGACAAGATCGAATCTAAAGGCAACGGTGTCCTTGCTGAAATCATACCGGTACAGATCCGTGAGTATGTTAAGCAGAATTACCATAATGTGAAGTATGTGGAGTATGAGGTGAGCCGTTGGTCATATGATGTCAAGCTTTCCAATGGTATGGAATTGAAGTTCGGTACCAACTTCGCTTTGATAGGAATTGATGATTGATGTGTTATGAAAAGAATGATGACAATTGCGGCAGCCGTGATGTTGCTGGTTGCCGCCGGGGCTTGTGAAAAATATGAAGATGGCAGGCCTTCAAAGGACGTAAGGACTGAATTTGCAAGAATGTATCCAGGTGCGTGGGATGTGGAATGGGAGCCTCAGGGCGGATATTGGAAGGTGTCTTTCGAGACCGGATCCCGTCCGAATGGTGTGGATAATGAGGCGTGGTATCAGAATGATGGAACATGGATACGTACTTCTACGGATATGCTGCTTGCAGCTGTCCCTCAGCAGATAAAGGATTATCTGACAGCTTCGGAATATGGATCGGGTCAGGTCGAGGGAAATGATGTGGAATATTGTCAGACCCCGACGGGAGACTTCTACAGGTTCGACATAAGATTCGGAGGACGCGAGATCGAGGTGGATGTGACAGAGGGCGGGGAAGTGACTCCAGCTGATTACGGTTTTTAATAAAATATTTTCTTAACTTTGTGCACCTTGCAGGTGCGGTGGAAGCTGGCTCTTTGAGGCCGGCTTCTTTTATATGGAAATAAAATACATAAGATATGAAGAAACTTGTTCTTGCGGCGGCCTTGGCCGCTATGTGTGCCGGATTCAATGCAAATGCGCAGCAGCCGGCAGGAAATCCTAAGGGTGGTATTTCAGCGGAAATGCTTGTGAAGATCAGCGAGGGATATGAAGGAAATGCGGCAGATAAGGCGCTGAGGAATGCGCTTGCGACGACTCCGATTGGTACTTTGGCCATGAATGCGGAGAATGCGGCCATGATCGATACCCATTTCTCGGACAGGGTAAAGACCAAGGGCATAACAGATCAGAAATCGTCAGGAAGATGCTGGCTTTTCACTGGTCTTAATGTATTGAGAGCCAAAATGATAGATAAGTATGAACTTCCTGGTATGGAGTTCTCTCAGAATTATCTTTTCTTCTATGACCAGCTGGAGAAGGCGAACCTTTTCCTTCAGGGAGTGATCGATACAAAGGATCTTCCTTTCGAGGACAGGCAGGTGGACTGGCTGTTTTCTAATCCGCTCAGCGACGGAGGACAGTTTACAGGAGTTTCAAACCTTATCACAAAGTACGGACTTGTTCCGGCTGAGGCGATGCCAGAGACATACCAGTCAGACAATACTTCCCAGATGGCTAATCTTCTCAAACTCAAGCTCCGTGAGTATGGTCTTGAGCTTCGTGAAGCTCCTAAGTCAAAGCTTCAGGACATGAAGGTCAGACAGCTTTCCGAGATCTACCGCATGCTTGCTCTATGTCTTGGAGAGCCTGTCCAGGAGTTTGAGTGGACACGCTGCGACAAGAACAATAATATCGTAAGCCGCAAGAAATATACTCCTAAGTCGTTCTATGATGAGTTCATCGGCGAGGACCTCGAGAACAATTATGTGATGATCATGAACGATCCATGCCGCGAGTATGGAAAGGTATACGAGATCGACTACGACAGACATGTGTATGACGGTCATAACTGGCTGTACATCAATCTCCCTGTGGAGCGCATCAAGGAGATGGCGATAGCTTCGATCAAGGATAATACCGCGATGTATTTCTCTTGCGATGTGGGCAAGTTTGCAAACAGCAAGAAGGGTGTGCTTGATATCAATAATTTTGATTATGAATCACTTATGGGGGTTACATTCGGTATGGACAAGAAGCAGAGGGTGCAGACCCATGCCAGCGGATCGTCGCATGCGATGACTCTCATTGCTGTAGATGTAGTGGACGGAAAGCCTGTAAAGTGGATGGTTGAAAACAGCTGGGGTCCGGCTGCCGGATATCAGGGCAACTACATCATGACAGACGAATGGTTCAATGAGTACATGTTCCGTCTTGTTGTGGAGAAGAAGTATGTTCCTGCAGATGTGCTCAAGATGCTCGATCAGAAGCCTGTGCAGCTTCCTGCATGGGATCCGATGTTTGCTCCTGAAGAGTAAAATAGTTATCTTTGTACGTTCTAATTGATAATAATACTGAAAATGGCACAGAAACCATCTATTCCAAAGGGAACAAGAGACTTCGGACCAGCTGAAATGGCCGGCCGCAACTATATATTCGATACCATCCGTTCTGTCTTCAAGACATACGGATATGCTCCGATAGAGACTCCGTCGATGGAGAACCTGAGCACTCTTCTCGGCAAGTATGGCGAGGAGGGAGACAAGCTTCTTTTCAGAATCCTGAACTCGGGCGATGCATTCTCCAAGATCAACTATGATGAATATCGCGTTGAGGGAACCGAGGATGGATATAACAGCAAGGCACTTTCGCTGAAGGTATGTGAGAAGGGTCTTCGTTATGACCTTACTGTGCCGTTTGCGCGTTTTGTGGTGCAGCATCAGAATGAGATCACATTCCCATTCAAGAGATTCCAGATCCAGCCGGTATGGCGTGCTGACCGTCCTCAGAAGGGCCGTTACAGAGAGTTCTATCAGTGTGACGTGGACGTAATCGGCTCTACATCACAGCTTAACGAGCTTGAGCTTGTGCAGATCGTTGACAGAGTGTTCACTCTCTTTGATGTAAACGTATGCATCAAGATCAACAACCGTAAGGTGCTCACCGGTATGGCTGAGATCTGCGGTTTCCCTGACAAGGTTGTAGACATCACAGTGGCTATCGACAAGATCGACAAGATAGGTCTTGAGGCTGTTGAGGCTGAGATGGCAGAGAAGGGACTTACTCCTGAGGCTATCGAGGTGATCCGTCCGGTGCTCCAGCTTTCAGGTACTACAGCAGAGAAACTTGCTGTGATGCGTGATCTCATGAACGGAAAGTCTGCTTCGGGTATCGTCTCTGAGACAGGTCTGAAGGGTCTTGACGAGCTTGAGGAGCTCTTCGGATTCATAGATGCTGCAGGAATCCGTCATGAAGTCGAGATCGACCTTTCGCTTGCGCGTGGTCTAAATTATTATACAGGTGCAATCTTCGAGGTGAAGGCAAAGGATTTTGCAATCGGAAGCATTTGCGGTGGCGGTCGTTATGACAACCTTACAGGCATCTTCGGCCTCCCTAACATGTCTGGAGTCGGTATCTCATTTGGTGCAGACCGTATCTATGATGTTCTCAAGGGCCTTGATAAGTTCCCTTCAGAGGTGACTTCTACAACGAAGCTTCTCTTTGCGAACATGGGCGTTGAGGAACTCAAGTATCTCATTCCGGTAGTGAAGTCGCTTCGCGAGGCTGGCGTTGCCTGTGAAATCTATCCTGAGCAGTCAAAGCTCAAGAAACAGTTCGACTATGCCGACAAGAAGGCGATTCCTTTCCTTTCAATCGTCGGTGGAAATGAGATCGCAGAGGGTGTCATCAATGTGAAAAACCTCTCTACAGGAGAGCAGAAGAGCTTTGCTAAAGACAATATTTCGGAAATTTTGGAATTTTTGCAATAAAAATTTGCAGTTTCAAAAATTGTCCGTATATTTGCAGTCCAATATCGCGGGATAGAGCAGTCGGTAGCTCGTCGGGCTCATAACCCGAAGGTCGTGCGGTTCGAATCCCACTCCCGCTACTAATGAGGAAAAGCTGAAAGGTTTTTCCTCTTTTTTTTTGTTCCATAGTGATATTGTCGGTAAATTCGCGATATAAAACACATACTATGAAAAGACTTCCCCTGGCAATCATATTTGCATTGTTTCTTATTCCCTCCAATTCATACGCGTCGGGTCCTATGACTCGAACCGCTGGTGAGGACTATCTCAATTCCGTAAAGATCACCTTCCTTTCATGGCTTAGCGGAAGTACCAAGGTTTCATACGAAAGAGCCTTCCCGAATGTCCGACAGAGCGGTGAGATCTGTGGTAGTCTCATAAGTGCAGGATATGATAAGTATGACAATGATCCTCTCGGTTTTACCGTCAGATACGGACATAAGTTCTTCCTTCCAGACAAGGATAATATGTCTTTGAAAGGCTTTTATCTTCGCCCGGAGGTCATGTATTCACATTATTTCTACAATCACAGCACAGGCGGCCGCACACTTGCCAATATGGGTGCCCTACTTGGCACAGTCGGATACCAGTATGTATATAAGCGCTTTCTGGCTGATTTCTGGGTAGGAGGAGGCTATGCATTGGGCAATCCGGCGGAGACGCACTATCATCATGGCTTCGAACTCTGGCACTGGTTCGACATGGTGAATACAAATCTTGCAATGAGTTTCAGTATAAGATTAGGAATATGCTTTTAAAATCAGAACGTGTAGTTTTTCTGGACTGGCTGCGTTTCATCGCATGCTTCATGGTCATGCTCGTACATTGTATCGAGCCTTTCTATCTTGGCGGCACAGAGGGCACATACATCGCCTCATGGGGTAATGCATTCTGGACCACAGCGATAAATTCAGCTCTCAGGCCTTCGGTGCCGTTGTTTGTCCTTGCCTCAAGTTACCTTCTTTTCCCGTTGAAGACCGATACCGGCACTTTCTTCAGGAAGCGTTTCGTGAGGGTGGTCATCCCGTTTGTCATATGGACGCTGCTGTATATCTTCATACCTCCTTTCGGTTCAGGTGCAAAGGCCGATATTGCAGGCGGACTTAAGGAACTGCCGTTCAATTTCGTGATGACTGCAAGCGGACATCTATGGTTCGTCTACATGCTTCTGGGCGTCTATCTTCTGATGCCTCTGCTCTCGCCATGGGCAGAGAAGGTGTCGAAAAAAGGGGAGAGGAACTTCCTGATTCTCTGGGCTTTCACGACTGTTCTGCCTCTTTTCAGACCATTGGCGGAAACTGTCACCGGCAGTCCGAACCTTTGGGGAGAATGCCCATGGAATCCGTTCGGAACATTCTATTATGTCAGCGGATTCATCGGTTTCCTCGTTCTCGGACATTATATAAGGACATATGCAGGGGAAGTTTCTTGGAAGAAGACATTGGCATATGCAATTCCATTCTGGATCGTCGGATATGCTGTTACAGCCGGGGGATACTGGCATTTCATGCCGCGTGAAATGGGTTTTCCTATCTCAGCTCCATATGAAACTGCTGTCTTGATGGAGACCACATGGAATTTCTGTACATTCGGAGTCATGATGCAGACGGTGGCGTACTTCCTGGTAATACGCAAGATAACAGCTTCAGGATGGTTTTACGAGCACATTGTCCTTCCGATTTCCAAGCTCAGCTACGGAATGTATCTCATGCACATGTTTGCACTTACGCCTGTTTTCGGCTGGGTGAATTCATGGGGAATCCCTACACCTTGCGTCATGATTGTTTCCGCAATCATAACCTATCTGGTATGCGCAGCAGTGGTCAGACTCCTGGCCTTTCTCCCGAAGAGCAAGTACATTGTCGGATAAATACTTTTGCAAATCAGATAATTTGTACTAAATTTGCAATCCCTTTCGGGGACATACAGTCGCGGGCGTGTTGAAATTGGTAGACAAGCCAGACTTAGGATCTGGTGCCGTGAGGCGTATGGGTTCGATTCCCTTCGCCCGCACAAGGGGACATCTTCATCGGAAGATGTCCCTTTTTCTTTACCATAACTGATTGAATATCTATCCAATATGTCAAAGAACTTGTTGCGGTTTTGGGTTCGATAACAGCTGATACTTCAAAATACTTCGAAAATATAGAAAGTTTATTGGAGAAATAAAAAATCTTCATACCTTTGCATCAAACGCATTTTAAAGGTTATCCTAACCTTTTATCAGATACCTATC
>JAZRQM010000063.1:0-25647 GCA_045649795.1 Candidatus Cryptobacteroides sp. | reverse complement strand
TTACTTCTCTAATCATATTGTCTTTCCTCCTTATTATTCGTGACGTGGGTCAATATACTTAACTGCACCAGCCTCCTCAGTGAAGCGGCCGTATGTTCCTGTTACCTGCTTGAGAGCCTCATTAGCGTCAACGCCCTTCTTGATGAGGTCCATAAAGCGTCCGAGGTGTACGAACTGATATCCGCAGATCTCGTCGTTCTTATCGAGTGCGAGAGTCTTGATGTAACCCTCTGCCATCTCAAGGTAACGTGGACCCTTAGCGAGTGTACCGTAGAGTGTACCAACCTGTGAACGGAGTCCCTTTCCGAGGTCCTCAAGACCAGCACCGATCATAAGACCACCCTCAGAGAAAGCTGACTGAGTACGTCCGTAAACGATCTGGAGGAAGAGTTCGCGCATAGCTGTATTGATAGCGTCGCAAACGAGGTCAGTGTTGAGAGCCTCAAGGAGAGTCTTGCCAGGAAGAATCTCAGATGCCATAGCAGCTGAGTGAGTCATACCTGAGCAACCGATAGTCTCAACGAGAGCCTCCTGAATGATACCCTCCTTTACATTGAGAGTAAGCTTACATGCACCCTGCTGAGGAGCACACCAGCCGATACCGTGAGTAAGGCCTGAGATATCAGTGATCTGCTTTGATTTTACCCACTTTCCTTCCTCAGGAATTGGAGCTGGACCGTGGTTAGGTCCCTTCTTTACGCAGCACATCTGCTGCACTTCATGTGAATAAACCATAATAGTACTATTGTTTTATAAAACGTTGTTCGTTAAAACAGATTTCTCCACTCCCTTCGGTCGGTCGGAATGACAGTGGAAGAAAATCATGCAAATATAATAAAATTTCCGAAAGAGAAATAAATGATATTCGTTATATTTGCATATAGATTCCCGGTCAAGCCTGGAACGACTGATATGGCAAAATTCAAGATAGATTCTCAATACAAGCCCTCCGGGGACCAGCCGTCTGCCATCAAGGGTATATGCGAAGCGTTGAACGACGGAGTCGACGCCGTGACCCTGCTTGGAGTTACCGGTTCCGGAAAGACCTTCACAATGGCAAACGTCATCGAGAAGCTTCAGCGTCCTGCGCTTATTCTCAGCCATAACAAGACTCTCGCCGCACAGTTGTACGGAGAATTCAAGTCGTTCTTTCCGAACAACGCCGTGGAATATTTCGTTTCATATTATGATTATTATCAGCCGGAGGCATACCTGCCTGTGACTGACACATATATAGAGAAGGACCTGAGCATCAATGACGAGATCGAGAAGCTCCGTCTAAGCGCTGCCTCATCCCTTCTCTCAGGACGTCGCGACGTAATTGTAATTTCCAGTGTATCATGTCTTTACGGCATCGGAAACCCTGCCGACTTCCATGCGCAGACCGTAACCGTGAAGCGTGGTGAGCAGCGTAGCATGACAAGGCTTCTCTACCAGCTGGTGGATGCCCTGTACAGCCGCACGGAGGTGGAATTCAAGCGTGGAACATTCAGGGTCCGCGGAGACACCGTCGACATATGCATCGGATATGGAGAAAATGCGGTACGCATCGAATTCTTCGGAGACGAAGTCGACGCCATATCGGTGATCGACCCCGTGAGCGGAGCATTCATCGAAGAACTGGACGAGATCGCAATCTACCCTGCCGGCAATTTCGTGACCACAAAGGAACGAAGCATAAAGGCCATAAGCCAGATCCAGGATGACATGACCGCCCAGTGCGAATATTTCCGTGAAATAGGCAAGCATCTGGAAGCCAAGCGACTTCAGCAGAGAGTTGAATATGACCTTGAATTCATAAAGGAAATGGGCTACTGCCCTGGCATCGAGAACTATTCGAGATATTTCGACGGACGCAGCGAAGGAATGAGGCCTTTCTGCCTGATCGACTATTTCCCGAAGGATTTCATCACCTTCATCGACGAGAGCCATGTGACCCTTCCGCAGATCAGGGCAATGTACGGAGGAGACCATTCCCGCAAGTCGGTATTGGTCGAATATGGATTCCGACTTCCTGCTGCAGCAGATAACAGACCATTGAAATTCAATGAGTTCGAGGAGATTACGGGGCAGAAGGTATACGTGAGCGCCACTCCGGCAGAATATGAACTGGAAAAATCGGAAGGCCTTGTGGTCGAACAGGTTGTACGTCCTACCGGACTTCTCGACCCTCCTATCCAGGTACGTCCTACCGAAAATCAGGTCGACGACCTGCTGGAGGAGATCCGCATACGAGCTGAGATAGACGAAAGAGTACTCGTCACTACCCTTACCAAAAGGATGGCTGAGGAGCTTGAGAAATATTTCACGAGGATGGGAGTACGATGCCGATACATACATTCGGACGTGGACACTCTGGAACGAGTACAGATCATCGAGGACTTCAAGAACGGTCTTTTCGACGTGCTTGTGGGTGTGAACCTCCTTCGAGAGGGTCTGGACATCCCTACCGTATCTCTTGTAGCGATCCTGGACGCAGACAAGGAGGGATTCCTCAGAAGCGGAAGAGCCCTGACCCAGACAGCTGGACGAGCTGCACGAAATGTAAACGGACTGGTGATAATGTATGCCGACACCATCACCGAATCGATGCAGCAGACCATATACGAGACCGACCGAAGGCGAAGCAAGCAGATGGAGTACAACAAGCTCCACGGCATAACTCCGACTCAGGTTTCGGCAAAGAAGAACGTGCTCCACAACTCGAGACTGGCAAACACCGTATCCGGAAAGGTCAGTGCTGCGAATTCATACGACGACCCTATCTACATCCCGGATCCTACCGAACTTGGCAAGGGAACGGTGAGCGTAGGACTCGGACACGATTCGAAGAGAGAGAGCAATTCGGCATATGCTGACGGATACATACAGGCAGACCTTGCGGCAGTGCTTCAGGACCCTGTTATCCGTTCTATGAGCAGACCTCAGGTCGAAAAAGCCGTCGAGCAGGCTAAACGCAACATGCAGAAGGCGGCGGCAGACCTTGACTTCATGGCAGCTGCGAAATACCGCGACGAGATGTGGGCTCTGCAGCAGTACCTGAAGGTATGGAAAGACTGATAATGAACTTAAAACGGACAGATATGGACCGAATAGATGAACTGTTTCCCCGATTTGACGAAAACGGAAGGAATCTGGTACGTTCTGCATACAACATTGCTGCAGAGGCACTTAAGACACATACCAGAAGCAACGGACATCCATTTATCGAACACCCGGACGCTGTTGCGATGATTGCTTATGAGGAGATCGGACTTTCTGCGGAATGTGTCGCAGCCGTATATCTTCATGAGGCTACAAGGTTCTTCCCCGAGACCGACATCACATCCGGAGGCTTCGGCAAGGATGTCTATACGATAGTCGACGGTCTCAACAAGATCTCGACGATCAAGCCGAAAGACACCAAGCTCGAAGCGGAAAACTACAAGAAGCTCATCGTTTCATACTCAAAGGACCCGCGCGTAACTGTGCTCAAGATCGCGGACCGTCTCGAGGTCATGAGGTCGCTGGACATGTTTCCGAAGCTCTCGCGCGAAAGGAAGGTCCTCGAGACCATGATGCTGTATATCCCGCTCGCCCACCAGCTCGGTCTTTACAACATAAAGAGCGAGATGGAGGACATATATTTCAGGCATGCGGAGCCTGAACAGTACAGGACCATCACAAACAAGCTCAAGAGTACGGAAAGGGACAGGCAGAAGCTCATGACCCAGTTCATCGAGCCACTGAAGCAGAAACTTTCCGACGAGGGCATCCAGTATAAACTGAAGGTCCGCACGAAGACAGCGCTCTCCATATACAAGAAGATGCAGAAGCAGAAGGTGCCGTTCGAGGGCGTCTTTGACGTGTTTGCAATCCGCTTCATCATTGATTGTGAGGAGGATAGGGCTACCGAGCATGCATTGTGCTGGAAGGTATTCTCATATGTGACCGAGGAGTACGAATCGGATACGAAGCGTCTGCGCGACTGGATCTCCAACCCTAAGCCTAACGGATATGAGTCACTTCATATCACCGTAAAGAACAGGGAGGGCAGCTTCCTTGAGGTGCAGATAAGAACCAAGAGAATGGACGATATGGCCGAAAGCGGACTTGCGTCACATTGGTCATACAAGGGCATTCGACATGAGGCGACATTGGACAAATGGCTTACTGCCGTAAGAAAGGCCCTGGAGAATCCGCTCGGTTCGGAGGAGGATCCTATGGCGGCATATTATGAGGATGAGCTGATGGAGATGCCTACAAAGGAGGTATTCGTCTTTACACCATCGGGAGAGCTCAGAAAGCTGCCTGCAGGGGCCACAGTCCTTGATTTTGCCTTTGACATCCATACCAACCTGGGTGTGAAATGTACGGGCGGAAAGGTCAACGGAAAGGCCGTAAGGATAAATGAGAAGCTTAAGACCGGAGATGTGGTCGAGATCATGTCCGGCAAGAATCAGAAGCCTTCTCAGGACTGGCTGAACATCGTCGTGAGCAACAAGGCACGCAACAAGATCCGCCAGAAACTGAGCGAGGCAGAGTTCAAGAAAGCAGCTGACGGTAAGGAACTTCTGAGCAGGCGTCTGAAGAACTGGAAGATGGAGATCGAGGACGAGGAGATGGCTGCAATCCTGAAGAAGCTTCCTTACAAGACTCTGAATGCATTCTATGCAGCTATCGGAGAGGGTGAGCTTGATGTTGCCGAGTTCAAGAACATGGTCAACGAGATCAGGAATGTTGATCCGACCGGAGGCCAGGGCGAACAGGAGAAAAAGACAGGTACAGTTCTCAAGGAAAGAAGCGGCAACAATGACGACATACTTGTGATCGACGCAAAGAATGTAAAGGGCATCGATTATCGTATGGCCAAGTGCTGCAATCCTGTATTCGGAGACGATGTATTCGGATTCGTGACCAGGACCGAGGGTATCAAGATACATAGAATGTCGTGTCCTAATGCCGGACGTCTTCTGGACCTGTACCCATACAGGATACAGAAGGTGAAATGGAGCGACAATCCAAGCACAAGCAATTTCCAGACTGGCCTGCGTATCACAGCGGCTCTGGAACCGTCCGTAATCAATGAGATAATGGACATAGTCAATTCGTTCAGGGCATCGATAAGGCTGTTCAATGTTACGGAAAACGACAGGCAGAGTACATATGAGATTTCGATGAAGATCGCAGTGCCGAGCAATCTGGAGCTGGATAAGGTGACTTCACAGATCCGCAACCTGAGGAATGTGATCAAGATTTCAAGAATGTAGAATCCGAACAGATAAAAGGGAAATGGCAATGAATATAAATGTAGAAGAAAGAGTTGAGAAGGCGAAGAGGCTTTTCAAGGAGGAGGGATACAATTGCTGCCAGGCTGTTGTGCTGGCTTATAATGATGTATTCGGGATTGACGATGCGGTCGCAGCAGCCATGTCTTCGGGATTTGGCGGAGGAATGGGACGTATGAGAGAGGTGTGCGGAAGCGTGAGCGGCATGGTCATGCTGGCGGGACTCATGGCTCCGGCGAATGATCCGTCCATAAAGGTGGACCGTACGAGGAATTATGCTCTTGTGCAGGAAATGGCCGGAAAATTCAAGGAAATCAACGGTTCGATAGTCTGCAAGGAGCTTCTGGGCCTTGTGCCTATGGGAAGCAGCCAGGCGGCACCAGAAGAGTCTCCTGAGCCATCAGACAGGACACCGGAGTACTATAAGAAACGCCCATGCGAAGAACTCGTGGGGATTTCTGCAAGAATTGTCGGAGAAAAACTGCTTTCTTTATAAATCTTTGTTAAATTTGCATGATTAAAACTACTCAGATGGATTATAGAAATGCACACAAAGCTCACCCTTGGCACGGAATCAGCCTTGGCAAGAGCGTGCCCGAGGAAGTAAGGGCATTTATCGAGATCGTGCCTACCGACACAGTAAAATATGAAGTTGACAAGGAGTCAGGATATCTTTCTCTTGACCGTCCTCAGAAATTCTCCAATATAGTTCCTTCGCTTTACGGCTTCCTTCCTAGGACATATTGCGGTCCGAAGATGGCAGAGCTTACAAACAAGGCCCTCGTACGTCTCGATGTAGAAGGTGACGGCGACCCTCTGGATATCTGCATCCTCACAGAGAAGGATGTGACCCACGGAGACATCATCGTGAATGCCCGTCCTATCGGAGGTCTTCGTCTTCTCGACCACAACCAGGCGGACGACAAGATCATCGCAGTGCTCAAGAGCGACGCAGTATACGGATCCATGACCGACATCGATCAGGTTCCTACCGACATCATCCGTCGTCTGATCCACTACTTCAGCACTTACAAGGACATCCCAGGAGAGCACACCAGCCGAATGCAGTTCATCAGCATCTACGGCCCTGAGGTTGCCAAGGACGTCATCGTCCGCGCCATGGAAGACTACGACGATTACATCGCCAAGAAATAACCAGAAACGTCCCGATCAGATGAACGATCGGGACGTTTTTTGTCTAACGCCGCACATCTGCTGCGTCTTAGCGGGGAGATTGGTCTGGGATCAGGTGGGCATTTTCTGCTCTCACAGGGGTCATTTTACGGCATCCCCGTGAGAGCAGATGTGGCACTGAGGTCATTCTGCGGCAGATGAAGCCACACGGGAGTAGGCAAAAATCACCCCTGTGAGAAAAACCTTGCTCACCCCTGCTCACCCCTCCCTCAACTCGCCCCCAAACCGGCTCCCATCAAAACCGCGCCAATATCCCCTTCACCAGTTCACGTGGAAGCCCTATGATTCGAGACAACTGAGGAATTGTCGTCTTGTAGCTGAAGTAAAGCGATTTAAGAATAGAACATTTCTCGGAAGTGGTAAGCTCTGAGATCGCCTTGCCCCGAAAACGATCGGCCACATGTTTTGCAATCATCTCATGCATTTCCCCATCCGTAATATTCATAAGGGGCTGATAAACAAGCTCATATTCCATCTTTGCATCGTTGCAGCAACCTAAATGATACAAGAACGATTTGCCTGAATTTCGGAAGGCCCGCTCAACGATATCATTTCGCACAAATGTCGTCAATGCAATCATGCCTCTATCATTAATTTGAAACGGGCAGTTGGTCAGATCCATTGCAGTGCGCAGCATTGCCCGCTTCTTTGAGAATCCCAACTCCGAAATGAGCTGGCCCGATGGAACATCGTCCTTACTAAAACACGAAGAATAGCTCGACCACATATATTCTTCGGGCTTCTTGCAGATTTTAGCACTGACAGGATTTCGAAACACATATGCAATACAATTCAACAGGTACTGCACGGTATCAATTTTCACGATAGAATCATCCGTACAATGCATGACCTTAGTAAGCCCATACTTGAATTTCAGATACTGAGCAAGCAACTGCTTATATAATCTGACAGTTTTTATAGCCTGGCCTATGTCCCGGCACGCGAAAATCACATGGAGATGGTTTGACATCAACACAAAAGCAACGACCTCTACCCCTGTTCTCCACGCAGCCAATGCCAGATAATTCCACGCAACCCGATAATCATCTGCATCCCTTAACAGAGCCACCTGCTCCAAACCTTCCGTACATACATGATAGAAAGAACCATCATATAAATCCATCAACATCACATCTTTCATACACAGATTGTTTTTCTTGCGAAAATAAGAATCATGGTCCTGTCAAGATGCCAATCTTAAAAAAGATTCATGATAAATTTCTTTTTCTGAAAGAAATGCAATTAATTTGACATATACTTAAATTTTTCTGTGTGGTTTTTTCACATAAATCTGAAGGGATAGATGCTTCTGGAAGCACTATTCAGGAGGACAGATGCCACTTCGGACAGCGAGTTCGACATAATCCGTCAGGAGATGGGGAAGGAGATCGCTCCGGATATTAAATGCTCACGGGAGTAGGCCTACGCCTCAAGGGAGTCATTTTACGGTACCCCTGTGAGAGCAGATGTGGCACCGAGAGCATTCTGTGGCTGATGAGGTCTCACGGGAGTAGGCAAAAATCACCCCTGTGAGAAAACCCTGTCCAACCAGGCCCCAACCAGGCCCCAACTCTCAAACTTGACCACTTCCTAAATCATGGGTCGAGCTCAGGCAATCCCAAACCCGATTAAAGCCCAGTTTCTAACCAATCACTTAGCCATTCCCTAACAAGACTCCTGTCAGAAATATGTCAATATACTCCTGCACGGCTCATGTGGCAGACGTGTGACAAACCCCGGATCCCACTCTGAGTTCCGGTCAGCACCAGATCAGCACCCGGTCAGCACACGACCGGCACCCGTAATACTCTGCCTTGCCACTTGGACCAAGGGATAGATGCTTCTGGAAGCACTATTCAGGAGGACAGATGCCACTTCGGACAGCGAGTTCGACATAATCCGTCAAGAGATGGGGAAGGAGATCGCTCCGGATATTTATATGCTCACGGGAGTAGGCCTACTTCTCACGGGGGGCATTTTACGGTACCCCTGTGAGAGCAGATGTGGCACCGAGGGCATTCTGTGGCCGATGAGGTCTCACGGGAGTAGGCAAAAATCACCCCTGTGAGTACGACTTGGTCCTGTCGTGTGACAAACCCCGGATCCCACTCTGAGTTCCGGTCAGCACCAGATCAGCACCATGCCAACATCCGGTCAGCACCCGTAATACTCTGCCTTGCCGTTTGGACCAAGAACGTTGTTGATATTGTGCATGAAGAGTTTCTTCATATTCTCACGTGCAGGAGCAAGATACTTACGTGGGTCAAAGAAAACGAACAAGGGTTCCGATCCGGTGTGGATCAGAACCCCTTTTTTGTCTTAGGCTGAATGATTATGCCTTGCCGTTTGAACCAAGAACGTTGTTGATCTTGTGCATGAAGAGCTTCTTCATGTTCTCACGTGCAGGAGCAAGATACTTACGTGGGTCGAACTCAGCTGGGTTCTCAGCAAGCACCTTACGTACAGATGCTGTCATAGCGAGACGTGAGTCAGAGTCGATGTTGATCTTGCATACTGCAGACTCAGCAGCCTTGCGGAGCCATGGCTCAGGAATACCGATAGCAGCCTTGAGAGCACCGCCGTACTGGTTGATTGTAGCAACCTCGTCCTGTGGAACTGATGATGAACCGTGGAGAACGATTGGGAATCCAGGAAGCTCCTTCTCTACGCCCTCGAGTACGTCGAAAGCAAGCATTGGAGGTACGAGGAGACCAGTCTCAGGATCTACAGTGCACTGCTCTGGAGTGAACTTGTAAGCACCGTGTGATGTTCCGATAGAGATAGCGAGTGAGTCGCAACCTGTCTTTGTAACGAAGTCAACAACCTCCTCAGGCTTAGTGTAAGTGTGGTGGTCTGAGCTAACCTCATCCTCAACACCTGCGAGTACTCCGAGCTCACCCTCAACTGTTACGTCGAACTGGTGTGCGTACTCAACAACCTTCTTTGTAAGAGCTACGTTGTCATCATAGTCGAGGTGTGAACCGTCGATCATAACTGATGAGAAACCAGCGTCGATACAGCTCTTGCAAGTCTCGAAAGAGTCACCGTGGTCAAGGTGAAGAACGATCTGTGGGTTCTCCCAACCGAGCTCCTTAGCATACTCTACAGCACCCTGTGCCATGTAGCGGAGGAGTGTACCGTTTGCATAGTTACGTGCACCCTTAGAAACCTGAAGGATAACTGGAGACTTTGTCTCAGCTGCTGCTGAAACGATAGCCTGAAGCTGCTCCATGTTGTTGAAGTTGAATGCAGGGATGGCATAGCCACCATTGATAGCCTTAGCGAACATCTCTTTAGTGTTCACAAGACCGAGTTCCTTGTAAGATACCATAGTCTATAATTTGTTTAAAAATCGTTTCGTTATCACAATATCTTTGCAAAAATAATTATTTTTGCGAAATATTAAAACATAATGAATTAAAAGATTCCTCACATATAATCATGAGCAACAAAGTAGTCATTTTTTCAGCTCCATCAGGAGCAGGCAAAAGCACCGTAGTAAACCATCTTCTCGGTCTTCATCCAGAGCTTGAATTCTCTATTTCAGCCACTTCCAGAGCCCCTCGCGGCCAGGAGCAGCATGGCGTGGAATATTATTTCTTCTCAGCCGACGAATTCAGACAGATGATAGCTGAAGAGAAGTTCGTTGAATATGAAGAGGTTTATGCAGGTTCATTCTACGGCACGCTCAAGTCTGAGGTAGAGCGCATCTGGGCCAAGGGCAATACCATCATCTTTGACATCGACGTACAGGGCGGAGTAAACCTCAAGAGAATCTTCGGAGACCAGGCGCTCTCTGTATTCATCCAGGCTCCATCTGTGGAGGTTCTTCGCGAAAGACTCATCGGCCGCGGTACAGATACAATGGAAGCAATCGAGAAGCGAGTTGCGAAGGCTGCGTCGGAAATGGAATTCGCTGCCGGAAAGTTCGACTACACGCTCATCAATGACGACCTTCAGACCGCCCTTGCTGAGGCAGAGAAAGTTGTCGGAGGCTTCCTCGCAGAGTAGATTCCCGATCCGGTCAGAGAGGAAAGAAGGGACAGACGGGAAGAGAGGGAAGAGAAAGGACAGACCGGACAGACGGGAAGAGAAAGGACAGACGGGAAGAGAAGGAGTGACAGGAAGAGAAGGAGTGACAGGAAGACTATGGATATAGCAGTTTACAGCGGATCATTCAACCCATTGCATATCGGCCACCTCGCCATCATGAAACACATGACCGAGGAGGCCGGATTCTGGTATGTCTATCTGATCGTATCTCCGAAGAATCCGCTGAAGGAAGGCATCAGCAGCGCGACCGGCCGTGAAAGATATGAAGCAGCCATAGAGGCCGTCAGAAGGCATGTAGGACTGCGCGTATGGGTGGACGACATAGAACTTAACATGCCGGAGCCGCACTACACGATCCGCACCCTTGATGCTCTCCGCGAAAGAGAACCCGAAAACACCTTCACCCTGGTCATAGGCGCCGACAATCTGGCCGACATACGCCGCTGGCGTGACTATAAGCGCATCCTCAGCGAGTACGGAGTGGCTGTATTCCCTCGCACAGGATTCGATCTATCAGCAATCAAGGAAGACCTTCTTGCAGAAGATCCATCATACCGCATCACCCTCTTGAATGCAGAAATGGTCGACATTTCGTCGACCACTATCCGCGAGGCCATCGCCTCAGGCCAGGACGTTTCCGCCTGGCTTATGTAATCTTCATTTATTTCAGAAGAGTTCCAAGCACTGTTCTGGTGAGCTTCTTAGTCGCAGCTCCCACAGCCTTGCCCGCAATATCCTTTGCGGTAGTCTTAGACTTCTTACCTGTCACCTTCTTTGAAACTTCGGTTCCGATAGATGTGGTAACACTTGACACAGCTGCTCCCAGCACAGCTCCGAAAAGGCCTCCCAGGACTCCCTTTGCCGCTTTTTTGCTCTTCGCAGCCTCTTTTGCAGCCGCAGCCTCGGCCTCTGCAGCAGCCGCAGCCTCAGCTGCCTCCTGCTCCGCCTTCAACGCAGCCTCTGCCTCTTCCATCAATACTTCGAAAGCACTCTCACGGTCTACAACCTTATCATATTTTCCATAAAGGCGCGACTGATTGATGATCTGGCCTCTCTGGCCCTCGGTCACAGCACCGATCTGGCTCAATGGGAAGAGGATCTTTGCACGCTCCACCACTGAAGGAGCACCCTTCTCATCAAGGAATGACACGAGCGCCTCACCTGTACCAAGTTCCATGATGGCGTCAGCTGTCTTGAACGCAGGATTCTCACGGAATGTCTCTGCAGCGGTCTTTACAGCCTTCTGATCCTTAGGAGTAAATGCACGGAGAGCATGCTGGACACGGTTTCCGAGCTGTCCGAGGATCTCCTCAGGAATATCCGTAGGACTCTGCGTCACGAAATATACTCCGACTCCCTTGCTTCGGATAAGACGCACCACCTGCTCGATCTTGTCGACAAGAGCCTTGGATGTCTCATCAAAGAGCATATGAGCCTCATCAAAGAAGAACACAAGCTTAGGAAGATCCATGTCACCCACCTCCGGAAGCTGAGCATAAAGCTCTGTAAGAAGCCAGAGGAGGAATGTAGAATAAAGCTTTGGCTGAAGCATGAGCTTGTCAGCTGCAAGCACATTCATCACTCCCTTGCCCTGCTCGCACTGCAGAAGGTCATAGATATCGAATGAAGGCTCCGCAAAGAACTTGGACGCTCCCTGGTTCTCGAGAGTCAGCAACGCACGCTGGATGGCTCCCACGCTCTGCGCTGTTATGTTTCCATATGATGCGGTATACTGCTTCGCGTTCTCAGCCACATAATTGAGCATCGAGCGGAGATCCTTCAGGTCAAGCAACAGAAGTCCACGGTCATCCGCGATTCTGAACACGATGTTCAGGATACCCTCCTGAGTCTCATTCAGCTGAAGGAGACGGGAAAGGAGCTGCGGACCCATATTCGACACTGTCGTACGCATAGGATGTCCCTGCTCGCCGAACACATCGAAGAAACGCACCGGACATGCACCGAATTCCGGATTCACGATACCGAACTCCGCACATCTCTTTTCGATGAATCCGCTCATCGCACCTGTCTGGCTGATACCAGAAAGGTCTCCCTTCATATCTGCCATGAAACATGGCACTCCTGCCTGCGAGAATGTCTCGGCAAGCACCTGAAGGGTCACTGTCTTACCGGTTCCGGTAGCACCGGCGATGAGTCCATGGCGGTTGGCCATCTTACCGCAGATAGAAATCGGGCCGTTAGGGCCGTGGGCCACATAGAGGCCGTGGTCTTTTGTATACATAGTCTTGGTAATTATTTCTGTACAAGCTCCTTTGCCTTCTCAAGGGCAGGAACGATATGAGGGTAGATGCAGTCTTTTCCGAGCTCAAGATCCACTCCGAACTTCACCAGAGACTGATGAACCTTCTCGGTAACGCCAGAAAGGATTACGGTCACTCCCCTCTTATGGGTTCTCTCGCAAAGGTTGCGGAGGTTGTTGATACCGGTAGAATCGATGAACGGCACCTTACGCATTCTGATGATACGTACCTTTGTACCAGGAGTCTTCATCTGCTCAAGCTCCTCGAAACGGCTGGCAAGTCCGAAGAAGAAAGGACCGTCGATCTCATATACCTCAACTCCGTCAGGAATGTCAAGCTTGTCGGTATTTTCCATTGATGCAACCTCATCGTCCTCTGTAGCCGCAAGATGGTGTCCCTCAAGCACAGAGATGTTCGAAGTCTGCATGACACGGCGTACGAAAAGCACGATAGCGAGAACGACACCCACCTCGATCGCTACTGTAAGGTCAACGATGACAGTAAGGAAGAATGTGATCAGAAGCACAGCCACATCAGACTTGTCTCCACGGAGAAGATACTTGAATGTCCTCCACTCACTCATGTTGTAAGCCACCTGAACAAGGATGGCCGCAAGGCATGAAAGCGGGATATAGATCGCATATGGCATGAGGAAGAGATAGATCAGAAGCAATACCACTGCATGGATAAGACCTGTCACAGGGCTCTTTCCTCCGTTGTTGATGCTGGCCATTGTTCGTGCAAGGGCACCTGTCGCAGGAATACCTCCGAAGAGCGGAGTGATGATGTTGGCGATACCCTGGCCGATGAGCTCTGTATTTGCATGATGACGCTTTCCGGTCGCACCGTCAGCCACCATCGCTGCAAGAAGAGACTCGATCGCACAAAGGATTGCGATAGTGAATGCAGGCGAAACAAGACCCTTGATTGTCTCGTAATCAAACTCCGGAGCCACTGGCTTAGGCATAGGCAGACCATTTGCAAGTTCAGGGAACTTCGAGCCGATGGTAGCGAGTTCGACTCCTCCGAATCTGCTGAGGAGAAGAGAGGCAACGGTTCCCACAATCAGCGCGATAAGCGAACCCGGAACCTTCTTGGTCACCTTACCCCAGCTGAAACAGATCGCAAGGCAGAACAAGCTCATTGCAAACTCTATCCAATTGATATTGCCGATATTCTGAAAATAGCATATCCACTGAGGTATGAATCCTGCCGGAACAGCGAGGTCAAGCGGAAGGCCGAAGAAATCCTTCATCTGCGTAGAGAAGATAGTCAAGGCAATACCGCTGGTGAATCCCACGACGATCGGATAAGGGATGAACTTGAATATCACACCCATCTTGAACACACCCATCAAAACGAGGAATACGCCGGCCATGATGGTTGCTATGATGAGGCCCTGCATGCCATACTGGCCTACAATTCCTGCTACGATCACAATGAATGCACCGGTCGGACCTCCGATAAGGAAGTTGGATCCTCCAAAGAATGAAATGAGGAAACCGGCTACAATAGCTGTAATGAGACCCTGCTGAGGGGTAACACCGCTGGCAATACCGAATGCGATAGCCAATGGAAGAGCGATGATACCTACGATGATACCAGCAATGAGATCTGATGTGAACTTGCTGCTGTCATACTTGCCCTTCTTGAACAGCCCGAACAATTTAGGCTGGAATACTTCTTTCAGGTTAAAATTCATAATCGTTTAATAATTAATCCACTACATATTCTTCAAAGCGCTTTGCGCTATTCAATTCTGCTTCTTTTGTCGAGGCCGCAAGGATGCTTGTCCTTACCTTGTTCATTGGAGCGGATACAGCGATGAGCATGCCCTCCCCTTTTTCCACAACAGGGAAATCCTTGGCGGAGAACAGCACTGCCGCACCTACCGGCAATGAAACCTCTGACTCGGGATGAAGTCCCCATGCAGCGACATGGTCCTTGCCTATGATGGCCTTATGTCCTTCATGACATGTAACTCCTGTCACGAACTGCACCTTCCTGCCCGAAAGCTCCGACGCTGTGACAGTCGCCATACGGGTCTTGGCCTCAACATCGATCCTGACCGACACATCTACCATTCCGCCCATATACTCGACTCCATATGCGACCATCTCCGCATATGAGCCTTTCTTCGTCTGGCCGACACGCGCTGTACGTCCTTTGGTCGCGGCAAGCTTCACCATCTTTTCTCCATCCCACAAGGCTACACCTCCGCATCCCAATGTTTCTCCTGTCACATATGCATCTACTCCTGCGCCTTCATTCTCCCTCTGGTCGGCAGTCGGATACCACAAGTATCTCATAAGTTCCTGACCTCTACCACTTTTAGAGTACAGGTCAATTGCACCGCTGTCATCAAAGCACATGCTCAGAATCATATGGCTGTTTTCTACAGCCGGGCCCTGATGGCCCACCTCAAGGGTCAGATCCGGAACCTCGGAAACGATTTCATTGACCTGGAGCGAGTCCTTCTTCCAGAAAAGGCTTGAAGCAGTCTGGGCAGAGGACACGAATGATATGGTAAGTACGATAAGTACTGACAATAGTTTTTTCATAGTAAATCCGTTAAGCCTGAGGCATCTCAAAGAATGAGAAATGTACGTTTCCATACTTCTTCTCCTTCACAAATCTAGGATGTGTCTCAAAATTATATTCCTCAGGATGTTCGAGAATAAAATAAGCTCCCGGATGGAGAATGTCCTTTGAAAAGACCTTATCCGGCAATGTCGCAAGATCCTCAAGAGCATATGGAGGATCCGCAAAGATTATATCGAATTTTTCACGGCAGATCTCGAGAAATTCAAACACATTATGTCTGACGACAGAAAGATTGTTCATACCGAACTTTGCCGCCTGGGACTTGATGAAATTAGCATGAAGCGGGAGCATTTCCACGCAATATACCATTGAAGCCCCTCTCGAGGCGAATTCATACGAAATGGCTCCGGTTCCACCGAAAAGGTCAAGGACCTGCAGTCCCTCCATCTCGTATTCGTTATTAAGGATATTGAACAGTCCCTCCTTGGCAAAATCTGTCGTAGGACGTGCCTTATAGCCCTGAGGCGGCAATATCATCTTACCCTTGAGCCTTCCACCTATTATCCTCATACCTATTATATAATATTATATCTGCTCGACATTCTTGAAATAACGATACAGCGACATCTCCTGCTCCTCCTGAAGTTCTGTCCTGAAGCATATGGTAGAAACTTCCGGATTGAGCTGAAGCTTCTTCATTGCCATGAAGATGAAATACTCTGCTGTAGTAAAGTCTGGAGCCTGGAAAGAATTGCAAAGAAGCAGGCTCCTGCCCTGAGCTATCACAAGATAAAGATAGCCGTCCATATATGAAGCCAATATCTTATTGTATTCCTGCACCTGCGGCATCTGCTTCAAAAGATAATAAGCCTCAGGGAGCGGACAAGCCTTAGTACCGTCTGTCTTCAACACCGACTCGGAAACGACTCTGGACAAGGTCTCTCCGATGGCATTGGAATAAATCATCACTGCAGCGTACTCCGGAACCTCAATGTATTCCACGGGATCAGCCTCATTGATATTGGCCACATCAGCAAGGACCTTCCTTGCATGAAGAGGATGATGGAATTGAGACGGGATGAGGGTGAACTTCGGAGTAAAGAGCGCAATTTCCACTTCATCATATCTTTTCTGGAACTCAGGAGTGGTAAAGATACGCTCAGCTCCCATCCATGATGAAGAGCGCTGTGCACCGTCGGCCTGTATTTTAAAAGAATATCCACTCAAGCCGACTTGAATGGATATCCTGTTTTGCATATTTGTCATAGTCGGTGACTACTCCCAGTTTCCTGCGTTGTTGTTAGGTGCTGTAATACTTCCGACCTGAAGACCCTTGTAGCGGCCCTTGTCCTCCTGCTCTGCATCGAGGTTTACACGAAGCTGATTGTCAAGACCCTTGAGGAGGCTCTTGTAAGGCATTGAAGCCTCGAAGAGAGGAACGTTAACTCCTGATACCTTCTTTACAGTAGACTCCATGATGATTGAATCACCGCTGAAAGGAATGAATGCGAGAGAGTCAACCACGAAACCTGGACGGTCGTTGAAGAGAGTGTCTCTTACCGGAATCTCGCTTGTCACCTGGAACACGAGGTTCTGCTCACCTGCAAGATAAAGCTCGTGGAGCTTCTGGTTGAGCTGCTCTGGCTTGAGACCACGGAACTTCTTCTTGAGCTGCTCTGTGTGAGCCATTGCAAGAGAGTCGTCCTTTGAACCTACCTGAAGAGTAATCTTCATCTTACCCTCATTGTAGAACTGGATGAGAGAGTCGACTGTAGATGCGTAATGTGCATTTACATTCTTGAATGCAACCTGAAGGTCGCGGATGTCCTTAAGACGCTGAACAGCGATCTCACTACGATAATCCTTGTGCTTGTTGAACTTTACAGGCTCCATGATACTCTGCACAAGAAGATAAGTCAATCCCACGATAGCTGCTGGGAGAAGCAAATAGGTAAATACCTTTCTGATAATTGAACTCATTATTTTAGTGTTTATATTTTTCTTTACAAAACGACGGACAAAGTTAGCAAATTGATTTATGAAATGCAATATAAATTTGTAATTTTGCAACCGAAAACAACGACCACAAATGACAGATATCAATTTCGGCAACATATCAAGACTCGAAGAGTTCATTTCCAGAGCCAGAAGAATCGCGATCGTGACTCATATGAAGCCTGACGGCGACGCCATGGGAAGCTGCATCGCGCTGTACCATTGCATCGGAATGTACGGCAGCGCAAGCGCGAAGATCATAATCAACGACCGATACCCCGACTATCTGGGTTTCCTGGCCGCGGAAGTACCCGACAGCGACATGATAGTCCATGCCCAGCTTCCTCTTGAGGCCGAGACGGCAATCAAGGACAGCGACCTCGTCATCTGTCTGGATTTCAACGCATTCCACAGAGCGGACCGTCTGGAAGCGGCGCTTACGGAGTCGAAGGCCGACAAGATTCTGATCGACCATCACCTCAACCCTGCAAGGGAAGCGTTCGACCTCGTTTTTTCGGAAACAGACATATCATCGGCTTCAGAGCTCCTCTACCACATACTGATGGAGACCGTGAAGATCGGCCATGACGCATCGATGCTCCCGCCTGCGGCTGCAAGAGCGCTCATGACAGGCATGACAACGGACACCAACAATTTCGCAAACTCAACATATCCGTCGACATTCAGGATGGCATCAGCACTTCTGGCGACAGGAGTTGACAGGGATGAGATACTTTCCAGACTGTACAATCAGTATGGAGAGAACCGCCTGAGAGTCCTCGGACACATGATGAAGGATCTGCTGACCATCACGGAAGACGGTGTGGCATACATGGTGCTGGACAAGGCGACGCTGAGACACTACAATGTAGGAGAAGGTGATACAGAAGGCTTTGTGAACATGCCTCTGTCGATTGCAGAAGTGAGGATGAGCTTCCTGATAAAGGAAGATGACGACAGGGTCAGGGTATCTATCCGATCAAAGAAAGGCACATCGGCAAACACATGCGCAAGGCTGTATTTCAACGGCGGAGGACATGAAAACGCTGCAGGAGGAAAGCTGAACATGCCTGCCGACATTACGGACATCACCGAAGCTGCCGGCTATATTGAAAGAACAACACACGAATTTTTCACAAGGAATAATGAACATAAAGAATAAGATATTTGCAGCCCTGCTCATCTGCATCGCAGGAACATCATGCCTGAAGGAGAAACTTGAGACAAAGTACAACCAGCAGGAGGCCAGCATCGACGGATACATCGCAAACAATCCGACCGCCACAAGAAAGGCGACCATCATAGACACTCTAAGTTCGTACATAGATACGACATTCATCTATGATACGACTTTCGCATACACACCGGGCGCCGAAGGAAGCATCGACACAGTGATGATCGTGGATACCATTGAAAAGCACGAGGTAAAGTACGAGACAAGCGAGCGCGACACTACATGGACTGAAGAGCTCCGAGTGGTGTACAATAACGGCTCGACAAGACTCGTAAGAGAGGAGGGCACAGGTCCGATGCTTGAATCAAACGGCTCTGTATCATTCTATTACGCAGGATACACCTTCTCGGGAAGCATCGACAAGAGAAATCTTTTCGTCACAAACCACCGTGAAACGGCGGAAGCTTCAGGCTTCTCGCTCACCGATCCCGACTACGGACTCTACGAGATCAATCTGGCAGAGACGGAGCTCATAGAAGGACTCAAAAACGGTATTGAAGGAGTCAGATCCGGAGAAATGTGCGAAATTCTTTTCTCCGGAAAATATGCCTTCGGAAACAGTACATTTGGCATAATTCCTGCTAATTCGGCACTGGCTTTCCAGATTTGGGTGGTCGGTGTATCCAACGATTAGAGTTTTTTACTATCTTTGTCGGTTAAATTTTCAAAATCATAATGAAGAAGACTTTTAGGACAGCAGCATTAATAGCAATTGCGATTGCAGCCATCGGTTGTGCAAAGGTTGCAAAGACCGGTGCGAACGATGCTAACATGAGATATTTCAACGCATGGCTTGAAGTGAACCACCCGGGACTCCAGCCAAGCGGTATCGGCATCTATGTACTTGAGGAAGAGGAAGGTACAGGAGCCGAAGTGAAGGAAGGAGGCTACATCATGGCCGACTATGTGGTCAGAGACCTCAACGGAAGGATCACAAACTACACAGACAAGCAGACAGCAAAGCAGCTCGGTGCCTATGACACGACCGCATACTATGGTCCAAAGGTATTGACCACGATCAAGAACACCATCCAGGCAGGACTTGCAGATGCACTTGTCGGAATGAAGGAAGGCGGAAGAAAGAAGATCATCATCCCAAGCTGGCTCATGACCTACAAGTCATACGACACACCGGAGGAATACATCGAGAATGCATCCTCAGGAGTTGACGCGATCTATGACATCACTGTCAGAACATTCGTGGACAGCATCTACAACTACGAGATCGACTGCATCGGCAAGTACTTCGCCGAGAACAGCGACGTATTCGGCAACATGACTGCAGCAGACTCGACAGATGTCTACGGATTCTACTACAAGCAGCTCGTCGAGCCGACAGATACGGCTTCATTCCCTAAGGATACATCCATCTACATCAACTATACAGGCAAGCTCCTCAACGGCCTTGTATTCGACACAACCATCGAAAAGGTAGCTAAGGATAACGGAATCTGGTCATCTACAAGAACTTACGAGCCTACAAAGATCAATTGGGGCGAAAGCTATGACAAGATCACAATGGGTTCAAGCAGCACGACTACAATCAGCGGATTCTCCCGCACACTCTGGGAGATGAGAGCGTTCGAGAAGGGTGTAGGCATATTCTATTCACCTCTCGGATACGGAGTCAGCGGCAGCGGAGCAAGCATTCCGTCATACTCACCTCTTATTTTTGAAATCGAGATAGTAGCAAAACCGGAGGACTAGGATGGCAGAAAATTCGGCAATACCTGTAGAACTCGGCACGGAAAAGATCGGCAAGCTCCTCAAGCAGTATGCCTTGCCGGCGATCATAGCGCAGACAGCATCTTCGCTTTATAACATGGTGGACAGCATCTTCATCGGTCAAGGTGTGGGTCCACTTGCTATTTCCGGCCTTGCGGTGACATTCCCGCTAATGAACCTTTCGACTGCATTCGGTACCCTTGTCGGCGCCGGTGCAGCAACCATGCTTTCCGTCCTTCTGGGCCAGAAGAACTACAAGGCAGCAAACAAGGTTCTCGGAAACGTAGTCAGCCTGAACGTGATCCTCGGATTCGTGTTCATGGCCGTGGCTCTGATATTCATAGACCCGATACTCTATTTCTTCGGTGCCAGCGAAAACACCCTTCCGTATGCAAAGGAATACATACAGATCATCCTTTACGGAAACATCGTGACGCATCTGTACTTCGGCCTCAACGCCGCCATGCGATCTTCCGGCAACCCGAAGAAAGCCATGGCCCTGACCATATTCACTGTCGTATTCAACACCATCCTCGACCCGATCTTCATCTTCGTGTTCGATATGGGCATCGCAGGAGCCGCATGGGCCACAGTGATAGCACAGACAGTCGCTATGGTAGTGGTACTGAGACACTTCAGCGACAGAAGCCGTGCTTTCCACTTTGAAAAAGGCATATTCCAGCTTGACCCACGCGTAGCAAAGGACTCGCTTACGATCGGCATGGGACCGTTCCTGATGAACGCAGCGGCATGTCTCGTGACCCTTTTCATCAACCAGCAGCTCCGCGACTACAGCGGTGACCTCGGTATCGGATCATACGGCATATGCAACAGGTTCATATTCATGTTCATCATGATCTGCATGGGCCTCAACCAGGGAATGCAGCCGATCGCAGGATATAATTATGGAGCGAAACAGTACTCGAGAGTAAAGGAAGTATTCTGGAAGACAGCAAAGCTCGGAACGGTCGTGACTACAATCTGCTTTGCCATCGGAATGTTCATTCCACGCCTTGCAGCCGGCATCTTCACCCATGACGAAGCCCTTCTGGACATGTCTGCAGAAGGAATGAGGATCCTCACGCTGGGCTTCCCTATCGTCGGATTCCAGATGATCGGAACCAACTTCTTCCAGAGCCTCGGAATGGTAAAGAAATCAATCATCCTTTCGCTTTCACGACAGCTCCTCTTCCTCCTCCCGCTTCTCTACACTCTGCCTTTGTGGTACGGTGCGAACGGAGTATGGATGAGTTTCCCTATATCCGACGTACTGTCAGCATTGCTCACTGCGATCCTGCTCAGAAGATTGTTCAAGAAGTTCAACCAGCTCAAGGACGGAGAGGAATCATCAATCCTCGGAAGCCATTTATAGGAGATAGCCATGGATAAGAAGATCATCATCAACATCGGCAGACAGTTCGGTGGCGGAGGCCTCGGAGTAGCATACGAGCTCGGCAAGAAGCTCGGTATCCCTGTATATGACAAGGAACTGATACAGAAAGCCGCACAGGACAGCGGATTCAGCAAGGAGTTGTTCGAGGAGCGTGATGAAAAGAAGAGATTCTTCTCGCTTTCATCGATCTTCGCAAACAGGTACAGCGACACTGAGAACTACATGAGCGACAGCGGTCTGTTCAAGATACAGAGCGACACAATAAGAAAGATCGCAGAGCAGGGTTCTGCAATCATCGTCGGAAGATGCGCAGACTACATCCTCAGGGACATGGAGTGCACGTTGGACGTATTCCTCACATCCCCTCTGGAAGAGCGCGCAGCCCGTCTTGCCGAAAGACTCGGCATATCCCTGGAAGAAGCTGAAAGAATGGCAGAGGAGAAGGACAAGGCAAGATCCGAATATTACAACTACTACACATTCACCGACTGGGGCGTAGCATCGACCTATGACCTATGCATTGATTCCAGCATCCTCGGAATCGAAGGAACGGCTGATTTCATAATAGAATTTGCACGCAAGTCCGGAAAACTTTAATTCAGACGAATGAAGAAGAGAAAGAAGATGTCAACCATATCCATCACATTGACAGCTGCCGCAATCGCGACAGCTTTCATGATTTTTCATAAGCCCATACCGAAGCCAGAGCCCATCGAGGCACCAAGAATATACCTCAACGACACTTTGAAGAACTCCATGTCGGAGATCGCAGAGCTCGAAGGACTCGACAAGAAAGTGACAAAATACATGCGCGACTGGCAGCTCAAGGGAGCATCCCTCGCCATCATGCGTAACGACTCCCTCCTTTATGCAAAAGGATATGGATGGGCGGATGAAGGAGTAAGCATGGAGCCGTCACACATCCTTCGAATGGCCTCGGTGTCGAAGCTGGTCACCGCTGCCGGAATCATGGTACTCCAGGACAGGGATTCGCTAAGCATCAAAGATACGGTATTCGGCCCTTCAGGCATCCTGAACGACCCTCTCTTCACATCTTCGATCAAAGACAAGAACTACTATAAGATCACTGTAGAGCACCTTCTGAGGCATCAGGGAGGCTTCTACCGCGACCCGCTTTTCTCTTCGAGAGACGTCATGCACCAGATGCAGCTCGACGCTCCCCCTGTAAAGGAAGACTTCTACAGGCTCGTACTCCGTCACAGACTCAGCTTCATGCCGGGAGAATGGCAGAGATACTCAAACTTCGGCTATCTCCTGCTTTCTGAAATCATCGAAAAGGTATCAGGAAAGCCATATGAGCAGTTCATCAAGGAAGATGTCCTCAGGCCTGCCGGATGCTTTGACATGCACATAGGAGGCTCATATTACAGCGATAAGCGCGATAATGAAGTAAGGTACTACACCCATGAGGGAGACGGTAAATTCATCGAGGATTATACCGGAAACGGCGTAATGGTGGAAAGATGCTACGGCGGAAACAACATCCCGCTGCTTTCCGGAGCCGGAGCATGGTGCGGATCGCCTGCAGAGATCGCAAGGCTCGTAGCCTCGATCGACGGACGTCCGGAAGTCGAAGACATCATATCGCCGGAAGCAGTGGCCCAGATGACCGAGTATTTCGACAAGGACACATATTCATTAGGCTGGAACGACACTGATCCTGCCAAGGGATGGAGCCGTACAGGAACATTGTCAGGTACGACAGCCCTCGTGAAGTATTTCCCTGACGGGGAATGCTGGATCATGTTCACCAACACCAGCACATGGCGCGGTCCAAGCCAGGCCAGATACACAGATGCGCTTTTCAAGCAATGCCGCGAACTGTATAGCGACAAGCTCCCAAAGCGCAATCTGTTCGAATAGATATGTGATCCGGACTTAGAATCTGTCCGGATGATAATACTTTATATCAAACTCACCGGCAAGGATTCCATATCCGTTTTCCGCAAGCGACTCAAGCTCATTCTCTCCGGCATATATCTCGACCGGAGCGATGAAGCTTACGCGCTCCTTGATGTCCTCAACCATAAGCTTATTGTATGCGATACCTCCAGTAAGGACGATTGCATCGACCTTTCCTCCTACAACGGTCGCAAGAGAACCGATGTACTTGGCCACTGATACGCAGAAGCCCTTTATGAATGTAGCGCAAGCCTCATCTCCGGCCTCGGCACGCGATGAGATCTCACGCATGTCGTTTGTACCGAAATAAGCCACCGCACCACCCTTTCCTACAAGCTTCTTCTTGACCTGATCCTTTGTGTACTGGCCGCTGAAGCACATCTCCACGAGAGGGAATCCCGGTACCGAACCTGCTCTCTCCGGACTGATAGGGCCGTCGCCTCCAAGAGCGTCATTAGTATCGATCACAAGACCGTTCCTATGGAGAGAAACTGACGATCCGCCGCCCATATGTGCCACGATCACAGTCACGTCCTTATTGGTCTTGCCTACGCTGCGGGCGTATCTGCGCACCATCGCGCGAGAATTCAAGGCATGGAAAAGCGTTCTTCGAGGGAACTCAGGAAGACCTCCCACCTTTACTTCAGGAAGCATCTCATCTGCCATCGGAGGATCCGCGATGAACGCACGGCATTTTCCCTCGATACCCTTTGCGGCACGAGCCTCATTCACCATTACGGCTATATCATCCGCGATCAATGCGCTGAGGTTGCAGGCATGAGCGCCTTCCTTCGCCGCCATGAGGGCATCACGCATCTCCTGATTGACCTCATACACTCCTGTTCTGATAGGGGTGATAAGGCCACCACGGGCCATCGCAACATCAATACTCTCCAGAGCGATTCCTTTCTCATTAAGGAAATCAATGATAGTATCACGGCGCATGTCACCCTGATCCATAACGGATGCGTACCTGGCCACCTCTTCTGCCGAATGAGTAAGACCTTTTTCAAAAAGCATCTCCCCTGCATCATAGAAACCGATCTTTGTAGATGTCGATCCAGGATTGATGACCAATATTCTTCCTTCCATAGGTATGGTTTATTTTACTGACATTGCAGCAATTGCAATGGAATTAAGCTTTGTATCGATACTGTCCGCACGGCTTGAAAGCACGCATGGAACCTTTGCACCGAGCAGGATACCTGCCTGCTTCACGCCAGGAACGAGCTTCGAATTTGCCTTGTAGAAGACATTTCCCGACTCGATATTAGGGAAGAGGAGGCAGTCTGCATCACCAGCCACAGGGCTCACAAGTCCCTTTATATCAACGCTTTCCTGATCGATAGCCACATCAAGCGCAAGAGGGCCGTCTGCTATGCATCCCTTGATCTGTCCGCGCTCCACCATCTTCGAAAGCATCGCAGCCTCTATCGTAGCCGGCTGGCTTGGAAGCACCTGCTCTGTAGCTGCGATGATCGCAACCTTAGGCTTTGCAACACCCACAGCCTTCGCAGTCTTCACAAGGAAGTCCATGATAAGCTGCTTCTGCTTGAAGTCTGGAGCCGGAATCACTGCCACATCACCTACGAACAGGAGCTTGTGATAGCTTGGGATCTCAAGAGTCGTACAGTGAGTAAGCGTACCCTTCGGCGGCAGAAGTCCTGTCTCCTTGTTCAGGATCGCGCGGAGGAACTTGTCTGTAGAGCAAAGGCCCTTCATAAGGAAGTCGCCCTGTCCCTCACGGATCATCTGCACAGCCTGAGCTACAGAAGGAAGCTCGTCAGGATTGTGCACGATGGTGAAGATGGACATATCCACGTCCTCTTCCTTGCACGCCTGAGCTATAAGATTCTCATCACCAACGAGGGTAACATCTGCCAGTCCAAGCTCCACGGCCTTAGCTGCAGCAGCAATCGTATGACTGTCAACACCCCACGCGGCTACCATTCTCTTCCTCGCTCCCCTGCTGCGGAGTTCCGCGAAGATCTCTTCGAAAGTTGTAAACATGATTATTCTTCGTTCTGGACAATATTCATTGTATCGCGAGCGATCATA
>JAZRQM010000062.1:0-24916 GCA_045649795.1 Candidatus Cryptobacteroides sp. | reverse complement strand
AACCTGCCATCAGAATTACTCAGCTGGAGTTTCCTCAGCCTCTGCAGCCTGTGCAGCAGCCTCAGCAGCAGCAGCCTCAGCAGCAGCGCGTGCAGCCTCCTCAGCCTCAGCCTTTCTCTTAGCGATAGCCTCAGCTCTCTTCTGATTTACCTTAGCCTCAGCAGCAACTGCAGCCTTGTAAGCCTCAGCAGCGTCCTTGCTAAGTCCCGCTTTCTTAGCGTTGATCTTTGCAGCCTTCTCTGCCTTCCAAGCAGCAAGCTTAGCGTCAGCCTGCTCCTGAGTAAGAGCGCCCTTCTTAACGCCACCCTGGAGGTGCTTTGCAAGGAGAACTCCCTCGTAAGAGAGGATCTTGTTAGCAGTAAGGGTAGGCTGTGCACCTACGTTAAGCCATGCAAGTGCGCGCTCGCTGTTGAGAACGATAGTTGCAGGGTTTGTGTTAGGGTTGTAAGAGCCGATCTGCTCGATGTAACGACCATCGCGTGGTGCGCGTGAATCAGCCACAACAATGTGGAAGAATGCGAAATTCTTCTTACCGTGGCGCTGGAGACGAATTTTAACAGCCATTGTGAATCTGTTTTAATAATGTTAATAATATTTACCATGCTTTCCTACCCGAGGAAAAGCGCGCAAAGATAGTAAATAAAAACGAGAATCCAATGATTTCGCTGAAAATGAATGCTTTGTACATGTTCCAAAATGTGCGTGAACAAAAAAAGTGAAAATTTGTGCAAAAAAATTAAAGAAAAGTTTGGAAGTTTAAAAAAAGTGCGTACCTTTGCAATCCCAAAACAAACAAAGCGGTGGTGGTGAAATGGTAGACACGCTACTTTGAGGGGGTAGTGGGAGTAATCCTGTGCGAGTTCGAGTCTCGCCCACCGCACGAAGGAGATCAGCAAAAGCTGGTCTCTTTTTCGTTTATATATGTGCCTGATGTCATTTAATTTTGTAATTTTACAAAACTAATGACCTTTCATATGCATGTACTAAAAAATGATATCCTTACCGTTCTGGTCAAGGAACACGGAGCGGAGCTCGCCAGTATCAGAAAGGGCTCGACAGAATATCTATGGCAGGCAGATCCTGCATTCTGGGGAAGGCATTCGCCTGTGCTGTTTCCGATCGTAGGAAGTGTGTGGGAAAAGAAATACCGCGTCGCAGGAAAGGAATTCGAACTCGGCCAGCATGGTTTTGCCCGCGATATGGACTTCACTTTGGTCAGCGGCAGCGATACAGAGGTACGATATCGTCTCGAGTCTTCGCCTCAGACAATGGAAAAGTATCCGTGGCCGTTCGTGCTTGAGATCGCCTACAGACTCCACGACAATAAGCTTGATGTCATATGGGAGGTCGAGAATCCCGGAGCCGAGGACATGTATTTCCAGATCGGAGCCCATCCGGCATTCTTCTATCCGGATTACGATGCGCAGACATCAGAAAGAGGATTCCTTTCATTTGACAGATCGGAGGGACTCCAGTGCATTAGGATAAAAGAGAAGGGTTGTGTCGATGCTGAGACGAAATACCCTCTTGAAATCCCAGAAAACGGCCTTTTCCCGCTTGCTGTCGATACATTCGATGCAATAGATACCATAATGCTTCAGGACGGTCAGATAGGCCGTGTGACCTTGCATAGGACGGACAGGACTCCATGGCTCAGCCTCATTTTCGATGCTCCGGTTGTAGGAATATGGTCTCCTCCGACAAAGAATGCACCTTTCATCTGCCTTGAGCCATGGTACGGCCGTTGCGACAGGGCCGGATATGAGGGAGACTACCGAGATAAGGATTGGATCAACCGCCTCGCTCCCGGTGAACGTTTTTCCAGCGTCTATACTATAGAAATAGCATAATCTTTGATTTGCCTGCGTTTAAGTTAGTTAGTGTAACATAAACGCAGGTTTATTATGAAAAGTCTGATTTCCTTGGCCCTGGCGGCATGCGTGTTTCCGGGCCTTCTGGCTGCCCAGAATAAGTCTTTTGACAATTCTCCGGTCCCAAGCCTGGATCTGGGCAGGTATCTCGGCACATGGTACGAGATAGCTCGTTTCGACCACAGCTTCGAAAGAGGCATGGAAAATGTCGTTGCGGAATATCTTCTTGGTGATGACGGAAAGATCATGGTGATCAACTCCGGATGGAAGAACGGAAAGTACAAGACGGCGGAGGGAAAGGCTCGCCAGCCCGATCCGGAAACGGATCCTGCCCATCTTGAAGTCGCATTCTTCATGTCCTTCTACAGCGATTACAATGTGCTGATGATCGACGATGAGTATCAGGTTGCGCTGGTCGGCAGCAAGAGCCCGAAATATCTCTGGATATTGTCGCGTACTCCGATCCTGAGCACCTCTTTGCTAGGTGATCTGGTAAGAGAGGCTCAGACAAGAGGATATGACACTTCCAAGCTGATCTGGGTGGATCAGGAGATGAATGACACTATTCCTTAGTGAATATAAGGTTGAGGTAGAGTCCCGGAGAGGCTGCAACAGGCTTTTCCGGGGCATATTTTCCTGTAGCCTCAAGCTCCGGCATGAAGAATCTTGAAGTATGGTCGAGAATATAAAGGTCAAGCAGCTGCTGGTCTTCGCTTTCAATAAGTCGCAGGCCGATGTGTGATTCCTTATCTTCGCTTTTGTCCTTTTTAGTGAAATATCTGTTTGTGTTGTCCAGGATGAATGTCTGGATATTCTCCTTGCTTCCGTCGGCGAGCTCAAGCTCTATGACCTTTCCTTTCTTCAGCTCGCAATCGCCTGTGAAGAAATATGAGAAATTGGAACTGAAATCCGGCAGGAACATAAGGCTTCCCATGTCGAATGTCATCTTGTCCCAGTTGTAGAAGACAGGGACATCTTCATAGCTCGCGCATGCGTCCTTCCAATACTCCTCCATGTATGCAGCATCTGTTACAAGAGAATCCGGAATCCAGGTGCCGTCAAGCATCTTCCATTTCGAGTCAAGCAGGCTGATTTCCATTTCCCCGATCTCTCCTTCGCCGAATTCATCAGCAAAACTCATGTTCAGAACAATCTTGTCCTTTCCTTCTACAGGCTGCTGGTGGAGGGACTCGATCTTGAGCACACCTTCAGTCTCTCCGGCAGGGATCGTGAACCACGTGCTGTCCGAGAATATGAAATCCACGCCCTCCAAGGCTGTAGATTTCTCTATGTCGACGTTCATTAAGATGTCGATATCCTTGTTGAAGGTCTTCGCCTTTCCTGACTTGTCTTTGAGCGAGAATAGCACATTGGTCGAGTCGATCATGCTTCTGTGCTTTGATGCAAAGGATACAAATGCAAACTTGTCATGGAGGATGTACTCTGAATGGGTGTATTTTCCGGCTTCGAATCCTTCTGGCAGAGATACGCTCAGGCTGAGGGTCTTTCCTGTGCCAAGTTTCAGAGTTTTCACGACGATGGAGTCTACAGGCGAGTCACCTCCGAACACGAACGCATCGTCGGATACCGAATAATCAATGCCCTTTTCTGCGGTCCCGCCGAAATTCACTGGAAATCTGACGGGTTCTTCTCCAGCCTTGACATTGGCTACGGCAAGTCTGAAAATGGCAGTTGTGTCTGTGAGCTCAGGCTTTTCCGTGAAGAGTGAAGCAGCAGGTTTCAGCTGTACTTCCTCCTGGCATGAAGCCAGCATAACTGCCGCGAGCATTATTATGGTGATGATTCTGTTCATGTCTTGACTAATCTATATCATGCAAATATATGAATTTAATCCATGACAAAGGCTCAAGTGTTGCAGAAAAACGATATATTTGCGTACATCGGAAAATCAGTGCATGAAACTATCGGAATTGAAGACGGGGGAACGTGCGGTTATCGTCAAGGTCAACGGTCACGGAAGCTTCCGTAAAAGAATAATTGAGATGGGATTTGTGAGAGGCAACAAGGTCAAGGTAATCCTGAATGCCCCTCTCAGAGACCCTATTGAATATGAAATCATAGGTTACAAGATATCTCTGCGTCGCGAAGAGGCCGCCAACATTGAAGTCATAAGCGAATCTGAGGCAAAGCGTATGCTCTCTGAGAGGGAAGCGCTTCCGGCGTTGGATGCCAAAGGAGAGGCATACCTCGAACGTGAGATGTCGTTCATGGCAGAGGAGAGGAGAAAGACCATCAAGGTCGCTCTGGTAGGTAACCCGAACTGCGGAAAGACATCCCTTTTCAACATTGCATCCGGCAGCCACGAGCATGTCGGCAATTACAGCGGTGTCACTGTGGATGCGAAGGAAGGAACATTCGAGCACGGCGGGTATAAGTTCCTCATCGTTGACCTTCCGGGCACATATTCCTTGTCTGCATACAGTCCGGAAGAACTGTATGTGAGAAAGAATCTTGTGGAAGACATGCCTGATGTGGTTGTCAATGTCGTAGATGCTTCCAACCTTCAGCGCAACCTGTACCTCACCACCCAACTCATCGACATGAATCTGCGAGTCATCATGGCTCTCAATATGTATGATGAGCTTCAGGCAAAGGGCGACAGGCTGGATATCAAGCAGTTGGGATATCTTCTCGGTATGCCGGTGGTGCCTACGGTAAGCCGTACGGGAAAGGGAATCGACGAGCTGTTCGATACTGTGGTGCAGATCTACGAGAAGAGTGATCCGCATCTGGCACGACACATCCATATCAATCACGGTACCGAGCTGGAACAGAGCATAGACCGCATAAAGGTGCTTCTGCAGAGAAACACCGACATCAGATACAAATATTCGACGCGCTATCTTGCAATCAAGTATCTGGAAAATGACAAGGAGATCGACAAGGTCGTCGAATCACTCCCGAACAGAGACGAGATCATTGCCGCGCGTTTCGATGAGCATAAGAGGATTGAAAGCCTCCTGAAGTCCGGACTGGAGTCCGCTCTGGTAGATGCGAAATACGCTTTCGTGCAGGGAGCTTTGGCCGAGACATACGAACCGTATAAGGGGCAGAAGCGCAGAAATACACTTACGGACAAGATCGATGCGTTCATCACCAATAAATGGCTGGCTTTTCCGATATTCTTCTTCCTGCTTTATCTTGTTTTCCAATGTACATTCCTGTTCGGAGAGTATCCGATGCAGTGGATAGAATGGCTCGTGGAGCAGGTCAGCGCCTTTGTTGCATCTACAATGAGCGCCGGATGGCTTAAGGATCTTGTCGTCGACGGCATCATCGGAGGCGTCGGCAGTGTGCTGGTATTCCTTCCTAACATATTGATACTCTATATGTTCATCTCGCTTCTGGAAGATTCGGGCTATATGGCGAGAGCCGCGTTCATCATGGATAAGCTCATGCATAAGATAGGTCTGCATGGCAAGTCGTTCATTCCTATGGTGATGGGATTCGGCTGTAATGTGCCTGCCATCATGGCGACAAGGACCATTGAGAACAGGAAGAGTCGTCTGATCACTATGTTGATAATCCCGCTGATGTCCTGTGCAGGCAGAATGCCGGTGTATGTGCTTATAGCGGGGGCATTCTTCCCTCGTCATGCGGGTCTGGTGGTGCTTGGACTGTATGCGTTGGGTATAGTCCTGGCCGTCCTGGCAGCGAAGATGATGAGCTTCTTCTTCAAGGAAGATGATCTTCCTTTCGTGATGGAACTTCCTCCGTACCGTGTGCCTACGGCAAAGTCGGTCTTCAGACATACATGGGAAAAGGGCCGTCAGTATCTGCAGAAAATGAGCGGAATCATCCTTGTCTGCTCTATGGCCATATGGTTCCTCGGCTATTTCCCTAATCATGACGCATATGATTCGGTCAAGGAACAGCAGGAGCATTCATTCATAGGATATGTCGGCAAGGCCATGGAGCCTGTGCTTGAACCATTGGGATTTGACTGGCGTATGGGAGTCGGCATTGTTGCCGGAGTCGGAGCAAAAGAGCTGGTGGTCAGCACATTGGGAGTAATGTATGTGGATGAGGCGCCGGTCGAGGTCGAAGAATCTCCATCGGCTCCATCCGGCGAAACCCGTCTCCAACGTGCCCTGGTACGCTCTGTGACCCCTGCCGCCGCCTTGGCATACATGGTCTTCATCCTGCTCTACTTCCCGTGCATCGCTACATTCGTAGCCATAAAGAATGAGGGTGGAGGTTGGAAATGGGCCATCGTCACAGCTGTCTACACCATAGCTCTCGCTTGGGTAGCGGCATTCATCACCTTCCGCGTGGCCTCGTTGTTCTTATGATAGGCTGTGCGCCAGTCTTATGAGTATTTCCTCGGAAGACGGAAAATGATGGCGCAGAGGGCGAAAGTGCCCATGATGAATGGATAATACAGATGGCTGATTATCGAGATTGTCGATATGCCGGCAAGTCCTGCGGCCATCAGAATCTGTGCTCCGTATGGAATCAGGCCTTGGATGAGGCAGGAGAATGTGTCCAGGATGCTGGCCGTCTTTCGCGGATCAAGGCCGAATCTGTCGGTTATGTCCTTGGCTATGCGGCCTGTGGTGATGATGGCGATTGTGTTGTTTGCCGTACATAGGTTCGCAAGCGATACGAGGGCGGTGATGCTGAGTTCCGCTCCTATCTTTCCGTTGATCTTGCGTGTAAGTCCGTTGACGATGAAGTCAAGGCCTCCGTTATACTTGATAAGTTCGAGCATTCCTCCCGCCAGCATGGTCACGATGATGAGGTCTCCCATCCCGCTAATGCCGCTGCCGATAGATTCCAGAAAACTTGTCCATCCCATGTCACCTCCGCAGAATCCGATGATGGCATTGACCGCGAGACCGATGGTCAGGACCGCGGCGACATCCATTCCTGAGACTGCAAGTGCGATGACGAGTACATATGGAATGAGCTTGACCCATTCTATGGAGCCTGCTTCAGGCATTACGGTTACAGATGAACCCAGGAACACATATAATGCGGCAACGACAATTGCAGCAGGGGCGACGATCCTTATGTTGACCTTGAATTTGTCGGCCATAGAGCACTCCTGCGTCCTTGTAGCCGCGATTGTAGTGTCTGAAATAAAAGAAAGGTTGTCTCCGAAAAATGCACCTCCGACGATTATTCCTGTTATGAACGGAGCGCTTGCAAAGATTCCGGATGCTCCTCCTGTTGCGAGTTCTTCAGCGATTCCGGCTGCGACAGGTACCAGGGCTACGATGGTGCCGACACTGGTTCCGATGGACATTGATATGAAGCATGAGGCAATGAAAAGGCCTGCATAGAGGAGTCTGCCGGGAAGTATTCTGAGAGCCAGATTTACTGTCGCGTCTATGGCTCCGATTTCCTTTGCAGTGGCGGCAAATGCTCCAGCCAGTACGAATATCCATATCATCAGAAGCACGTTCTTGTTGCCGGCTCCTTCAGAGAACGTGGCGATCCTCTCTTCCATGCTCTTGCCGCGGCAGATTGCAATGGCGTAGACCGAAGCTATCAGGAATGCTGCGGAGATAGGTATCTTGTAGAAGTCATGGGCGAAGATCGATGACACAAGGTACACGCATAAGAATACGAAAAGAGGACTGAGTGCCAGCCATCCGTTCATAGGTTTTGCATCATGGTCAGCCCATTTGCTTCTTACTCCTTTAAAGAGCTCTTTGATATATCTGTCTGGAATTATGCCCATGTCGAATTCACTTTATGAAGGTGCAAAGATACATAAATTCGGATTATCTTTGCAGTGATGAAAAAGGTAAAAGAGGTCATACAGGCACCGATGGGAGAAACTGAGGTTCTTCTCCATACATGCTGTGCCCCTTGCTCAAGCGCCATCATCGAGGCGATGATGAGCAGCGGAATCACTCCGGTCATATATTACTGCAATCCTAACATATATCCCCAGGAAGAGTACGAGATCAGGAAGAACGAGTGCACGAGGTATGCTCAGTCTCTCGGACTTGAGATCGTAGACGCCGACTATGACCACGAGAAATGGCTTGAGGCCATGAGGGGGTTGGAGAATGAACCCGAGAGGGGAGGCCGCTGTCTTAAATGCTTCAAGCTCCGCCTGCTCCGCACCGCAGAATATGCCATGCAGCGCGGTATAAAGGTCATTACGACCACCCTCGCATCATCGCGCTGGAAATCACTTGACCAGATCAACGAAGCCGGCCTCTGGGCTTGTGAGAGGGTAAAGGAAACAATCCCACCAGACGACTGCGTCATATGGTGGGACCAGAACTGGCGTAAAGGCGGTCTGCAGGAGAGACGCCTGCAGATCATCAAGGAATACGGTTTCTACAATCAGCTTTATTGCGGATGCGAATTCAGCATGCGCAAGGATGTCTAAAGGACAGGGCTTTCAATACCTCCGTCAGACTTCACTACGACAATGCATCCGTCCTTTACCGCAGCGGGAATCTTCTCTTTTCTATATGTCTGCTCCTCAGATCCTGTTGAAGAGGTCAGAGTCATCGAATTGCCGTCTTCGCTGACTGCAACGGTATATCCGCTTCCCCATGGAGTCCCGTCATTGTATTTTCCGCTAAGCATGGCTGTCTCTTCGTCAAGCTCCCATGTTCCTTTGTAGAGGCGGTATGCTCCTTCTCCGATCTTCTGGTAAAGCTCGAATGTAAAGAAATTTCCCAAGCTGAGGTAAATATCGGCATCTATGTCAGAGACAGTGCAATGCCATTCTGTGACGATCTTTGATGCCAGAGTCTCGACCGGTTCCGGTCCTGGAGGTACAGGATCAGGACCTGGGCCTGGAGTCGGAGGTGTCGGTGTGGGTTCCTTGCATCCTGCGATGCACATAAGTGCCATCAATATATAAAGTATCTTCTTCATAATCATTAATTTAGAGCCATCCTCCGTTCTTTGCGACGTAAGGTCTTGATACAATTGAAATTTCACGCGAATATGCCATTTCGCCGATTCCGTCTTCGAGCTCCGGATCCTTTCCTACAGCCGAACTGATCACGATCTTGCCGGCTCCGATCTTTGAACATTCTATCTCGAGGCATCCATCCTTGATGACAGGATCAGAAGAAAGACCGAGTGATGTGGCCGATGTTTCGTCGACAGATATCTCATATTTGAGTGATGGATTGCAGTACTCGCTGAGGTCGATCCTTGCCTTCTCGCCGACTGCCGCCATGAGTGACGGAGTTCCCTCTATGGCCATGAGGAATTTCCAGGCATCTACGGCTCCTGTTCCCATCTGCCCCTTGTATCTGTTCATATCTATCATCACGGTTTCGCTTGTGCCGTCAACGTTGCTCTTCAGGAAGCTTCTCGAGCCACCTTCGTTGAAACTGTCGATGTCGTTTACGGAGGTCAGGAGAAGCGAAGTCATCTCCTCGCGTGTGAATTTCTTTCCGAGCTTCTTTGCATATGAAATACCGAGTGCGACAACTCCTGATACATGAGGACATGCCATTGATGTACCCTGCATGTATACATAGTTTCTGTTTTCACCCTTCGCTGTTTCGACTCCCGGAGATGGGGATGCGGCTCCGGAAACACCTGTAGAAAGAATCATTCCGGAATAATCGCCCTTTACGTTTCCATACTCTCCTCCCGGTGCCGCTATCTTGCATCCAGGGCCATAATTGGTGTATCCTCCAGGGAGATAGTCGTTGCGGATGGCTGTCACTGAGAGCACGTAAGGGAGAGCTCCCGGATAGCCGGAATAAGGGTTGCTGTGGTTACCAGCTGCGAATACGGCGATATTGCCCTCGAGAGACTCATGGTTGCTGTTTGCAGGGTCAAGGAAGTATCTCAAAGCTGCATTTTCAAGCGGTGAGCCGTCTGTCGCATCGCTGCCGTTTATGTAGTCGAAGTCATTGGTGATGATGTTGTGTGTTCCATATGAACACTGTGCGATACATGCCCCGTTGTCGGCTGCATAGATGAATGCGGCTGCGGCCTGGGCGTCGACGCAATAAGATGAACCCTCATATATCTGGCAGGTCATAAGGCGTACGCCGTCGCCGTTTCCGGTACCTCCGGCGATTGAGCTGACGCCCTTTCCGTTACCGTTGGTAGCACCGATGATTCCGGCCACATGAGTTCCATGACCTGTGCCCTTGTTGCTGTTGAGAGGCTGTCCCTTCAGGGCGGCCTGGGCATTGCCCTCAAACTTTCCGTTCACATAATCGCTGTTGATGGCAAAGCAGTTGACGAAATTGAATCCATATTTGTCGTCGATGAATCCGTTTCCGTCGTCATCGGTTCCCGATTCGCCGTCGATCTCTGCCTGATTCTTCCATACAGCATCGGCAAGATCCTCGTGTCTGTATGCAACTGCGCAGTCAAACACTGCCACCACGACGCTCGGGTCGCCTCCTGTGAGTCTCCATGCGTCCTTTACTCCGACGTCGGCACCGGCAACAGAACCTTTGATCGAGCCGTCATTGATGAGGTTCCACTGATGGGCCGTGAACGGGTCATCGAATGGGAAACCTGAATTCCCGTCCGCCTTGGTCATTGGTATTGCCTCGAATGGCAACGCCTCCTCCGCCTTTACAGGCTTGATGTGCCTGTTGTACTGGATGGAGCGAACCATGGATGACTTCGCGAGTCTTGCTGCCACAGCTTCAGGTCTGGTCTGCACGTCGAATCCAATGTTGAACCACTGATGCAGGCCGTACTTCTTTGCGACTTCTGCGTTCTTTGGAGTCACAGGTATCGCAGGAGTGAATGATGTCGCCTGCACTCCGTCGAGAAGTTCTCCGGAAATCTGGCTGAACTCTCCGTTGATTATCTTTGCTGCAGTGCCCTCATCAAGCTTGACAAGAAGCGATCCAGGTACGATTTCTCCTGCAGGTGCGCCCACGAGCTTGCTCATGAGATTATCCTGCTGATGCGGAGCATTCTCCTGAAAGTCTTTTGTACATGCGGCAAGAGTCATGGCCGCCGCCATGAATGCCGTGATGATTTTCTTCATATGTTATTCTGTCTTTATTTTCATTGTGGCTTTCTTCACGCCCTTTCCGCTTACCTCTACAGTGATTTCGCCTGGCGTCATTCCGCTCTGGACGAGTACTGTCAGCTGACCGCTGAAAAGGTTCATTTCCGGCTTCTGGAACGGCTGGAGGCAGGTCGGGTCTCCGTTTGCTATCGCCTTGAAGCTTCCGGCTCCGCTTACCTTTACCTTCACAAGCCTGTTGTCTGCCGGCACTGGGTTTCCATCCTTGTCGGTAAGACTTACATTTACGAAGCAGAGGTCTTCTCCGTCAGCCTTGATGACGTCGCGGTCTGGAGTCAGCTTTATGGCCGCAGCCTTTCCAACGGTGTATATGACCTTTTCTGCAGCTGCTTTTCCTTCAGCATTATACGCTACGACCTTCAACTCTCCTGGCTGATAAGTCACATCGTTCCACATAAGGCGGAACCTCTTCATGGCCTTTTCTCCGAGGCATGGGGTCTGGCCATCGGACTTGGCGAATGTCCTGATTCCCTGAGATACTCCGTTGATGAAAAGTTCAGCGGAAGGGTATGATGTGTATACGAATACAGGGGTCACTTCGCCTTCGCGTCCCTTCCAGTTCCAATGAGGCAGTACATGCAGGGTCTCGTTGGTCTTGTTCCACTGGCTTCTATAGAGGTAGAAACGGTCCTTCGGAATGTATGCAAGGTCCACGATGCCGAAGACCGAAGAGTGGTTCGGCCATGCGTCAGTATCATATGGCGAAGGCTCGCCAAGATAATCGAATCCTGTCCATACGAACTGTCCGATGCACCATGGATAATCCTCATCTGCTGCGAAATCATTGTCCGGGATATTCGACCACCAACAATATTCTGTGTCATAAGATGATGATTGATGGTCATCGTGCATGATGGCAGATCCAAGCTTGGCTGGGAAATGGTAGACTCCGCGTGAACTTACTGTGGATGCGGTCTCGCTGCCAAGGATGATGCGCTGCGGAAGAAGCTCATATGCCGGGATGTATCTGTCGACCTTGTAGTTGAATCCGACAATGTCAAGCTGCTCTGCAAATCCATTGATAACCACAGCGTTATATTGGTCCATTCCGCAGGTTACAGGCCTTGTCGGGTCTTCTGTATGGCAGATGTCCTGAAGCCATTTTGCAACCACCAGTCCTTCTGGCTTCCACTGCGAAGGAACCTCATTTCCGATGCTCCACATCACTACGGAAGCATTGTTGCGGAAATGATGAAGCATGTTGATCATGTCCCTTTCTGCCCATATCCTGCCGTCTCCGCTGTCCATGTTGAAGAAGCGGTGATATCCGTTCTCGCATTTCGCAAGATCCCATTCGTCGAAATTCTCGCACATCACCATGAAGCCCATTTCGTCGCAGAGCTCGATGAGCTCCTCAGCAGGCATATTGTGCGAAGTACGGATGGCATCGCAGCCCATGTCCTTGAGAATGGTTAGCTGGCGTCGGATCGCTGCCTTGTTTATCGCCGCTCCGAGAGGGCCAAGGTCGTGGTGAAGGCAGACTCCGCGGAACTTACGCACCTCTCCGTTGAGGAAAAATCCTTTGTCAGGACGTATCTCTATGGTCCTGAAGCCGAAACGGGTGCTGACCTTGTCCTGAAGGTCGCTTCCATGCCTGATGCTTATTTCAGGCCTCTCCATGTCCCATGCTGTGTCAACGGAGCCTCCTGTATATATTTCTGTCTCAGCATGATAGAGTACAGGGCTTTCCGGAGACCATAATGATGGACTGTCCACTATGATGTTCTGTTCGAATTCACCCTTGTGGATCGGCCTTGTGTCTGTCCTTTCTGCAACCACATTGCCGTCAGCGTCGATGATCCTTGTCCTGAGAGTCACGGGAGTGTCATCTGCTACACCATTGACCTTTGTCCTGATGCGGACATCAGCGTAGTCCTTGCCGACGTACGGCGTCGTTACATATGTACCCCAAACAGGTACATGGATCTGTGGCAGCGTGATATGTCTTACCTTTCTGTAAAGGCCTGCGCCAGGGTACCATCGCGATGACTGCGGACGGTTTTCCAGAAGCACCGTCAGTTCATTGCTTCCCTCCTTGAGCTGCTCGGTCACGTCGCAGTGGAATGAATTGTATCCGTATGGCCAGAAGCATACCTTCTCGCCGTTTACAAATACCTGTGCCTCGCTCATCGCTCCGTCAAAATAGAGGATGTGCCTGCGGCCGTCCAGCTCTTCCGCGCAGATTTCAAGAGTGCGTCTGTATGCGCCTTTGCCCATGTATGGAAGTCCTCCGGTGCGTCCCGTCTTTTCGCTTGCAACGTCTTCTCCATTCTGCACCACGGCTACGGTCTGAAGGTCGTTCGCTTTGTCGAATGGGCCATAGATCGCCCAGTCGTGAGGGACGGAAACGGCCTCCCAGCCATCTGTAGCCTCGATGTCATGGCCTTTGCGGAATTCCCATTCCTTCAGCAATGTCTCTGAGCGCTGGTTCTGTGCCAGAGCTGTTGCAGCTGTTGCCAGTACAGCCAGTATAGTCAGTATCTTTCTCATTGGTGTTATGTTATCATGTCATTCTGAACGAAGTGAAGAATCTTCATCTCAATCTTTAAACGGATCCAATGCAACAGTAGGTCTGCCGTCTTTGAATGCTCCCATGTTGTACGCTCCCCAGCCAAGTTCATCATAGTTTGAAGGTTTCCAGATGCCGTCGGTCTGCGGTTCCCAGCAGAAGACTCCATGGCAATCTTCTATTTTCTTCGTCTGTTCGAGGATGTATCCGAACGCGGTCTTTGCGATTTCAGGCTCGCTTACCGGCATTCCGATCTCGCAGAGAATGACAGGCTTGCCGAACTTCGAGTTCATAGCCTTGATGTTCGCGACGCATTTGTCTACATTGGCCTTCCAGTCGTTCCATCCGCCGTTTTCCCACCACATAGGGTAGAGCGACATGCCGATGATGTCGTATCTTGCATTTCCATCCTTCATCAGTCCGAAGAACCAGTCGAAGAGTCCGGCATCATGTCCGTTGCTCACATGAAGGATCACCTTTGCAGACGGGAATATCTCCTTGGCCATCATGCTGCCGGTGTTGAAGAGGGTTATGAAATTGCCTGCAGACTGTCCCTGGACCTTGCCCGCTGGCCATAACATGCCGTTGTTCACCTCGTTGCCGATCTGTATCCATTCAACGTTTACTCCATTGTCTTTCAGGGTTTTAAGAATGTCTCCGGTGTGTTTCCCGACAGCATCGGCAAGCTTGGTCAGATCATGGCCTTTCCATGCAGCAGGGGGATTCTGCTTGCCTGGGTCCGCCCAGAAGTCGCTGTAATGGAAGTCTATCATCAGCCTCATTCCGAGTGCCTGGGCACGCTTTGCCTTTACCAGGACATCTTCCTTTCCGCACCATCCCTCTTCAGGGTCGACCCATACTCTCAGACGTATTGCGTCGAATCCGATTTCCTTCATCAGGGCGGTACATTCCGTTTCTGCTCCGGTGGCGCTGCAGAACCTCATCCCGTCTCTTTCCATCTCGGTGACCCAGCTTATGTCAGCTCCTTCTGCAAAGCTGTCTTTGGCAATCTCATCCGGATTATCCGCCTCAGGTCGGGTATGTGGCTTCTCTACACATGCGGCAGAAATGATGAACATTGCTGCCGTGGTGATCAATGCAATTACTTTTTTCATAACTTACAAATATAATAAAGATTTCGGTTTTTTGTGTAACTTTGTAAAAACCATGAATCAAAATGAAACTGACCGCCAGATTATTTGCATTGCTGTCTGTATCAGTGGCTTTCGCTTCGTGCACTCAGGCACCGAAGTCGGAAGGACCGGTATATCTCGATGACAGCCAGCCTATTGAAGCGCGTGTGGAAGATGCCCTCTCACGCATGACCCTTGAAGAAAAGGTGAAGATCATTCATGCGCAATCGAAGTTCTCGTCTGCAGGAGTCCCTCGCCTTGGTATTCCGGAACTTTGGACAACAGATGGTCCGCACGGTATCCGTCCGGAGGTGCTTTGGGACGAGTGGGACCAGGCAGGATGGACAAATGACTCATGTGTGGCTTTCCCGGCCCTTACATGCCTTGCCGCTACATGGAATGAGGACATGTCCGCTCTCTACGGAAAGTCCATAGGAGAGGAAGCTCGTTATCGTGAAAAGGACATCCTCCTTGGACCAGGAGTCAATATCTATCGTACGCCGCTGAACGGACGTAATTTTGAATATATGGGTGAGGATCCTTTCCTCGCTTCCAGGATGGTGGTTCCATATGTGCAGGAAGTACAGAAGAACGGAGTCGCTGTATGTGTGAAGCATTATGCTCTGAACAATCAGGAGTCAAGAAGACATGAATATGATGCAATCCTTTCTGACAGAGCATTGTATGAGATCTATCTTCCTGCATTCAAGGCTGCGGTACAGGAAGGTGGTGCATGGTCGATAATGGGTGCATATAATTTCTATAAGGGACAGCATGCGTGCCATAACGAGTACCTTCTCAACGATATTCTCAAGGGAGAATGGGGCTTTGACGGAGTCGTAATTTCCGACTGGGGCGGAACGCATGATACCGACCAGGCCATCACAAACGGCCTTGACCTTGAGTTCGGTACATGGACAGATGGCCTGACCATGGGTGCAACCAATGGCTATGATTCATATTTCATGGCTCATCCTTATCTTAAGAAGCTGCGTTCCGGAGATGCTTCTGAAGATGTGCTTGACGAAAAAGTCAGACGTGTCCTCAGACTTATGTTCAGAACATCCATGAACAAGAATAAGCCAGCCGGTGCTTTGTGTTCGCCGGAACATTATGATGCTGCGAGAAAGATTGCAGGAGAGGGAATCGTCCTTCTCAAGAATGACAATGAAGTTCTTCCTGTCGACCTCGCTTCGGTGAAGAAGATAACCGTGATCGGCGAGAATGCCATCAAGATGATGACAGTAGGAGGAGGATCGTCTTCGCTCAAGGTTCAGCATGAATGCATTCCTCTTGAGGGAATCATGGCTGCTGTAGGAGATAAGGCGGAAGTGGTTTATGAAAGAGGATATGTAGGCGATGTGTCCGGAAATTACAATGGTGTAGTCACAGGACAGGACCTTTCGGAAAGCCGATCTGAGGAGCAGCTGATCGCTGATGCTGTAGCTGCAGCGAAGAATGCTGATGTTGTTCTTTTCTTCGGAGGTCTCAATAAGGCATCTCACCAGGACTGTGAGGATTCCGACAGATACCACCTTGAGCTTCCATATGCTCAGGACAAGGTCATCGAGGCTCTTGCCGAGGTAAATCCGAACCTTGCTGTAGTGATCATTTCCGGAAATGCCGTTGCAATGCCATGGGTCGATAAGGTCAATGCTATTGTAGAAGGATGGTACAGCGGTTCACAGATGGGACATGCGATAGCAGACGTGCTTTTCGGCAAGGTCAACCCTTCTGGAAAGCTGCCTTTCACCTTCCCTGTGAAGCTTGAAGACAATGGTGCCCATGCTCTCAATGCATATGATCCTCAGGATCTTACAGTAGAGTATAAGGAGGATATCTATGTTGGTTACCGTTGGGCGGAAAAGCAGCAGGTAAAGCCTCTCTTCGCGTTCGGACATGGCCTCAGCTATACTGACTTTACATATGGAGATGCAAAGGTGAGCAAGAACTCTGTGAAGGCTGGAGCGGATGTAAGCGTGAGCGTAAATGTGACCAATACAGGAAAGGTTGCCGGCAAGGAGGTCGTGCAGCTCTATATCGGTGATGAGCAGTCAAGACTCGAGCGTCCTGTAAAGGAACTCAAGGGATTCAGCAAGATTGCACTCGAGCCGGGTGAGACCAAGACGGTCACATTCAACATCGATCCTGAAAAACTCATGTATTTCGATGATGCAAAACATGAGTGGGTGCTTGAAAGCGGTAAGTTTACAGCTTATGTGGGCTCTGCATCGGATGATATCCGTACACAGGTTTCATTCGAAGTAAGATAATCCTCTATAATACAAAACCGATGAAGTCATCGATTACCTGATCACACAGGTGAACGATGGCTTCACGTGTGTTTGTAGTAGCCAGTCCGATGACCTTTGCTCCGGCAGCGCGTCCGGCGTTTATGCCGTGGATCGAATCTTCGAATACAAATGTCTCCTCAGGACGGCCTCCAAGTATCTCCATGCCCTTGATGAAACATTCAGGGTCCGGCTTTGACTTAGAGAAATGCTCGCTGGTGAGTATCGCATCTGTGAGCTCCCATAGTTCCGGATGGGCCTTGCGTACATTCACCATCTTTGCGTCGTTGGAACTTGTCACTATTGCCATTGGAATTCCTCTGGCATGCAGGCCCTTCATGAATGCATCAGCTCCGGGGATGTAGTCGTAGCTCATGTTCCTTTCGTATTCATATAGCTCCCGGATGATCTCATCCTTGCTCTTTGACACCCCGTCGAAGTGGCTGATTATGTGGTTGAGGGTCTGTCCCTTGATTGTCCTTCCGAAATCATCCATGCCGAGAAGTTCCTTTCCCGTCCTGTTCCAGAATATGCCGTACTGGGTCTCGGTGTCCATTATGACACCGTCAAGATCAAATAGTGCAATCATGACCTGTTAGAATGGAAGTGGGGAATTCAATGCCTTCTTGAGCTGCTCGTCATAGCGCAGACGTACTTTCACACCAGCCTCCTGGAACCAGTAGCGGGTAGCAAGCTCTTCCTCGATGAACGGAACTATCTCGCTCTGCTTCAGACGGATAAAACGCTCCTTGTCCATCTCCAAAGCCTTTTCCATGGCCTTGAGCTCATCGCTCATAGCCTCTGCGAGTCCGTCTTTTTCAAGCTCCCTCTTCATCTGGTCATAAAGAGTCTTGGCGCTGCTTCTGTAGTCGAATTCCTGTGTCTTCGCGAAGCTTATGAAGTCCTCAAAATCTGTGTCTGAGAAGTGGAAATCATCGACTGCCGGGATACTGTCATGCCTGCGGCAATAGTCGATCACATACTGGTCGATGACTCCTCCGAGCACGAGGGCATACACCAGACGGCTGTAGTCCGGTGTGTCGATGTCCACATCCGGAGTGATTCCGCCACCATCACGTACGATTCTTCCGGATGCCGTCTTGAACTCTCTTGTGAGCGAGTCTGGGATGTGTCCGACGCTTCCGTCCTCATTTCTGTTCGCATAGTCGATCGCCTGTACGCAACGACCGCTTGGAGTATAGTACTTGGCTGTCGTCACCTTCATCTGACCGTTGTAAGGAAGAGGAAGGATGGACTGCACGAGTCCCTTTCCGTAGCTTCTCTTACCCATGATCACCGCCCTGTCCATATCCTGGAGCGCTCCTGAGACAATCTCTGAAGATGATGCCGATCCTGAATCGATCATTACGATTATAGGTATTTCAGTATCAATAGGTTCCGTTGTGGTCCTGTATTCTCTGAGGGAGTCTTCCGTATTGCCTTTCGAAGACACTACGAGCGAGCCCTTAGGAACGAAAAGGGAAACGATGTTGATGGCCTCGCTCATGAGTCCGCCGCCGTTTCCGCGGAGGTCGAGCACAAGACGCTTCATTCCCTGCTTCTTCAGATCCTGGAACTTGGCACGAAGTTCTCCTGACACATTGTCGGTGAATCCTGCCTGGAGGATGTAACCTGTGGTGTCGTCGAGCATGCCGGCATATTCGATGTCTGGGAAATGGATGCGTTCGCGGATGATCGGGATATCAAGAGTGTCTCCTGTGCGGACCTTCTTCACCGTGAATGTCACGGTAGTTCCAGGTTTTCCCTTCATCCTGTCGCTGCTTTCCTTGCTTTCAAGGCCCTTGGTCGGCACTCCGTCGATCGCAATGATCTCGTCACCGCACTGAAGGCCGTACTTTTCTGCAGGAGAGCCTGCATATGGCTCATTGATGATGACATTATCCTCCTTCTTCTTGTGGATGATGGCTCCGATGCCTCCGTATGTCTTGGACATGAGCATCTGGAAATCCTCGTTTTCCTCCTCCGGAACATAGATCGTGTATGGGTCGAGCTCTTCAAGCATTGCGTCGACGCCGGCCCTCATTATCCTGTCGATAGGGAGGGTGTCTACATATGAACGATTGAGTTCCTTGAGTATGGAGTTGTGGATTTCCGACCATTGTCCAAGTCTGAAACTTTGTGACTGTGCTGAAACGGCAGATGAGGCTGCCAGACCCATGGCAATCGCCATGAAAAGAGTTATGATGTTTTTCTTCATTTCGGTTTGAAATTTGTGGCGTTCAGGTTCCCGCATATATAGTGCCACAAAAATACGAAATAATTTATACCTTTGCAGAGGTTTTTAGTAGTAATGAACATATGAAATTAGTATTTGCAACGGGCAATATCGGTAAATTACGTGAGGCATCAGAAATTTTGGGCGAGGGCTTCGAGCTCGTTTCCCTTGAGCAGGTAGGAATTACAGAGGATATTCCCGAGACGGGTAATACATTGGTGGCCAATTCATTGCAGAAGGCTGTATATCTGTATGACAAGATCGGATGCGACTGTTTCGCTGACGATACAGGACTTGAAGTTGACGCTTTAGGTGGCGCTCCGGGAGTCTATACTGCCCGATATGCAGGCGATGACAAGGACTTCAATAAGAACATGAACAAGGTGCTCCATGAGCTGGAAGTTCTTGAAGGAGAGGCGCATATGGCCGCAGGGCTCGGACTCAAGACCAAGCCGGTAAGCAGAAGGGCCCGCTTCAAGAGCGTCGTGACATTGATTATCAATGGTGAGAAAAAGATCTTCGAGGGCACTCTCGAAGGTGTCATAGCACGTGAGAAGTCTGGAAACGGCGGCTTCGGATATGATCCGATATTCATCGCTGATGAGTATCCCGGTCTTACTCTCGCAGACATTAGCGAAGAAGAGAAAAATGATATCTCGCACAGAGGCAAGGCACTTCGCGCCATGGCCGAGTGGCTTAAGAAATAAAGATCATGACAACCAACACCGAACTCATAGTTCTTCATACCACCAAGTTCGGTGAGAATTCGCTCGTCGTCCATACCCTGAGCAGGGATTATGGGCGGCGAAGTTTTCTTGTAAAGGGTGCCGGGAAGAAGTCCACGATGTCTCTTTTCCTGCCTCTGAGCGTGCTGGAGGCCGATATTGTCGAGACCAGCAAGTCTACATTATATACAGCGCGCAATCTTTCGGCAAAGCATCCTCTCATGGGCATAAGGAACAATATGTTCAAGAATTCCATGACCATGTTCATGAGCGAGGTGCTGTATCGCGTCGTCAAGGACGGGGCTTCGGAACATGGACTTTTCGAGTGGTGTGAGAAGGACATCCTGCTTCTTGACGCGATTCAGACTGACTTCAGCAATTTTCATATCAGATTTCTCCTCGAGCTGGCCGTTACCCTTGGTTTCAGTCCCGAAGCTCAGGATCTTATGCCTTTCGTAGGCGAGCATTATCCTGTGGTGGAAAGATTCATGACTCTTCCCTTCGCCGAATCAATGCTCATTCCCCTGAACGGAGCTGTCAGAAATGAAATAGCGGAGGAAATCCTCCGCTACATAGAATTCCATACTGAATCAGCCGTGAATGTCAATTCCCTCAAGGTCCTCCGCGAACTCTTCGCTTAGATAATATCTTGCGGACTGTGATGCCACGCGGGAAAAATCCGACCCTTCCATCCGTAATATTGGCTGTTTTACGGACGGACTGTCTAAATCAGCTATCGTTGTCCGTAAATCGGGCCATTTTACGGATGACCATATTAAGTATATCTCTTTCGTCCGTAAATCGGGTCATTTTACGGATGGGAAGAACGATTATTGGGGGAATAATTCATTTAGAATGTTTATGTCCAGTTTCAGGAGACGCCTTATCTGCTGATTTGATGCGTTGTATTTGAAATGCAGCTCCTTGCATAGCTGTATCTTTTGTTCCGGATCCAGCAATCCCAGTTGTCTGCTTCCAAAACTGCTTTCTGCATGCTTCACTGCGACTGCATACATCTCGTCGTCAGTAAGGAACACGGAATCCTTCAGCCTTTGAGCAATCTGACTGAAAGCTTCTGCATTACGTGTCAATGAATTGAAATAGCTTCTGGCGTCCCTGAACATGCTTTCCCCGATGTCGGTCCTGCAGAAAGATGGGATATAAACAACATCCCCATAAAACTTCAGATCCTCAATCATCCTTATCTCCCTGAAATGAGCCAATTCACGAGCCTTATTGAATCCTGATTCTCTCAAAGTCTTGGCCGGTAATAGCCTTAATATGGGTGAAAAGTAAGCGCATCCGCCTCCCCAGGGGTAACTGAAAGGGGTAAAATGTGGGCTGGCGACAAATGCATTGCGGTTTACATATATGATCTCATTCCTGAGAGCGTCAAGACTTGTGATCGGCAGTATCTCCGCTTGGAACATACTCCAGTCGATAACCCGTTCATTCCTTTTGAGAACTCTTCTAAGACGTGCCTTCAGCCTCTCGAAAAGTTCCATGCAGTCTTCCGCCTCCCCGTTCAATATCAGATGAATATGATTGCTCATCAATTCGAATGTGATGATCCTGACCTTTTTAAACAGTACTGTCGCAATCGCCAGAGCTGTCATTGCCATCTTGAAATCCTCCTCGGTACACAGGAAGTCCTCCATGATCCTGCCATCTGTATATAGATGCCAATATGGTCCCGACTTCTCAAATCTTCTTTCGCACTCTCTTTCCTTTTCGGCAAATGTCAACATGAAAACTTGATTTAAACAATACTACATGTGTCTGTCGGAGATGACTTTCCGGAATATTGAGGTTTGAAAGGACGTCTTAATTTGATGACGGTATCTTCCTTTACATTATATAGCCGTCTGAATAATCGGACTGCATCCTGCAATGTCCAGGCAGAAGCGAATGCTGTATTGTCTCTATGCTGACGAAATACCGTATAGGCTGTATGAGGCATTTTTGTCCCGGTGTCAAATGCCGGCACAGTCTTCACGTTGAGATAGATGATTCCTGAGGTTTCCATAATCAAATGTTGAATTATAATTTCTATTTAATGCCATTTGATCGTGGATGGCGAACCAGAACAGTTCAAAGATGGAACAAATATAGGTTTAATATTCGGAATGACAATCGTTTAGCTATAATGTTTCCCCTTCTGTCCGTAAAAATGGCCATTTTACGGATGACATGCTATCCAATGACCCTGTTGTCCGTAAATCAGCCTGTTTTACGGACGACCATCATGAAAACAAATGTCCCATCCGTAAAACTGACATTTTCACGGACGGGACATGTTATTCTCTATGTGAGATCAGGAAGGCTTAGACCTCCGGCCAGATGTAGACCTTGTCGCTGCGGCGGAGACGGGTCTCCTCGATGGCGCGGCATGCTGTTTCGTTGCAGCCGTCCCCGCAGAGGCTGAGAGCTTCCTCACGCGCTCCCGGAACAACCTTGCTCCAATCGATCGGAATCGAGCAGTATACTCCCTTGCCGGCTTCCTGGACTGGTTTGAGGTCGACTCTGATCTCTGGCACGGTGTATTCCACGCAGCCTGATGTCGGACCGATGATCAGAATCTTGTCACCGACCTTCAATGAATATGACTCCACCAGAATCTCTGCAACGCCGAGCTTTCCGAACCAGTTGGTGATCTTTCCGCAGTATGCCTTCTTGCGGGTAGCTGTGCTTCCGTAAACGTCGCACCATTCGCCCATCTTCGCACCCTGATAGTATCCGTCCCAGAATCCTCTGTTGAACACTTCCTCAAGTTCGCTTTTGAAAGATGCTCCGAGCTCCGGTGTGTATGTTCCGTCACATACAGCGTCTGCGGCGCGGCGATAGCATGAAGCCACACGCTTTACATATTCTGCAGAACGTGCACGTCCCTCGATCTTGAATACGGTCACGCCAGCATCGATGATCTTGTCCATGAACTCAATGGTACACAGGTCTTTAGGTGACATGATGTACTTGTTGTCGATTTCGAGCTGCATGCCGGTCTCCCTGTCCTCGACCTTGTACGCGCGGCGGCAGAGCTGGTAGCATGAGCCACGGTTTGCCGATGCTCCGTATTCATGGAGGCTGAGGTAGCACTTGCCTGAAATAGCCATGCAGAGGGCGCCGTGGGCGAACATCTCGATCTCCACGATACGCCCCGAAGGTCCGCAGATCTGTTCCTCGTCGATGATTCTCTTGATCTCCTTCACCTGTCCGAGGTTGAGCTCACGTGCAAGCACGATCACGTCAGCGAACTGAGCGTAGAAACGCAGGGCCTCGATGTTCGAGATGCTCAGCTGTGTCGAAATATGCACCTCCACACCGATCTGACGGGCATAGATGATCGCAGCCATATCCGATGCGATTACGGCAGTGATGCCTGCCGCCTTTGCCGCATCCAGGGTGCGTCTCATGTCCTCAAGGTCTTCGCCGAAAAGAGCGATGTTGAGGGTAAGGTATGTCTTTACATTATATTCTGAGCATATGCGTACGATCTCGGCGAGGTCGGTCATCTTGAAATTGTTTGCCGAATGCGATCTCATGTTCAGCTTCTCGACGCCGAAATATACCGAGTCCGCACCTCCCTGTATCGCTGCATGCAGGCACTCGAAGTTACCTGCCGGAGCCATGATTTCCAGATTTCTGGAAATCGGTTTTCTACCCCCAGTCACCTGCGGTGACAGCCCCGAGGGGCATGCCGAACACTCATTTGCATTCGGTTCGGGTGCCATCGCTGCTTCGATGTCTTGCGACATCTCGCTGACGCGAGTGGCACGGCGCTGAAGCGCCTTGTTATCGTTGTGTTCCATTATTTTGTTCTTCCGATTAATTTCTTTGCATAGTTTTCAAGGAGGGCGGCCTTTTCAGGAGCAAGTCCCAGCTGTGCGATATATCCCATCGCCTGATCATGCAGGCGGCTGATTTCCTGCTTTGCCTCCTCTCCGACCCCAAGTCTGTCATAGATTCCCTTGACAGCGTCGATCTTCGCCGATCTGTGCTCTCCCGTATGCACAGGCATTGCCATTGCTGCAAGAAGATCCTCCCTCATTTCTCCGGCCTTTTCAAATGCGCGGGTCATCAGCCAGCTCTTCTTGTTGTTCACAATGTCACCTCCGATCGCCTTTCCGAATACAGCAGGATCGCCGTATGTATCAAGCCAGTCGTCCGCAATCTGGAATGCGAGTCCGAGATCATATCCATATCTGTACAGGAGCTCGCATGCCTCTTCCGGCGCACCTGCAACAACAGCACCCATCTTTGCCGAACATGCGATCAGAACGGCGGTCTTGAGTCCGATCATCTTGAGGTAATCCGACATCGGAACGCATTCGAGATCTTCGAAATCCATGTCGTACTGCTGACCTTCGCATACCTCTGCCGCTGTCTTCGAGAAGAGTCCCAATGCCTCTGGAAGCACTTCTGCGGGCGCTTTCGCTATGAGCTTGTAGCTTTCGATGGACATCACGTCGCCGGAAAGAATGGCTGTGTTCTCGTCCCATTTGCGATATACCGTAGGCACTCCGCGTCGTACGTCCGCCTTGTCCATGATGTCGTCATGGATGAGGGTGAAGCTGTGGAATACTTCCAGAGCTGCAGCCGGTCCGAGTATGTTTTCAGGGAAACCGTCCTTGAAAAGCGAATATGTGGTAAGACAGAGTCTCGGGCGGATACGCTTTCCTCCGATCTCTATCATGTACCTCAAAGGATCATACAGACCTTTTGGCTCTTCACAGAACCTGAGATTGTCGAAGAGCTCCTTCAGAGCGGTGTCGATGTGACTTTCCTGTGTCATAATTATAATTCTATATCCTACAAAGATAAGTATAATTCTTTATCTTTGCACTTTAAACAAGTATATATGGCGATTAAAGGACAAGCGACGGTTGTAAAGCATACGGGAAGCCACTATCTTCTGGCCCAGCTTCCTGACTGGAATCTTTTCCCTGCAGTGCTCAGAGGTAAGATCAGACTGAAAGGCAGCACGGCTACAAATCCTGTGGCAGTGGGAGATGTTGTCTCATTTCAGGCGGAGGTGCCTCAGGAAGCGTTCCGTGAGGACGGACAGATCCGTTCGGAGGATGGTACAAACGTAGGTCTCGAGTTCCTTACATTGGAGAATCCTGCCGCCATCACCGCGGTCT
>JAZRQM010000061.1:0-15430 GCA_045649795.1 Candidatus Cryptobacteroides sp. | reverse complement strand
ACACCAATTATGATTATGCACTACCAAAAACAGCTGGATATATCGATAGTTATTACGAGAAATCGTTATCTCCTACTAAAGCAATACTGTCAATGGTGGTGATTTATGCATTGCTTGCCCTTCTGTTGACCGTTCTTGGCTTGGTTGCAATGAGCACTTATTATATTTCATTACATAGGAAGGATTCGGCTGTCCGGAAGGTTTTCGGAGCAACAGGCGGTGAAGAAATCCGTCGTCACATCTATCGATACCTCAAAATAGTGGTAGCCGCAAGTGTCATCGGTATCATCCTTTCAATTATAATAAACGATGCCATTATCATGAGCTATTCCTACCGCCTGAACTCTACATACTGGATCTATATATTGGCTATTATAATTGTTGCCAGCATTGCTTTCCTATCCGTTTATCTTCAAGCGAGGAGGGCTGCATTTAAGAATCCGGTTCATTATCTCCGGGATGAATAAACCAGGGAAGCGGTATCAGAAGATTGCCAGCCTGCATCCGCTCCGCTTAATTAAACAAACAACTGTCTTGAGATATGAGTCTGATAGTTCCTAAACATTGTTCTGGTCAGAAGACTCACGCCCTCTGACCGGAACAATATTTCTGTTTAACGTCAGATTCGAGGTTTCTGGAATGTGCTGATGAGGATAGAGAGAAGATATATCAGCAATCCGTATACAAGTGGTATAAGAATTCTCCACAAGCCACCGCAATGTACGCTGAATGGCATTGTGTTGCCAACGATTTCAATTGCTTGAAACATCTGAATGCAACCGACAAACAGCCAACATGACGATGCAATGACAGCACCGAAACCGAAATCTCTGACCCATGTAGGAGCTTTCCAGGCAGAAACGAGTACTGCTATTAAAAATAGTGTTATCACAGTCATCGGTCCTACTCCGCCATTAAGAAAATAGTCAGCTACATTATAATCCGGCCATTCAGGGATGGGCTCTCCCATCTGGCAAGCATTCTCAACAGTAGTTGCTACTGTGTCGATAATTTCTGTTGTTTCCATTTCATTGATTTTTTAAAGGGTTTAACTTCAGCAGGAATTCCTGAACGCAAAGTTATCTGACTCGTATAAAATATCCCAATTCAAATCCCTTCCACCTCATGCCAAATCCCTCTGACCTCCATTGTAGTGTTGTAGAATTGAGTTTTTATTGCGACTTTTGTTCGCAGAAAGCCAAAAGATGAACAAGCGTGTTATCATTACAATCCTGTATTGGATAATAGCGGTACTGCTCATATCCTCAGTACTTGTCAGCCTGGAATATAAATTTCAAGATGCACTTTTCATAAGCATTATGCTTATACCAGGATGTATTATATTGAAATTTGTATTGCCGAAGGTGTCTTTTGCTAATATTAAAAAAGGACTTACTGATTTTTTCTTCCTTTTTTCCGCAGTTATGGTTACGGAACTTCTGTTCATTTTGTGTTCGCATATTGCTATTAAAGGATTTCCGGCGATGACTTACGGCATCAGAATCCCTTCCGTACTTATCAATCCTGCTTTCCTCGCTATTGCGATGGCTTTCATTACAGGCGGTGACTACCTGCTCTCAAAATATCTTAAAAATGCTCTTTCTGATGCCCCTACACCGATAGTGTTTACTTCAGACTATAAGAAGGTTTCATTGAACGTATCGGAAATCCTGTATGTCGAATCCCGTGATACAGAAGTATGGGTGTGTGCAACAGATGGACGCAAATTCAGAAACAAGACAGGTATCACCCAGTGGGAGAATCTTCTTGGAGAGGACTTCATTAGAGTTCACAGATCATTTGTTGTCAGGAAAGAATCGATTCAAGAGACTTTATCTGATTCGCTCACACTTGCGGATGGTACTTCCATTCCTGTTTCAAGGAAATACAAAGATACAATTCGTGATATATGATCGAAGATTCTTATGGCCAAATGCATGCACTTTGTACATGGTACATGATTTGTATATAAAATCAGGATGTCTATCCCTAAAATTTACTGACATGAAGAAGATTCTTTTATCTGCAGCTGTAATGCTGCTTATTATCCCTGCTGTTTTCAATACAAATGACATATCTGCCCAAACCGTTTCAGTAAAGGTGGGAACCGAGCAGGAAGAGAAGAAGAAAGAAGATTCTAAGGAGAAGTCTGAAGTCAAGCCTGTCCAGTCATCTGGTCCGACACTTGAGCAAGAGCTGAAGAAGGTCTTCGGAATGAAGTCAGAGACTACTATCGGAGGATCCCGCATCGAGAACTTAGGAAAGTACTTCCTTGACAAATATACCGGCCAGGTGACTCTGGTGATATTCCAGAGAGGTGAGCCGGTGAGATGGAACATCCTTAGGGACAGAACACCTGATGACATCATCTACGATGAGCAGGCATACAACTATCAGCTCGTACGATATGGTGACGGAAACGATAATATTCTTCTGATCAACATCAATACGGGAGCGATGTGGGCGATAGACACGAAAGGACTGACGTTCTCTTATAAGAACACCAGACTGAAGTATATCCCTGCTGTAGACACTACATGGTAGCATACCTGTGCTTTATGTGAAATGACGATATTCGGGAAAATAGGCCTGTCGAAGCGGTATGGCAAAGCGATATATGCCATATCCGCTGCCTTGACGTTGGCTATAGCCTCGCTTGTCTTCTTCAACCCATACGCGATCCCGATGTGTGTCCTGCTGAAACTGGTCAGTGTTCCGATAATCCTGTATCTGTATACAGCGTTCACCAAGAAGACGGAAATATACTTTTACCTCAATCTTGGCATCAGCAGGAAAGAGTATTATCTCATTCCGTTTGTGGTGGAATTCATAGGTTTCATATTGTTTATAACCCTGATAGCATATTTAGGTAATGCAATCCGTTAACAGACTGCTGGTCGACAGCGTGCATCTCGAATTCGATAAGCTGCAGGTTCTTCAGAGCGCCTTCATCACCGCTCAGACCGGCAGGGTGACAGGTGTGCTGGGCAGGAACGGATGCGGAAAGTCCTGCCTATTTAAATGCATCATGGGAGGCATAAAGCCGCAGAATATCTTCGTCCGTTTCAATGATGAGCCGGAAACCGATTACGAACATATCGGTAAAAGGATCAAGTACCTCCCTCAGAACGTGTTCATGCCGACGAACATGACCCTCGGCGAGGCATATGAACTATATGGAGTCGATTATGACGGCCTGGTTGCCTTTGAGAATAAGTTCCATACCTATCAGAGAAAGACTCCAGCCCAGCTTTCCGGAGGAGAGGTACGTATTGCTGAAATGTATATGGTGCTGAACTCTGATGCAGAATTCTGTATATTGGACGAACCGTTCTCAAATGTAGCTCCCAAGCATGTAGAGATGATGCAGCGGCTCATCCAGACCCATAAAGCTACCAAAGGAATCATCATTTCTGACCATATGTACGAACAGGTCATGGATATAACCGATGACCTGTTCCTATTACGTGATGGCTACACATTCCCTATAAAGTGTAGGGAAGACCTGATCCATCATGGGTATATTCTAAGATGATATTATATTGCTATTTGGAATCAGGGAGCTGGAACAAAACAGGGAATGTAAATTTTACCGGAACGATGTTGCCATTCTTGTCCTTGCCCGCAGTCCAGCGAGGAGATGCACTGACTACGCGTAAAGCTTCTTTGTCGAGCTCTTCGTTTACTCCTCTCAAGACTCTGACGTCGGTAACCTCGCCCTTTTCAGTTATGGTGAACTGCAATGTAACCCTGCCCTGAATCTTAGACTGACGGCATTTCTCAGGATATTTAAGGTTTGCAGCCACCCACTTCGAGAACTCATTGGCATTGCCGCCGTTGAATGTCGGCTGCTGACCCAAATGCTGGAAAGGCACAGGCTCCTTTTTCTCAGCAGATTTATTGTCTGTATTCTCCTCTGTAATGAGCTGAACTGTACCGTCAGGCTCAATGTATCCTTTCGGATTTGCAGGAAGAGCTGCTACCTCTTCACTTGTTGCCTTCTTGCCATCAATGTAGATGTCAGGAACAGGCTTTTGTTCATTCGTATCGCCTTTTTTCAAAGTGATCTCAATCACTCCATCCTTTGCCGCCTCTCCGTACTTCTCTTTTGCACTGTCGTCTTTCCTCACGCTGATGGACTCTATGTCGTGAGGATCTATGGAATTGAGGTCGAAGTCTTTTTCGGCCGGTTCTCCGTCGATAACGAAAAGCGGACTTACTGCGTATTCTTCACCCTCGGCCGGACGCACCATTATCTTCGCAGCTCCATTTGCAACAGGTATTTCGACTGTCTCAGGATTCTTGGTCACGATCTCAATCACCCCATTCTTTCCTGCCTCTCCGTATTTGCCGGCTGCATTATCATCCTTCAGCACAGTAATCTCCTTGATCTCCTCCGGATTGATTGACTCGATATTGAACTTGTCGTCCATAGGAATGCCATCCACAACGTAAAGTGGCTTAGGATCCAGCTCTTCAAGCTTTACTACGTTGGCCTCAAGTGTTGGAAGAAGTACAACATTGACCTTCTTTCCATTGTCCAGATAACGGCTGGCATAAACCACTTCATCCTGCTTCAACATCTTATCTGCAAGATCCTTAGTGATGACAGAACTGTTGGTAAGCCATACATCATTGCTGAAATCTATGCCGGTAAAGACCTTTTCCTCGGGTTCAAATTTACTGTTCAGGAACTTGATGGTCACGGTCTTTGCTTTCTCATCAGTCATGATGACCATTTCCCGGGCATTCGTTTTTCTCCAAGATTTTTCACCTTCTTCTTTGTGATATCCTCTTAGTTCTATAACTTTGTGGCCGGTAGTGTCAGACTGAACCTCAGGTTCTTCGTAGATGTAATCTACCTTTGTCTCGGCAGTTGCTGCCAGAGAGATTCCTACGAGAGGAATGACGTAGAGAGCCTTCCAGGCACTCATACGAGATGATTTTTTGTTCAACATCATAGTAATACGAGCTTTAAGTGTACTGTGATTAAAGCTGTTAGCAACTGAGTAGCCGCTCTTGCTGACAGCTTTTCTTATTAGTAAATATTGGTATTCCTTGATATTCGCTCCGCTTCTCAGGACCGCATCATCCGCCTCGAACTCATGGAGGGCGCGAAGGTCTGCCTTGAGCATCCAGATTGCCGGGTTGTACCACTGGAGGGCAGTGATCATGTCGACAAAAAGGATGTCCCACGAATGTCTGAGGGCGATATGTGCCTTCTCGTGTGTCAGGATATGAGAGTAGCCGCTCTCGTAATCTTCACGGGAAATCACGATGTATTTCATCCAGCTGAATGGAGCTGTATCAGTTTCTGTAATTATGAGGGTCTCGCCGCTGTCAAGTGTCTGCCTGCTTCCGTTACTGATGATTCTTCTGATGCCGATTATCGAAACGGCAACATGTACAAGCACCGCCAGTGCACCGAGGACGAATAATGAGCAGAGCACGACCGGCCATATTGGAACGGACACTTCCGGAACCCTAGCGACGGTATCTGCAATTTCGCCGACGAAGGTTTCAGATGATGCCTTCATTGCCGGAACGACGACAACCTCCTTGAGTGTGATGACACAGAGGGGGAGTACGAATGAAAGGGCTGCCGTACTGAGAAGCACGATGCGGTTGAAACGATGGAAAGTCTCCTTGCTGAGCAGAAGGCGGTAGAACATATAGAACACCGCCAATGCGATTGCCGCCTTGCCTTGATAAATCAAGAAGTCTGTCATATTTGTAAAGTTCGTAAAGTTTGATAATCGTTTATAAGTTACCTTTCTCGATCTGCTCTATCAGTTCCTTAAGCTCATCTACAGTGATCTTCTCTTCTTTTACAAGTGAAGATACAGCACTTAGATAAGAGTTGTTGAAATAGCTGCTGATGACACCCTTGAATGTCCTTCCAGCGTAATCCTCACGCGAAACGACAGGGTAGTACTGATATGAATTTCCATACGCCTTGTGACTCACATATCCGTTTGCCTCAAGGTTGCGGACCATTGTAGAAAGGGTGTTGAAATGCGGCTTCGGCTCATCATAATGCTCCAGAAGTTCACGCACGAACATCGCCCCCTTATCCCAAAAGAGATTCATGATCTCTTCCTCTTTTTTAGTCAGTTTTTTCATGTCGATATACCTTTACGACACAAAGGTAACTAAATTTTCTTTTAATGCAACTATTTTATGTAGTTTATCAACTAAAATAATTAGTTTGTTTGGTTGGCAAGAATAGTTGTAACGAAATACGTCTCATATATAGTAGTTTAGTAACTCCATATATGAGACGAACGGTTTATTAAAAAATACTATTATTATCTTGCTGGAACATCTTTAGGTTCTGCTTCGCTTACATTCATCGGAACTGCCTGATAGATCACCTGCATTTCTGCATCTGAAAGTTCAGCAAGGGGTTTTCCGAATACTTCTGACGAGAGTTCCTCACGAAGTTCCTTGTAGGCTGTGGTGATAAGTTTCATTGCCTTTGTGTAATCATCATATGAGGTTCCTCTGTCGTCCTGGTATGATACCAAGGCATTACTTACCCGGAACTGTCTGGTAGATCCGTCAGGCATCTGTATGTCTCTCATTTCTACTGACGGGCAGTCTTCACTGTTTGTCGGATTAGAGATGTAGTCCTTAAGCCTGTTGATTTCCTGTCTGTAAAGTTCCTCGTTGTGCAGACTTCCTTTGACATAGTTAGATCCGAGAAGCATTTCTCCGTCAGGATTTACTCTAATAACAATGATATTTCTGCGGTTTACCTTACTATATGGCTCGTCAGATATGGCAGGACTGCTGGTCTGAGCAGGCGGCATACGCCTCTCAATTGCACTGTCGTCAGTCTCATATCTGATCTTCAATGCGCTAGCCTCACGCAACTGCAGCTTGATGTCAGCGATGATGCCCATTGACACATCCTCATCAGCCGAGATCGCAACATTTGCATTGTACATTTCTTCGCCAGCAAAGTATTCTGCCACGATATAGCCAATCTCACTGACTTCTATACGCTTTCCGTTGCATATGACAGCATTGCTTTCACCTTCTTTTATGACATATATCTGCAACGGTGCCTTGATCAGCTTGTCCGATGTAAAGAGGGGAGCAGGATTGACTGAGTTGCCATTATGACGGACTTCAAAATGCAGATGTGCTCCTGTTGCTCTTCCTGTCGAGCCTGCATATCCTATAAGCTGGCCTTTAAGTACCTTTCCGTTGAAACTCCATCCGGTGTGGTCGGCTGTTGTCGAGATATGATAGCTGTTTCCTGAAATATCATGTCCCGAATCCTTACCTTTGAAACTTATTTTTGAAGCGATATCAACCTTTGAAAGATGTGCATACCTTGTTTCAAAGCCATCGGAATGCTTCAGCGTCAGCATAAGTCCGTTGCTGTCGTCGCGTGTTATTGCAGAGATTTCACCATCCGATGCCGCATAGACCGGGTCACCTTCTTCAAGTACATAGTCTATTCCAGTGTGAGAGTGTCCCGCACCGGCAGCTTTGAATTCATTGCTTACGGTCGCGTCGCAAGGAGGGCACATATCGATATATGTAGCTTCCGTGCCATTTGTCAAGTCTGATGAAACTTCATTGGTCATCTCTGCCTGCTTTGTTCCGCAGCCGAAGGCAAAGAAAGTTGCTGCAATTACGGGGAGTGTGGCAGCCAGCCTGAGCCAGGCCCCTTTGCCACGATGAGATTGAGTCATCATAATGAATCTTTGTTTTGTCAATGAATGATTCAACCCACAGGTAATATCCGGATTATAACCAAAGAGTTGTTTAAATATGGTTGTTCTATAAGTTTTCAAGTTCCATCCTTCGTCAAGTACATCTTTGTCTGCTTCCCATTCCTGTACTTCCTCCAGATCCTCCTCTGCCATCCAGAAGAAAGGATTGAACCAGAAGATCGAACGGAGTACCGACATGAAAAGTCGCTCGTATGAATGTCTATGTCGCACGTGACTTGCTTCATGCGTGAGGATCTGACGACGCTCCTGAGGTTCATAGTTGAAGCCCATGAATATGGTCCTGATGAAAGAGAACGGGGTCTTTATATCTTCGTGCTCGGCGAGGGTATAATCCTCTTCATATGTAAGCTTTGACTTACTGCGAAGCCTGTATATTCTGGCTGTGTTGTATGCAAGCAGGGCAAGTGATACAACTCCAACTAATGTGTACAGGATAGCCAGAATCAATTTCAAGTCTATTGATCTGCCAGTAATTTGAGTCGATGCTTCAGCCTTTATGGCCTCGCTATTCTGATTGACAGCGACAGCTTCTTCTATGACAACTGGAACTGCACCGAAATCGTCAAAGCTGAACACTGTCCACTCGGTGAGTCCTGCCATCTTCTCAGATGGATACAATGGTACATCCATCATCGGAATCGTCACTGAAAGCACCATCGTTACTATCAGATAGACACGGCACAACCTGAAGCTGACCTTCTTTGCCAACATCCAGCGATATAGCACCAGGAAGAGTCCGCTGCAGATCAATGATTCAACTATGAAACTTATTACTGACATCAGAGTAGGGGATTAAATACTTATTTGTCTCCGTTCAATATCTTCAGAATCTCATCTGTTTCTTCAAGAGAGATCGACTTCTGTGCAGAGAAGAAGTTCACCATACGGCTGACAGACCCCTCAAAGAAATTGTCAAGGACTGTACGCATATAAGTGTTGGTGTACTCTTCTTTGCCGACGATAGGGAAGTACTCGTACGTCCTTCCGTATGCCTTGTGTGAAACGAATCCCTTGTTCTCGAGGATTCTCACGATTGTCGATACTGTATTGTAAGCTGGCTTTGGTTCAGGCAGTTCAGCAAGGATATCATGTACCAGCACCTTCTCCTTCTGCCAGATCACCTGCATTATCTCCAATTCTGCTTTAGTAAGCTCCTGTGGCTTGTTCTTGATTGTTTCACCCATGATTTATTTAATTAAGATCCTTCGCTGTCGCTCAGGATGACAATACAATTTGCATCGGAAAATACGGTTCTCCGAACTTCCCGATGCAAACATAAAACTAATTTTCTAATTATCCAACTAAATCTTTAGTTAAATAACGAAATTCTTAATTTTGACGTAGAATGTCAGATACGAGGCTTCTGTATGACACGTATCACGAGAGAAATAAAATATACGATAAATCCGTAGATAGTAGAGATCATTGCAACCCTTATGCCTCCAAGAAGAACGATAGGGGGAATCTCATTTGCTGATCTAAGCGTAGCACCAAATGCCTGATATAGTCCGACAAGTGTCCATATCACTCCAATTACCAAAGCAGCGATACCAATTTCTTTTACCCAAGCAGGGCATTTCCAAGCTGCGAAAAGCATGAATGCAAGAAGAAGGGTAACTGCTCCCATGCCGGCGGCACCACCCTCAATAAAATACTGTACGAAAACATTGTTCATAGCAAATGTGTTTTAGTGGGTTAATGAATGTTTCTGCAAAGTTATGTCTCTCCAATGAAAAAGTCTAATTCAAAACCCTTTCTAAAACCGTTGAAACCACTTCTAAACCACTTCACAGTATGATACAAGGCAGATTATATATGATTATTATTAAATTTGCGTCATGAAGATCAAGAAAACATCAGCCCTTATCATCTATTGGATTATCGCCTTGACCAGTGTCGCGGCGATATTGATAAGTCTGGATTATAGCTTTGGGAAAGCATTATTTCTATCTACCCTTTATCTTCCTGTAGCAGTGGCTGCAAAATTTTTTTCTGCACAGATTAAATGGGACGGATCTGCTGCCTCTATACGTAATGGCATATTCCTTTTTTGCTCAATTGCAGTGTTTGAATTCCTGTTAGTGATGACTGGACACTTGATACTGAACCATATGGATCCGCAAGGCAGGATGTATTATGATATTGGTATTGCAAATATCATGGTCAATCCAGTATTTGGAGCAGCAATGATTCTTCTTTTAATTGGTGGAGAGTTCGTTGTCTCCCGTAAATATAAAGATGAAAAAGAAGACAGCAGGATATCATTCACTTCCGACAGACATAAGGTCATACTTGACAGAAATGAGATCATCTACGCTGAGTCCAATGACTCGGAGGTATGGATTTACGCGACAGAAGGGCGCCGTTTCCGCAATAAGACCGGCATAACCCAATGGGGCAATGTTCTTGGCGAGGATTTTATTAGAGTACACCGTTCTTACTTGGTCAGGAAAACTGCAATAACTTCAATCGCAAAAGAAACGATTACTCTCTCAGATGGGACTGAGATACCTGTTTCACGCAAATACCGTGACGAATTATCTATTCTAGTAAAGAATTGAATCGGGTACGTATGGATAACGATAGAGTAGAGTCGCCGTATTCGTCAGCAACGGATGCCAGGACTGCAAGAACATTATAGCAAGAATCAAAGTAATCTTCAGCATCTTCATAGTGCTTAAGGAAAAATTCACACGATTGAAGAACCTGATCGGACATCGATGAGCATAATTCAGAGGCTTTTTCCGGTTCTCCAGCAAGATAGTAAGCCTCAATCATACAGATCAGGTCTCTTTCGTTGCTTAAGCCATACAAGATGATGTCAAGAGGGAAGTTCTCCTCGGGAATCACAGACTGGCATTTATCGAGGATTTCCACTGCCCGATCATATTCGCCGGCTTCGACCATTTCCATTGCCACAGATGCAAATATCCCTCTCTGAGACATTACTCCGCAGAATGTGTAAAAGTTCTGATAGTCTACAAACCAGTCAGTTCTCTTCAATGTATCCCATGTGTACAAGGATGTCATCTTACGATAAAGTTCATCCGTGTCGGTAAATCCTCTTTCAGAGAGATTTGTCTTGTTCTTGATAGGAACGAAACGATAGGTGAATCCGTCATACATAAGGTAGTCCTTTATACCGACCTGAAGGTCACCTCCTGCACTGAGGAAATTCAGCGGCCTGTCCCATTTGTAATTCGATAGAAGATCAAGCAAGAACAGTTCCGGCTTTGTAACTCCATTCTTGCCTTCCGGAATAGTCAAGACAATCTCAGATGGAATAATGTCAGCATATTTCTCGTCCAGAATACCATACTTTATCACATTCTCCTTGTTTACAGGTATGCTGAATCTTCTCGATACGATATAATCTGCATATTCACCGTTTGTCAGCGGTATCTTGGCATCAGGATGACGGAACACTTTCATTACATCAGCCAACGGATATACAGAGTCGCGTGCATCATAAATGAGCACATACTCGTTTTCTCCTTGCATATAATGCCTCTTTCCGAGGGCCAGATCCAGCGGAGCAGACTCATTTGATGCGTATTTCATCTGGTCTATGTGCCAGTCCGCGCCAAGAAGGGAAGTATTGACTATACGTACATCAGTACGGAACCCCTCTACCTCCTGAGCATACCAGAGTGGGAATGTGTCATTGTCCCCATGGGTTACGAGTATTCCATTTTCTCCGACTCCTCTAAGGTAGTTGTATGCAAGTTCAGTCGCAGTGTATCTGTTGCTGCGGTCATGATCATCCCAGTTCTCGGAGGCCATCAATGCGGGGATTCCCATGCAGGCACATGCCGTGACTGCAGCGATCCCTTTCTCCCATCGTGTGTCATTTATGCGATCAAGAATCTTCTGAACAAAAGCCAGGCAGCCGATTCCTATCCATGCACTGAAGAAATAGAATGACCCGGCATAGGCATAGTCACGTTCACGCACCTGGAAAGGGGATTGATTGATGTAAATCACAATGGCTATTCCTGTCATGAAGAACATCAGGAAATTGAGCCAGCATCCTCTTTTATCCCTTGAATACTGGAAGAACATTCCTACAAGCCCCAGCAGCAATGGCAGCATGAAGTAGTGATTCTTTCCTTTGTTCTCGGCCAGATATGCAGGAGCATCTGACTGATCACCCAATCTCAATCTGTCAATGAATCCTATTCCGCATTCCCAGTTTCCTTTGAAGATATCTCCCGGCATCGGGCTGTGAATCTCATTTTGACGTCCTGCGAAATTCCACAGGAAATATCTCCAATACATCCAGTTGACCTGATAGTCAAAGAAGAACATGAGGTTCTGAATGAAGGTCGGCTTTAGATCATTACAGCCGCGAACCTTGATCCCATTCTCACCTATATAACTTTTATATACGGCGATATACGAATCGTCCCTGTTGTCCCACATGCGCGGAAAAATCATCTTTGATTCCGAAGTGTATCTTACATCTATGCTGGAGCCTTTCACGTATCTGTCACCCATCCGGGTCCAATAATCCTTCTCAACTATGTCATAATCGGCGCCATAATACTCTCCATATACAATGGGCCCTTTCGGATATTGGTCGCGAGCGAGATAGCTCATCAGAGTAAAAGGATTATCCGGTTTGTTCTCGTTCATGGGTGTGTCGGCATTGGAGCGGATTATGACCGTCGCATATAATGAGAAACCGATGATTATCGTAGTGACGCACAGAAGAACGGTGTTGACTACTACCTTGCTATGTTTCAGACTGTTGAACAATCCCCAGAAGAGTGCTGAAAACAATACAAGCATGAATGTTATCGCTCCACTGTTGAACGGAAGACCGAATACATTGACGAAGAGCAGGTCGGTGTATGCTGCTGCCTTTGGCAGAAACGGAATTATCCCGAAGAGGATGGCTGCAAGAATAAGACACGAAAGTATGAAGATGCCGCACAATTCCTTAAAAGAGTATGAGCCGTTTTCGCGGATACGGTAGAAATACAGGAATACGATAGCTGGAATGCTTAGAAGGTTGAGAAGATGTACTCCGATAGAGAGTCCCATCAGGAAGCATATGAGTATGATCCATCTGCTGGAATGCGGCTGGTCAGCCTCGTCGTACCATCTGGTCATGGCCCAGAATACGATGGCTGTAAATAATGATGACATTGCATATACCTCGGCTTCTACAGCGGAGAACCAGAATGTGTCGCTGAAGCAGTAGGCGAGTGCACCAACCGCTCCGCTGCCGCAGATGGCAATGATATATGAAACGCTGTATTCCTTTCGGGAAACAAGTCTTCTGGCGAAGAATACGATGGTGAGGTAAAGGAAGTAGATCGTCAAAGCTGAACAGATGGCACTGCATGCATTGATTGCAGCTGCGGCATGCTCTGGACCCACGAATAATGTGAATATCTTTGCAAAGATCTGCCATGTAGGGTTTCCGGGTGGATGACCAACCTCAAGCTTGTAGGATGATGCAATGAACTCCCCGCAATCCCAGAATGAGACGGTCGGCTCGATGGTCAGAAGGTATGTTGCTGTCGCAATAGCAAGAACGACTAGCGAGGTGATGGTGTTCCATTTCTTGAAACTTTTCTCGGTCATATCTGTATCAGTTTTGATACAAAATTATGGAGAGAAAGTTTTACATTTATCTTTCTTTAAGAAAATTACATCATCGTAATGGATTGATATGCAGTAAATTAGGAAAATTTTGTAAAAATTGGATCTGATAAAGTCTAACATCGGCCATTTTAGAGGTTCTCAGTCTCCGAAAGCAGTGTTCTGAGCCAGATTCCGATGTTTGTGTCGTGTTCGCCGAGTCTAAGTTTCTTACGGATCTCGCTGCTGATGATGTAGTGACGCTTCTTCTGTATGAATTCGCCGACTTCCTTACCTTTAAGACCAAGCGTAAAGAGACAGCAGTAACCGATTTCCCAATCTGTAAGACCCTTCTGTTCGAGGATGCAAATGAACTTCGGATGATTCTCCTTGAATACGATCTTTGTGGAAATCAGGAAGGATTCTCTGTCGGAAATCAGGTTTTCGATTTCCTCCTCAGAAATCCTGTATGCCTTGTCATCAGATGATATATGCGATGCGAGGACTTTATCCAGTACCGATAATCTTTGACGTATTAGTGCCATTGCTTCATCGTCAGGTTTCTGCTTCAGTCTGTAAGCATATCTGCGGATTATTACTATACAGAACGCTAGAGCTGCGATGCCTGCAAGAATGATGGCCCAGGTCTGTCTTCTCTTCTTGACAAGTTCGAGTTTGTCTACATACCGTTCCTGAATTATCCGGGCATTCTGTCTCTGGAGAGTGTCTGTCGGTGATATGTTCCGGGCATTTTCAAGGATTATGCGTCTCCACTGAAGTGCCGTTTCAATATTCTGCTGGTCACCTTTATTGTTGTAGTAATCTACAGCGATATTAATGATGCTGTCATTCGTCATGCTTATTCCACATTTCTCGAGAGCAATGGAGTAAAGCAATGCATGGCGGGCACGCAGTTCCGGTGTATTGAGCTGACGTCGGTCAAGTGAATCCAATGCTACGAAAGCGCTGTCCGGGTGCATCTCAAGATGTGCTTCAGCATCGTCCAGGAGCCTTCCCGCATCGCTGTTATGCATGCAGGATCCGACACAAAAGGATACGATCAGAATGAATATGATGTTCGACAGTCTGTGCATAGGTCAGGTTGATAAGCCCCGTGACCTATGCAAAATCTGTTCCATTATCTTTCATCCCATTCCGGATGTGCCGGGTCTTCTGCAATGAGGGCCTCTTCCAGTGACAGCCCCAATGCTTCTGCGACGCCTTTACCGTATGAGGGATCGGCTCTGAAGCAGTTGCGGATGTGCCTCTGCTTAATGAATGTCTCTGAATCAGCCATCGCGCGGGCGGTGTTTTCGCAGGTCGCCTTCTGATCTTCCGCTGACATCAGGCGCCAGAGCTTTCCCGGCTGGGTGTAATAGTCGCTGTCATATTCCCGCTCATCGTAGCTGAACACATCGCCCATGGCAGCCAACGGCGGTTCCTTTGCCGAAGGCTTTTCCTTCCATTCGCCGTAGCTGTTAGGTTCATATGATACAGCAGCTCCCATATTGCCGTCGGTGCGCATCTGACCGTCACGGTGGAACGAATGGAACGGGCATCTCGGACGGTTCACCGGGATTTCGTTGTAATTCACTCCAAGACGATATCGCTGAGCGTCACCATATGAAAAGAGACGTCCCTGGAGCATCTTGTCAGGGGAGAAGCCTATACCCTCGATGATGTTTGCCGGATTGAATGCGGCCTGTTCCACTTCAGCAAAGAAGTTCTCCGGATTGCGGTTCAGTTCCAGTATGCCCACATCATGAAGAGGGAAGTCGCCGTGATACCATACCTTTGTGAGGTCGAAAGGATTGATCTTGTAGTTCCTAGCCTGCTCCTCGGTCATCAGTTGCACCTGCATCAGCCAGCGTGGATAGTCACCTTTTTCGATTGCTTCGAACAGGTCACGCTGATGTGACTCCCTGTCCTTTGCGATGACGGCTTCAGCCTCGGCATCCGTCATGTTCCTTATGCCTTGGAGTGTCCTCAGATGGAACTTAACCCATGTGCGACGGTTCTCGGCATCATAGAAGCTGTAGGTATGGCTTCCGAATCCGTGCATGTGGCGGAACGATGCCGGAATGCCACGTGGA
>JAZRQM010000060.1:0-23859 GCA_045649795.1 Candidatus Cryptobacteroides sp. | reverse complement strand
TCGGTAGTGTTACGAATCGCACGGATTGCGTTTCTTGTAGTCTTTGCATAATACTTATTATGCAATCTGCGCCTTTCGCTCTGGCGATAGCGCTTGTCTGCTGATGCGTGATTTGCCATTGTTTTTATTTTTTATATTTCTTGTAGTCGGTAGGGGAATCGAACCCCTCTTGCAAGAATGAAAATCTTGAGTCCTAACCGATAGACGAACCGACCAAACTGACCATTTTTTACAAATGGGAGTGCAAAGGTATAAATTATTTCTTAAACGACAAAATATTTTTACTCTTTTATTTCCGAGTCTTCCTCTTTTGCCCATTCGAATGAGTAGAGGATAGACTCTACCTGCCTGAGATAGTGGCGTTTGTCGTATCGAGGAGCATATACGAAGGCAAGCAGAACTATCATGTCCTTGCCGTCTTTGCTATAAAATGCATGTGCTACGAACGGACCGCCCATGAAATCGTTGTGTACATCCCAGAGTCCTCTGATGTCAGCAAAGTCAAGTCCTTTATACCTTACATATTTGACTGATGGGATCACAGCCGGTGCTATTGTCATGTAGGTGTTCTCAAACATTCCGGGAACATTCTTCTGAAGTTCCGCATTTATGTTTGAAATGAGACTTTCAGGACTCATCATCTCTTCTCCCTCTACAACCGGATACTTCATCACGAGGATGCTCTGCTGGATATACTGTGGCTCATATGAAATCCATACGAAGTCGTCGGTCTTTCTCTTGAGCTGGTATCCAGAAGGGAAATGAGGAGATCCGCCAGCCACTTCCGTTACTGCTGGGGCCAGAGATCGTTCCTCGAATTTCTTTGCGTTGGCTATCACTCGGTCTCTTTCTGCCTGCTCGAGTGTGGTCTTGATCACTGCGCTGTTCTCCTTGATGAGCTTTACAGCTGTCTCGTTGTCCGGCGCATTGACGCTTATGACGCACTGAGGCGCAGCCCATACGTTCTGTCTGAAGGCTACTCCAGGCTCTGTCACGCTGCTGCTTATGTTGACGATGATAAGGTTTCTATGTATCTGGAATACGCTGTTGAAACCGCTAGGTGCAAGGTCTACGAGTGTGTAGAGAGGCTCTCTCTGAGGAAGATAAGGGCAATCTGCCGCGAGAGTGTCGCGCAGAGTCGTACCTACGACACCTTCCCATGCGCCTTTGTCGATGACGATGACAACCTCTCCGGCCTTACCGCTGATGTTCGGGAGGAGGGCTTTCTTTCTTTTTTCTTCGCTGCATGATGCTATGGTCATGACTGTAACTGCAGCCAGAGCCAGATATGTAAGAAAACGTTTCATGGTAAAAACTTTATATATTATCTGATAAGTCTTGCAATATCATTGCCGAATGCCAGGAACATGAGTCCGAATATCAGGACCATGCCGATGAGCTGCATTATATATAGGAATTTGTCGCTCGGTTTCCTTCCTGTTATCATTTCATATAATGTGAACACAATGTGTCCTCCGTCAAGGGCCGGGATCGGGAGCAGGTTCATCACTCCGAGCATTATGGACAGAAGAGCCAGGATGCTCAGGAAACTGTACCAGTCCCATGCTGAAGGGAAGATCTGTCCGATAGCGATGAAGCTTCCTACTGATTTGTATGCCTCGGTACTTGGGGTCGCCACCATCTTGAGATCCTTCAGGTAGTCTCCGATTGAGGAGAATGTTTTCCTGAAGCCTGCCGGGATGGCAGAAAGCATGCTGTATTCGCGTCTTGTCACCTCGACCTGCTCAAGAAAGACTCCAAGCTTGCCGGATGTGTCCACTGCCATTTCCATGGCAAGAGTATCTGTGTCGCGGAGAATCCTTACCGGAACGCTTCTGCCTGCATTTGCTTCCAGCAGAGACCATGCGTCCTGGACAAACTCTACAGCAGAGCTGTCGATGCTTATGATCATATCGCCGGCTTGAATGTCCATACCCTCGTTCGGCGACTCCGGTGCGACCTCCCTGATCTTGAACGGAACCGCAAGGTCGAACATTCCCGGGCTGTTGAGCACTGCACCAAAAAGATTCTGGTCAACATGGAATGTAGCTGTGTCACCGTCTCTGAACACTGTAACCTTTTCCGTAGAGTGACGTACCAGGTCGGCCTGAAGCATGGAGAAATTCACAGGTTCATAATCATCGAAGCTGAGGATCTCGTCCCCTGTGCGGAATCCCATTTCCACTGCAAGCTCGTTGGCATATATCCTGTTTCCCTTGTTTGCAATGTAGCTTTCGCCCCATCCGGCAAGTATCGCAGAGTATACGATGATGGCGAAGATGAAGTTGAAAAGTACGCCTCCTGCCATCACGAGAAGTCTCTGCCATGCTGGTTTTGTCCTGAATTCCCATGGCTGCGGCTCGCTTTTGAGGTGTTCCGTGTCCATGGATTCGTCAATCATTCCTGCGATCTTGCAATAGCCTCCGAGAGGCATCCAGCCTATTCCGTATTCAGTCTCCCAGTCCTTTGACTTTGGAAAAAGTCTGGTGAACCATGCTGATCTTGTGCTGAAGATCTTTTTGTCTCCCATGTCGAAGAACAGATAGAACTTGTCTACCCTTACTCCGAACAGCTTCGCGAAGAAGAAGTGGCCGAACTCATGCACGATGATGAGTATCGACAGGGCAAGTATGACCTGAAGTGTCTTTATAAGTACGATCATGTGTTTTCTTTTAGAATGTCTTTCTGCCGGATATCCTGTCTATCAGTTCGGCAGCCTTTGCAAGAACGGTTTCGTTTGTTCTGAATATGGTTTCCAGATCGGGATCCGCTACAAAATCCGCACCAGCCATGCACTCGCGCACGACTTCCGTGATGTCGTAGAATCCTATTCTTTCCTGAAGGAATGCTGCCACAGCTGCTTCATTTGCCGCATTCATGATGCAGGCCATGTTTCCTCCTTTTTCCAACGATTCATATGCAAGCTTGAGAGCCGGGAATTTTTCCGGGTCGGGTGCGAAGAATGACATGCTTCCGAGCTCTGCGAAATTGAGTTTTCTGTTGTTGAGCGGGAGTCGGTAAGGGTAGCTGAATGCAAACTGTATTGCCTCTCTCATATCCGGATGTCCCATCTGGGCGATAACCGATCCGTCTGCGTATTCGATCATGGAGTGGATGATGGATTCAGGATGGATCACAACCTGGATCTTTTCACCCGGAGTGCCGAAGAGCCAGCGCGCTTCGATGATCTCAAGTCCCTTGTTCATCATGGTTGCAGAGTCGATGGTGATCTTGCTTCCCATGTTCCAGTTGGGATGGTTGAGTGCCTGGGCTCTTGTAGCCTTGGCTATGTCTTCGCGATCCCATGTGCGGAACGGACCTCCGGAAGCCGTAAGATGGATCTTTTCTATCGGGGCGCCTGCAGATCCCATGAGGCACTGGAATATCGCCGAGTGCTCGGAATCTACGGGAAGGATGTGTGCTCCATGCTTCTGGGCAAGGTCTATGACGATCTTGCCTGCAGCCACGAGTGTCTCCTTGTTGGCAAGTGCGATGGTCTTTCCTGCCTTTACGGCAGCGACTGTCGATTCCAAGCCACTGAAGCCCACCATTGAAGTCAGTACGATGTCGATGTTGTCGCTTGTGACAAGGTCGCATACGGACTTCATTCCGGCGAATACCTTTATATAATAAGGCTTGAGAGCCTCGGACACTTCTCCGTGTCTGTCCTCGTTACATATCACTACGTTGTTGGCATCGAACTCAATGGCCTGCTGTATAAGCAGCTCGGAGCTGTTGTTGGCTGTCAGAAGCTCTACCTCAAAGAGGTCTCTGTGCTGTCTGATGACGTCAAGTGCCTGCCTTCCTATCGATCCTGTCGATCCCAATATGGCTATTCGTCTCTTTTCCATGTGTTCCGTTAAAAGTTAATGTATCTGACAGGGTCAACCGCCTCTCCATTATGCCAAAGTTCGAAATGAAGATGCTCTCCTGTCGAGAGTGAGCCGGTGCCTCCGACCAATGCGATAGGAGAACCTGCTGTAACCTTGTCACCTACATTCTTGAGGAGTTTTTCGTTATGCTTGTAGATGGATATTATTCCGCCTTCATGCTGTATCTGTATGGTGTTTCCGGCTTCATCGCTCCATCCTGCATAAATCACGGTGCCGTCCAATGTGGCCTTTACTACCGATCCTGCAGGCGCAGTGATGTCTACATAAGGATGCACTGCGGCGTCGTAGCCTTGAGAAACCACTCCTTTGAGAGGTGTGAAGAAATGCATGCCTTCGATAGGAAGGTCCCTCTTGTCTCTGTCTGATATGCCGAATTCCTCCTCTTCCTTTACGTTCATCCTGAGCAAAGAGTCTTTCTGAGCAAGTTCCTTCATGTCGGCTTCAGCTGCCTGGGTGCTTCTGCTGGCGTTGATGATGCTGTCGATCTTGAGAGGCTCCTCGCCCTCGATGGCCCTCCTGAGGTTTTCAGTATAAAGTTCCCATCTGAAGATGACATTTTCCAGGGAGTCTATTCGCATGGCATTCTGGATGGCAGCTCTCTTCGAACGTGCATCTGGATAACCCGGTATGAATGTCCTTACCGGAGTGAATGCTATGAAAGAGGCTATCAATGCTGTGAACATGACCAGGAAGCAGATTATCGCCACTGTTCCTGTCGTCTTGCTGAAACGGAGCTTGAACAGATGCTGATGCGTGTCGTCATCAATGATGACAAGACGGAATCTGCTGGGTCTATTGTCTTTAGGGGCTTTGCTCATAACTGCTTTTTTCTTAACTTTGCCGCCGCATGGACAGAATCATCGGAATAGACTACGGAAGAAAACGCGTGGGAGTTGCTGTAAGCGACCCTCTCGGTATCTTTGCATCTGCCCTGGAGACGGTACAATCTGCAAAGATAATAGAATATCTCAAAAAATACGCTGAAAATGAGAACGTCGTGCGTTTCGTCGTGGGATATCCGGTAAATATGGACGGTGCTCCGTCGGAGGCTGCGAAAGATGTGGACGTGTTCCTTAAACAGCTTGCCAAGGCTTTCCCGGAAGTGCCGGTGACCCTCGAAGACGAGAGATTCACTTCGGTTCTTGCGCATAGGGCTATGATTGATGGCGGAATGAAGGCGAAAGACCGTCGCGACAAGGAATCGGTCGACAAGATCAGCGCCGCGATCATTCTTCAGAGTTATATGGATAAGGTCGCAGGAGGCCCGAAATTTGCTGCAGATCCGCTTTTTGTCCCGGACTCGATGTCCTCTAAAGTTACCAGAAAAAAACGTAGATAATTATGATATTGCCAATTTATTTGTATGGTTCTGAGAAGCTTCGCAATGAAAATACCGAGGCTGACCTTCAGGACAAGGAAGGCTTGACAAAGCTCATCTCTGATATGTGGGAGACTCTTAAAGCCGCAGACGGATGCGGTCTTGCAGCTCCTCAGGTGGGAGTGAATCTCCGCGTGGTGATTGTGGATGGTACCGATCTTTCGGACACATATGATTATCTCCATGATTTCCGCAGGGTTATGATCAATCCTGTAGTGCTTGAGGAAAGTGAGGAAACATGCGATTATTCAGAGGGCTGTCTCAGTGTGCCAGGCATTTATGCCGAGGTAACAAGGCCGGAGAAGATCAAGGTCGAGTATTACAATGAGAATTTCGAGAAGGTGGTTGAGGAGTTTGACCGTTTCGGCTGCCGTATGGTACAGCATGAACTTTCTCATCTTGAAGGAAATCTCTTCGTTGACAATGTGTCTCCGATCCGCCGCAAGATGATCATGCGCAAGCTTCAGGCTATTTCAAAGGGTACAGTCCAGACACGATATAAATCAAAAAGGTAATGGGAGCCTTCCACGCATACGACATAAGAGGAATCTACAATGTGGATTTCGACAAGGAAGTCGCGTATAAGGTAGGTTTCTTCCTTCCGGAACTACTTTCTGCTGACAAGATACTCGTCGGAAGGGATGCCCGTGTTTCATCACCGGAGATACATGAGTATCTTCTCAAGGGCCTTACAGCTGCCGGTGCAGATGTGTACGATATCGGACTCAGCACTACTCCGATGGTATACTTCGGTACTGCGAACTACGGATTCAAGGCTTCAGTTCAAATTACTGCCTCACATAATCCTGCCGAGTACAACGGACTCAAGGTTTCCCGTGAAAACGCTCTTCCGGTGGGTCTTGATACAGGTCTTGGCCAGATCAAGGAGTGGATCGAGAGCGGCCGCGAGTGCGTGCCTGCGGAAGTTCCGGGACAGGTGCATCATATGGACATAAAGGCGGACTACCTTGCATTCCTCCTCAAATATAAGGGAGACTGGTCTTCGCTGAAGATTGCGATGGACGTTTCAAATGGAATGGCTTCGCTCTTTGTCCGCGACATATTCGGTGACGCGCCTGCGTATATTTACGAAAACATGGACGGAAGCTTCCCTAATCACGAGCCTAATCCTTTGGTACAGAAGAATGTACAGGATCTGAAGAAGCTCGTAGCCGAGACAAAGGCTGATATCGGAGTCATTTTCGATGGCGATGCTGACCGCGTGATGTTCGTTGATGAAAACAGCCGTTTCATCTCTCCTGACCTTATGATCGCGGTGCTCGGACATTATTTCCTTGAGGAGAGGGGAGAGAAGGGATACATCCATCAGGATATCCGCAGCTCGAAGGCAGTGGGAGAATACCTCGCTCCGATGGGAGGTGTCATGAATACATGGAGAGTAGGCCGTGCGTATGCAGCCATCAAGCTTCGTGAGATCGACGGAGTCTATGGCGGTGAGCTTGCAGGACATTATTATTTCCGTGATTTCTTCTATTCTGACAGCGGACTTCTTGCAGCTATCCTTATTCTTAATGTGCTTGCGAAGATGAAGGCTCAGGGCGTTTCGCTCAGCCAGCTCATCGCGCGCATAGAGAAGTACCAGAATTCAGGTGAGATAAATTTCCGTCTCGAGGACAAGCTTGGGGCAATGGATGCCGTCCGTGACTATTTCATGGGAACGGAGCAGTCTACTGCATATATGGACTTTGACGGATATCGCGTCGAGTTCCCGGACTGGTGGTTCAACATCCGTCCTTCCAACACCGAACCTTATCTCCGATTCCTTTGCGAGGCTACATCCGCAGAGTTGCTTGAGGAAAAGGTGACTATGGTCAGAAAGATTTTAACAGAACAGTTTGGAGCGGAGTAGGATGGCAGGGTCAATGAAGAAACTTATATCATTGGCGCTGGCTTTCATGGCCGGTGCTCTTTCTGTGGCAAATGCGTCAAATCCAGTCAGGATCGATACTGTAAGGACCCAGCTGGTCATTCCGCGTCCGGCTCTCGAGCCTCTCAAGTCGCTCATGACCTCGTCCTCTGATCCTGTAGACACTCTGGATACTGCAAATGAACACGTGAAGGTGATACTTCGCGCAGATAATACATGGAGCTATTATAAGACCCCTGATTTCCAGCAGGTTTCAGGTGTATATGACAACAATTGGGACAACAGCTCGACAAATCCGTATGGAATAGAGCAGAAGGATCTGCCTGACGAATGGGCCATCTGGCTTGTGGACAGCCTTGATCAGTATCATTGCCCATATCAGGCTCCGGTATATCACAGAGGAAAGTTCGGCGTGCGTCGCGGACGTCGCCATCAGGGAGTGGACCTGCCGCTCAAGACCGGTGATCCAATATATGCAGCATTTACGGGAAAGGTCCGTGTCTCAAAATACTGGGGCGCATTCGGCAATCTTGTCGTGATCCGTCATGACAATGGCCTGGAGACATTCTATGCTCATCTTTCAAAAAGGAATGTGGAAGTCGGAGACTGGGTGAACGCCGGTGACGTCATCGGCCTGGGCGGTTCTACAGGACGCTCTACAGGTCCTCATCTCCACTTCGAGACCCGTCATAACGGTTTTGCCTTCGATCCTCAGTGGCTCATCGATTTCGAGAAGGGAATCCTCCGTCACAGACTCTTTGTGCTGAAGAAGAAGTACTTCAATATCTACAGCAACTATGAGCAGGACTTCGAAGACGAGATCAAGAACGACGAAGATGATAAGAAAGAGGATGCGGAAAGGGAGGCAATGCGCTGGTATACAATCAAATCCGGCGATACCCTCGGCCGTATAGCCATAAATAACGGTACGACTGTCAATGCGATCTGCCGACTCAACGGCATAAAGCCTACGACTACCTTGAAGATTGGCCGAAAGATCCGTGTAAGATAATCTCCTGAGATTTCTCGACAAAAAAAGCTCCGACCTCGAAGCAGAGGCCGGAGCTTTGTCGTTTATGTCAGGAGGGGATTACTCCCACTCGATTGTTGCAGATGGCTTTGGTGAGAGGTCGTAGCAAACGCGGTTTACGTTTGGAACCTCAGCGAGGATACGGTCTGTGATCTTCATGAGGATAGGCCACTCGATCTGCTCGATGCTTGCGGTCATGGCGTCGATTGTGTTCACGGCGCGGATGATCACCGGCCAGTCATATGAACGCGCATTGTCACGAACACCTACAGACTTGAAGTCAGGAACCACTGTGAAGTACTGCCATACCTTCTTGTCAAGACCTGCTGCTGCAAACTCTTCACGAAGGATTGCGTCAGCCTCACGGAGAGAGTGGAGACGGTCGCGTGTAATCGCTCCGAGGCAACGTACGCCAAGACCTGGTCCTGGGAACGGCTGGCGATAAACCATCTCATATGGAAGTCCGAGCTCTACACCGCATGCGCGTACCTCGTCCTTGAAGAGCTGCTTGAGTGGCTCTACGAGTTCGAACTGAAGATCGTCAGGAAGACCGCCTACGTTGTGGTGTGACTTCACGACCTTAGCTGTCTTTGTACCGCTCTCTGCGATGTCAGGATAGATGGTGCCCTGTCCGAGGAAATCGATACCGTCGAGCTTGCGTGCCTCCTCCTCGAATACGCGGATGAACTCGCCGCCGATGATCTTTCTCTTCTGCTCTGGGTCAGCGACGCCCTCGAGAAGTCCGAGGAAACGGTCTGTAGCATCAACATAGATAAGGTTAGCGCAGAGCTGGTTGCGGAATACCTCGACAACATTCTCAGACTCGCCCTTACGCATAAGTCCATGGTTCACGTGAACGCAGTAAAGCTTGTCGCCGATCGCCTTGAGAAGGAGGGCTGCAAGAACAGAGCTGTCCACTCCGCCTGAGAGCGCGAGGAGAACCTTCTTGTCGCCTACCTGCTGACGGATGAGCTCCACCTGGTCAGCCACGAAATTCTTCATGTTCCAGTTTGCCTCAGCCTTGCATGTGTCGAATACGAAATCCTTGACAGCATTCTTGATGAACTCCTCGTCGTTGCCGAACTGAGCGAGCTTTACCTCGCAGAGTGCCTTGTCATGTCCAGCTGCCATTACAGGGATGCCTGATTCATAAATTTCAGGGAGAACATCGATCGCAACACCGTCGATTACATTGTTAGGACCACCGTTGATGATAATACCCTTTACATTAGGAAGAGCCTTGAGCTCCTCAGTTGTGATGTCGTGCGGGTGGATCTCGCTGTATACACCCAATGCTCGGATTGCCCTGGCAACCACTGTGTTCTCGTGGCTTCCGAGGTCAAGAATTACGATCATGTCCTGTTTCATATAGTCTAAATTTTAATTGTTTCTCTAACCGAGGTGCAAAAATAGAAAAAGTGTTTTAAATATTTTATAAAATTATCTAATTTTGCAAATCTTTTTCGACCGGAGTATCCGGTCGTACAGCAGTGTGCTGTCAAATGATTAATTATTAGGCAATTATGCAGGAAATCAGAAACATAGCGATCATCGCCCATGTAGACCATGGTAAGACCACGCTTGTGGACAGGATGATTTATCAGGCGCGCCAGCAGCGCGAGCAGGAGAAGCTGGGAGAGCTCATCCTTGACAATAATGACCTTGAAAGAGAAAGAGGAATCACAATTCTTGCCAAGAATGTGTCCGTTGTATATAAGGGGGTGAAGATCAATGTGATAGACACTCCGGGCCATAGTGACTTCGGTGGTGAGGTCGAGCGTGTGCTCAACATGGCTGACGGTGTTATCCTTCTCGTGGATGCTTTCGAGGGATGTATGCCTCAGACTCGTTTCGTGCTCCAGAAAGCCATTGAGATGGGCAAGAAGCCAGTGCTCGTGATCAATAAGGTGGATAAGTTGAACTGCCGTCCTGACGAAGTGCAGGAGGAGGTGTTCGACCTTATGTTCTCTCTCGGCGCTACTGAGGATCAGCTTGATTTCCGCACAGTATACGGCAGTGCAAAGCAGGGATGGATGTCATATGACTGGAGAGAGCAGACCAGTGACATCACACCTCTTCTTGATACTATCCTTGAAGTGATTCCGGCTCCTGAAGTGGTTGAGGGAACTCCTCAGATGCTGATTTCGTCGCTTGAATATTCTCCATATGTCGGACGAATCGCCGTGGGCCGTGTTACACGTGGATCGCTTAAGGCGGGAATGAACATCACCCTCTGCAAGAGGTATGACATACAGCAGAAGCAGAAGATCAAGGAGCTTATGATCTTTGACGGACTTGGAAAGTCTAAGGTTGAGGAGGTCGGATGCGGTGACATCTGTGCTGTCGTCGGCCTTGAAGGATTCGAGATCGGAGACACTGTTGCAGACTTTGAAAATCCTGAAGCTCTTCCTCCTATCGAGGTTGACGAGCCAACAATGAGCATGCTCTTCTGCATCAACAATTCCCCATTCTTTGGAAAAGAAGGTAAGTTCGTGACTTCAAGACATTTGAAGGATCGTCTTGAGAAGGAGCTCGAGAAGAATCTGGCCCTCAGGGTGAAGCCGGGTCCAAATGCGGATTCGTTCATCGTCTACGGCCGTGGTGTACTTCACCTTTCAGTCCTTATCGAGACAATGCGTCGCGAGGGTTTCGAGCTTCAGGTAGGACAGCCTAAGGTGCTTGACAAGGTAATCGGAGGCCAGCGCTGCGAGCCTGTGGAGATGCTTACCATCGATCTTCCGGAGGAGTTCGTAGGAAGGGCTATCGAGATGGTTACCCGCAGAAAGGGAGCTCTTATCCAGATGGAAAACAGAGGTGACAGAACTCATCTTGAATTCGATATTCCGTCAAGAGGACTCATGGGACTCAGAAGCAACCTCCTTACTGCAACGCAGGGTGAGGCCGTTGTAGCCCACAGACTTAAGGGTTATGAGCCATACAAGGGTGACATCGAGCGCCGTACCAACGGATCTCTTGTTTCTCTCGAGACAGGACTTTCGGTCGCTTATTCTATGGACAAGCTTCAGGATAGAGGACGTTTCTTCATCGAGCCTGGCGTGGAGATCTATGAGGGACAGGTTGTGGGAGAACATACACGTGAGCGTGACCTTACGATCAACATCTGCAAGACCAAGAAGCTTACCAACATGCGTGCTTCCGGCAGTGATGACAAGGTGATGCTTCCGCCGCCGATAGTTTTCTCTCTTGAAGAGGCTCTTGAGTATATTCAGGAGGATGAGCTTGTAGAGGTGACTCCTAAATCGATGAGACTTAGGAAGATTCTCCTCAGTGAGCTTGACAGAAAGAGAAAAAATTCAGATATAAATTGCTAATAATAAAAGTTTTTGTTACCTTTGCGGGCTCAAATCTGTTTACGGGTCGACATGAACGATAATTTTATAATACCTCTAAATGGATTGGCATCCGGGGAAAACCGTTTTTCCTGGCATGCCGGCAAGGAGTTCTTTGAGGCTTTTGAAAATGCGGAAATCCTTGATGCTGATATAGTTGCATCTGTGATTGTCGAGAAGTCGGGACGTTATCTCGGAGTTGATTGCGAGGTGGACGGAACGGTGACAGTTGCGTGTGACCGATGTCTGGAAGACCTTGAAATGCCTATAGAAGCTGATATTCTTCTCAGCGTAAAGTATGGCAATGAGGAGTCTTCGGAAGATCATCAGGAGGGCGAAAGAGAGATAGTCTTTGTTCCGGAAGGAGAGGCAGAGCTTGACCTCAGCCAGATAATCTATGATTATGTGTGTCTTTCTCTCCCTATGCAGCGTCATCATGATGAAGGGGACTGCAACCCTGAAGCATTGAAGCATCTTGCTGGCGGGGAACCGCTGGAGCAGGAAGTTGCGGACATGAACAATCCGTTCGCCGCACTTAAAGGACTTATTAAATAGCAGATGTCATCCCGAGTTAGTCGAGGGATCTGATATAAGGCAAAACAAATAATTAAAAATATAGAACAATGGCACATCCAAAACACAGGGTCTCTAAGCAGAGACGAGACAAGAGAAGAACACATGACGTGGCTGTAGTTCCTACACTCGCTACATGTTCAAACTGCGGTGCTACTATCATGTACCACAGAGTATGTCCTGAGTGCGGCTACTACAGAGGCCGTCAGATCATTGAGAAGAAGGCTGAGTAATCAGTCTTCTTTTTATGGCCCTGTAGTTCAACGGATAGAATGGAAGTTTCCTAAACTTTAGATAGCAGTTCGATTCTGCTCGGGGCTACGAAACAAGCCAGGCTTTTCAGCCTGGCTTGTTTCGTATATAACTGGCTCTGAGATTTTATTACCTTTGGTAATAAGCAAATAATGATTATCTTTGTATGTTAAACCAAATTACGTAAGACATGAAAAAGGTAATCGCAACTCCAGATGCACCGAAGGCGGTGGGCCCATATTCACAGGCTATCGAAGTGAATGGAACTCTCTATATTTCAGGACAGATTCCTGTAAACCCAGCTGACGGTAAGGTTCAGGAGGACATCGTAGCAGCGGCTCATCAGTCACTCAAGAACATCGGAGCTATCCTCAAGGAGGCTGGAATGACTTATGACAATGTTGTAAAGACTACAGTGCTTCTTGCTGACATCGCAGATTTCAAGGCTGTGAACGAGGTTTATGCTGAGTACTTTACTGGTGACAAGCCAGCAAGAGCATGCTATCAGGCTGCAGCTCTTCCTCTTGGCGTAAAGGTCGAGATCGAGGCTATTGCTGTTAAATAATGAGCAGAAAGTCGCTCATACTTTGTCTGGCCATTGTGGCCGGAATGATTCTGGGAGTCGGAGCAGCTGTCGCCATACTCTATTCGGACGGCAGCGGCAAGCAGGCCCGCAGCGGAAATATAGTGCCGGATCAGGAGCGATTTCTCCTCCTTCCGGCCGTTCCTGCTGACGCAGTTGCAGTGGCATGCTTCTCTGATGTGACCAATGCGGCGGAAGGACTTCTGGGTGGAGTCGCATTCGCCGATTCGCTTCATGCAAGAAGAAATTCAATGAAATCAATAGCTTCCGCGCGTATGGCAGTGTCTCTGCATTACAGCGGAAAGCTTCATGCATTATATGTTTTTGATGCGGGCAAGGCTTCTTCGGAACAGTCCGAGGGTGCAGCCGCGCTCGTTGCTCTGGCATCCGAAATGGGGATGAACTCGGAGTATGTAGATTGCTCATCTTTCTCGGAAGGAGACAGGGATATCTACAAACGTTCTCTAGTCTTGGTCTCTGATTCTGAGGCGCTTGTGAAGTCATCACTCAGACATCTCGAGCAGTCTGTTTCTGTTATGCAGGCTGCTGGCTTTGACGAAGCGGCGTCTTCTGTTTCAGGTGGAGACCTGATCTTCTTTGCAAATTCGCATGCAAAGACTCTTATGGGCGGTATCTTCGCTAAAAGAAATTCCGCTCACAATTCATTCGTTACATCTTTTGCGCAGTGGACTGTCGCCGGCATTACAAAATCCGATAAGTCCGGAACATATCTGACTGCATCTGCAGTATACGGGAAGGATGCTTCCAATTTCATGTCAGTACTCAGCAAGTCTGAGCCTGCTGTTTCCAAGGTTGCCGATGTTCTTCCTTCATATACAGTTTCTGCCGTTTCTCTTCCGATGAAGAATACGGAGCCGTATGTCTCTGCATATCAGGCATATATGGACTCGAAGCAGTCTTTGCAGTCTTTCCGCAAGAAGATCCGTGACCTGCAGACCAGAACGGGAATCAGTCCGGCAGATTTTGTCAAGAGACTGGATGTCAAGGAGATAGCACGAGCTACTTTCGTTTCAGAGGGCGATCTTGATACAGTCAATCTGATGAGGATCGGACGTCAGGATACCTTGGTTTTCGTAGGGATGCAGAACAAGTCTTTCAAGGATTACAAGCCTGAGGTACATTCGTGGCCTTATGCAGGTTCTGCTGCTGCGGTCTTCGGAAATTTCTTCGAACTCAAGGACGAAACCTGCTTTACATACATGAACGGCTGGCTCATATCAGGCAGCCTCAAGGCTGTTGATGAATATGTTCAGGGAAGGGCATTGGAATATACTCTCGTTGAGTACATGGCTGATGCAGGACAGAAAGACATGCTTTCTGCAGAGTCTGTCCTGGTATCTTATTTTGCCTTGACCGAGAATATGGATTCACATGCAAAGATGTTTACCAAACCGTTCGCCTCTATCCTGAATCATTTCCATGATGGCAGTGATTATTGTCCGGCGATCATGTCTGTGGGAAAGGGCAAGAACGGTATGAGTCTGAATCTTCAGATGCCTCGTCTTACTATGATGAAGGCTAAAGCCCCTGAATTTGAAAGAGATACAAATGTAGAGGTGCCGCAGGGGCCTTTCAGAGTCAAGAATTCCGGCACCGGCAAGATGAATCTCTTCTATCAGAACAGCCACGGTTCGCTCTGTCTTCAGGAAGAAGGAGGAAAGGGACTTTGGGGCGTTCCGTTTGACGGAAAGCTCTGCGGTACTGCCCAGAATGTCGATTATTATGCAAATGGAAAGCTTCAGATAATCTTTGGCTCCGGGAGCAAGATATATGTGATCGACAGACTTGGAAGATTTGTCACAGGTTTCCCTGTGGATCTTGGAAAGGAAATACTTATAGGACCTGATGTCTATGACTTCAACGGCACCAGAGCCTACAATATAATCGTCCTGCATAAGGATAACACAATAGAAATGTACAACCTCAAGGGTAACAAGCCATCTTCATGGAAGACCATCATCGCTCCAGAAACGATAAAAGGCCTTCCTGAACGAATCAAGATAGGTGGTTCGTCATTCTGGGTGGTGAGGACGTCCATACAGACGCTCATCTATCCGTTCAATGGTGGCAGTGCCGTTACCGAGTTCAAAGGGGATCAGATGATCCGTCCGGACAGCGAGGTGAGGATACTTGACGGTGGTACGTCAGTGAGCGTTGATTGTTATGACGGAAAGTCTAGAACAGTCAAGCTGAAATAATATCAAGAATACTTTAACTTAGATAATATGGAATTTACATCAGTTAACAAGCTTTATCAGGAAGCTATCAAGAAGAATTGGGACCGCCCTGCGATCTCAAATTACCACGGCGAGACCTTGCATTACAAGGATGTTGCAAGGCGTATGGAAAAACTTCATATCATGTTTGAAGAATGCGGTCTTGAGAAGGGAGATAAGGTGGCTATATGTTCAAGAAACCAGGCAAACTGGGCTGTGACCTTCCTTGCAATCATGACCTACGGTGCTGTTCCTGTGCCGCTTCTCCATGAATTCAAGTCTGCTAACATACATCATCTTGTAAATCATTCAGAAGCAAGGATACTTTTCGTTGATGACGTGATCTGGGAGGGACTTACAGAGACAGAGATGCCGGATCTTCAGGCGATCATTCAGGTGAATACGTTCAAGATCCTCTTTGCTGCAGACGAGAAGATTGTTGAAGCTAAAAACCACCTTAACGAACTTTTCGGTAGAAAATATCCAGAAGCCTTCACTCCTGACTGCCTCAATTATTATGAGGATTCAGCGGAAGATCTTGCGGTAATTAATTATACATCAGGTACTTCTGGATTTTCAAAGGGAGTTATGATTCCTTTTAGAGCTATCCTTTCAAACCTGCAGTTCGGTATGAAGGTACTTCCTCAGCTCAATAACAAGTCAAAGGTAGTCTCTATGCTCCCATGTGCTCATATGTACGGACTTATGTTCGAGGTGCTCTATGAGCTTTCAATCGGATGCCATGTACATTTCCTTTCTCGTCTTCCGAGCCCTAAGATCATCATGCAGGCTCTTGCTGAGGTTAAGCCTGATGTCGTGATTGCAGTGCCGCTTGTGATCGAGAAGATCTACAAGTCAAAGGTAAAGCCTATCCTTGAGAAGGAGGGTATCAAATTCCTTATGAAGGTGCCGGGACTTGATCAGATCGTCCTCAACAAGGTCAAGACTGAGCTTGTCAATGCTTTCGGAGGCGAGTTTTATGAGGTGATCATCGGTGGTGCGGCATTCAACAAGGAAGTTGAGGCATTCTTCAAGAGAATGGGATTCCCGTTCACCGTGGGCTATGGTATGACAGAGTGTGCCCCAATCATCACATATGATGACTGGAAGGAGGAGAAGCTTTACTCATGCGGAAAGGCCGCTCCTAACATGGAGGTGAGAATCGCATCTTCAAATCCGGCGGAAATCCCAGGTGAGATTCAGGTAAAGGGTGCTAATGTCTTCCTTGGATATTACAAGAACGAGGCTGCTACAAGCGACGTATTTACAGAAGACGGATGGTTCCGTACAGGAGATATGGGTGTTCTTGACCACGATGGATCTCTTTTCATCAAGGGACGTACAAAGTGCATGATTCTTGGTCCTAGCGGACAGAACATATATCCGGAAGAGGTGGAGACAGCTCTCAACAGCCAGCCTTATGTCGTGGATTCATTGGTAATCGAAGACGATGGAGGACTCACTGCTTTGATTTATCCAGACTTCCAGCAGGGTGCTAAGGACGGAATGGATCAGAGAGCATTTGTCAATTATATCAAGGGTCTGCTTCCTGAGTGGAATAAGGAACTTCCTAACTATGCTAAACTCAAGAAGATAGAGGTGATGTCGGAAGACTTTGAGAGAACCCCTAAGAAGAGTATCAAGAGATATCTTTATCAGAGAAACTAATATGGAAAAATTTGACCGCAGCTACATTCAGATGGCAGGAGTCTGGGCTCAGAACTCCTACTGCAAGCGCCGCCAGGTCGGTGCACTGCTCGTAAAGGACAGGATGATCATTTCGGACGGCTACAATGGTACCCCGTCCGGATTCGAGAACATCTGCGAGGATGAGAACGGAGTTACAAAGCCGTATGTATTGCATGCTGAGGCAAATGCGATAAGCAAGGTCGCTCAGTCCGGCAACAGCAGCAAGGATGCGACCTTGTATGTAACCGCTTCACCATGTGTGGAGTGTGCGAAGCTTATTATTCAGGCAGGAATCAAGAGGGTGGTGTATCGTGATGCGTATCGTCTTACCGACGGTATCGATCTTCTTGTCAGGGCCGGAGTAACAGTGGAGCAGGTAGAGTAATATATGAAGCGATTTAACGATAATATCCTTATCGCACTCCTGGGAGTAGTCCTGGGAGTGCTTGTTACTATGATAGCCAATAAGGCTCTCGAACCGAAAAGGAAGTTTGACGGTGATTATAACAGGTGGCGCAAGCTGAATCTCATACTTCATGAGGTGGAACGCAATTATGTCGATACCATCAACATGGAGGATATGACTGATGCGGCTGTTGTTGCTGCCCTGGCCAAGCTTGATCCGCATTCGATCTATCTCCCGCCTGTAGAACTTACAGAGTCGGAGACAGAACTTTCCGGAAACTTCGAGGGCATCGGCATCACCTTCAATGTTCCCAATGATACGGCCGTCGTGATCAGCCCCGTGCAGGGAGGACCGTCCGAGAAGGCGGGACTTATGCAGGGAGACAGGATCGTGCGTGTGGATGACAGGAACATTGCCGGTGTGAAAATGCCTCAGGACAGCATGATAAGGCTCATGAAGGGTCCAAAGGGCACGAAGGTGAAGATCACTGTAAGCCGAGACGGAGTCCTCATTCCGTTCGACATCGTACGCGATAAGATCCCCGTACATTGCGTAGATGCGGCATTCATGATCGATGAGACTACCGGATACATCAAGCTTTCGAAGTTCACAAGGACCACATACAAGGAGTTCTGCGAGGCTTCAGAAAAGCTTCTTGGCATGGGTATGAAGCGTCTTATCTTCGATCTAAGGGACAATACCGGAGGATATTTCGATCAGTCTTGGAAACTTGCCAACGAATTCCTTGAAAAAGGCGATCAGGTCGTATATATGGAAGGAAGGCGCAGAGCCCGTCAGGACTTTGATGCTGATGGAAGAGGAAGCTTGAAGAATATCGAGATATCGGTGCTCATAAATGAGAGCTCTGCTTCTTCAAGCGAGATTTTCGCAGGTGCCATCCAGGATAATGACAGAGGAGTTATCGTAGGCCGTCGCTCCTTCGGCAAAGGCCTCGTGCAGGAACCGATCAACTTTACTGACGGCTCAGGAATACGTCTTACAGTATCTCGTTTCCATACTCCGTCCGGCCGTTGTATTCAGAAGCCGTATGATGGTGATTATCAGTATGATATATATGAGCGTTATGAAAATGGCGAGATGACTTCCGCAGACAGCATGAAAGTCGACACCACTGTGGTATACTATACTATGCGTGGACGTCGTGTTTATGGTGGAGGAGGTATCATTCCTGATGTTTTCGTGCCTCTGGATACTACGAAGGCTACGACTTTCTATGTTAAATGTAACAGGAAAGCGACAGCTGTCCGTTTTGCGCAGACTATGTTTGACAAGTATCGTACATCTCTTGCCGGCATTGATGATTTCGACCAGCTTGATAAATACCTTGAAAACATAGATCTTGGAAAGCAGTTCCTTGATTTTGCTGCGAATGTTGACGGAATCAAGCCGAAGGAAGGGGAGTGGGAAGAGACAGCTGAATATCTGATGCCTCAGCTGAAGGCCTTGGTCGGCCGTTTCTCAAAACTTGATGATGAAGCTTTCTACCGCTTCTATCTGCCGATAGACGATACGATCCAGGCAGCCCTGAAGAATTCCAGCGTGGTTGAGTGATAAGCTTACTGTGCGATGAATCGGTAAACGATCTCGCCGTTCTGTTTTGCAGGAGCTGTTGTCGATGCTGAGAATCGCGAGAGTCTTGCAGCGCGTACAGCAAAATTGCGAAGACATTGGTCTGTAGAAGATACAGCGTCCATTACCTGGGCGTTGATGACCTGTCCCTGAGGATTGACTGTGATGATTACTGTGACGTCTCCGGCTCCATAGCAACGATATGCAGGAATCTTGAGGTGGCTGGCTTTGCGTCCGTCCAGATTGTATGATACGACAGATGGACCGCTGTATGCTTTCTGCTGGCTGTTGTCAGGCTTGTTCTGATGCTGCATTTCTACTGTTTCGTTGCGTGCATCCTCCTCGATACCGTCTTTTTGGCCGTTTTTAAGCTCTCTGGCGAGCCTTTCTGCATCTCGGTATAATTGGTCCGCATCAGTGCCGCGGTCGTCTTTAAGCTGTGATCCTGCGTCTACAGCGATGTTTCTGATCTGACCCGAGGTCTGCTGGCGTGCCGCAGCTATCATTTCTTCAAGCTTGCGGCTTATGTCCTGCTTCATGACCTCCTCCTTTTCACGCTTTTCGATCTCTTCCTGCTTTGTGAAATCCAGGACGAAACTTTCCTCGCGTCTGAGGGTCGAGTCGATCGAGAACAGCAACAAGACAATAATCACCGTGAGATGAAATATCACGGTGAGATAAAGTCCTGCTCTGTTGTCGTTGTTCATTGGCATTATTTCTTGCCTCCGGAAAGATATTTTTCTATGGTTGCTGATATGACATCTACCGCAACCTTGTTGTGACCACCCTGGGGGATGATGATGTCAGCATAGCGCTTGCTTGGCTCGATGAACTGAAGGTACATCGGCTTCACGGTGTTGCTGTAGCGCTCGATGACCCATTCTACGGTCTTTCCACGCTCTACGATGTCACGTGCCATCACGCGCATGAGTCTGTCGTCATCATCAGCGTCCACAAATATCTTTATGTCCATAAGATTGCGAAGCTCAGGATCTGTGAAGATGAGGATACCTTCGACGATGATCACGTCGGCTGGCTTGACTGTAACCGTTTCAGTCTTTGAGCGGCCGCACGTGATGTATGAATATATAGGCTGCTGTACAACCTTTCCCTCGCGCAGCTCCTTGAGCTGCGCTCTGAGAAGGTCGAAGTCGATTGAATCGGGATGGTCGAAGTTGTGTACCCTTTTCTGCTCTTCAGTATAATGGGTGAGATCCTTGTAGTATGAATCCTGTGGGATAACTACAACATTCTCCTGAAGCTGATCAGTGATCGCCCTTACTACTGTTGTCTTGCCTGATCCGGATCCTCCGGCTATTCCGATTATCAGCATATTAATATTCTGCGTTCTTTGGTGTTCTTGGGAATGGGATTACGTCACGGATATTGCTCATACCTGTCACGAAGAGGAGAAGGCGCTCGAAGCCGAGACCGAATCCACTGTGAGGAGCTGAACCGAAGCGACGTGTGTCGAGGTACCATTCGAGGCCCTTGCGGCTCATGCCTGTCTCCTCGATACGTGCCTCAAGCTTCTGGAGAGAAGCCTCACGCTCAGAACCTCCGATGATCTCACCGATCTTAGGGAAGAGAACGTCCATTGCACGTACAGTCTTTCCGTCCTCGTTCTGCTTCATGTAGAATGCCTTGATGTCCTTAGGATAGTCTGTAAGGATCACTGGCTTCTTGAAGTGCTTCTCAACGAGATATCTCTCGTGCTCGCTCTGTAGGTCTGTACCCCAGCTTACAGGATACTCCCACTCTACGCCTGCAGCCTCAAGGATCTTCACGCCCTCTGTATATGTAAGACGTACGAACTCTGTGTCTGCAACGCCCTCAAGACGCTCAAGAAGCTCGTTGTCATATCTGTCGTTGAGGAACTTGATATCGTCGTAGCAGTTGTCAAGGGCATACTTCACAAGGTACTTGATGAATTCCTCCGCGAGGTCCATGTTGTCCTTGATGTCGTAGAATGCCATCTCAGGCTCGACCATCCAGAACTCTGCAAGGTGGCGAGGAGTGTTTGAGTTCTCCGCGCGGAATGTAGGTCCGAATGTGTAGATGTCTCCGAGAGCCATAGCTCCGAGCTCGCCCTCAAGCTGACCGCTTACTGTAAGGCTTGTCTCCTTGCCGAAGAAGTCCTTTGTATAGTCGATGCCACCCTTCTTGTTGCGTGGAAGGTTCTCCATATCGAGAGTTGTCACGCGGAACATCTGTCCAGCACCCTCGCAGTCTGAAGCTGTGATGAGCGGTGTATGTACATATACGAAGCCCTTCTCGTTGAAGAACTGGTGGATGGCATAAGCCATCTTGCTTCTTACGCGATAGATTGCTCCGAATGTATTTGTCCTTGGACGGAGATGAGCCACTGTTCTGAGGAACTCGAACGATGTGTCCTTCTTCTGAAGAGGGTAGCGTACAGGGTCGCACTCTCCGTAAACCTCGATTTCTGTAGCCTGGATTTCGGTCGCCTGGCCGCCACCCATTGACTCAACGAGCATTCCCTTTACAGCGATGCATGCTCCAGTTGTTACCTTTGCAAGAACAGCCTCATTATCAGGAGTCTTGTCAACTACGATCTGAATATTATTGATGGTAGAACCGTCATTAAGCGCGATGAACGCTACATTCTTGTTTCCTCTCTTGGTCCTTACCCATCCTTTTGCAAGAACCTCTTTGCCTGCCTCTGCCTTGAGGAGGTCTTTGATTTTGGTTCTGATTACTGTTTCCATTCTTATATTTCTGATTTTTACAATTTTGCAAAGATAACTCTTTTGCCCTTATTCGCCTAAAATTTTACCCTTAATGTCGGTATTATCCATTCTTCCGCTGAACTTTTCAGCACCCTTTCCGATAGCGAATACAGGAACCGGGGCTCCAGTGTGTGAACCTGTTGTCCAGCCGATAGATCCCTTGCGGTTAAGATCTGTATTTTCCTTCCATCCGAGGTTGTTTTGCTGTCCGCCTTCTGCCCAAGCCTCTTCGAAAAGCTGCCAGTTGATCTTAGGGCCAGCTCCAAGAGAGAGACCGCCGGTCTCATGGTCTGCTGTAACAACGATCAAAGTCTCCTTCGGATGCTTCTTGTAGAACTCAAAGGCTGCCTTGATTGCCTCGTCGAATGCGATCACTGTAGTCACAACCGGCATGATCTTATTTCCATGTCCTCCCCAGTCGATGTCTCCGCCTTCGCACATGATGAAGAACGGCTCTTTGTCACCGAGGTACTCGATACCGCATGAAAGCATCTGTGCAAGTGTTGCGTCTTCTGCTATAGCTCCTGAGCTGATGTAGTTTCCTGCGCTCTCGGCCCTGTTGCTCTCCTGGCAAAGGATCATCTTGTCCTTGCCTTCAGCCTCTTTCCAGAACTCATTGAGTCCGTAGCTTACCTCATATCCGTTCTTTTCAAGATATGCGTCGATAGGCTCTTCCTCGCCCTTCTTTCCTTTGAAGTCAAGGAAGCCCGATCCAGCAAAGAACTCGAATTCGCTCTTGAGAATCTGCTTGCTGATATCATAGTAGTTTTCGCGGCTTGAGCTGCTTGCGTAGAATGCTCCAGGTGTAGCGTGATTTACAGGTACAGTGGTTACGATACCGATGTTATATCCGTCTTCCTGAAGGTCGTAAGCCATACTTTTTACAGGCTGTCCCTCAGGATCTACTCCAAGTGTATAGTTGTTGGCCTTTTCACCGCTTGCGATAGCAGTACCTGCTGCTGATGAATCTGTCACATAGTCATTTGCTGAGTATGTTGTGGCCATACCAAAATAAGGGAACTGAGACATGGTAAGCATGTGTCCTCCGAGTTTTCCTTCCTTGTATGAAAGATATGACTCTGTCGCAGCTACATGATTATATCCCATTCCATCTCCGATGAACAGGAAGATATACTTAGCTTTCTGATCTTTTTTCTTAGCCTCAACAGTTGTGGCAGATATGCTGGTAAGCATTGCAATGCTGCAGATTGCAGCGAATAATTTATGAAGTTTCATGGTATTAGTGTTTTATCATACAAAAATACCTTTTTTTCTCAAAACTTGTATATGTCATACAATAAAAAAGCAGTCCTGATTTCAGAACTGCTTTCTTAAATATTGTATGCTGATTACTTGTCAGCCGGTTTTCTTGCTGTGTACATGATCTTAAGGGCAGAGCACTTACGAAGCTCCTGCTTAACATCTGTTACAATACCCATACGAGTGTTCTCGTCAGCCTTGATTGCAACTGTCATGAATGATCTGTCGGCCTCTGACATAGCGTCACGCTCTGCAGCGATGAAGTCGCGGATCTCAGTAACAGTCTTGAAAGAGTCGTTGAGCTGGATACGTGAATCAGTACCATACTGAGCCTGAAGGTTTCTTGTAGGTGTACCGATATTGATGTATGAAGTCAAGTCCTTTCTTTCAAGCTTTGCAATCTCAGAAGCTTCAGGAAGTCTGAGCTGAACCTTGCTTTCAGTTTCACGCATGGTTGTTGTCACCATGAAGAAGAACAGGAGCATGAACACGATGTCGGAAAGAGATCCTGACGGTGGATTTGGCACTGTCCTTTTACCTTTCTGTTTGAATTTTGACATATTGTTTATCTCCTATTAGTTTTTAGAAACATCCTTAGGTTCTGCCTCAGAAATATTCTGTGGAACAGCCTCTCTTACAACCTTCTGCTCATCCTCGTTACACTTGATGTAAGGCTTACCGAAGTTTGCCATCGAGAACTCGTCACGGAGCTCATTTACGGCCTTTACGAGCTCATTCTGCACTGCGATATATGCCTGGTAGCTGGTACCACGGTCATTCTGGAGTGAGATAACGCCCTTAGAGACCATGCATGGTCCGAATCCTTCGATTTCCTTCTCCTCCTTTTCTGGAAGATTAGGGTCGTTTGCAGGGTTTGAGAGGAATTCCTTGATCTTATCCTTAAGTTGGCTGACATCCATAGGCTCAGTACCAGCAAGCAGTCTGTCGGCAGAGTTGATCTTCACAACGATGATGTTACG
>JAZRQM010000059.1:0-42647 GCA_045649795.1 Candidatus Cryptobacteroides sp. | reverse complement strand
ACGAGAGAGGCAACCCACATGGGAGGGGTTCGCAAGGAATACTTTGCTTATGACTTCACTGGCAATGTGACGAGGCGTAAGACCGTTCAGGTGGCTTCGTCAGGCGCTGCTTTGACTGTAGTTCAGAGCTATACCTATGATACCATGGGAAGGCCACTGACTACTACCCATAAGATTGGAAACGGAGTGCAGAGGACGATATCTTCTAAGTCATACGACGAGCTGGGACGTTTATCTGCCGACAACAGGAACGGTCTTGCCTCCCTTAAAGAGACTCGTTCTTACAATCTCCGTTCGTGGCTGACGAATATCGATGGTCAGATGTTTACCGAGGCGTTGAAGTATGAAGATTCGGCCGTTCCTCAGTGGGGTGGCAATATCTCCGTCATGCAGTGGGGAGAGAGTGCAGTTCAGAATGCGTATTCATTCATGTATGACACGCATTCAAGACTTATGACTGCCAATTATTCCAATTCATCGTCAGTCGGCTTGTACTCAGAGATCTGCAACTATGATCTTAACGGCAATATGCTACGTCATGTCAGGGGATCTCAGCCGCTGGTAATGAGCTACTCCGGCAACAGGCTTATGTCTGCCGGTAATGCAGCGTTCGAGTATGACGCCAAGGGACGACAGGTGATGTCGTCATACGGAAGCGGTCTTTCTACTGTATACAACCTCCTTGATCTCCCACAACGGCAGACGACTGGAGAAGGTACAGTAGTAGACTACAAATATGCCTTTGACGGAAGAAAGCTTCAGGAGAAGGTGACGGCGGGGGCGTCAGTGACTCAGAGGGATTATTCAGGTGAGTTCCTTTATGAGGGAGGTGTGCTGAAGAAGATTCTGTTTGATGGCGGATATGTTATCAATGGTGAGTCGGGTCCTGTGTATATGTTCTTCCTTAGGGATCATCTGGGCAGCGTCAGGGCTGTGGTCTCTGAGACCGGAGCAGTCCAACAGAGGAACAATTACTTCCCGTACGGAGATCTGTTCCCGAGCGCATCGAACGACAGCAGTGGCAACAGATACAGATACACCGGCAAGGAGTCAGGCGACGAAATCGGCCTTTACGACTTCTCCGCAAGATTCCTGCACACCCGCTTCGGCCGCTTCACGACTATAGACCCTCTCGCGGAGAAGTATCCAGACATCAGTCCGTATGTCTATTGTAATTGCAATCCGGTGAATTTCGTGGATCCGGATGGAAAGAAACTACGTGTGCCAAAAGAATACCAGCAACCATTCCTTATGGATATGAAACTAGCATTCGGTAATAAAGTGGAACTATTTAGCTTTGATGATGCTGGTATATTATCAATAGAAGCAAGAAATCAAAAATTCACGAGTGGTTTAACGTCTGAACAAAAGAAACTATTTAAGGGTCTAACTAAAGTAGTAAGATCTAAAAACATTACATCAGTTGTATACGCAGATGAATATGAGTTAACAATTGACAACGATAAAGCTACTCATAACATATTAATTGAGTTTGGCGGCGGTGTGTATTCAAAGTCTGATGATGTGATTGTAATTTCTCCCAATGTTGGAGCGGTTGAAGTCACTAAAGATCAATTCCCTTTTAAATCAGAAATTGTCGAGCAAAACACAACCTCAACGTTGTTCCATGAGATCGGAGAACGTAACACGCACAATGTTCATTATAGAGGGAATGTGATAGATTATGAAAATCTTGTAAGGAGAATATTAAAACTTCCTCAACGTCCATATGATTTAAATCATACAAACGATATAGAGACAAAATATCAATAATGATATGAAGCTTGTTAATATTATATTATGTTTTTTTATATCTGTCACATTAAGGGCACAGTGCGATATCTTAGATTTAGAAAGATATAATGCATTATCTACAGTTATTTATATTGACAATTTGCCACAGGATATATTATGTTTGGCTTTTCAAGATTATTATTCGTCTATTCCAGCATGTAAATATGATTCTATACAGATTATTAGCCAAGAGTCAAATCTTAAAGAAGTGTTTGTGACTTCTCCAAAAGCCCGAAAAGGTTTTTTGTATGTGAATAGAGTTGTTAATGATATGCTTAACACCGACCCATGCCCCAAAATAATCAGATATATTTATAATAATACATCCATAACATCAAAGAAGGATGTTATGCGAATCGTTAAACTACGTAAGAAAAATATAAAAGCATTGAATGTCTCACATGATGAGCAGAGTAATGAAATAATTGTCCATATCTATACTGATGGAAAGAAAATGTAATTGGGTGTACGAGTATGTCGTCACTTTCTCAAAGACAGAATATAGCATGGGAGACGGTACAGTAGTGGATTGCAAGTATGCCTATGACGGCAGGAAGCTTCAGGAGAAGGTGACAGCAGGGGCGTCAGTGACTCAGAGGGATTATTCCGGGGAGTTCCTTTATGAGGGAGGTGTGCTGAAGAAGATTCTGTTTGATGGGGGATATGTGATAAATGATGTGTCGGGGCCAGTGTATATGTTCTTCCTTAGGGATCATCTGGGAAGCGTCAGGGCTGTGGTCTCAGAGACCGGAGCAGTCCAGCAGAGGAACAATTACTTCCCGTACGGAGACCTGTTCCCGAACACATCGATCGATAGCAGTGCTAACAGATACAGATACACCGGCAAAGAGTCAGGCGACGAGATCGGCCTCTACGACTTCTCAGCCCGATTCCTGCACACCCGCTTCGGCCGCTTCACGACTATAGACCCTCTCGCGGAGAAGTATCCAGACATCAGTCCGTATGCCTATTGCAACGGCAATCCTGTGAATTTTGTGGATCCGGATGGAAGAAAGATTGTTTTAGCGAATGGTGTTTCTCAAAAATTTAAGGACCAGTATACAGCTGTTGTTAAGTTTATGATTTCACGTGGAACAGCTGAAGACATAGCGAAACTTGAAGCATCTAGTGTCACATATTACATAAGTCCGCCAAATGAGACATACAAAAACATATTTGTCCCAAAATTGAAGACTATTTTCTGGAGTCCAGATGAGATAATAATAACAGGTGACTACATAAACATGTCTCCAGCAACTGTATTAGCACACGAAGCGGCACACGCATCAGAATATGATAGAGTTAAGAACGCTGGTTGTTTGGAAGAGATGGCTCGACTTGATGCAATGAAGAAAGAAAACTCTGATCCAGATTATGGTACACTAGAAGAAAGAAGAGTCATAACAGGAACAGAACAGGAAGCAGCCAGAAAGCATGGTGAAATCAGACAGGATCAGGTAACAAGACGCAACCATAATATTCTCAATAGAACCATCAGCGTCCCGGATAAAATGACCCCAGAAGAGTTATCGAAATCATTATTTGAACAGAACAATTTATTTTAGACGTTATGAAAATGACAGAACGATATTTACTGCTTGTTATAGTCGTCTGTGGTTTGACAAGTTGTGCATTCGATGGCCCCAGAAAGTCTGATCAAGCAGAGAAACCAAATAAGTATGAATATGCAATAATCAGATATGATATTTATAATGTTGGACGTTGGGCCGCTTATGGTATAGGTTCTACTAGTCCGGATCAATTCATACCCTTGTATCATAAAATGCGAGAGATAACAACTTTGGACACAGTATTTATTACTAATCTAGAGAATATTATTAATCAACGACATTTTAAGTTGGAGGAAGGTAATTCGATTGACACATGGATGATGGTAATGCTGCATAAGACTGAAGAAGATAATATAGACACGTTAGCCATTTGCGGCGAATATGGTTGGTTCAATGGAGAGGTTTTTAGAGAAACCGAATTACTCGGATTAGTTGGAAATAAAATTTTTGAACATGACACAGAATGGAAAAGAGAAGTAATGGAAGAAAGATTTTATGTTGATGGCAAATGGCGTACTCATCATGATGTATTTTGGGAAATTCTGACAGATGATTTCCCCGATAGTATAAATATAGAAATGTCGGCCCAACATCATTAAAGATGATACGTAATCTATACAGCAAGACGACGGGAGAGGGCGCAGTCGTGGATTACAAGTATGACTTTGACGGCAGGAAGCTGCAGGAGAAGGTGACGGGTCCAGTGTACATGTTCTTTCTTAGAGATCACCTTTATGGCAGAAAGATAATGTGCTAATCCTCGTATGCTTCGTTGAACGGGAGAAGGAACGGGTTGGTCATGCCTTCGCGGGCGATGTCGGTGCATGGACCGTGGCCCGGGATGACGCTTACCTCGCCTTTCAGGGTCACCAGCTTCTCAAGAATGCTTTTCATCAGCATCTCATAATCGCCGCCAGGATGGTCTGTACGGCCGATCGCTCCTGCAAAGAGGGTGTCTCCGCTGAACAGGACTTTTTCAGAGCGTTCATAGAATGATACACCTCCCGGAGTGTGTCCCGGTGTCTCGATGACCTCGAAACGTAGTGAGCCGACTTCTATGACGGATCCTTCGCAGATGTCGGTCGTCTCGAAAGCCGCAGGAAGCGGAGCACCGAACCATTTGCAGAAATATTCGTTGTTGGCAAGGGTGACTCTGTCTCCAGGATGCATGAATACCGGGATCTGATACTTCGCCGCCAGTTCCGAGACTCCGAGGACATGGTCGAAATGTCCATGAGTCAGCATGATGCATACGGGCTTGAGGCCTTTGCCCCCGATGAATGAGGTCAGCTCGGAGATTTCGCCGGCAGAAGAGCATCCGGGGTCTGTTATAGCGCATGAAAGCGACTCGTCCCAAACCACGCTGCAGCGTGTCTGGAAGCTGTTGAATGTGAATTGTTGTATGTGTATCATTCAAAAAATCAATTAAATCACACAAATTTACATTAAATTTTAGTATGTTTGCTAATTATTAGGATTAAAAACAGGATAATATGCATATAGCGATAGCTGGTAATATAGGTAGCGGCAAGACAACATTGACGAAGATGCTTGCGGCGCATTATGGCTGGACTCCGAAGTTCGAGTCTGTAGATTATAACCCGTATCTTGCTGATTTTTACGAGGATATGGAGAGATGGTCTTTCAATCTTCAGGTTTATTTCCTCAACAAGAGATTTAAGGATGTAGTGGATATCTCAAAGCTTGACGAGGTTATCATCCAGGACCGCACCATCTATGAGGATGCACGTATCTTTGCGCCGAACCTTCACGGCATGGGTCTTATGAGCACAAGGGATTTCGAGAACTACTCGGATCTTTTCGATCTCATGATGTCGCTTGTCAACCCGCCTGACCTGCTTATCTATCTCAGAAGCTCAATTCCTAACCTCATCGGCCAGATCCAGAAGAGAGGCCGTGAGTATGAGAAGAGCATCCGTATCGACTATATCACAGGTCTGAACGAGCGCTATGAGAACTGGATCAAGGACTACAAGCACAATCTGCTTATCCTTGATGTGGACCGCATCAAGTTCGAGAACCGTCCGGAGGATTTCCAGGAGGTTATCGACAAGATCGATGCTGAGCTTTTCGGACTTTTCCCTAACGAATAGAACAAACTTGTAAGAGGCTTCCCTTGACCGAGGGGAGCCCTTTGTGCTAAACTAAACTAAACGTATAATATTATGGCAGAAAGATTAACCATTATTGACTTCGTTGAGAAGTATGTTGCCAAGTATTCGAAGAATCCTTTCCTTTGGGAGAAGAATCTCGATACAAATCAGTGGGAACCAACTACTTACGAAGAGACATTGGCTAAGGCGAAGCGTATTGCTGCTGGTCTCATGGCCCTTGGTGTTCAGAAGGGCGAGAAGATTTCATATCTCAGCGAGGGCCGCGACATGTGGGTCATCGGTGAGCTTGGAGTCCTTTATGCGGGAGCGGTAAATGTACCACTTTCCATCAAGCTCGGAGAGACAAACGATCTCGTCTTCCGTGTAAAGCATTCGGATTCAAAGTATATCATCACTTCAAAGTTCCAGCTCGCGAAGATCCGTGCGATCCTTCCTGAGTGTCCGCTTGTTGAGAAAGTGATTATCTTTGATGAGGTTCCTGACAAACAGGAGAACGAGATGTATATCAACGAGATTATCGAAATGGGAGACAAGTTCCTTGCTGAGCATGAGGATATGTTCATCCAGAGATACAAGTCGATCGGACCGGATGATTACGCAAACATCAGTTATACATCAGGAACGACAGCGGATCCTAAGGGTATCCTTCTGACACATAGGAACTATACTGCAAACGTAGAGCAGGCTCATTCTGTGATCGGAATCGATGAGAACGACAAGATGCTCATCATCCTTCCTCTCGACCACTGCTTTGCTCATGTGGCGGGATTCTATACAATGATGTCGTACGGTGCATCTTTCGGTACTGTTCCTTCAGGAAAAACAGGCAAGGAGGCTCTCCGTAACATTTCTCCGAGCATCATGGAGCTCAAGCCTAATGTGATGCTTTCAGTGCCTACCCTTGCAAAGAATTTCAAGAAGAGCATCGAGACATCGATTGCGAAAAAAGGCAAGACTATCGAGAAGCTCTACAATTTTGCTCTCAAGAACGCAATCGCTTATAACAAAGAGGGTTACAATAAGGGAACTGAGTTTGTGGACATCTTCCGCAAGCCTCTTATGCTTCTCTTTGACAAGCTTATCTTCAAGGCAGTGCGCCAGGGACTTGGCGGTCAGATGAAGTTCTTCGTCGGCGGTGGCGCCCTCCTCGATATCGACCTTCAGAGATATTATTATGCTATCGGTATCCCTATGTATCAGGGATACGGCCTTTCTGAGGCTACACCTATCATCTCTGCAAACTCTCCTGAGAAGCATATCTTCGGATCGTCAGGTAAGGTGGTTTCCCCTATGGAGATCAAGATCCTCGACGCTGACGGCGTAGAGCAGCCATATGGCTCGAAGGGTGAGATCTGCATCAAGGGCGAGAATGTGATGGCAGGTTACTGGAAGAATCCTAAGTCTACAGCAGATACAATCGTTGACGGATGGCTCCATACGGGAGACATGGGATACATGCGTGATGCTGAGATGCTTTATGTGGTAGGACGTTTCAAGTCTCTCCTTATCGCTGCTGACGGTGAGAAGTATTCACCAGAGGGAATCGAGGAGAATCTTGTAGAGAGCTCTAAGTATATCGACGGAGCTATCCTTCACAACAGCCAGGATCCATACACCATCGCTCTCATCACTCCTAACAAGGAGGCTCTCAAGGCTTATGCAAAGGAGCTCGGACTTGATCCTTCTACCAAGGAGGCTAAGGTCAAGATGCTTGAGCTTCTTCAGGATGAGGTCAACATGTATCGCAAGGGCGGACGCATGTTCGGTGCATTCCCTGAAAGATGGCTTCCTGCAGCCGTATGCGTGCTTCCGGAGCCTTGGACAGAGCAGAACCACTTCCTTAACAGCTCTATGAAGGTTGTACGCGGAAGGGTTGAGGAGACTTATAAGGCAAACATGGAGTATGCGTATACTCCGGAAGGAAAGAATATCGTCAACGATATGAACCTTGCGTCACTCTAAAGGTGATCGGCAATATATGATTCAGACCGTGCAGGACTTGCGTCATGCACGGTCTTTTTTTGAAATCAGTGTAACCTTTTGGCTACTGCCTCCCAGTTGATGAGGTTCCAGCATTTGTCCACGTATTCCGCTCGTCTGTTCCTGTAGTCGATGTAGTAGGCATGTTCCCATACGTCGATGGTCATGAGGGGATTGTAACCGTCTCTCATCGGATTGCCCGCATTGGATTCCTGGATTATCAGCAGTTTTCCATCCTTGTCCTGGGTCAGCCACGCCCATCCCGATCCGAAGATGCCGGTCGCGGCAGTCTTGAATTTCTTTTCAAATTCTGCGACAGAGCCGAAGTCACGTTCAAGAGCCGACTTCAGATCTTCCGGCATTTCCGTCTTTACTGGCGTCAGAGTCTCAAAGAAGAAAATGTGGTTCCATACCTGTGCGGCGTTGTTGTACAACGGGCCGGTCGATGAAAGTACGATTTCTTCAAGCGAGACTTCGGAATGTGGGGTGTTCTCGACCAGGCGGTTGAGATTGTCCACGTAGGTCTGGAGATGCTTCCCGTAATGGTACTCAAGCGTTTCCATGCTCATGAATGGCTCCAGGGCATCCATGGCATATGGGAGAGGGGGTATTGTGAAGATCATGTCAATTTGTTTTTTAGTTCGTCAGGCATGCTGATATCAATTATCGGACCATCTTACTTTGGGGGTGAAAATGTTATAAAAGTCAAAAAAAGCGTTAAATTTGTAGCGTTGGACTGGTTTTTGTATGTCAATACGTCGGAAAATAACAACAAAATGAAAGAAAACACTACTTATAATCTAAGCATCTCAAGACTTAAAGAATATTTCCCGGATAAACAATGGGTCGGAATAGGGGATGATTTCTGCATGTTCAATGTCATGACTGAAGGTCATGAGAGGTCGCAGGAGTATCCCTGTCGTTTTGATGGTCTGCTGATGATATATTGTATCAAGGGAAACCTCAAGCTTTCGGTCAACCTTAATGAATATGATATACATGACAGCCATCTGATCATTGCATCTCCTGGAAATATCATCAAGGTGACAAAGCGTCCCGATCCTGAAACAGAGGAGATCAGCTATGTGGTCATGGCTATGTCTTCGAGATTTGTAAACGGGTTGAAGGTCGATCTGAAGAAGCTTATGAATGAGGGAGTTGCCTTGATGCAGACTCCGGTGCTTCAGGTATCAGATGCCTTGATCAGCCTCCTGACCAAGTATCTGTCCCTTGTGGCCGATGTTATCAAGACGGATTCTCCTTTCCAGGAGGACGCTGTGACATCGCTGGTGTCATCCATGATATGCCTTGTCGCAGGAGCGTGGGTCGAGAAGCTCGATGAGCTAAGGCATAACGCCTCTCAGACCACTACCAGAAGCAGGATGATATTCGAACAGTTCATAAAGCTTGTCGGCGAGTATCATACTCAGTACCGAAATGTCGGATTCTATGCTGATAAGCTGTGCCTTACTCCGAAATATCTTTCGAAACTGATAAAGAATACATCGGGACGTTCGGCTCCGGACTGGATCGATGCCTATGTGATTTTGGAGTCGAAGAACCTTCTCAAGTATTCGGACATGACGATAAAGGAAATCGTTTACCGTCTCAATTTCCCGAATCAGTCGGTGTTCTACAAGTTCTTCAAGGCGCGTACGGGAATGACTCCGAGCGAGTACAGAAACTCGTAGCAGGCGATGGGGCGGGCGTGCGAGGCCCGTCTGACAGAAATGGCCACATGTGCCTTTTGCACTTTAGGAATGTATTGAAATTTGGTATTTTGATTTTAAATCATTACTTTTGTGGTCAGACATCAGAAAATTTATTTTCGTGTCTATTTGTTAAGTTCGTTTTATATACGGCAGGGTTCCTTGGGGAGGGAACCCTGCTATTTTGTTATGCTTTTGGACCTTTCGTATTGTTTTTTTTAGTAACTTAGCGCAGTTTTGACCAGAAAATAATAATTAACAATAAAAACAGACAAAATGAATAAGAACAAGACTAATTGGGTAGCGGTGCTTACTATGATCTTCCTCTTCGGAATGGTCGCATTTGTTACTAACCTTGCAGCGCCGATCGGTGTCATCTGGAAGTATCAGCCGGGTATCGAAGGCTCTAATGCCTGGGGTATGATGGGTAACATGATGAACTTCCTTGCATACCTTTTCATGGGTCTTCCTGCCGGTAGACTCCTTGCAAAGGTGGGATATAAGAAGACAACCCTTACAGGTGTCGGAGTGGGTCTTGTGGGTGTATTCATCCAGTTCCTTTCTGGCCGTATCGCAGTCGGTTCTTTCATCGGAAGCCTTCCTGCAAACTTCTTCATCTATCTTTTGGGAGCGTTCGTGTGCGGTTTCTCCGTATGTCTCCTTAATACAGTGGTGAATCCTATGCTCAACCTCCTCGGTGGCGGTGGAAACAGAGGTAACCAGCTCGTTCAGATCGGTGGTACATTCAACTCTCTCACAGGTACCCTTACTCCTATGCTCGTGGGTTCGCTCATCGGTACAGTGACAAAGAGTACTGCGATGACAGACGTTGACCTGGTCCTTTACATCGCAATGGGCGTGTTCGCGGCTACATTCGTGGTTCTTTCATTCGTTCCTTTCGTTGAGCCGGAGCAGGAGTCATCAAATGTAAAGGTCAAGGAGCTCTTCAAATATAAGCATCTCGTATTCGGCGTATGCGCTATCTTCTGCTATGTGGGTGTAGAGGTAGGTACTCCTTCAATCCTGAACATGTATCTTTCAGACACATCTGCAAAGGGTGGCGGACTTAATCCTGAGACAGCTGCGGCAGTGGCGGGATTCGTGGCAGGAACATACTGGTTCCTCATGCTTGTGGGCCGTTTCGTTTCAAGCTTCATCAGCGGCAAGGTGTCAAGCCGTACTCAGCTTACCGTATGCTCGGCAGCGGCAATCACATTGGTGGTATGCTCGATGTTCGTGACAAATGTACCGTCTTCAATGCCTGTATTTACCGGTTCGGGCTTCGAGGTCGTTCAGGTTCCGCTTACAGCTGTGCTTCTCGTACTTTGCGGTCTCTGCACATCGGTTATGTGGGGTGCTATCTTCAACCTTTCTGTTGAGGGCCTCGCGAAGTATTCCGCACTTGCTTCAGGTCTGTTCATGACTATGGTTGTAGGTGGTGGCGTACTTCCGCTCATTCAGGGTGCGGTCGCTGATGCAACTGCTTATATGACAAGCTACTGGGTGGTTGTAGCCGGCTTCGCTTACATCTGCTGGTTCGCACTCATGGGCTCAAGAGTAAGAAAATAACATCTAAAACAATAAAGAAATGGATTCAACATATGTAGTCGGTATCGACGTCGGAGGACAGACCTCCAAGCTTGGTGTGGTGGACGCAAGAGGTACAGTGCTTGCCCAGACAGTTATCCGCACAGATACATACACAGAGATAGAGCCTTATATCGCAGAGCTCGCTGAGGCCGTAAAGAAGGTCATCAGAGAGTCTGGTACAGAGGGTAAGGTAAGAGGTATCGGAGTTGGTGCTCCTAACGGAAACTACTATACAGGAACAATCGAGAATGCGGTGAACCTTACATGGGGCGGCGCGAATGTGGTTCCTTTCGCGAAGCTTCTTTCCGAGGCAGTCGGCGGCCTTCCAGTAGCCCTTACTAACGATGCCAATGCAGCGGCTGTGGGTGAAATGACATATGGTGCAGCAAGGGGAATGAAGAACTTCATCATGATCACTCTCGGTACAGGTGTAGGTTCCGGTATCGTGATCAACGGTGAGGTCGTTTACGGACATGATGGTTTCGCAGGAGAGCTCGGACATGTTGCGGCTGTACGCAACAACGGACGTACCTGCAACTGTGGCAAGACAGGATGTCTCGAGACATATGCATCTGCAACAGGTGTGGCACGTACAGCGCGCGAGTGGCTTGAGCTTACAGACGAGCCTTCAGTCCTCAGAAGTCTTGACAATATCGCATCTAAGGATGTGTACGAGGCTGCGAAGGACGGTGACAAGCTCGCCCTCAAGATCTTCGAGTTCACAGGTAAGATCCTCGGACGCTCATTCGCGGACTTCATCGCATTCAGCTCGCCTGAGGCAATCGTCCTCTTCGGCGGCCTTGCTCGCGCCAAGGAATTCCTCACAGAACCGATCGAGAACGCAATGAACGACAACGTCCTTCCATTGTGGAGAGGTAAGGTGAAGGTCGTTTACTCTCAGCTCAAGGAGTCTGACGCAGCGATCCTCGGTGCCTCAGCCCTCGCTTGGGAACTCTAGGAAATCTTATACATACTTATACATACAGATAGCGGCTCTTCCTCCAGTCACGGAGGGGGAGCCTTTTTTTCTTTTCCTTTCTTTTTTCCTTTCTTTTTTCCTGTTTCCCCCTCCTCTTGTTTTCTCTCTTTCTTCATTCTATTTGTCATTTTTACCTTCTGCCCCGCGCCTTTCCTCCCTGCGACACATGGAATTGTCTCGAAAAGTGTGTGTCGCGGGGAGGGTGGAGTATAGCATGTCCCTTTTCTGTGCTGCGATACACGGTATGTGAGGTAAAAGTGTGTGTCGCGAAGGGCTCAGCGATGAAATGCCCCCTTCCCGTCGTACGATACAGGGTAATTCGTGCAAAAGTGTGTGTCGCGCTGCGAAATGTGCAGTTCCCGCGCCTTTCCTCCCCGCGACACATGGAATTGTCTCGAAAAGTGTGTGTCGCGGAGGTACGGAACGTAGCGTGTCCCTTTTCAGTGCTGCGATACACGGTATGCGGTGCAAAAGTGTGTGTCGCGAAGGGCTCAGCGATGAAATGCCCCCTTCCCGTCGTGCGATACAGGGTAATTCGTGCAAAAGTGTGTGTCGCGCTGCGAAATGTGCAGTTTCCGCGCCTTTCCTCCCTGCGACACATGGGATTGTCTCGAAAAGTGTGTGTCGCGGAAGGAGAGGATATGCCAGGAATAGTTGGCCTAAGAAGTAGAAGGGACAAACAGTTACATCTGTGTGGATCCATTTCTATTCAGTGCGAGGCATCGCGAAATTCTTTCTTTGGGCATAGAGTATTTGACATTCAGCATTTGGGCTATGAGAAGAAGCTTTTCATGTGAGAGAGTGTATATTGTCTCATCTCCATATCTGTCCGCTATTTCTTTATCGATGATATGGCATAACTCCAGATCTCCAATGCTGTTGAAATTCCCTCTGCCGGACATGTTTGTAAGCATGTTCCTTAAGTTGGTTCCCTTGACCCCGTGTTCAATGTCCTCTAGTTTGATTGGAGGCTTGCCGTTTCCGTCAACATCCTGCTCCTTTTCCCATTCTTCTCCTGAGACCCTGTTCATGTAATAGAGGAAAGATCTTACTGAGGAATATTGATGTTCAAGGTCTGCGGTATCAATGATGCTTTCTGGCATTATCAATCCTTCTTCATCCATCTTGACATGTGCCGGAAGTTTGTGTCTGTCAGGAATCTGTTTGCGATGTTTCTTTTTTGATGCATGTCTGGCTCCTTGAGTGAATCCCATCTCTTTGCGGAAAATAGCTTTTGCTGATGAAAATTCGTATCCGAATGGAGTAGAACATACCCCGTGATGTACAGGGTTACGGAGAATATAGGAGATTGTTGCGAGCAAATGATATAGCCCGCTGATTTCAAGGGAAAAGAAATGCGACTCACCCAAGCGCCCTTTCCTGTGGTACTTGCTGTTGAAGTATCTGGTATATGAGTAACGGAAAGCTTTTATGAATGCCTTCTTGTCCTCTGTTCTGATACATATGTGTATGTGGTTGGACATCAGACAGTATGCGAGAAGGATGGCATTACTTTCATATGCCGCGATGAACAGACAGATTATTCCGTGGATGTAATCTTTTCTTGATCGGAACAGGATTTCATCACCGCCTGACCAGCATAAATGATAAGTCTTCTTCATGTTTTTTGGGGAAAGGTATGGCTGACTTGACAATCTCAATTAAAGAAAAGCGAAAATGTGACGAAAATCTGCATGTTAAATAAATATGAAAGGCTTATATATTTTTTTATGCCATTGTGGATGATACATTTAGTTGCAATTTTAGTGTGTACTAGGGTGGGGTGTGTCGTTTATGTGCCAGATTCCCTCTGCGACACATGGAATTGTCTTGAAAAGTGTGTGTCGCGGGGAGGGTGGAGTATAGCATGTCCCTTTTCTGTGCTGCGATACACGGTGTGCGGTGCAAAAGTGTGTGTCGCGAAGGGCTCAGCGATAAAATGCCCCCTTCCCGTCTGCGATACAGGGTAATTCGTGCAAAGGTGTGTGTCGCGCTGCGAAATGTGCAGTTCCCGCGCCTGTCCTCCCTGCGACACATGGAATTGTCTCGAAAAGTGTGTGTCGCGGAGGTATGGAACGTAGCGTGTCCCTTTTCAGTGCTGCGATACACGGTATGCGAGGTGAAAGTGTGTGTCGCGGAGGGGATGCGTCGTTCAGGTGCCGGATTCCCTTCGCGATACAGAGATTTGTTCTGGAAAGTGCGTGTCGCAGGTGGTTTGGCTGGATTTAGGAGGGGATGCTATGGGAAGAAGAAGGACGTGAGGAAGAGAAAGAGATCTAATAAAGTAGCAGGATGTAGGAGGCCGGAGGGCGAAAGGAGAAGAAAGCAGGAAGCAAGCCGGAAGACGAAGGGAACAGGAAGCAGGAAAAGTAAGGCGGAAAAACAATCCGGGGCTCATCTCTCGACAAGCCCCGGACTATACCATTATGATAATCAATAAAAATGTAACTAACTAAGTGCAGTTAAAGCTTTTGCCAATATCGTGCCAAAGTGTCGACCAAAAGGAAATTAAAAGCGAAGAAGTCGCATTTCCGGTCCGACGCGGAATTTGGTGGCCCTGATGAAGAGGAGCCACTGGGCGAGGTAGTAGCTCACGAGCACGAGATAGTGGCGGTATGGCACAGGCTCTACAAACTTGTTCCAGGCGAGGATGAAGTCGGAAAACACGAAAAGGATGGCTCCGAGGGCGAAGAGGCTGCTGCGCTGGAGCATTGCACTTACCATCATGATGCTGATGAGAACCGAATATATGCATACTCCGATGCGTATGATGCCTGCAGGGGCCTCAGGAGCGATCTTGAAGAATGCAACGCTAAGAAGTGCGAGGGCGCAGAATACGACCATTGCCAGATATCCTTTTGCCTTGCCGGTGAGCTTTTTGTCCGGCTCAACCTTTCGGAAATAGCGTCCGCAGAAATATATTATGTAGAATATGTGCCCGAGGGCGAAGAATCCCATCTGCCCCAGGAAGTTGTTGCAGGATCCCATATGGTCGCCGAGGGTCGAGAACAGCAAGGCCATTGTGATCTGCCAAGGACATAGCCACAGCGAGGCCAAGGTGAGGACCGAAACGCAGTATGTGATCTTGTGCGGATATTCCAACGGAAGGAAAAACAGGATGGTAGCACACAGGTATAATCCGGTTGCGGCCAGGGCGATAGACGCCGTATGCTTCTCGTTAATTCTTAAAATAGCCATAAAACATTCATTTTCTGCGAATATAGCAAATTTTCCTTCTCTATGTCAAAAAATATTATCATCTTTGCATGCTTGGTTTATTATGCCTTGAACTGAAAATCAATATTTATGTATAACTAATAAAGAAACTTTTATGAGAAAAATCAAACTGTTTCTCACAGTTCTGTCAGTGCTGATTGCTTCGGCGGCTTACGCGCAGAATCTTACAGTCACTGGTATCGTGACTGATGCTTCGAACGGCGAGCCGGTTCCTTTCGCTTCAGTGCATGAAAAGGGTACCATGAACGGTATCAACACTGACGTAAACGGAGAGTACACCATTACAGTATCAGACAATGCGGTACTCGTGTTTTCATCAATCGGATATCTCGCTGTTGAGGTGCCTGTAGAAGGCAAGGCTCATGTAAATTGCGAGCTTCCAGTAGACGCAGAGACTCTCGACAACGCAGTCGTTGTGGGTTATGGATCTGCAAAGAAGGTAGGTACAATGGTCGGTTCAGTGACTACAGTGAAGTCAGACGCGATCAAGAATGCTCCTTCATCATCAGCTCTCGACCAGCTTCAGGGTCAGGTTGCCGGTCTCTCGGTAATGACTACTGGTGGTGTAGCCGGTGAGAACAACGTATCCATGCAGCTTCACGGTATGGGATCCCTCGGATCGAGCTCGACTCCACTTTACATCATCGACGGTATCCAGGCCAGCAGCCGCGCAATCCAGGCGATGAACCCTAACGACATCCTCAGCATCACTATCCTCAAGGACGCATCTGCGACTTCAATCTATGGATCACGTGCTGCAAACGGTGTCGTATTCGTTACAACAAGAGCGGGTTCATACGATGCAAAGGCTTCAGTATCAATCAGAAGCCAGGCTGGTATCTCTACTCTTGCAGATATGACTCTTTACGAGAACATGATGTCAGGTCCTGAGCTCAAGGAGTTCTGGGTAAGATCAGGCCTCATGACTCCGGATCAGATCGCTGCAACTTATACAAACAAGGGCTTCGATGCTGATACAAAGTGGTATAACTATTACCAGCAGTTCAACAATCCTCAGTTCCAGAACGACGTGATCGTTGAGGGTGGTGGAAACAAGGTTGCATACATGATCGGTGCATCTCAGTTCCATCAGAGAGGTACTGCCATCGGTAACGTATATGACAGATATACAGTTCGTACGAATGTTCAGGGCCGTCCGAAGGATTGGCTCAAGGTAGCTGGAAACATGTCGATTTCTTACGACAAGAGATCTACAAACCCTAACTGGGGTGGAGCTTCAGGCGGATCGGCTTATACTGCCGGTGGTCTTTCTTACCTCAACAACCCACTTTATCCAGCTATCGATCCAGAGACAGGCAAGCCATACGAGGTTCAGTTCTCAGACGGTATGTACACTCCTACTTATTATGTAGCGAACTTCCCTAACCAGTCGAACCGTTACGGTCTCCTTTCATCATTCAATGTTGAGATCGAGCCTATCAAGAACCTCAAGATCGCTTCACGCGCCGGTCTCGACGGATATATCTCAATGGGTATTTCAAAGCGAGTTCCTTCATTCCTCGGAACAGAGGGTAACGGTACAAAGTCAAGATCTACAGGATTCGAGTACACAGCTACCATCACAAACACTATCGAGTATGCTCTCAACATCGGTCATGAGCACAGCTTTACGTTCCTCGCCGGTCAGGAGGGTGTGATGAGCCACTACGATACATATTCTGCTTATTCTGAGGGTATTACAGACGACCGTCTTACAAACCTTCAGGATGGTAACCAGCAGACATTCGATGTGTCTGAGGGTATGAGCCAGAGCAAGTTCCTCTCGTTCTTCGGACGCGTAGACTACTCTCTCATGGACAAGTACTACTTCGACGCATCTATCCGTAATGACGAGTGTTCACGTTTCGGTCCTAACAACCGTCACGCTACATTCTGGGCTGCAGGTGCCATGTGGAAGATGAAGAGAGAGTCATTCCTTCAGGATGCTTACTGGCTTACTGACCTCAACATGAAGGTAAGCTACGGTACTCAGGGTAACGCTTCAATCGGTGACTATCTGCACCTCCCTCTCATGGGTAAGATGACAGACTATGCAACCGGAAGCTCACTTGCATTGGTTCAGCCTTCAAACCCAGACCTTACTTGGGAGAAGCAGGCCCTTCTTACTGTAGGATTCAACGGACGTCTCTTCGATCTCGTTGACTTCAACATCGAGTACTACAACAGAAAGACTTCATCAATGTTGATGGATGTTCCTTATAACTATACTACAGGTCTCAGCTCTCGCTATAACAACGTGGGAGGTCTCCTTAACCAGGGTATCGACCTTACTCTCGGTGTGGATATCCTCAGAGGTGCAGACTATTATCTCCGTTTCAACAAGACATTCAACTGGAATGCCGAGAAGGTTACAGAGCTCTTCAACAACCTTGACAGATGGGAGATGGTAGGATATGGTTATGCATATGTAGTAGGTGAGCCTGTTTCATTCTATCATCCTATCTATGCCGGTATCGATCCAGCTGACGGTATGCCTATGTGGTATCTCCCAGGCGAGAACGTAGACGTGACTACAATGGATCCTAACCGTGTTACCAAGGAGTTCGATGAGGCTGGCCTTACTCAGAATACAGGCAAGAGACTTAATGCTCCGATGAATGGTGGATTCAACATCGCAGGTGCATGGAGAGGCATCTCAGTTCAGGCTGACTTCTCTTATGTCCTCGGCAAGTATCTCATCAACAACGACGCATACTTCTACGCAAACCCTAACAACAACCTTGATTCTACACAGCATAAGATGGTGACAGACTTCTGGACTCCATACAATACTGATGCTCAGTTCCCAGACTGGTCAAAGGGTGCGTTGATGCAGTTCGATACTCACCTTCTTGAGAAGGCAAACTTCCTCCGCCTCAAGAATTTCCAGGTTGCATATGATCTTCCTAGAAGACTCCTTGGTAACCAGCAGGTAATCAATGGTGTAAAGGTTTCATTTACAGGACGTAACCTCTTCTGCCTTACAAACTATTCAGGTATCGACCCTGAGGTTGCAGGTAACCTTACATACGGTCGAGTAGGTAACTCTAAGCAGTACCTCTTCGGTCTTGAGCTTACTTTCTAATTGACAGGACAGATTATAATAGAAGAAATGAACATGAAAAATATAATTAAGAATATTTTCCTTGGCGGAGCGCTTGCAGCTATGCTCATGTCGTGCGACATGAATCTTACTCCGTCGAACTCGATCGTTTTTGAGGAAGATGAGCCGATCCTGTTGAGCAAGAATGACGTCATTGCTGTTTACAACGGAGTCCTCGCTTCATACAGAGCAGTTCAGTACGGATCATTCACTCAGAGTACTGAGGTTATGTGCGATGGCTTCAACGCTACAATCGGTTTCGGTAACAACTATGGTTCGATCCACCGTACTGATGCATCTTTCACAACAAGTGATTCATATGCTGAGACAATGTGGGCAAGCCACTATGCAGCGATCAAGAACTATAACATCGCTATCGATCAGGCAAGCCTTGTTACTGATGAGGCGCTTGTTCCATATGCTGAGCTTCTCAAGGGTGTGGCTCTCTACTGCAGAGCATCATCATACCTTACTCTTGCACGCCATTTCGGACCTGCATTCGATGAGTACACAGCATCAGAGGACCTTTGCGTTCCGCTCGTGCTCAAGTTCGACCTCTATGAGAAGCCTGCACGTGCAACTGTTCAGGAGGTTTATGACAGAATCCTCTGGGATCTTGATGATGCAGAGGTTCTCCTTGAGGGCAAGGTCGCTCCTGGACAGATCAGATCTATGGAGCCTACTATGGATGCGATTGCAGCACTCAAGGCTCGTTACTATCTTGATGTAAAGGAGTATGGCAACGCAGCAAAGGCAGCTGAGTCAGTAATCAATTCACCAGCAGGTTATGCTCTTGCAGCGTCTTCAAACGAGATGGTTGCCGAGTATATCTATGATGAGGGAAGCGAGCCTATCGTACAGCTTTATGCAAGCATCGCAGAGGGTGCTGTAGGCAATACAATCTTCACTCAGGTAGGTCAGGATAAGGATGGTAAGTTCTTCCAGCCTTATTACCTTCCATCGAAGAGACTCATCGATGCTTATGAGCCAGGTGACCTCCGTCTTACAAACTGGTTCTCTTCATCATTGTATCCGGTATTTACCAATGGTTCACGTCATGAGGGCATCAAGACTTTCATCAAGTATTATGACAACCCAAGCCTCCGTACAGGTCTTATCGAGACAGGTGCGCATGCAGCTAAGCCTCTCATGATCGGTGAGATGTATCTTATCGCTGCCGAGGCATATGCGATGGACGGTATCCTTTCAAAGGCTAAGACATATCTCAATGCTCTTCAGACTGCCCGTAAGGCAAAGCTTACAAGCGGATCCATGGAGAACGTGAAGAACGAGTGGTTCAGAGAGACTGTCGGAGAAGGCCTTCGTCTGAGCTGCCTCAAGCGTTGGGGTGAGGGCTTCACAGGAAGACCTGCTCAGATTGCAGCATCAGCAATCGTAATGACAGGAGATGCTTATACAGAGAAGGTCATGGAGGCTGACTCATACGTTATGAACTGGCCTGTTCCTTCATATGAGCTCAAGCTCAATGAGAATCTCATTCAGAACGACGGTTACGAAGCAAATTAATGACAATAAGGAATTTACATATGAAAAAGTATATTTATTTGACAGCAGCTGTCCTGGGTCTTGTCTTTGCTTCATCTTGCGGAAGAAAGATCGAGTTCGAGCATATTCCATTCGCTTCTCTTCAGACAGAGGTTTACTCTTTCAATGAGGATGCCGGTGAGATCACCATTCCGGTGACTATCTACAACCCTATGAACTCAGACATGCAGCTTACTGTAAAGGTGACTGATGGAAAGGCTAAGGAGGGTGTTGATTTCGAGATCTTGTCTCCTGTATCTGGAGTCCTGACTTGCGCAGCAGGCGAAACTTCTCAGAATATTGTTGTAGGAATTACAAATTTCCCTGGAAAGCTCACAGGATCGAAGGATTTCTCGATTGAGATAGGCAGCGCTACACAGGGTTTCCAGGTAGGAAACTGCAATACAGCCCAGCTCACAATCATGGACCTCGATCACCCGCTCAAGGATTTCATCGGAGTATGGACTGGATCTACAAGCGGTTATTCAGGATACAACTATACATGGGACATCACAGTAGCTGGTAATGATGAGGACCCTACATATTCAACTCTCATCGTTTCTAACCTCTGTCCATATACATCACTCTATGGCGGTCTGTCGCCTGCAGCCGGATTCAATATCTTCAAGGCTACAGCAAATTCAGACATGACTCAGATGATTGTAGAGAACGATCAGTACATCGGTACACTCGACGGTGAAGTACTTACCCTCGCAGGTGTTGATGCTCCTACTCTTGAGTCTGCTCAGTACTATTCGGACATCGTCTTCCATCTGTCGGCAGACAAGAAGACATTGACAGTACCGAATGCTTACGGACCGGTTGGCTCGCAGGGCTTCTGGGAAATCTATCCTGGTCCGATCGTATTTGCAAAGAAATAATATCCAGCGATATTGCTTATTGAGGTGAGCGGTCTGTGGACCGCCCACCTTTTAACTTTTAAAACATTTATATGAAGCGTTGTTTTATTGCCCTTATGTTGGCGTTTTCTCTCGTTTCCTGTGTGAACGAGGAATTCCAGGCTGCTCCGGATGTGCAGGCTGAGGCAGTTGCTCAGGACGCGTTGTTCGCCAAAGGCGAGTGCATTGTTCTGTTCAGCGATGAAATGGTAGCCGATATCGAAGCTACCGTAGCCGCCGGATCACTCAGAACCAAGTCGGCAGACATGAATCTGCTGATGGAAGAGTTCGGTGTCACCTCAATGGAAAGACTTTTCCCTCATGCAGGCGAATATGAGCCTCGTACAAGAAATGAAGGTCTTCATAGATGGTATATTCTCAAATATGATGAGAACGTTCCATTCACCAAGGCGGGCGGCAGTTTTGAGAATATCCCTGGTGTCGAGTTGGTCGAGCCTGTAAGAGCCATCAAGCTTGATACATACAATGACCTTACAGACGAGCTCTGGGGACTGGACAATAAGGCAACAAAGGACTTCGATATCAATGTACTTCCTGTATGGGAGAACTACACAATGGGTAACTCGGATGTGATAGTTTCGGTTGTTGATAACGGAGTCGATATCAAGCATGAGGATCTCGCTGCAAACTGTCTTACATCCGGCCATTACAATGCCGTAGACAATAACAGTAACATCACAGCGGGAAGCCACGGAACTCATGTTGCCGGTACAATCGCAGCGGTAGGAAACAATGGCAAAGGTATCATCGGTGTAGCCGGTGGTAATGCTGCAGAGGGCAAGAGCGGTGTGAAGATCATGTCATGCCAGATCTTCAAGGAGACCACTACCGGTACGACATCAGGTAACAGCGCCAATGCCATCAAGTGGGGAGCAGACCATGGTGCTGTGATCAGCCAGAACAGCTGGGGATACCAGGCAGATGCTAACGGAGACGGAACAATCTCTTCTGAGGAGCTCAAGGTTGCAAATTCCATCACAGTATTGTCTTCTGACAAGGCTGCAATCGATTACTTCATCAAGTATGCAGGTTGTGACAATGAAGGAAACCAGCTTCCGAACTCTCCGATGAAGGGTGGTATCGTCATCTTTGCAGCAGGTAATGACGCTCTTGCAAACGGAGCACCTGCCAACTATGAGCCTGTTGTAGCAGTAGGATCTGTTGCTATGGACGGTTCGAAATCGTCATTCTCGAACTATGGACCATGGGTTGACATTGCAGCTCCAGGAAGCTCGATCAAAAGTACTGTTCCGGATAATCAGTACGGAGTGATGAACGGTACCTCGATGGCATGTCCTCATGTATCTGGTGTCGCTGCTCTCATCGTTTCTCATTTCGGAGGTCCTGGATTTACCAATGAAATGCTCAAGGCAAAGCTTCTCGGCGGCTCGAACAAGCAGATTCTTCCGTCATCTTATCAGATCGGAGGCTTGCTTGACGCTTATGGAGCAATGGTATATGGTGACGACGAGGCTCCTGCACAGGTAAACGACCTTGAGGTAGCAGTACGTGCAAACACTCTTGATTGCAGCTGGACCGTGACTGGTGACAGCGAGAATAAGCCGGCATACGGCTTCCTCTTCCTTTACAGCACAGACAGAAAGGCTGTCGAGGAGGCAAATGCAAGCAATTATTCGAATGTGGGCTATTCTGTATGCACTCCTGAGCTTGCAAAGGGCGAAAAGGCTACATACAGCCTCAAAGGCCTTGAATTCAGCAAGGAGTATTTCGTGAAGGTTCTTGCATTCTCATACGGCCGCAACCATGCTGAGGCATCTGAGATAGTAACCGTTAATACTTTGCCTAACAACGCTCCGGTTCTTACTTCGACTTCAGAGACCACATTCACCATGAAGGCATCTGAGACAATCGAAATCCCGGTTGTTGTATCAGAACCAGACGGTCATGAGTTTGCCGTAAATGTTACAAATGGTTCAGCAGCAGAGACTTTCACAAAGACCCACGACGGAAACTGGCGTCTCACCATCGTCGGAAACGGTGCTCCAGAGGGAACATACACTGCAGTTGTCGTTGCTGAGGACGAATATGGTATGTCTGGCACTCTCAAGATCAAGTATACAATCCGCGAGAACAGGAAGCCTGAGGTGATCAAGGAGGTCGACAATATCCTTCTTACAGCAAAGGGCAAGGAGTTCAAGCTTGATATGAGCGAGTATATCACCGATCCGGACGAGGAGCAGCTCAAGTATGATATCAACATATCGAACAGCATGGTGGTGCATATCAACCCTAAGGGAAGCATCCTCTACGGAACTGCACTCGATTATGGAACTGTAGATGTTAAGGTTACAGCGAAAGACGCACGTGACGAGCAGGCAAGCGTAAGCTTCAAGGTGCTTGTAAAGGATCCTTCGAAGCCACTCTCTGTATATCCGAATCCTGTGACTGATTTCGTGAACGTCGCAACTCTCGACATGGCTGAGACTACCATCAGGATCACAAATGCGACAGGTCAGACCGTACACGAGCAGACATCGCAGGTGAGCGGTGTGGAGCCTGCAAGAATCGATATGACAGGCTGTGTACCGGGCGTTTATTCTGTATTCGTGTCATTCGGTGGAAATGACTATAAGGAGACAATCGTTAAACTCTGATGATCATGAAGAAGACATTATCATACATCGCAGGAGCCATGATGCTCCTCATGCCTTCGCTTGCTGGAGCTCAGGCACTTCCGTTTACCATCGCAGACCAGAGCCCTGTGACCCTTGCAAAGGGTACTGCAGGCCTTACAGAGACCGGTTCCATCGCACATGCGGCATTCAATAACGCTGCAGCGATTCCGTTCTCGGAGACAAAGTTCGATGTCGCAGCCGGATATAATATGTGGCAGCCAGCGGCTGTAAACAGCACTGTGATCAATGCTGCAGGTGCGTTCAATGTAAATGGCAAGCTCGGCTTCGCAGCAGGCTTCTCATACGGAATGAATCCTGAATATAATATTACAGATGCCAGCGGCGCAGTGAAGGGCACATTCAAGCCTTCAGACATGCAGGTCAACGCAGGTCTTGCTTACAGATTCATCCCTGCTCTCTCTCTTGGAGCCAACGTCGGTTATGCTACAAGCACGCTTGCAGAGGGACATTCATACGGTACTGTAACAGCGGATGTGTTCCTCATGTCGCAGTTCTCGGACTTCAAGGTAGCTGCCGGTGTGTCAAATATCGGTGGTACCATCAAGTCTGCAACAGGTGCGGAATTCTGCCTTCCCGGTTCGATTGCTCTCGGTCTTGGATATGACAAGGCATTTGCTGAGAAGCACGCGGTAGAGGTTAATGTGGATGCGGATTATTTCTTCAGCGGATGGATTGCAGCGGCCTTCGGAGCAAGCTATACATTCAATGACCTTGTGTCGTTCAGAGCCGGCTACCGATATGGTGCTGATTCTCCGATCCCTTCATTTGCATCAGTAGGAGCGGGAGTGAAGTTTGCAGGTGTGAAGATAGATCTTGCATACCTTCTTGCTGGGGCTGATTCTCCGATGAAGAATACTCTCGCACTCGGTTTGGGATACAGCTTCTAGAATCATAGACATCCATATACAGAAACGCCAAGGGTGTCCATCCGGTGGTGCTCCCCACTATCGTGGGTCCCCTCCCTTTTCGGGAGCCAATGCCACCTTGATGTACAGCCTTCGGGTTTCTGTATACTAGAGAGTGTCCTTTTTGAGGTTCTCTATGTATCTGTCGATCTTCTGAAGCTCGCGCGGGATGTTGATGTTCTGCGGACAGTGCGACATACACTGGTTGCAGCCGATGCATCGCGCAGCCTGACGAAGCTTAGGAACAGCCCTGTCGTAGCTTACAAGGTAAGCCCTTCTGGCCTTTCTGTAATTCTCGTCCTGAGTGCTTGTGGCGATCTCACCCTCGTTCACACATTTGTTGTAGTGCAGAAGGATCGCAGGGATGTCGATTCCATATGGACATGGCATACAGTATTTACAGTCGTTGCAAGGCACTGTAGGGTACTTCTGCATGAGTTCTGCAGTCTCCTCGAGGAAAGCAAGCTCGTCCTCTGAAAGAGGCTTGAGAGGTGAGTATGTACCTACATTGTCCTGGAGATGCTCCATGTATGTCATTCCGCTGAGTACGCAGAGTACGCCTGGATGTGTACCGGCGAAGCGGAATGCCCATGAAGCTACGCTGCCCTGCGGATTACGCTCCTTCAGACGTCCTGCGATGTGCTCCGGAACCTTTGAAAGACGGCCTCCGAGGAGCGGCTCCATGATGATTGACTGGATTCCTCTCTTGTCGAGCTCCTCCTGGAGATACTTAGCCTTTGCGTTTCTTCCTGAAGCATGTGTCCAGTCGATGTAGTTAAGCTGGATCTGCACGAAATCCCAATGATATTTCTCATGGAGAGCCATCATCTCGTCAAATCCTTCTGCGGTTCCGTGGAAAGAGAAACCGAGGTTGCGGATGCGTCCTGCCTCTCTCTCTGCCTGAAGGAAGTCCATGATGCCTGATTCGCCGAATCTCTGGTTGAATGCATCAAGTCCTGAAAGCGAATGGAGAAGATAGTAGTCGATGTAGTCTGTCTGGAGATTTCTGAGCGAGCTTCTGTACATCTCGATAGAGTTCTCCTTTGTCGCATTGCTGAAGTTTGAAAGCTTGGTTGCGATATAGTAGCTCTCACGTGGATATCTCTTGAGGGAAAGGCCTGTAGCGGCCTCACTCTGGCCCTGGAGATATACTGGAGCTGTGTCGAAGTAGTTTACTCCATGCTCGATTGCGTAATCGATAAGGCGGTCTACATTCTCCTGATCGACAATGTCCTTGCCGTTTTCATCCTTGATCATAGGCCAGCGCATACAGCCATATCCGAGGATGCTGACCTTGTCGCCGTTGCCGTTGTTAGTCCTGTATGTCATACCTTCAGACCCCGCATCGGCCGCTGCTGCTGTTACGCCTCCTTTGGAAATGCATCCAAGGCCTCCCATGACCAGGGCGGCAGTACCGGCAGTCTTAAAGAATTCTCTTCTGTCTATATTGTTCTTTTTCATAGTATTGTCATTTCGAGCTTGTCGAGAAATCTAAATTGTCTTATGTACTTCGTGTCCTTCTACATGGATTGCTGTAAACGGTCTTGCAGGGCAGAGGTTCTCACATGCTCCGCAACCGATACATCTTTCCTCATTTACGGTCGGAATCATCAATGACTTAGGGTCATCAGGATTCTTGCGAACCATCTTGATTGCTCCGGCAGGGCAGTGGCGTGCACAGTTGCCGCAGCTTACGCCGTCAGTATTAACGACACAGTTGTCGAGATTCACGACAGCATGTCCTATCTGGATAGAAGACTTCTCTTCCCTTGTGATCGGGCGGATCGCGCCGGCAGGGCAGATGTCCGAACATCTTGTACACTCCGGACGGCAATATCCTCTTTCATATGACATTTCCGGCTGCATGAGGGTCATAAGCGATGTCGAAGGCCTCAACACCTGGTTAGGACATACGCTTACGCAAAGCTGACATGCAGTACAATGGTCTGCAAAGTTCTTGAGGCTGAGCGAACCTGCCGGTACTAGCGGAGTCTGTCTCTCTGGCTTTTCAGCACGCTCGATAGCGGTAAGACCACCGTCCACCTTCATCTCCTGAGCCTTTGCAGCTACGGCTGTACCTGCGATTGCAGATGAAACGAGGAACGCTCTGCGGCCCTGATCGGCTCCCTTCTTGCTTGTCTGAGCGGCTGCAGAGGACTTTCTTCGTGCATAATGGATGGCACCGTCCTTACATGTGTCGATGCAGTCCATACATGCTACGCAGCGGCTGTAGTCGATCTCATGCTCCTTCATGTTGATGCATGAAGCCTTGCACTGCTTTCCGCAGAGACCGCAGCTGCGGCACTTCTCTGTGTCGATAACAGGTGCGAAAAGGCTGAATCTTGAGAAGAATCCCAAAACTGTACCTACAGGACAGATGGTGTTGCACCATGTTCTGCCGTTCTTCCATGCGAGAACTGCGATCACTACGAATGTGACAGCCGAAATCACGAATGTAGAAACGGACTTGATCCATACGTCTACGCTGTAGAATGCATAGCTGTCTGCTCTTTCTGCGATCCATGCGAAGAAATTGTTGCCCCACTGATAGAGAGGTGCGAAGAGATTTCCCGCGATGCGTCCGTACGCGCTGTATGGAGCGATGAGGATTGCGATTGAATGTGCTCCGAATATCAGACCTGCAACGAAAAGTGCAAGTACAGCATACCTAAGCCAGTTCTTGGCAGGTGAGTAGCTGAAACGGAAACGGTTCTTCTTTTTTGTCTTTCCATGGATCCATGAGATCACGTCCTGCATGATGCCGAGAGGGCAGATCACAGAACAGTAAACACGTCCGAAAAGCAGCGTCAGCAGCAGGAGAAGCGCTACGACGATGAAGTTCAATGCCAGCACTGCAGGCAGGAACTGTACCTTGGCCATCCATCCGAGCCATGCGTGGAGTGTGCCTGTGAAGTCCAGGAACAGCAGAGTCACGCCGACAAAGAAGATTGTGGCCAAAATGATTCTGATTTTTCTAAGCATATAGTTGTAGTTTAGTTATTGCAAGAGATTAGCAAAGATAATAAAAAAAAAGAGCCTCTAAGTAAGGCTCTTAATTCAAATATTGTCGGATATGATACATCAGTTCATGATTACGCAGTCAAAGTACTCGCTGAAAAGGTTCTGCGCCCTGTCAAGCTGCTCAGGAGTGTTGTGCGGAGTGCCGGCCAGCCTGTACTCCCATCCGAGCGATTCGTACTTGTGCATGCCGAGGGTATGGTAGGGGAGGATCTCTACTCTCTGGAGCATTCTGTATCCTTTGAAATGCTCTCCGAGGGCTCTTATGTCCTCTTCGAAGTCGCTGATCCCTGGCACGAGCACGTACCTGAGCCAGAATGGCTTCTCGTTCTCCTCGAGCCACTGAGCAGTCTTGAGTGTCTGCGCGTTGCTGCGGCCGGTGAGGGCTTTATGCCTTTCGTCATTGAACTGCTTGCAGTCAAGAAGCACGAGATCGGTCTGCCTGAGCACTTCCTCGATGTCGCTGTTCCATGCTCCTCCGTTTGTGTCGATGCATATGTTTATGCCCTCTTCCTTGAGGCGTGCGTAAAGCGGAAGGAGCTCCTTTGCCTGCATGGTCGGTTCTCCGCCCGAGAATGTGATGCCGCCTCTTCTTCCGAAGAAAGGCTTCTGGCTTACGGCCATCTTCACGATCTCCTCGATGTCGGTGGATGTGCCTCCGTCAAATGTTATTGTGTCGGGATTTGCGCAGTAGAGGCACTTGAAAGGACAACCCTGCAGAAAAACGACGAGCCTGAGTCCCGGCCCGTCGTATGTTCCCATTGATTCGTATGAATGAACCTTGAGCATTATCTGAGTGATTCGTGGAATGTTCTTGAAATCACCTCGAGCTGCTGCTCACGGCTGAGTCTGATGAAGTTCACAGCGTATCCTGAAACGCGGATAGTGAGCTGCGGATACTTCTCAGGATGCTCCATCGCGTCTACAAGCATCTCTCTGTTGAGGACGTTCACGTTGAGGTGGTGTGCACCCTTTGTGAAGTAACCGTCCATCATTGTGATGAGGTTGTCGATCTTATCCTCGTCTGTTGGACCGAGTGACTTAGGCACGATAGAGAATGTGTTTGAGATACCGTCCTTCGAATCGTGGTAGTCGAGCTTTGCAACAGATGAAAGCGATGCGATCGCTCCGTGAGTGTCGCGTCCGTGCATTGGGTTTGCGCCCGGTGCGAATGCCACGCCCTTCTCACGTCCGTCAGGTGTTGCACCTGTCTTCTTTCCGTACATCACGTTAGATGTGATTGTGAGGAGAGAGAGGGTAGGCTCAGCGCCCTTGTATACCTTGCGCGCGCAGAGCTCTGTGTTGAAGAACTGTACGACATCTCTTGCGAGCACGTCAACTCTGTCATCATCGTTACCGAACTTAGGGAAGTCGCCTTCGATGTCGAAGCCCTCGGTAAGTCCGTCAGCATTGCGGCGTGCTGTAACCTTTGCATGCTTGATTGCTGAAAGTGAGTCAGCTACGATTGAAAGACCGGCAACACCGTAAGCGAGGTTGATCTTAGGGTCTGTATCGATGAACGCCATCTGAGACTTCTCGTAGTCATACTTGTCGTGCATGAAGTGGATGATGTTCATTGTATCGTTGTACACGCGTGCCACCTCGTGCATTACCTTCTTGTAGTTGTTCATTACCTCGTCGAAGTCAAGAACATCGCTTGAAAGCGGCTTGATTCCCTCTACCATGAGAGTACCTGTGTTCTCGCAACGTCCGCCGTTGAGCGCGAGGAGGAGGGCCTTTGCAAGGTTCGCACGTGCTCCGAAGAACTGGATTGCCTTACCGATGGCCTGATAAGATACGCAGCAAGCGATACCATAGTCGTCGCAGCCTCTTACCTTACGCATGAGCGAGTCGTTCTCGTACTGTACTGAGCTTGTGTCGATAGAAACCTTTGCGCAGAACTCCTTGAATCCCTCAGGAAGCTGTGGGTGCCAGAGCACTGTCATGTTTGGCTCCGGTGCAGGTCCGAGGTTGTAGAGAGTCTGGAGGAAACGGAATGAAGTCTTTGTTACCTTGCTCTTTCCGCCTGTGAAACGTCCTCCGATAGACTCGGTGATCCATGTAGGGTCGCCTGCAAAGAGGTCGTTGTATGAGTTCATACGGAGGTGACGCACCATTCTGAGCTTCATTACGAACTGGTCGATGAGCTCCTGAGCGAATGTCTCGTCGATGAGGTTGTTGTCGAGGTCGTACTGGATGAAGATGTCAAGGAATGACGATACGTTTCCGAGCGACATCGCTGCTCCGTCCTGCTCCTTCACTGCTGCAAGATATGCCATGTAGAGCCACTGGACAGCCTCCTGAGCGCTTGTGGCAGGTCTGCTGAGGTCGAGTCCGTAGTACTCACCCATGATCTTGATCTCCTGGAGGGCGCGGATCTGCTCTGCAACCTCCTCGCGGAGAGTGATGCGTGAACGGGTCATTGTTCCTGTGAGGTTCTTCATGTCCTCCTTCTTGGCCTCGATGAGTCTGTCGATACCGTAAAGGGCGAGACGACGGTAATCACCGATGATACGGCCACGTGAGTAGTTGTCTGGAAGTCCTGTAAGGAAACCGAGTGACCTGTACTTGCGGATCTCGTCTGTATAGACGTCGAATACTCCGTCGTTATGTGTCTTTCTATAGTGAGTGAAGATCTCCTTCACCTTAGGATCAAGCTCTACGCCGTTCTCGAGGCATGCCTTCTCTACAACCTTGAGGCCTCCGAAAGGCTTGATTGCTCTCTTGAGAAGTTCATCTGTCTGGAGACCTACGATAAGCTCGTTCTCCCTGTCGATGTAACCTGCTGCGTGTGATGTGATTGTTGAAATGGTCTTTGCATCGATTGAACGTACGCCTCCGTTCTCTCTCTCTTCTGCGAGAGCCTCTACGCACTTGTTCCAAAGCTTCTTTGTGCGCTCTGTTGGTCCCTGGAGGAATGATGCATCCCCTTCGTAAGGGGTAATGTTGCTGTAAACGAAGTCAGCAACGTCGATTCTACGGCTCCATCTGCCGTCTTTAAAGTTCTGAACCATAAAAACTGTAATTTACTCTTCTTAAAAACGGGCGCGAAGATACCAAAAATTAAAATTAATATCAACTTTTGGCAAAAGCGACTGTGACGAACGGCAGAGAAAAGGCTACGAATGGTATCGTAGCCCGTAATGCATATTCTTTCTGGATCAGGTATTAACCGGCCTCAGGCGTGTCTTCCAAGAATCTGACCTTGTTGGCCATGATCTCGTAATACTGCTTCTCAACGCCCTCTGCCGACGTATATCGCGACGTACGCATCCTTCCGGACACATAGACGGGCATGCCTTTTTCTATGCTGCCGAAGTCCGGCATCCCCTTGCTGTGCCATGCTGTCACGTTGAACCATGTGGTCTCGGATACAGCGTTGCCGTCGCGTGTCTTATAGAGGTATTCCGTCACTACGGAAAAATTCGTGACCTTGCTCCCGTTGACTTCGTTGTTACGTACTGTGCCGACGCGGCCACGGAGCTCGATCTTGTTCAGATGTTCCATAAGATATCCTCCTTACTGAAATGTTTGTAAATAAATCTTCCCCACATCTTATGCGCGCTTGGTAGGTTGACGGCAAAGTAAGGTAAAAATCTCTGCAGGTACTGCGATTCCGGCAGTTTTCGGAGTGAAGTTTTTCTTTTTCTGAAAGGTTTTCATCTTTTTTGAAGATCATGTATCTTTTTTGAAACATGCATGGATTTTTTTGTGCACAGGCACGTCTTTCAGAAAAAGAAAAATCTTCTTTCAGAAAAAGAAAAACCTGCTCCAGACTATTGTATGGCAGTTTTTCTCGTCTCAACTTTGTGCCGATCAATCATAGCGGTTTTTTTATAATGGGTTACGGGAAGTATGTCAGGAACATTCCGAGATGTCTGGAATGCGGCGATAAGATCTCTTACGGAAGGACAGATAAGAAGTTCTGCTGTGAGGAATGCCGCATGAAATATCATTACAGTTCAAGGAAGACCAGCGGATCTTTAAGAAGGAAGATTCTTGCCATGCTTTCCCGTAATTATTCCATACTTGAAGAGCTCGTTGATTCAGAGAGAGAGTCGGTCGACCTGGTGGAGCTGGCTTCGATGGGTTTCGTGCCCGGAATCGTGACCTCATACAGACGCATAGGCAAGCACGATGTGTACTGCTGCTTTGACATAAAGTACATCATGACGCGCACGCGCATATATTCATTGATGAAAATTCAGAATCTTTCCGTAAATTTGCAGGTTGGTACAGAAAAGGAAGATTAACTATTCATCAATACTTTATGACAAAGAAATTACTTATCGCAGGCGCAGCGCTTGCACTAATCAGCAGTTGCAGCAACATGGAAAATCCTTTCCTTACGGAGTCGTCGGCACCATTCGGCGCTCCGCAGTTCGACAAGATCAGGAACGAGCATTATCTCCCTGCTTTCGAGGCAGGTATCGCAGAGGCTAAGGCGGAGATCGATGCTATCGTTGCAAACCAGGAGGAGCCTACATTCGAGAACACAATCGAGGCAATGGAGTACGCAGGCGAGACTCTCAACGGAGTTGCCAGCATCTTCTACAACCTCATGGAGGCAAATACAAACGATGAGATGCAGCAGATCGCAGAGCAGCTTTCTCCAATGCTTACAGAGTATGAGATGTATGTTTCCCTCAATGCAGACCTTTTCGAAAGAGTGAAGGCTGTGTATGAGAAGAGAAACGAGCTCGGACTCGACAAGGACCAGCTCAAGCTTCTTGAGGATAACTACAAGGGCTTCGTTCGTGGCGGTGCCAACCTCTCTGACGAGGACAAGGCGCTCTACAGCAAGTGGTCAGAGGAGCTTTCTCTCGCAACTCTCCAGTTCAGCAAGAATGTTCTTGCCGCTACAAATGCATACACCCTCCATATCACAGATGAGGCTGACCTCGCCGGTCTTCCTGAATTCGTGAAGACAATGGCTGCAGAGACAGCAGCTGACAAGGGTCTTGAGGGTTGGGCCTTCACTCTCGACGCACCAAGCTACAGTCCGTTCCTCAAGTACAGCTCTGTACGCGAGCTCCGTAAGGAGATCTGGACAGCTTACAATACAAGAGCTACCAGCGGCGAGTTCGACAACACTCAGATCGTAAGGAACATCGTTGACCTCAGAATCAAGATCGCTAACATCCTCGGTTACGAGACATATGCAGACTATGCTCTCGAGGAGAGAATGGCGAAGAGCAAGGATACTGTAAACGGCTTCATCAAGGATCTTCTCGAGCCTTCAATGGAGTTCGCGAAGAAGGATGTCGCTGACGTATTCGCATTTGCAAAGAAGAACGGTTTCGAGGGCTCACAGCTCGAGTCATGGGACTTCAGCTACTGGTCAGAGAAGTACCAGCAGGCGGAGTATTCGCTCAGCGCAGAGGAGCTCAAGCCATATTTCCAGCTTGAGAGCTGCATCGACGCTGTATTCGGCCTCGCAACACGCCTCTATGGCATCAGCTTCACAGAGCTTGACAATGTACCTGTATATCACGAGGATGTGAAGGTATATGAGGTAAAGGACGCCGATGGCAGCCATCTCGCACTCTTCTATGCAGACTTCTTCCCACGCGCAAGCAAGAGAGGCGGTGCATGGATGACAGAGTTCCGTGGCCAGAGCATCAAGGACGGCGTAGAGCGCAGACCATTCATCAGCACAGTGATGAACTTCACAAAGCCTACAGCAGACGCTCCTGCACTCATCACTCATGACGAGCTTACTACATTCCTCCACGAGTTCGGTCACGCTCTCCACGGAATGTTCGCACAGGGCCGTTATGGTTCACTCACAGGTACAAACGTAAGCCGTGACTTCGTGGAGCTTCCTTCACAGATCATGGAGAACTGGGCATTCGAGCCAGAGTATCTCAACTCATTCGCAAAGCACTACCAGACAGGCGAGCCTATCCCTGCAGAGCTCATCGAGAAGATCGTAGCTGCAAAGAACTATCTTGCAGGTTATGCACAGGTACGTCAGCTCCATTACGGATACCTCGACATGGCTTGGCATACACTTACCGAGCTTCCTGCAGAGGGTACTATTGAGTTCGAGCAGAAGGTTCTCAGCAAGTATCCTGTGATGCCGGCTGTTGAGGGTGCTGCATTCTCTACATCATTCTCTCACATCTTCTCAGGCGGATATTCAGCAGGTTACTACTCATACAAGTGGGCAGAGGTTCTTGAGGCAGACGCATTCTCTCTCTTCAAGGAGAAGGGCATCTTCAACACAGAGGTTTCTTCATCATTCCGTGAGAACATCCTCTCAAAGGGTGGCACAGATGAGGCATCGGTACTCTACCGTAACTTCCGTGGTCACGATCCTGAGCCACAGGCACTTATGGAGAAGCTCGGACTCGTTAAATAACGAGTCTGGCTCTCCCCGATACAGCAACGGCTGTACATCGCAGGATGTACAGCCGTTGCTGTTTTAATGAATACCGAATTCTTACTTCGGAGCGATTCTGTATAGGAATATCGCGATGAGCGTAAATACCATGTTAGGAAGCCAGAGAGCGACTGCCGGAGGCAATGTGTCCGTATGCACGAACATCTGGCTGAACCTCAGGAAAAGGATGTATGTAAAGGCCAGAGCGATACCGATACCGATGTTCCAGCCGATTCCGCCTCTCTTCTTCTTTGACGACAGAGCCACGCCCATGATGGTCAGGATGAAGGCCGAGAACGGAAGCGCAAGTCTTGTATGCTTCTCGATGAGGGCGAGCTTCACATTCGCGTCTCCTCTCATCTTCTGTGTCTGTATAAGCTCCTCAAGCTCATGATAGTTCAGCGTCTGCACCGTCTTCTCGTTGAGGTAGAAATCCTTTACTGACAAGGCCAGGGTCGTGTCGATCTGCCTGCCGCTCCTGATGTTGTCCGAAAGGTCGTCGTTGTAATCGCGGACGAAATATTTCTTCAATGTCCATTTGCCGGTCTCTTCGTTGTAAACGGCAGTCTCGGCAGAAATCTTCGATACGATCTTGTTGTCCTCGATTCTCTCAAGCGTGAACCTGTATGCCGTATTGTTCCATGAACTGAACGACTCTGCATAGACGAATTCGCCCGGAGCGATCTGGTAATGCACGTTTCGTCCTACCGCCTTCGTCTTGCTCTTGATATATGTCTCCTCAAATTCGACTCGCGTCTTGTTCGCGTCCGGGATGACGAAAAGGTTGAGGTACAATGACATGATTGCAATCAAGGTCGCGGAGAATATGTACGGGACCATCATCCTGTGGAAACTGATTCCGCAGGAGAGGATCGCCACTATCTCCGTGTCGGAGGCCATCTTCGACGTAAAGAAGATGACCGTAATGAACACGAACAGAGGACTGAACATGTTCATGAAGTATGGGACGAAGTTGACGTAATAGTCGAAGATGATGGCCTTCAGCGGCGCTTCCTTGCTCACGAAATCGTCGATCTTCTCGCTGATGTCGAAGATGATCACGATGCCGATGATCAGGATCAGAGCCACGAAGAAAGTGCTGATGAACTTTCTGACTATGTATATGTCAAGCTTCCTTGGTCTGAGATCGAACTCCATCTTTCTAAAGTCTTGTCGTTATCCTGCGCACAGTCTCATCCTTCCATGCCTTGAAATCTCCTGCCTTGATGTGCTTGCGTGCCTCACGCACGAGATCGAGGTAGAATGCAAGATTGTGCTCGCTGGCAATCTGTCCCGCAAAGATCTCTCCCGAAACGAAGAGATGGCGCACATATGCCTTGGTATATGTATGGTCAACAAATGAAGTACCCTTAGGGTCAAGCGGCGAGAAATCGTCCGCCCACTTCTTGTTCTTCATATTCATAATGCCGTCCCATGTGAACAGCATGCCGTTTCGGCCGTTTCTTGTCGGCATCACGCAGTCGAACATATCCACTCCGCGCGCAATACCCTCGAGAAGGTTCGCCGGCGTACCCACGCCCATGAGATAACGCGGCTTATCCTCCGGCATGATAGGACATACGACCTCAAGCATTTCGTACATCTTCTCTGTAGGCTCTCCTACAGCAAGTCCGCCGATCGCATATCCCTCACGGTCAAGAGCCGCAGCATGCTCTACAGCCTCGCGACGAAGGTCAGGGTAGACGCATCCCTGGATGATAGGGAAGAGCGCCTGCGAGTATCCGTAGAGAGGCTCGGTCTCGTCAAAATGCTTCACACATCTCTCCAACCACCTCTGTGTCAGCTTCAAAGACTTCTTCGCATAATTATAATCGGCATCTCCCGGGCAGCACTCGTCAAGAGCCATCACGATGTCGGCTCCGATGATGCGCTGTGTGTCCATGTTGTTCTCAGGAGTGAAGATGTGCTTTGATCCGTCGATATGCGAACGGAAGATGCATCCGTCCTCGGTCAGCTTTCTGATCGGGCTGAGCGAGAATACCTGGAATCCGCCGCTGTCTGTGAGGATCGGTCTGTCCCATGACTCAAACTTGTGGAGTCCACCGGCAGCCTTGAGCACTTCCAGGCCGGGACGAAGGTAAAGATGATATGTGTTTCCGAGGATAATCTCGGCCTTGATATCCTCCTTAAGGTCTCTATGGTATATACCCTTTACTGATCCTACTGTGCCTACAGGCATGAAGATCGGGGTCTCGATCTGTCCGTGATCGGTCGTGATCACGCCGCAGCGAGCCGCAGAATTCGGGTCGTTATGTGTCTTTACAAATTTCATCCAAAAACATTTTAACTGCCAAAGATACTAACTTTTAATCAAAATCGCGTATCTTTGTTGTTTAGATGTCTCGACTTCGCTCGACATGACATGGATAGCACTAAAATTAAAATAACAATGAACAAATCCATCAAACTAAGACTGATCGTCATGAATCTCCTTCAGTGGGCGGTTTGGGGCTCGTACCTGACCTCCATGGGAAGCTACCTCGCTTCAGTAGGACTTGCGACAAGGATCGGTATCTTTTATTCGATGCAGGGCATCGTCTCGATCTTCATGCCTACCCTCATGGGTATCGTAGCCGACAAATTCATCCCGGCTCAGAGACTTCTCGGTTTCTGTCACGGAATCGCAGGAGCGGCTATGCTTGGAGCCGGCCTTTACGGAATGACAGCCGGTGCGGATATATCATTCGGCATCCTTTTCGGCCTCTATGCACTCAGCGTGGCTTTCTACATGCCTACGATCGCTCTTTCGAACTCTACCGCGTTCAGGATCCTTGAGCAGAACGGATGTGATACGGTCAAGGACTTCCCGCCTATCCGTGTCTTCGGAACAGTAGGATTCATCTGTGCAATGCTCTTCGTTAACTTCATGACAAACGGAGCAGGAGTACAGTACCAGCACTCATACAATCAGTTCATCGTTTCAGGTATTCTCGGTATTGCGATGCTCGCTTACTGCATGACCCTTCCAAACTGCCCATGCAAGTCGTCTGCAGGCGAGAACCAGACTCTTGCCCAGCGCTTCGGACTTGATGCATTTGCCCTCTTCAAGGACAGACAGATGGCCATCTTCTTCATCTTTTCGATGCTTCTTGGTGTGGCTCTTCAGATCACAAACGGTTTTGCAAACCCATTCATCTCTCATTTCCAGGAAGTTCCTGAGTTTGCCCAGACATGGGGAGCACGCAATGCAAACGCCCTTATTTCGATCTCTCAGATATCCGAGACACTCGGTATCCTTCTCATTCCGGTAGCAATGAGGATCTTCGGCATCAAGAGGGTGATGCTCATAGCAATGCTCGCATGGGTGATGCGTTTCGGATTCTTCGGCCTTGGAAATACAGGTTCGGGCGTATGGCTCCTTATCCTTTCGATGATCGTTTATGGAGTAGCATTCGACTTCTTCAACATCTCAGGTGCCCTCTATACAAACATGCGTACAAGCGATAAGCTTCAGAACAGTGCCCAGGGTCTCTTCATGCTCATGACAAACGGTATCGGAGCTACAATCGGAACCCTCAGCGCGCAGGCTGTGGTGAATCATTTCGTATACAATGCAGCTGAGCCGAACTGGAGTGCGGCCTGGTATGTGTTCGCAGGATATGCGATGGTGGTAGCGGTCCTTTTCGCGATTCTTTTCAAAGAACCGAAGGACGTCAATCAGAAAGTCGCTTAATAAGTAAAGAACCAATCGGCGGCGGTAGAACTGCTGCCGGTTTCATCGACGGCGAGGATTACAAATACGTATTCCTTGCCGTTTTCCATTGATACCTTGGCAGACGTATCAGAGGTTCTTGAGATGTAGTAGAGACCCGGATCGAGGAAGAGGGTTTCCGAGGCCTTCTTTACCGAAGCCTCGAGAGTTCCGGTCCACAGATGTCTGTCCGTAGGAGTGATGATGTACCTGTACTCCACGGCACTGCCTCCGACGATGCTCCATCTGATGGTCTGGTCGTTTCTGAGGGCCTCCACGTCCTTTTCAATGACTATTTCGCTGCTGTTGCGTGGGATTGGAACGGTAGAGATTTCCAGACGGAACAAGTCTCCATAGTTACCCATCTTGTCCACAGCCAATGCTATAAGAGTATAACTTGTGCCAGGAGACAGGAATTTGCGGATCACGATGTCAGAATCTCTTTCAAAGAAATATGCGTTTCCGCTGAGCAGCCATTTCACCATTTCCTCCTCATTTGCAAACTGATCCAGCTCTGAAGTCGGAAGCAGCATGTTATAGACCATGCTTGCCTTTTCTGAGGCAGTTAGGGTCATCGAAACGCTGGTCATGTCAGATTCGACATCCGATGCGCTAAGGCTGATCGTGCCGCCCGGCTGGTATGACTTGGTCATGACGTCATGACGGAATATGTCCTCTACGGTATAATTGCCGTCCTCTTTATATGGGACGATCCAGAATACATACTCGTGTCCCTGCTCGATAAGCATGTCGCTGAATCCTTCCTGGAATCTGCTGATTGCTCCATTATATGAACGAGGGTCTGTATAAAGGGTCTGGAAACCTATGCTTGCAAGCAGTTCTCCGCTTGACAATTCCCTTTCAAAACGATCCTTCTCTGCCAGTCCGCAATAATATGAATCCACATTCTTCATGCTCAGGCTGATGCCGAAGTTTGTGAATGAAGTGTATGTTGTCGAACATTTGATTTCAGGCGCATTTGATGTGCCGAAAGCCTTGAAATGCAGAGGAATATTCACGATGCTGCCTCGCTCAAGGTTGATCTGCTTGCCCTCTCTGAGGTTGAAGGTGTGGATCCTGCCGTCGTCAGCCGTGATGCTGATGCTCATGTTCGAGTATGTCTGGTGCGGCATAATGGCATGGAACGGAATGGCCTCGCTGCCGACTGTCACTTCTTCTGCACACTCTATCGTGATCTTGTTGAATCCGCCGTCGATGTCGCTCTCGACGTATGACTGTTTGCCAGGGTTGTAGCAAAGATCACCGCTTATGTATTGGTCGGAATTGATCACGATTGACCTTACGTTTATCTGCTCCTCGCCTGAAATGATCATACGGAGTACGCCCGCTGCATTTCTGAACTGGATCACAGGCTCATACGTAATGTCGCTGACCATAGGCAGCGATCTGTCTGCGAATGAACCCTCTACATATTGCTGTACATCAGGAATCGTTATATATATGTCCTCTTCAGGATTGGGAGTTCCGAGAAAAATGTTGTCGGCAGGATATCCGGCGATGACGCCCCTGCTGAAATCCAGGATCGTCTTTGTCTTAGGGATGAAAAATCCTTCAGGAGTGCCTTCTGACTCGGTTGTATAGACGGATTCGCCACCACCGTCGGTCGCGATGATTGCGTCCCCTGCTGTCCAGTTGACATCATATAATCCGTCTACTCCTGCTCCAAGACTTGTCTTGGTTTGCGGGTCTGTATATGCTCTGAGGGCTTCGGCCTCATGGGTTATATTTTCGACTTCGGGCTGTACGCATGCGAAAAGCAGCAACATTGCCGGAAGTAACGCCGATAAACTTTTCTTCATATCGCTGCTTTTATTCAAAGAAATCTGAGTAATCGTTAGGATCCTCGTACAGACCCTCGTTGTTTCCAAGTCCGCTTCCGGTCAGGAATGTCTGCTCTGTTTCAATCTGAATTATGACGATATGAGGCGTCTCGTAATTTTGTACGTTTCTTTCCATAGTAACGCAAATATAATTTTTTTTGAAGCAGATTTCAAGAAATCTTCATTATTTTGCACATTCAAATACTAGAATATACCAATATGGCATTGGAAATAGAAAGGAAATTCCTCGTCGAAGGCGATTTCAGGCAGCATGCGACCGGTTCATTCCGCATTGCACAAGGATACATATGTTCCGTTCCGGGACGTACGGTAAGGGTCAGAATCATGGATGAAAAAGGATATATCACCATCAAGGGAGCGGCCCGCGAAGGCGGTTTCAGCCGTTTTGAATGGGAGATGGAGATCCCGCTGAAGGATGCACGCGACCTTATGGACCTTTGCGACAGGGGAGTCATCGACAAGACCAGATATCATGTCTCTGCCGGCGCCCATGTTTTCGAAGTCGATGAATTCCATGGCGACAACGCCGGTCTTGTCGTTGCCGAGGTTGAGCTCGCTTCGGAAGATGAGGCATTCGAAAGGCCTTCATGGCTGGGCAGGGAAGTGACGGGCGACCGAAGATATTATAACTCATGCCTTCTTGCCTCTCCGTTTTGCACATGGGAGAAAAATGACTAATTTTGTACGAATTTAGAAACCAACAGATTAAACGATGATAAAGAAAGACAAAAGCTACAAGTGGGAGTTCGACAACATCGGAGGCTCTTCACGAGTAAGAATTGACTCAGGCGAGGCCATCGCCCATCTTGCAGAGCTCGATCCGAAGATGTGGACCGTGCTTTCATGCCCTGTTTCAGGACTTGAGATCGACGAGAAGAGCCTTAAATACATGGATACAGACTCGGACGGAAAGATCCGTGTCAATGACGTCATTGCCGTTGCGCAGTGGGCTACAGGTGCGCTTAAGAACGCAGACCTTCTTCTTGAGGGCAAGGATTCCATTGATATAGAGCAGTTTGACCTTGAGAACGAGGCGGGTAAGAAGCTTCATGGCTCGGCAAAGCAGATCATCGAGAACCTCGGCAAGGAGGGTAGCGTGATCTCATTGGCTGATACGGCTGACATCGCTGCGATCTTCGCCAAGACTCGTTTCAACGGAGACGGAGTCATCACTGAGGCGTCGACTGACGATGCTGACGAGAAGGCTGCGATCGCCGCTGCAGTGGCTTCCCTTGGCGGTGTTGCTGACAGAAGCGGCGTCCAGGGCGTGAATGCCGAGATGATCGAGAACTTCTACAAGACTCTCGCGGACTATGTTGCATGGCAGGAGGCTACGGTTGAGGCTCCATACGGCGACAAGACCGATGCTGCGATCGAGGCTTACAATGCCCTCGATGCAAAGGTGAAGGACTTCTTCATGCGTTCGAAGCTCGCTTCTTTCTCTCCTGACAGCACAGCTGCCCTTGATGTGCAGACATCACGTATCGAGGCCATCAGCGCAGAAAACCTCACAGGAAAGACCGACGAGATCGCGGCATATCCAATCGCACGCGTGACCGGCAAGGCAGAGATCGACCTTTCGGAGCCGGTAAACCCTGCATGGGCCGCTCAGTTCGAGACAATCAAGTCCATCGCAGCCGATAAGAAGGTGCTTACCGAGGCTGACTGGGCTGAGATTGGTGCTCAGTTTGCAGCATATACTGCATGGAAGGGCGCGAAGGCGGGTGCTGCTGTAGAGGCTCTCGGACTCGATGCCATCAAGGATTTCATCGCAAAGGACAAGAAGGCTGCGCTTCTCGAGCTCGTGGCTCAGGACTCGGCTCTCGCAGAGGAGGCTGCCAATATCGAGATGGTCGACAAGTTCCTCCATATCTTCCGTGACTTCTACAGACTTCTTCGCAACTTCGTGACTCTCAATGATTTCTATGCCAAGGACAAGAGCGTGAAGGCGATCTTCCAGTCGGGCCGTCTGATCATCGACCAGAGAGAGTGCCGCTTCTGTATGAAGGTGGCTGATATGGCAAAGCATAATGCTACGGCTGCAGCCAGCGGAATGTTCCTTATCTACTGCGACTGCACATCGAAGGCCAATCCGGTGAAGCTCAATATCGTTGCTGCGATGACTGTCGGCGAGATCGGCGACCTCGTGGTGGGCAAAAACGCCGTTTATTATGACAATGCAGGCGTTGAATATGATGCGGTGATCACCAAGGTCATCGACAATCCTATCAGCGTAGGACAGGCTTTCTGGTCGCCATACAGAAGAATGGCAAAGACCATCGAGAACCTCATCAACAAGAACGCTGCAGACAAGGACGCTAAGATGATAGCGGACGCAAATGCTAAGATCAATGCTGCTCCTGCTTCACTTCCTGCTGCTCCGGCAGACGGTTCGAAGCCAGCAGCCGCACCTGCTCCACCGTTCGACATCGCTAAATTCGCCGGTATCTTCGCTGCCATCGGTATGGCTGTCGGAATGATCGGAACAGCCCTCGTACAGCTTGCAAAGGGCATTTTCGCCCTCAAGTGGTGGCAGCTCATCCTGGCATTCGTCGGCATCATGCTCCTCATCTCAGGCCCTGCAATGATCATGGCATGGATGAAGCTCCGCCGTCGCAATATCGCACCGCTCCTCAACGCCAACGGCTGGGCGGTCAACGCATCTTCAAAGATCAGCATCCCGTTCGGCGAGACCCTCACCGACATCGCGAAGTTCCCGAAGATGAACCTCAAGGACCCATACGCAAAGAAGGGAATGGCCCCATGGGCAAAATGGTTCATCTCCATCCTCGCTCTCGCAGTCGTTGCAGCCGGCCTCTGGCTCTTCAATGTCCTCGCACCTCTCGGTCTCAACTCACCGCTCCCACGCTACAACCAGCCGGAGCCAGTTGAGGAGGTAGTCGTTGACGAAGCTGCATCCGCCGCATCCGCCGACGAGATCGTAGCCGACGAAGCAGCAGCCGAAGCTGCCCCAGAAGTAGCCGAGTAATCAGGTCAAATCATAGCGTAAATTATATTGAAAGTGCCGGGACATCACTCAGTCTCGGCACTTTTTGTATGTTCTTTCTCTTTCCAGGACTCTTTCTTCTTTCTCTTCCCAGGTCTGTTTGTTCTTTCTCTTTCCAGGACTCTTTCTTCTTTCTCTTCCCTAGACTCTTTGTTATCCCTCCTGTCTTGTCCCTCTCCCGATTTCTTTTATTCTCGTGATCGGAATCTCTCCCTCTCCCTTTCTCTTTTGGTAATCTGACCCCTTCTCAATCCTCTCTCCCTCTCTTTAGTCTGTTTTGCGCCGTGGAATCTATTGTTCTGATATTCAATAAGTTGCATGATGATTGGAGGGTGTTTTTAACCCACCATTTATAATCTAACCAACTGACATCTAGTTATTTACACTCCACACGTCCTGTCCCGTCCTGAAAAAAGTTTACCAAAAAACGGTAACTTTTATGCAACCTAAAGTCTATCGAGCGATGCAGCGAGCTCAAGGAAAAATGCTGCGTGAGTACTTCTCGGGAATGCCTGTCGAAAATCTCAGCAGGAGGTAT
>JAZRQM010000058.1:0-16557 GCA_045649795.1 Candidatus Cryptobacteroides sp. | reverse complement strand
CTTCCGGATTGAATGACATTCCGCTCTGATGGTAATATCCTATCTTCAGCGATTCTCCGCGCTCTATCACACCAGTAAGTTCTCCCGGATCATCCTCAAAATAACGTCCTGTCAGGATGTTGAGAAAAGTTGATTTTCCGGCTCCGTTCCTACCTACGATTCCTACCTTCTCATATCTTTGAAAATTGTATGTGAACTTGTCGAGGTAGCATTTGTCACCATAGTAGAAACTCAGGTCCTTGCAGTTGATGATCTTCGTTCCCAGCCTCGTGCTGCCTTTCATAGCCTCCATGCTTACCTGCTTTTGTGTGTATACCTGGGAGGCTCTGTCCTTAAGATCGTAAAAGGCGTTGATTCGGTAACGTGCCTTTCCTGTTCGGGCGCATGGAGTGCTGCGTATCCATTCCAGCTCTCGCCTGAGAATGTTTCGTACCTTGTCGGTCTCAGCGTTGTAGTTCGCTATACGCTCTTCACGTTTTTCAAGATAATTCTGGTAGTTGCCTTTATATGTATAGACGGCTCCATGATCCATTTCCATCACGATGTTGCATACCCTGTCAAGGAAGTAACGGTCGTGCGTCACCATGAGCAAAGTACATCTCGAGCGTCCGAGATAACCTTCCAGGAACTCGATTGCGTCGATGTCGAGGTGGTTGGTCGGCTCGTCCATGATGAAGAATTCAGCCTCGCTGGCAAGCATCTGAGTCAGTGCGACACGCTTTACCTCTCCTCCAGAAAGCTCCTTCATGCGCTGATCCGGATCGTTCAGATTGAAGTTGCTGAGGAACTTAACGACCCTTCTCTCATATTCCCATACGTGCTCCTGGTCGAGTCCCTTCGTGAATTCTGAACTTGACGACATGATCTGGTCAAAGATGGTCTTCGCTGGATCGAAATCATATTCCTGCTCCAGGAATGCGATCTTTATGTCCTTCAGGAACATGATCTTTCCGCCCGAATCGGACTTGTCCTTGCCTGCAAGAATCCTCATCAACGAGGTCTTGCCGGTGCCGTTAGGTGCAATGAGAGCGATCTTGTCGCCCTCATTTATATTGAATCCTATCTTTTCGAACAGAACCTTCGGACCATAGCTCTTCGATATATTCTCGATCTGTAAATAACTTGCCATTAATCTTTTTTAATCTGTGTCCTGCAGGCTGTTTCCAGGGACATGCCACCCCCGGCTAGGGGGTGCCGCGGCTCCGAAGGAGTGGCGGCGGGGGTCCCAGGAAACAGTCTGCAGGACATATATTATCTAAAGAATTTATCCACCTCTTTGACTGCTTCCGGAAGTGCGAACACTGCCACGCGGTCATATGCCTGAATGTGCGTATCTCCTACTGCGATATACGCGTCGTTTCCTCTGATGACACCGCCGATGATTGCATTGCGTGGGAAATTCATGTCCTTCAACGGCTTCTTGGTGATTGCGGTCTCTGGAGCAACGATGTATTCCAGAACCTCGGCATTTGTACCGCTCATGTACTTGATGAATCTCACCTTGTTGCTGAGCGTGAACTTGAAGATGCGGCTTGCGGTAATGAGCTTCTTGTTGATCACGGCATCTACGCCCATGCTCTCTGCAAGTCGGATGTACTCGATGTTCTCGACTTCCGCAATCACTCTTGCTACTCCAAGGCTCTTTGCTGCCACGCATGCGAGAATGTTGGTCTCCGAATTGTTCGTAACAGCTACGAATGCATCGTATTCCTTGATTGATTCTTCAAGGAGCATGTCCGAGTTTCTTCCGTCACCGTTGACCACGATAACGTTTGAAGGAAGGCTTTCCGAGAGGGTAAGGCACTTAGCCTTGTTCATTTCAATAAGCTTTATCGAGTCAAGCTGTTTTGCAAGCTGTTTTGCGACAATCTCACCGATAGGACTTCCTCCCAGGATCATCACGCTGTTTACCTCGATGTTGCGTTTGCCGATGTATTTCATCAGCATGTCCATGCCTTCGCGCTTTGAAACGATGAAGACAAGGTCATGATACTTGAACTTGGTGTCGAACTTCGGAATGATGGTATCGTTGCCTCGTGAAATCGCAACAACTCTGAATTTATGCCCCTCTTCTGCTGCGAGCTGGCTGAATTCAGCCATGTTCATGCCGATCAGCGGAGAATCCTCTTCCAGCTTGAACACTCCTACCTGAAGCTTTCCGCGCGCAAAGTCCATTGAGTCTGTAGAGGCTGTGCGTTTCAGAAGATCTACGATCTCTCCAGCCGCAATCTTTTCCGGATAGAAAAGAAGGTCGATACCCATTTCCGTGAACAGGTATTTGTTTTCATACGACAGGTATTCCTCGTTGTTGATGCGCGCAGTGACCTTCTTGCTTCCCATCTTCTTTGCAAGCATGGCGCTGACAATGTTTACATCCTGCGACTCCGATGGATTCACAGCGATGAAAAGGTCAGCTTCAGCCACTCCGGCCTCATGGAGAGTCTCGATGGCAGAAGGATTTCCCTCCACCGTCACGACGTCCGTATTGGCGGCCAATGCTTCAAGTCTTTCGCTTCGCTCGTCAATGACTGTAATGTCATTAGCTTCGTTGCTGAGCATCTTTGCAAGGTGAGAACCTACCTCACCGGCTCCTGCGATCACGATCTTCATATCATCAAATATTATAAAAATCCTTTTCCTTTACGTTTCTGAAAAGGATTATCCATTTCTTGTATATTCCTTTTACCTCGCCTCTGCCTCTTTCAAGGTATTGCCTTACATCTTCGGCAGAAGGGCGTGCAATCATCTTTGCGGCATCCCTATGCGCCTTCAGGACAGATTTGCAGCAGTCTGTCTTTAACGTCAGCAGATAGACTGCTGCCGACATCATGTCAAGGCATTTTCGGAGACATATTCTCCTGCGTGCCTTGCGGACTGCTTTTCCGGATGCCTTCTCCAGATTCATTCCTGCTCTCATGAGGCTCAGGCCGAATGTCTTGGCAAGGTTGTTTTCAAGCATCAGCAGATTGTTCCTGAAGTTGAGGTACAGCTTGAAAGGGGATGTAGCCGGAAGCGTTCCTCCTCCTACATGGTAGACCATGGATTCCGGAACTACGGTCACCTTGTATCCGGACAACTGCATCCTCCAGCACAGGTCGATTTCCTCCATATGCGCGAAGAATCTCTCGTCAAGGCCGCCAAGCTCCCGGTAAATGCTGCTTCTGACCATGAGGCATGCTCCTGTAGCCCAGAAAACGTCAGCAGGAGAGTCATACTGGCCATGGTCGGTCTCGAGGTTCTTCAGTATGCGTCCTCTGCAGAACGGATAGCCGAAAAGGTCGATGTAACCGCCGGCCGCACCGGCATATTCGAACTTCTCCTTTTCCTGCCAGCTGTGAAGCTTTGGTGCACATGCTCCGCATTCCGGATGGGTCTGCATCCAACGGATAAGCGGCTCAAGCCATCCTTCCGTAACTTCAATGTCAGAGTTTATGAGAACGAAAAGATCGGAGTCAATCTGCTCGAAAGCCTTGTTGTAGCCTCCTGTAAATCCGAAATTCTTCTCGAACGCTATAGTCCTTACATCAGGAAATTCATCCTTCATCACCTTGAGGGAACCATCTGTCGAAGCATTGTCCGCGACAATCACTTCAGCTCCGTCAATCTTCTCGACAGAGCGCAGGAGACCCGGGAGGAACTCCCTGAGGAAGCCTTCCGTGTTCCAGTTCAGTATGACTACAGCGGTCTTCATGTTTGTTCAACTTACAAATATAGTAAATTATCTTGAACCGAAGTAGACGAATATCATTCCTATGAGTATCAGGAGAAGGTCTAAGATCTTCGCTTTAAGGTTGCGCTCCTTGAAGATAAGCACTCCGCATGCAAATGAAATCAGCACAGATCCGCGACGTATCAGAGAAACAACGGAAATCATCGAATCTTCCATGCTGAGTGCATTGAAATACGAGAAGTCCGCAGCTCCGACGAAGATGGCGATAAGAGGAATCGCCCAGCTCCAGTGGAACCTTGTAGTCTTTTCGCGTGTAGGATACCATACGATCATGAGGATGATGAACATCATTATGAACTGATACAGATTGAACCAGCTCTGAACGAAGAGCGGATTCAGCTCAGTCATGATGAATTTGTCGTACAATGCGCTGACAGCTCCCATGATGGTGCCGATGGCTACGCACCACATCCATTTGTTACGGACGAAGTCGATGTTTTCCTTCTTGCTCGAACGGCTCATCAGATATATCGAGAGCATCGAAAGCAGTACACCGATCCATTGGCAGAGGTTCAGCCTTTCTCCGAACAGAAGCATGGCTCCGACAAGGACCATGACCGGTCTTGTCGCATTGATCGGGCCTACGATTGTGATAGGGATGTGCTTTATTCCGAAATATCCTGCAATCCATGAGGTCAGGACTATAACAGCCTTCACCACTACCAGCAGATGCGCCTTAAGCATATTGCCATCTCCTTGATAGGCAGCAGTTTCCAATGATGTGTTGGCAAACCAATCGTTACCGACTATTACATCTAGGATGAAAGGCGAGAATATGATCGTTGAGAAAAGAGTGTTCAAAAACAGCACTGGCAGGACCGCATTGTCCTTCAGTGCTGCTTTTTTTGATGTGTCATAGAAGCCTAGAAGCGTCGCAGACACGAATGCCAGCAAAAGCCACATTTTCCAGCTTCAGTATTTTAGTGGCATCCGCAACCGCAATCTCCACCGTGGTCCTCACCACAGTGACCGCCTTCGCATCCGCCGCAGTCTCCGTCATGACCATGGCATCCGCCGCATCCGCATGTATGTACGAACTCTCCGTGGAGACCTTCGGTAAGTTCCTTCTCTGTCGCCTCGCGTACAGTGAGAACTTCGCCGGTGAAGTGGAGGGTCTTGCCTGCCATCTGATGATTGAGGTCCATCTTGACGCTGTCTTCGCTTACCTCGAGCACTACGCCCGGAATCACACCACCCATGCTGTTCATCATAGGGATAGTGTTGCCAGGAACGAGGAGGTCTTCGCGGATCTCGCCGTTTACCTCGAATGCTGCCTTTGGAAGGTCGATGATCCTGCTTGGATCAACTTCGCCGTAACCGTCTGCCGGAGCAAGAGTTACGTCAAACTTATCTCCAGGCTCCATGCCTTCGATATGTGCCTCGAGCTTTGGGAGAAGGCTGCCTGTGCCATGAATATAGTCAAGTGGTCTTTCTTTTGTTGTGTGGTCAACGACCTGGCCGTCAACCTCAAGTTCGTAGCTGAATTCAACTACTGCGTTCTGTGCAATCTTCATATTTTTAAATTTAATACTATTTTCAAATTTACATTGTTATAGATGATGCCGGCATTATGCCGAGAAGGCAACGTCTTCGAAGGCTAATGTCGGGATCTGCCAGCGTGAACTTGGCCTGGCATCGCTTCCAGCTGCAAGAAGGCCGTTCCAGAGTTCCACGATGTTTCCGGTAATGAGCATTTCACGAACCGGATGCGTTATCTTTCCCTTGCTGAATGCAAATCCCTCGATTCCGAACGAGAAATCTCCGGTCACAGGGTTGCAGTTTCCTCCATTGAAGCCGCTGACCAGAATACCGTTTCCAGCCAGCTTCAATATATCCGTCAAAGATACTTCTTTTTCGCCGGACTGCAAGTCTTCGCCCTTTATGTATGGCATCAGGCATGGTCTGGAAATGTCCTCTACGGTAGGTTCTATACCCATCTTGAGCGACTGATAAGTATTTGTGAAATACTGTTTTACAACTCCGTTTTCTATTATTGGGGCGTCTTTCGTAGCTACACCTTCTGTATCGAAAAGTCTTGATCCGTTCTTGCCTGGGGTACGTGCAAGATCCATCAGGGTCATCCCTTCGTGGAATATCCTTGTATCTTTTGCATCCTCAAGGAATGACATTTTCTGCTGTATCGAAGCTGAATTCAATGCGGTGAGAATAGGGGATACGAGTCTTGAAGCTACAGATGTGTCCACAACCATACGGTATTTTCCGCTGCGTCGCTTTTTAGGCCCGATCTGTTTTACAGCTCTCTCCAGAGCCATCATTCCGCAGTTTTCAAAATCGGTCTCAGCTGCCTTAGGAGTCGCCTGCCACCAATATCCGCTGTATCTGTTTCCATCCTTATCCTGAATGGTCATTTCAGAGAAAGTTCCGAATGCGGTCTCGCAATGTCTTCCTTCAAATCCCTGGGAATCAGCAGTGTAGCTCTCGTCGGATGTGCATGAATACTCGCATTCTTCTGAGATGAGCCTGTATGACTTGTCTTCGGAATCATTGATGATCTTGTCGTATATGCTGAGCTTATGGGCATTTGCGAGTCTTGTCTCGGAATCCATTGATCCGTATGTGCTGTCATACAGGCCGAGTTCATGTCCGGTTACGGCATCCTTGGCTGTACGCGACGGATCCGGCAGCTGTCTGCATGCGTCTTCTCCAAGCATGCGTACCATCTCGATGGCTTTTGCCACGAATTCTTCCAGCTCCTTCTCTTCAAGCCTGTTGGTAGAGAATGTACCATATCTTCCGTCTACATACAGATATATGTATATCGACCTGTCCGCAGAATGAGTAACCTTGTCAAGTTCGCCGTTCAGTATTGTGTATGAGTCGGTTACGCATTTGTTGAGGTATACTCTTGCTGCAGATGCCCCGTGTGCGGTCGCATAGCTTATGCAGTGTTTCGCGAGTCTTGTTTCGTTTGGTGTGATCATCTTATTCTCCTCCTACAGTCAAGCTGCTGACCAGGACGGTCGGCATACCGCATGAAACCGGTACGCTCTGTTCCTTTCCGCAGGTCCATGTTCCGTTGTCAATCTTAAGGTCATTGCCTACAGCAACTATGTCGCTGAGAGCCTGTGGACCGTTTCCAATCACGTTGATATCCTTTACAGGAGCTGTCAGACGGCCGTTTTCGATAAGATAACCGCTCTTTACGAAGAAAGTGAAATCGCCTTCTCCGATCTTTACCTGTCCGTTTGAAAACTCATCTACATAGATACCTTCCTTTACAGATGCAATGATTCCATCGGGATCTGCATTGCCGCTTTCCATATATGTCGCACGCATACGTGGAATCGGGTTGTACCTGAAGTTCTCTCGTCTTCCGTTTCCGGTCGGAGCTACCCCGTACCAGCTTGCGCTTATCCTGTCATGAAGGTATGAGCATAATACTCCGTCATGGATCATGTAGGTCTTTTCGCCCGGAACACCTTCGTCATCGTAATTTCCTGCACCTCTGTTGTATGCTATGGTTCCGTCGTCGACTATGTTTATGCCTTTCGGACATACCTGCTGTCCCATCTTTTCTGAGAATATGGACTGTCCCTTGCGATTGAAATCAGCTTCGAATGCATGTCCCATGGCCTCATGAAGCAGGATTCCGGATGCTCCGGCTCCCATTACGACGCTCATCTGTCCGCCTTTTGGCCTTATGGCCTCGAATCTTTCATCGATGCCCTTTACTACATCTTCGGCAAGCTCGTTCATAAGTGCAGGTCCTATGAGTTCTGCTCCTGTCCTGAAACTTCTTGACACGCTTCTGTTCTCAGTCTTTCCGTTCTGCTGGAAGACGGCTGTCACTGTGACGCTTCCCATCGGACGGGTCTCGTATGTGAGTTCTCCGAGAGAGTTGTACATCATGACATCACATACCGAATCGGACATCCTGATGATGACCTTCACTATCCTGCTGTCTTTTGAGAATATCGATGTCTCAAGCTCTTTCATGAATGGAAGGAAGGAGTCCGCTCCTTTATCCCTCCAGTTCTCCTTCATGGGATAAAAGTCTGATTTCCTGTCTGTTACATTGGCGTATGTCCTGCCTCCAGCTGAAGATCCGGTGGCTATGGCAGAAGCTGCGCGGGCTGCATTCAGCATGTCAGCCATTTCAGTGTTTTCAGAATATGCATAGCCTGTCTTTTCTCCTTTCAGGACTCGGATTCCGACTCCGAAGTCGGTGTGGAAGCCTCCGGATGATACTGTTCCGTCCTTGAGAAGCAGGTTGAAGAATGTGGTGTGTTCGAAATACAGGTCACAATAGTCTCCTCCATGTGCCAAAGCTGTAGCGGTAAGGCTCTGAAGCTGAGGCTCGGTGACCTTGAATATGTTAAGATAACTTGTCTTTCCGTTCATCTTTATTTCTTTAGAGTGAGAGGATCTCTCCGGTTTCCTCTATGATCTTCTTTCTGTCGTCAGCTATGGCCTTTATCTTGGCATAGGTGGCTTCGTCCTTGATGTTGAGAGTCTCATCCTTTGATCCTTCTGCAATTACTCGGAAAGGAATCTGGGAGTTGTCCGTCAGGATCCATCTTTCGCAGACAGGAGCATAGGTGTTGAAGAAATAGAATATGCCGACGTTATATCTTCTTCTGATGGTTTCTTCCGGAATATCATGACCTCCGGCTTCCACCCTTGCGCGAACTCTTTCTATCGCCAGTTCCGGAGTGTTCAGCCAGAAATAAAGAAGAGTTACTGTATAACCTGCATTCTGTGCCATTCTGACTGTCTTCAGAAGAGTTCTTGTCGCCAATGTTGTCTCAACAGCAAAGTCCTTCTGCTTCTTGAGAAGATATCTGATCTTCATGATCATATATCGGCTTGCCTGGATCGATGCCTTCGATGGATCGAAAGGGGAGAGGCCTTTGGCGAACTCGTCAGAGTTTACGAATTCCCTGCAGTCCAGCATTTCCGGAAGCAGAGAATATGAAGCGGTGGTTTTTCCCGCTCCGTTACATCCCGATATGATATATAGTCTAGGCATATGTCTGTTACTTATTGTTTACCCCATAACCGAACAAGGCAAAATCGCCCTTGCACGGGTCCTCAGGCCATATTTCGCGGAAAGCATCAGTAATTTCCTGCGCTGTGACGATGTCCTTCTGCTTCCTTCCGGTCAGTCCAAGAGATGTTGCCTGGTCATAGACATGTACGTCCAATGGAAGTATGAGCTTCTTCTTGTCCGAAGCTTTCCACAATCCGAGGTCGACCTTGCCGTCATCACGGACCATCCATCTTCGCATCATGCTGATCTTCTTGTTCGGGGCTTTCCTGTCTTCCTTCTGACCGAAGATCTGTACGCGTATCTCGTTGTCACTCAGGCCCTCCAAGCTTTCTCTCTCGGAATATATTTTCTGCAGCCTTCCGCATATGCCCGCGAATTCGCTCCATTTGATCGTTCTGTGCAGGCTTGCATCCTCGTTACGGTATTCTCCGTTCATCACGTAATCATACGGCCTCCAACCCATCTCGTCGAACATTCTTCCGCAGTCGCGTACTATCATAGCGCGGCGTCCCCATGCAAGATGAGCAGACAGCAGGGCCGCTATCTCCACATCTGCCAAAGAAGCCTCTCCGGCCTCATGTCTGCGCGCAAACTGAGTCGGGAAGATTATAGGATCTTCCTGAAAATATTTCGGGTCGTTATATTCCTCTGCCCATCCGATCAGAGTTTCTTTCAAAGCTGCATCCATAATCTTGCAAATATAATAAAAATCTTCTCGCATTATACTTGGGGTTATGGAATACTGCCGCAAAAAAAGACCGGTCACGATGGAGTGACCGGTCCTGTTATGATGATCCGTGCGGGATATTACTCTGTCGCTGACTCGATGCGCTTCATGTTTGCGAACATGAATACACCGGCGATGACGCAGATGATGATGAGTACTACCCATACTGTCCAAAGCGGAACCCTCATCCAGAGGAGGCCAGGGATAGATACGAGGTAGTTACCGATTGCTGTTGCTGCGAACCATCCACCCATCATCATTCCCTTGTACTTCGGAGGAGCTACCTTTGACACGAATGAGATACCCATAGGTGAGAGGAGAAGCTCTGCGAATGTGAGTACGAGGTATGTGCTGATGAGCCATGTAGGCGATACAAGATCAGGGCTTACTGTTCCACCGAGCGCCTTTGGAGACTGAAGTCCGAATGAGGCGAGTGTGAGGATGAGGAAGCCGGCAGCTGCAACGAGCATTCCGAGTCCGATCTTGCGTGGTGCAGAAGGCTCCTTGCCCTTCTTGGCGAGTGCGCCGAAGATGGCGAGGGATACAGGAGTGAGTGCTACAACGTAGAATGGATTGAACTGCTGGAAGTCTGAAGGCTGGATGTTCACTGTACCTGGCATTCTCATGTAAAGTGCCGCTGCAAATGCCCAGAGAGCAACTGTGATCGCTCCTGAGGTGATCTTTGCCTTCTTTGTCTCAGCCTGAAATACATTGAAGAGTGTGTATACTGATACAGCGATAAGGGCAAGGCACCAGATGTTGAATCCGATCCTGAGACCACCTGTCACGCTGCTTGCTGTATAGTCACGTGCGAAGAATGTCATTGTTGCACCGTTCTGGTGGAATGCCATCCAGAAGAAGATTACTACAGCGAATACGAATACGAGTGCTCCGATACGGCTCTTTGTCTGAGCTGGAGTGAGCTCTACCTCTGCTGCTGGGTTTGCTGCCTTAGCCTGCTTTGCATTGACGTCAGCGTGCTTGAACCATGAGCGGCATCCGTAGTAGATGAGCACTGAAAGGATGAGTGAAACACATGCAACTGCGAAGCCTCCGTTGTAAGCTGTAGAAAGTCTCTCGATGTAGTATGGTGCGAAAGCCGCCATGTCCATATTTGCTGCGCCTGGCATGCCTGCTGCGATGTTCTGGAGTACAGACATGTTCTCTGGAGAGATGGTGCCGTCCATCACCTGATGTGCGAGGGCCGGTACGTTTGCGTTGTATACGAGGTCATACTTGCTGAGTGACCAGTTGGTCATGGCCTTAGCCATTGAAGGTGCGAACATCGAACCTACGTTGATGGCCATGTAGAAGAGGCTGAACGCAGCGTCGCGCTTTGCTGAGTACTTAGGATCGTCATAGAGATTACCTACCATTACCTGGAGGTTTCCCTTGAAGAGACCTGTACCTATTGCGATGAGTGTGAGTGCTCCGAACATCATGATCTTTCCTGTCATATCCGCCGCTGTCGGAACAGCAAGGCAGAGGTATCCGAGGAACATGACGCCGATACCGATGGTAACGCACTTTCCGTAGCCGATCTTGTCAGCGAGGATACCGCCGAAGAAAGGCATGAAGTATACTCCGGCAAGGAAGATCGAGTAGATCTGGGTTGCCGCAGCAGCGCTGAAACCGAACTTCGCCTGGATGAACAGGAGGAAGATCGCCAGCATGGTGTAATAGCCGAAGCGCTCACCTGTATTGGCGAGCGCAAGGGCAAAGAGTCCTTTTGGTTGACCTTTGAACATATTGCTTTTGATTTTAAGATTATGCTGTTACTTTCTCAAGCCACTTTACCATTCCGAACATTACTCCCATTGAGATGAAGCATACGACAGCAAATACTGTCCAGCACTGCCAGATCGGCCATGCGTTGTACATGAGAGGTCCGAGGAAAAGGAAGAGGTTTCCGATAGCTGTCGCGCCGAGCCAGAGTCCCTGGCAGAGACCGAGCATGCTCTTTGGAGCCACCTTCGATACGAATGAAAGTCCGAGAGGGGAGATGAAGAGCTCAGCTACTGTGAGGAAGAAATAAGTTGCGATGAGTACCCACCAATGTGCCTTGTCTGCCATCTGCTCAGCGATAGGGAGGGACTTGTAAGCCTCAGCTGAAGGATAGCCCTTGAGCATTGAGAATACTGCAAGGAATACGAATGCGAGACCTGCGATGAGCATACCGATACCGATCTTGCGTGGGGTTGAAATCTCCTTGCCACGACGTGCGAGGGCTGCAAAGATAGCCATGATCACCGGTGTGAGCACGATCACGAAGAATGGGTTGATAGCCTGCCATACCTCAGGTGCTACTGCTGATGAATCGACGAAGTCACGTGCGAAGAATGAAAGTGACATTCCGTTCTGGTGGAATGAGAACCAGAAGAAGATCACGATTCCGAGCACTGCGAAGAGAGCGTACATGCGCTGCTTGATCTCCTTTGCCATTGCTGCCTTCTCCTCTGCTGTGTACTCTACGCCCTTTACGGCCTCTTTCTTTGCCGGGTTAGGGAATTTCTTCTGTGAGAAGAAGAAGATCACGAGAGAGATGCACATTGCAGCTACGGAAGCGATGAACGAGTAGTGGATACCCTCGTTGAAGATCTGGAGGTAGTTCTGGCATGATGCTGTCATGTCAGCGATGTTTCCGCCAGCGGCTGCCATCATTGTGTTGAGGTTCTCGAGTGCCTGTGCGCCCATTCCTGCTGCGTTGTTGATGAACTCGTGGCAGAGTGCAGGGAGCTGTGCGTTATATACCATTCCGTTTGTCTCAAGCCACCACTCGCGAAGAAGCGGAGCTACGAAAGGAGCGATGAGGCCACCGACATTGATGAATACGTAGAAGATCTGGAATCCTGAGTCACGCTTGTCCTTAGCCTCAGCGAGTGCCTGAGGGCCCTGCTTTGCAGCCTCAGCCTCGAAGTTGTCGTACATCTGTCCTACGATTGCCTGGAGGTTGCCCTTGAAGAGACCGTTACCGAAGGCGATGAGGAAGAGTGCGAAGCAAGTCAGCGGGAGAAGCCAGCTGATGTTGCCCGATGTGGCAAGAATCGGAATAGAAAGAAGCACATATCCTGATGCCATGATGATGAGGCCGGACTTGATTGTGCCCTTGTAGTTCTGTGTGCGGTCGGCAATAAGACCTCCGACAAGACTGAGGAGGTAGATTCCTGCATAGAAGAATGAATAGATGGTGCCGGCTGTACCTTCGCCAAGACCGAATTTAGAGCAGAGGAACAATACGAGTACGGCGTTCATGATGTAGTAGCCGAAACGCTCTCCCATATTGCTGAGAGCCGCTGCCAATAGACCTTTTGGATGTCCTTTAAACATGATATCTGTGGTTTTATTAGTTGTAAATCATGCAAAGATAATAAAATTATTTAGATGCCGAAATATCGGAAATCATAGGGAAAATTGGTATATTTGCTTCTTTATAGAATGAAATATGCGAGGCTATGCCAGCCTTGTGTTTGTTTTTGATGCCCTATTGAGTTGATAATGAATAAATTATTTGCAAATATAGTCAGGGGAGTAATCGTGCTTTTGTCCAGATTGCCTTTGAAATTCCATTATTTCATGGCGGATATCATGGCCTGGCTAATGAGGAAAGTCGTCAGATACCGATACAGTACGGTCATGATAAATCTTTCAAGATCCTTCCCGGACAGGAAATACAAGGAAATCGAGAAGATTGCCAAGGATTTCTATACCCATCTTGGAGAAATATTCGCTGAGGCGATATGGTTCGGAGGGAGCAGCTACAAGAGGCTGTATGGCAGCGGCATAGTGACTGTCACCAATCCGGAGGAACTGAATGAACTTTATCTCTCGACTCCCAGCATGACTGTTCTCAGCACTCATTGCGGAAACTGGGAGCTGATGGGTGGCTTCCTGGGCTACAGGACTTCTACCGGAACGAAAGTCGCTATCCGTGAGGAGGAAATCAGAGTGGTGTACAAGAAACTCAGCAACCCTGTCTCGGATGAGGTCTTCAAGAGAAACAGAGTCGCAGCTCTTGAGAGGGTAGGCACAACATGTGAAATAGAATCTTCCAACATATTGCGTCACGCTGTTTCCAACAAGGATAAGAGATTGGTATACATCTATCCTACCGATCAGGCTCCGTACTGGAAGGCCGGAAAGCATCCGATAGGGGAGTTCATGCATCAGCAGACCAATGTGATGCTCGGCAGTGTAGGAGTCGCATGCAAACTGTCCCATTCGGTGATGTACATGAAGATGAAGAGGGTGGAGAGAGGAAAGTATGAAATGACCCTTATACCGATATGCAGGAATGCATCGGAGATGACTCCTGAGCAGATAATGAGGAAATATTACGACCTTCTGGAAGAGGAGATCAACGAGACTCCTCACAATTGGTTGTGGACACATAAAAGATGGAAATGACAAAATCAGATATTATGAAGAATACATTGAAGCTTATACTGTCGCTGATTTTGGCGGCGATTCCTTTTGTCGCTGACGCGCAGAAGAATTCGGATCCGGAAGGCTATCTTACATATTCTCTTCCATCTACAGTGATCAGCGTAGATGTCGAGGCCGTGCAGGAAAAATTCTATGCTGGCCCATATGCAAGATATGCGGAGAAATATCTCGGTATAAAGCCTCGTCTCAAGGACGAAAGCACCGTGCAGCTGATCCAGGTGAAGATGAGCCCGCTTGTTGAGCCGGATCAGTCGAGAAGATACAGCATAGATGTAAAGAAAAAGGTAGAGGCTTCGACCCTCTTGAAGCTTTCGGCCGGTGGTTTCGTTACTTTCGCTGACGGAAGGCATGGAGATCAGACCGTATGGCGCTTTCCGATTGAGGAACAGGGCGATTTCTCCGGCAAGGGTGTTTCCTCAAACCTTACATCCGGTTCGACAACCCTCTACAGGAAAGATGGAAAGGAGTCTGCCTATAACCGTATCGGAGTGCAGCAGGATATGGTTGTTGAGAAGACATTGGAGCAGAAGGCTGCAGAGACAGCAGACATGATCCTCAAACTTCGCAAGCAGCGTCTGCAGATCGTTACCGGTGATACCGATGCGACATACAGCGGCGAGGCCATGGGTGCTGCAATCGATGAGCTTACAAGACTTGAGAATGAATATATGACATTGTTCACAGGTTATTCGGAGCGTCAGCCTCAGCATATGGTCTTCGAGATCATACCTGATCCTGCGAAGGAAAACCAGATTTATGTGGCATTCAGAATGTCTGAGAACGGAGGACTCGTTCCTGCCGACAATCTTTCAGGCAAGCCGGTGGTGATGGAGATTGTTCCTCAGGCTTTCGCCCAGCCGGAAGTGGAGAAGCAGAAGAGCGGAAAGGATGTGGGAGTATATTATCGTATCCCTGCCATCTGTACTGTGAAGCTTCTTGATGGAATGGATCTCATCCTCCAGAGCAGAATGCCGGTGTATCAGCTCGGTCAGGAGAGTTCTCTACCATTGAATATGGTACTTAAATAGTAACACATTAAAACATTGATATAGATTATGAGCATTAAGAATCTTGATCCACAGATCGTGTGGAAGAACTTTTACGCATTGACACAGATTCCACGCCCTTCAAAGCACGAAGAGCTTGCAGTGGAATATATGTATAACTGGGGTAAGGAGCATGGCCTCGAGACAATCAAGGACGAAGTCGGCAACATCATCATCCGCAAGCCCGCTACTCCTGGCTGCGAGAATATGAAGGGTGTTATCCTTCAGGGTCATGTCGACATGGTGCCGCAGAAGAACGCAGATACTGTTCATGATTTCGAGAAGGACCCTATCCAGACATGGATCGACGGCGAGTGGGTGAAGGCTAAGGGTACTACTCTCGGAGCTGACAACGGTCTTGGCCTTGCGATGGCTATGGCTGTCCTCGAGTCGTCTGACCTCAAGCATGGTCCTATCGAGCTACACTGTACAATCGACGAGGAGACAGGTATGACAGGTGCCATGGCTCTCAAGCCAGGCGTTCTTGAGGGTGAGATCCTCATCAACCTTGATTCTGAGACTGAGGGTGAGCTTTATGTAGGCTGCGCCGGCGGTCTTGATGCTACTGCATCGGCGACATATGTTCCTGCAGACTATGACAAGAACTGGCTCTGCTACTCTCTTGCTGTCAAGGGATTCAAGGGAGGACATTCAGGTATGGACATCATCCTCTGCAGAGGAAATGCAAACAAGCTCGCAGCTCGTCTTCTTCTCGAGCTCATGCTTAAGGCAGATGTTAAACTTCTTGATTTTGAGGGTGGTACGCTTCGTAATGCAATCCCTCGCGAGGCTTTCGCTACTGTATATGTACCAGCTGACAAGCTTGCTGATGCAGAGAAGGTATTTGCTGAGGTTTCTGCAGCTATCAAGGCGGAGTACGCAGGAACAGATCCTGATTCTGAATTCATCTTCAAGCCATACGAGTGCGCGGAAGGTGAGTGCTGCTGCGGCGGTGACGAGTGCAAGTATGTTCCGGAGGCTGATGCAGTACGTTTCGTGCGTGCAGTCATCGCTTGTCCTGATGGCGTTGAGCGTATGAGCAGTGAGATGCCGGGTCTCGTGGAGACTTCAAACAATCTCGCAATGGTCAAGATCGAGGCCGGACAGTTCTCTGTGAAGACTTTGATGAGAAGCTCTGTCGATACAGCAAAGGATGCTCTTGCTCAGAAGTTCGAGTCTATCTTCGCTCTTGCTGACATTGAGACATCATTCGCGGGCGGATATTCGGGATGGGCTCCAAACCCTGATTCGGCTATCCTCGCTACAATGAAGAAGGTATACAACGACCTCTATGGCAAGGAGCCTGCTGTGATGGCAATCCACGCCGGTCTCGAGTGCGGTATCCTCAGCGGTGCATACCCTCATTGGGATATGGTTTCATGCGGTCCTACCCTCATGAGCCCTCATTCACCGGACGAGCGTGCCAACATCCCTTCAGTGGCAAAGTGCTGGGAATTCCTCAAGGCGGTTCTTGAGAACATACCTGTGAAATAATTTGATAATTAAATAATTATTCCTATATTTGCAGCCCATTTTGGTGGATTGAGTCCTCTGAAATGGCTGCAAATTATTATTAAACAATTAATTACAAACAAAAATG
>JAZRQM010000057.1:0-56191 GCA_045649795.1 Candidatus Cryptobacteroides sp. | reverse complement strand
CCTGTTGAGTAAGTGAAGTAGTATTTTCCGTTGTATTTATGCATCCATGATGCCTCGAAGAAACGGTAAGGGTTGTCTGCTGTGAGAGGCTTTCCTTCCTCATCGACCACTACAACCGGCTTTGGCTCTTCAGCGAAACCGAGCATGTCTTCGCTCAGACGCACTACGCGTGCAGGAAGCGCAGGCTCCTTTCCTTCCGGAAGGTAGGCGTTCTCAAGAGCCTTGTTGTCCTTGTATCTCTGAAGCTGTCCGCCCCAGAGGCCGCCGAAGTACATATAATATTTACCATCCTCCTCAAGGATCGCAGGGTCGATGCTGTAACTGCCTTTGATCGGGTCAGGCTGAGGAATGAATGGACCTGTAGGAGAGTCGCTTATCGCTACGCCGAGACGGAAGATGTCGTTTCTGTCCTTAAGAGGGAAGTACATGTAGTATTTTCCGTCCTTTCTTGCAACCTCACAGTCCCAGAGCTGGCGTCCTGCCCATGGGATGTCGTCAGTGTCCAGGACCTTTCCGTGGTCCACGACTTCTGATGTCATAGGGTCATTGCCGTTGAGGCTGAACACATGATAGTCCTTCATGTTGAAGTGATCGCCGTTGTCATTCTCTTCAATGCCTGATTCCCAGTCGTGTGAAGGGTAGATGTAAAGTTTGCCGTCCCATACGTGAACAGAAGGGTCTGCCATATAGTCACCAGGGACCAGATATCGTTTTGGTGTCTTCATATTTGTGGTTATTTGATATATTCGTTAAGGAATGGTTTTACTTCATGATCGCGGTCGATGAGGAGACAGTAGTCTGTGCGTCCAGGGATCGGCCATCCGTTCTTCCATGAGTCCTCGTCGCTCACGCCCCACGCTGTGACTCTTGTGATCTTGTCGGAGTGCTTGAGGAAGAGGTCCATGAAACTCTTCATCCTCTCGTTCCAGACTTTAGCCACGTCTTCAGGAAGACCGTCTGCGTATGGGTTGAGTGAAGCCTTGTATTCTTCAACGTCAGCGACATTGGCTCCCATATTCACTGTCGGAAGAGCGGACATGTCCCACTCTGTGATCATCACGTTCACACCGGTGCCGGCAAATGCAAGAAGACTTGTCTCGAATTCCTCTACAGTAGGGTAGTCCATACCCATGTGTCCCTGCATGCCGATTGCATCGATGCGAAGGCCTCTTTCCTTAAGCTGATTGATGAGCTTCACGTATGCGTCGCGGCGTCCTGGAACATTCATTCCGTAGTCGTTCAGGTAAAGTTCTGCGTCCGGGTCAGCGGCATGGGCGCACTCAAATGCCCAAGGGATGAACTCCTCACCGAGAATCTCGTAGAAAGGACTTATTCTGTATGAACCGTCTTCAATGATGGCTTCATTCACGACGTCGTAGCCGTGGATGCGTCCCTTGTAGCGTGTCATGATTGTAGTGATATGGTCCTTCATGCGCTGCTTGAGTACTTCCGGTGTCACATATTCGCCGTTCTCGTCATATGCAAACCATTTTGCAAGCTGTGAGTGCCATACGAGGCAGTGTCCGATGATGAACATGTTGTTTGCCTCTCCGAACTCCACAAACTTGTCGGCGAGTTCGAAGTTCCATACATCTTCAGCAGGGTGGATCTCCTCGTTCTTCATGCAGTTCTCTGCAACGATCGAGTTGAAGTGTGTCTTGATCAGTTCGACACCAGTAGTGTCGATGCCTCTGATTTCAGCTTCGTTGAGAGCTGCTCCGATATAGAATTTGCCTTCAAAGGCATCTTTTATTCCTTTGGGCTCTTCTGCCTTTGAAGAGCATCCGGCTGCGGCAAGGACAACAGCCGCACTGATGATCAGATTTTTCATGGTCATTTAGTTTTTAGCTCTTTCTTCAATTTCTCTGTTGATCTTGTCGATTACATCATCCTCGAGTTCGTACTTCGAGATGATCCACATTGCAACGAGGAGGAGAACAGCAGGGATTACACATACGAGCCAGAGGATACCCTGCTCAGCGAATGCTGTCTGGTGTGAGAGAGCTGCATCGAAGCCTACGATTGAGAGAACGAGACCAGGAACAACTCCACCGAGTGCCATACCGGCCTTGAAGAAGATACCTGTCAAAGCGTTCACGATACCTGCGATACGTCTGCCTGATGTGTACTCACCATAAGAAACAACTTCAGGAACGAGAGCCCACATGTAACCGGTAGCTACGATGATACCTGTGCTCTTTACGAACTGAGCGATGCAGAGGAGCCAGAACTGCTTCAATGCCTCTACCTGTACGAATACATACATCATCGCCATACCTACGATGGCTGTGCCGAGGAAGAGGTAGAACATACCCTTCTTTCCGATCTTGCGCTTGATTGCAGGAACGAGAGGCATGAAGATGAATGCAGGGATTGTACCGAGCCACATGAATGCTGTGGTCATGATAGGGGTAGCGCCCACGTTGTATGTCATGAAATATGCGTCTGCAGCGTTTCCGATGCTCATCATTGCGAATGCTGTGATGAAGAAGAATGCGAGGACTCTCAAAGGACGGTTGCGGAGGAACTCCATCCAGAGGTCGCTGACCTTCACGTTCTCAGACTCCTTCTGGTCCATAACGACTCTTTCCTTACACTGAGAGAAAGAGAATACCAGGAGTGCGAGTCCTGCAAGAGCGAAGATGGTCATTGTGATGAACCATGCTGTAGCTGATTCAGGCTTGTCTGTGATTGCTGTTCCGTCTGCTGCAACAGGTGCGAAGATGGCGATTACCATTGGGAGAGACTTCACGATAAGCGCTCCGAGGTTTGCCATGAACATACGTGTAGATGTAAGGATTGTGATCTCCTCAGTGTCACGTGTGAGAGATGAGTTCAATGCGCCGTAAGGTACGTTTACCAATGTGTAGCACATGCTCATTCCTACGTAAGTGATGTAAGCATAAACGATGGAACCGCTGAATCCGTTCCAGAAGCAGAGGATTGCGAGGCCTGCGAGAGGAATACCTCCGAGTATGAGCCATGAACGGTATTTTCCCCATTTAGGGTTGCTCTTGTCTACAAATGCTCCCACGAGAGGATCCCAAAGTACGTCCACGAGGCGGACGATGAGGAACATCAGCGCGGCAACTCCCGGTGCGAGGCCGTATACGTTGGTGTAGAAGAACAGCAGCCAGATGCTGACTGTCTGATAAATGAGGTTCTGAGCCATGTCGCCGGCACCGAAACCGATGCGCTGGAGCCACGACAGTTTGTAAAAGCCTTTAGCTTCGTTTGCGTTCTGTGACATAATGTTGTTATTAGTTGTTAGTATTATTGTCTTATTCTACAAAGTTATGCAATTTCATGGATAAATCCATCCGATTATAGTTCCAACCACTTTAATTTTCGTAAAAAACGTGTTGAATTGATACCATTTGTTGTTGAATTTGATACATAATGCCGTTTCGAAGCCTTATAATGTGCCATTTGACCTGGGACGCTTTTGCGATGCTTTTAGGATGCAAAAAAACGTTAGTGATAAAAAAGTAGTCAAATATTTCCATACCAAAGATAAATTCATTATATTTATGCGATTTTTGCCCCAAGAGGGGTCAGATTGACAATTATAACCACATTTTAAAATATTATGAACGACGTAAAAGTAATGAATCGCGCTGCGGATAACATCCGTATCCTTGCAGCTTCTATGGTAGAAAAGGCAAAATCCGGTCACCCAGGTGGCGCAATGGGAGGTGCTGACTTTATCAATGTACTCTATTCTGAGTATCTTCAGTATGATCCTGCAAATCCAAAGTGGGAAGGCCGCGACCGCTTCTTCCTCGACCCAGGACATATGGCTCCGATGCTCTATTCTCAGCTTGCACTTGCAGGTAAGTTCTCTCTTGAGGAGCTCCAGCAGCTTCGTCAGTGGGAGTCGCCAACTCCTGGTCACCCAGAGGTAGACCTCGTACGCGGTATCGAGAATACATCAGGTCCTCTCGGACAGGGTCACGTATTTGCAGTAGGTGCTGCAATCGCTGCAAAGTTCCTTGCTGCACGCACAACAAACCCTACTTTCGCAAAGGAGACTATCTATGCATACATTTCTGACGGTGGTGTTCAGGAGGAGATCTCTCAGGGAGCTGGCCGTATCGCAGGTCACCTCGGTCTCGACAACCTCATCATGTTCTACGACTCAAACGACATCCAGCTCTCTACAGAGTGTGCTGATGTAATGACAGAGAACACAGAGATGAAGTACCGTTCATGGGGATGGCATGTAATCACTATCAACGGTAACGACTGCGAGCAGATCCGCAAGGCTCTCGACGAGGCTAAGGAAGTTAAGGGACAGCCAACCCTCATCATCGGTAAGTGTGTGATGGGTAAGGGTGCCCTCAAGGCTGACGGTTCATCATACGAGCGTAACTGCAAGACTCACGGTGCTCCACTCGGTGGCGATGCATTCAAGAATACAGTAGCTAACCTCGGTGGCGATCCTGAGAACCCATTCGTGATCTTTGACGAGGTCAAGGCTCTCTACGCAAAGCGTGAGGAGGAGCTCAAGGCTATCGTTGCTGCACGTCATGAGGAGGAGGCTGCATGGGCAGCTGCAAATCCTGAGAAGGCTGCCGCTCAGGCTGAGTGGTTCAGCGGTGCAGCTCCAAAGGTAGACTGGTCACTCGTTCAGCAGAAGGCCGGCGACGCTACAAGAAACGCTTCAGCTGCAGTTCTCAGCCAGCTCGCACAGCAGGTTCCTAACATGATCTGTTCTTCAGCTGACCTTTCTAACTCAGACAAGACTGACGGCTTCCTTAACAAGACTACTTCAATGACTAAGGATGACTTCAGCGGTGCATTCTTCCAGGCAGGTGTTGCTGAGCTTACAATGGCTTGCTGCTGCATCGGTATGGCACTTCACGGTGGTGTGATCGCTGCTTGCGGTACATTCTTCGTATTCTCAGACTATATGAAGCCAGCTGTACGTATGGCTGCTCTCATGGAGCTCCCAGTCAAGTTCATCTGGACACATGACGCATTCCGCGTAGGTGAGGACGGCCCTACTCACGAGCCTGTTGAGCAGGAGGCACAGATCCGCCTTATGGAGAAGCTCAAGAACCACCACGGAAAGAACTCTGTACTCGTTCTCCGTCCTGCAGACTCTATCGAGACTACACAGTGCTGGAAGATGGCCATGGAGAACGTTGACACTCCTACAGCTCTCATCTTCTCACGTCAGAACATCGCTCAGCTTCCTGACGGAACAGACTACACTCAGGCTGAGAAGGGTGCTTACATCGTAGCTGGTTCAGACGAGAATCCTGATGTAACTCTCGTAGCTTCTGGTTCAGAGGTTTCTACTCTCGTTGCAGGTGCTGCTCTCCTTCGTGAGGACGGTCTCAAGGTTCGTATCGTAAGCTGCCCTTCAGAGGGTCTCTTCCGTACACAGCCTAAGGAGTACCAGCAGGCAATTCTCCCATGCGGTGAGAAGATCTTCGGTCTCACAGCTGGTCTTCCTGTAAACCTCGAGGGTCTTGTTGGCTCAAACGGTAAGGTATTCGGTCTCGAGAGCTTCGGTTTCTCAGCTCCTTATACTGTTCTTGATGAGAAGCTCGGCTTCACAGCTCAGAACGTTTACAACCAGGTTAAGGCTATGTTCTAGTCGTCCGATAACGATGAAAAGAATCATTACCATTATAATGATGGCCGTTGCACAATTGTGCGCGGCCATCGCCGTTTCAGCAGAGGCGCATGGATATATATCCGGCCCGAACGGCATCACAGATGTATATATATACACAATTGACGGAAAGGCTTACTATCAGGTCGAGCATCACGGCAATCCGTTTGTGAGCACTTCGCGTCTTGGAATGCGTACGAATATCGGAGATTTCTCCGAGCTCGAGTTCGTGAGCATGGAGCAGAGTCCGGTTGAAGGTACTTATAAGATGGACAGAAGCAAGACTTCCGACGTAACTTATGAAGCGACAAAGGCTATCTGTACCTTTAAGAATAAGGAAGGCAGGACACTTCAGGTGGAGTTCCGCGTGGGACGTTATGATGTGGCTTTCCGATATATCATCCCGAAGGAAGGGGAGACTGGAAGCGTCCGTATCTTTGAAGAGTTGACTGAGTTCAGCTTCAATGATAGTCCGGTGCATGACTATGTGAAGACATATCTGACTCCGCAGAGCCATTCCATGATTGGCTGGAAGCGTACAAAGCCAAGCTATGAGGAGTATTATGGAGTAGGCAAGCCTGTTACCGAGCCTTCCGGCTATGGTCATGGCTATACCTTCCCATGCCTTTTCCAGATCGGCGGCGACGGATGGGTTCTCGTGAGCGAGACAGGCGTTGACGGACGTTTCTGCGGTTCAAGACTTGGTGAGTACTATGAAACTTCCGGCAATATTGAAGGCAGCGTAGGTGCTACATATAAGATAGAGTATCCTATGCCTGAGGAAAACAACGGTAACGGTACCGTTGAACCGGCAATTGCCCTTCCGGGAGCTACTCCTTGGAGAACCATCACACTTGGCGAGACTCTCAAGCCTATCGTTGAGACTACTGTTACATGGGATGTCGTTGAGCCTCTCTATGAGCCTTCACGCGCCTATGAATATGGAAAGGGTACATGGAGCTGGATCGTATGGCAGGATGCCAGCATCTGCATGGAGGACCAGAAGAAGTATATCGACATGGCGTCGGAAATGGGCTTCAAGTACAATCTTGTAGACAATTGGTGGGATACCTACATCGGACGCGAGGGAATTGAGGAACTTGTTTCGTATGCCCGTGAAAGAAATGTCGATCTTTTCCTCTGGTACAGTTCAAGCGGATGGTGGAACGATATCGAGCAGGGGCCTGTGCATGTTATGAGCAACCCGATCCTCCGAAAGAAGGAGATGAAGTGGATGCGTGATCTCGGCATCAAGGGCATCAAGGTCGACTTCTTCGGTGGCGACAAGCAGGAGACATTGGCTCATTATGAGGCGATCCTCAGCGATGCAGATGAGTATGGACTTATGGTGATTTTCCATGGCTGTACATTGCCTAGAGGTTGGGAGAAGATGTATCCTAACTACGTTGGAAGCGAGGCTGTACGTGCTTCGGAAAACCTTGTTTTCAGCCAGTATGAGTGCGATCAGGAGGCTCAGGCTGCCTGCCTGCATCCGTTCATACGTAATGCCGTAGGTTGCATGGAATTCGGAGGATGCTTCATGAATGAACGTCTGGAGCGCACAAATTCACGCGGAACCATCCGTCGTACAACAGATGTATTCCAGCTTGCGACATGCGTGCTTTTCCAGAATCCTATCCAGAATTTTGCCCTTGCACCGAATAATATGCAGGATGCTCCGAAAGTTTGTCTTGATTTCCTCAGGGAGGTTCCTACTACATGGGATGAGACCCGCTATATAGACGGACTTCCAGGTGAGTATGTCGTGCTCGCCAGAAGAAACGGTGACAAATGGTATGTCGCAGCGGCAAATGCCATCAATGAGACCCTTGAGGTCAATGTCAAGGATGTTCTTGAGGCCCTTGGTCTTGAAAAGGCTGATGTGAGACTGATCTCGGGAGGCAATGATCCTTTAGAGACCGCTCCGAAAGCCAAACACACCATAAAGGTACCTAAGAACGACGGTGCTGTACTTATTATAGGATAAAAAAAGCTGCCATTTGGCAGCTTTTTTTATTCGAATATTCTCTTCAGGGTCTCCTCGTCCTTGCAGTCCATGTACTTGGCTACGAACTCCTTAGGCGTCATACCGAAGAAGTCATGGAATGAGTTCGAGAAATATGAATGGGTCGAGAATCCGACCTTGTAGGCCACTTCTGAAATGTTTACCTTATTATTGATAAGGAGGTATGCAGCCTGCTTCAGCCTTATCGACCTGATAAGATTGCTCGGAGAAATGTTCATTGTCTCCTTAAGCTTTCTGTTCAGATGCACGCGGCTCATTCCGACTTCGCGGCTGAGATCCTCTACACTGAAATCAGAATTCTCCATATTCTTGCGAATGGTCTCTATTACCTTGCTGACCAGCTTGTTGCTTGAGTCAGACATCTGGATTTCGTTATATTTGTAGTCAATCTCCTTATTATACTTGTTCCTGATAGTATCGCGTGTCGAAATCGCGTTGGCTATGGCACTCTTCAGGATTTCAAGGGATATAGGCTTGGTGAAGAATCTGTCTGCACCGCTGTCTATGCATCTCTGCTGGCTCTTTTCGTCTGAAGATGAGGTGAGTATTATTACAGGAATGTGGTTCGTTCCAGGGTTCTTCTTTACCTTGTCACAAAGTTCAGCTCCATCCATTCCGTCCATCTTAAGGTCGGTTACGATGGCATCAGGAATGGTAGTGGTGATCAAAGGCCATGCTTCCCTGCCATTTGAGCATACTTCGATATTGTAGTGGTGCTGAAGCTCAAGTTTCAGGTAGGCCCTCATCTCGCTGTCATCATCAACGAGAATTATGTTCCTCTTCGTCTTGACGGTCTTTGGCTTTTCCTGTTCGATCTGTGCAGGAGTATATGTCACGTCTTCTCTACTTTCCGAATGATCGGCCATTGCTGCAAGGTTCTTGGTATACAAGTCCTTATGGTTGGTCGGCTTGGTCATTTCCTCAGCTGACAGGTGAGCACATCCTACAGGAATTCTGAGGGCGAAAGCCATTCCTTCTTCCGTGTTGAATGCCCGTATGTCTCCATGATGGAGCTCGGCAAGCATCTTTGTCAGGTGAAGGCCTACTCCGGAACCTACCTTGGCGTCATGGACGTCTGTCTGGAAGAATCTGTCGAAAAGTTTGTTCAGATGCTCCTCGCTTACTCCGCTTCCTGTATTCTCGATCACGAATTCCACATATTCCTTGATCTGTGACGAAAGCACTCCGTTGTTTTTCTTCAAATCGCTGATACTGATGGATATAGTGCCGTTCTCCGGAGTATGCTTGAATGCGTTTGACAGGATGTTGAAGATAATCTTGTCAAAGTTTCCCTGGTCTATCCAAAGATTGGTGATTTCTTTCTCAGGGGAAATCGTGAAGTTTATGCTTCTGCTCGTCGCAAGATTGTCGAACGACTTCATGATGTCCTTGATGAAATATACGACATCTGTTTCAAGGAAATGAAGCTGCATCTGGCCGCTGTCGACTTTGCGCATGTCCATAAGCTGGTTGACGATACGCAGGATGCGGAGACTGTTGCGGTACATAAGGTTATATAGCTCCTTCTGTCTCGGGTCTTCTTCTGCTTCTCGCATTTTCTTGAGAGGATTCATCACAAGGGTGAGGGGAGTCCTGATCTCGTGAGAAAGATTTGTAAACATCTGGAGCTTCATCTCCTTGATGTCAGACTCTTCCTTCTCCTTCTTTTGAACTTCTTCCTTCTTGCGACGCTCAACAATGCCGATGAGCACAAGTACGCCGATAAGGAGATACATCAGGTATGCCCATGTGCTTCTGTACCAAGGTGGAAGTATCCTGATGCCGATTTCTCGGTATGAGTATTCGTCAGGCGATCCGTCAAAGAATGCCTTTACCTTCATTGTGTATCTTCCGGCAGGAAGGTTTGTATATGATACGATTCTCGAGTCCTGGCCTGTGTAGCTCCATCCGTTGTCAAATCCGTCCATCATGTATGCGTACGTGATCTTTCTAGGATTCGTGTACTCGAGGACAGTAAACTTTATGGAGAATATGTTGCTGTTGAACGGAAGAGTAATCTGCGTCGCTTCAGTGATGTGCTTGTCAAGGATATTCTCATCACCTAAAGCCGGATCATAGCTTACAGGCTCGTTCATGACGCTGAAATCCGAGAAATAGAGTGGTGGTACCGGATAGGTGCGCTGATCTACGATATGAGGCTGAAATGCAGTGAGGCCGTTGATGCCGCCGAAATAGAGTCTGCCGTCCACAGCCTTGTGCAATGCACCTATGTTAAACTCGTTCTCCTGCAAGCCATCATGCTGATAATAATTCTTGAATGATCCGTCAGCGGTATTGAACCTGGAAATTCCATTGACGGTCGCAATCCAGAGATTTCCGTCATTTCCTTCAAGAATACCCCTGATTACATTGCTTGGAAGTCCGTTGTCTTCGGTATATGTGACAGTAGTGCCGCTCTGCCTGTCAAAGTTCATCAGGCCTTCTCCAGTGCCGATCCACATCCTGCCGTCTACACTTTCGCAGAAAGAGTATGTACGAGCGGCCATGGCGATGTCTGTGTCGTACTGTATGATGTTTCCCGATTTACGGTCATATGACATCGGGCCGTTGTAGGTACCCAGCCATAACTGTCCGCTTTTATCTATATACAACGAGCAGGTCCACTTACATGCATTTTCCGACAATGTCTTCAATACTTTTTCTTCTGCAGGAGCGATTATGCTTACTCCGTTGCCATGTGTTCCTGCATAAAGTATGTCTTTGGAGGCGGAATATGCCAGACATGATGTCTTGCTTGTGTTGATGGATTCCTGATCTCTGAACTGCCTGAAACCTGTTCTTTCGGTCCAGGTGTAGAGACCTCCCAGATATGTTGCAATCCACAATGTTCCTCTCTTGTCGATTGCAAGTCCCATTATTGAATTGTTCGAAAGGTTGCTGTTGCTGCTTGAATATAAGATTTTGGTACCATCTTTTTCTATTCGGTAGAGTCCTTTGCCGTCGGTGCCGACCCAGAAACGTCCGTTGTTCCTGTCTTCTGCAATGGATGTCACGCAGTCTCCGGATATGCTGAGGTGCCTGCTGGCTCCAAGAGGTATGTTTTCGAAACCGTACATTGATTTCGGAATAACCATGATACCTGTCTGGTATGCACCTATCCATATGTTCCCCTGACTGTCTTCTGTCAGACAATGCACCTTCCATGAAGATGTGTCTAAAGATAATCCAGGGATTTCTATTGTTGTAAGGCTCTCAGTTTCAATGCTGTATAGCATCAAGCCTCCGTTCTCGACGCCTGTTATGAATGTGTCGTTGCCGTCCTTGTCCGTGAAGTTGTTCCTCAGCAGGCTTTCAACCTTGCAGTTCCTTGCATTTGTGCTCCTTGATGTCCTTATTGTGTTTCTGTCCTCGTCGTATATCAATATGCCGTAGTTTGTGGTTCCTATAAGCACATCTCCTTCTTCTGTCTGGGCGAATGATGTGGCTATGACATCATCGTATCCTAAGCTCTTGAGAGCCGGATCGCCGAGAATTTCCCAGTTTTCAAGGTCCATGACACAGATTCCGCCGTTTTCAGTAGCCACCCATAGTCTGTTCTGTGTGTCCTTGAACATTTTTTTTATGAATTGCGAACTGAGGCTTCCATTGAGGGTGTTCATGATCTCCGGCAATGCTTCCCCGGTCCTGGCGTCTATCGCATAAATGCCTGATCCTGAGGATGAAGCTATTATCATGCTTTCCCCTTTGTACTCAATCTCTATGATCGCGGAAATATGCTGGTCTGATGATGGTACGGCCGGGTCTTTCAGGTCAATTTTCGTGAATGAGCCGAATTCAGGATCAAAAGTCTGCAGTCCGGCTGATGTGCCGACCCAGAACGTGCCGTAGCTGTCTTCATGGACATCAAGCACAAAATCACTGGCGATGGAATTGGGGTTGTTTCTGTCGAAATGGAAAGTCGTAAAGTCCATTCCGTCAAACCTGGCCATTCCATTCTCCGTGCATATCCATATGAATCCCTTCTTGTCTTGGTATATGTTGTAGATCTGGCTGTTAGGCAATCCTGTTCCGGATGTATAAAGCCTTGCCATCTGAGCGGTACTCTTGCCGGCAGCTGCTATGATAAGGAGTGCTGCTATTATTAGTTTGAGTGGTTTCATTTTGGTTAGTGTGCGTGTCTTTGTTGCAAAATTATAACTTTTTCTCTGTCCTTTGCCGTTTTTGAAACATTATTTGTTACATAATTGTCGCATTTCTCTGTATTTCTTTTGTATTTTTGTAACAAAATCAAATCATATTATGGAAAAAACTTGGAGATGGTTCGGTAAAAAGGACAAGATAACTCTGCAGATGCTCAGGCAGATAGGCGTTGAAGGAATCGTTACGGCGCTTCATGATGTGCCGAATGGTGAAATCTGGACCCTTGAGGCAATTGAGGACTTAAAGAATTATATAGAATCATACGGACTCAGATGGTCAGTCGTTGAAAGCCTTCCGGTATGTGAGGCTATCAAGTATGCCGGTCCGGAAAGAGAACAGCTGATTGAAAATTATAAAGTCAGTCTTGCCAATCTTGGTAAAGCTGGAGTCAAGACCGTATGTTACAATTTTATGCCTGTCATTGACTGGATCAGAACAGATCTTTATCATCCATGGCCTGACGGATCTTCATCGCTTTATTTCGATTATGCACGTTTTGCATATTTCGACGTTAAGATTCTCGCACGCGAGGGAGCTGAGGCTGATTATTCACCTGAGGTTCTCGCTAAGGTCGAGGAACTTGATAAAGTCATTACAGAGGCTGAAAAGGACGATCTTATCGATTCCATCATCGTCAAGACCCAGGGATTTGTCAATGGAAACATCAAGGAGGGTGACCTTAATCCAGTGGCTATCTTCAAGGGACTGTTGAAGCAGTATGAAGGAATTACGCGCGATCAGCTTCGTGAGAATATGGCATATTTCCTGTCAGCAGTCATGCCTGTATGTGAGGAATATGGAGTCAATATGTGCGTTCATCCTGATGATCCTCCGTTCCAGGTTCTCGGTCTTCCACGCATCGTGACATGTGAGGAGGACATCGAATGGTTCCTCAATGCTGTGGACAACCCTCATAACGGCCTTACATTCTGCGCTGGATCGCTTTCTGCAGGCGCGCATAATGATGTGGTCAGAATGGCAGAGAAGTTCGCAAAACGCACCCATTTTGTCCATCTCAGGAGCTGTAACATCCTTCCTGACGGAAATTTCATCGAGGCTTCGCATCTTGAGGGCAGGGGACATCTGGTAGATCTGATCCGTATTTTCGAGCGTCATGAGAAGGCAGACCTTCCAATGCGAGTAGATCATGGCCGTACAATGCTTGGAGACGAAGATAAAGGCTATAACCCAGGATATTCGTTCCACGGCAGGATGCTCGCTCTCGGACAGGTAGACGGCATGATGGCCGTCGTAAGAGACGAGATTCGCAACAGTTAAGATGAAAAATGGAGAAAGGTCATCCTTTCTCCATTTTTCTTTAATATCTATAGACTTTCAGCAGTTGGGCGCCGTACTCTCCGAAAGGAATCCTGATGTGCCTTCCCTGATGGTCTTCATCTCCGTTCAATCTGCGTAGCTTCTTCATGTTCCCGTAATCGTCAAAGACTACTTCGTCGATCCTTTCGATGCCGACTCTGCCTTTGCCGTTTGCTGGTGACATGGTGGTTACGACTCCGGTTCCCATGAACAGATAGGTGTCGTTGCCCATGTCCATGATCATTATCGAGGTCTCTCCCCATTTTGCAGGATCACCGGCTTCCGGATTCCATCCAAGTGTCAGGTCGTGCCTGCATTTAAAGTCTATCCCATTGATAGTCAACGTTATTTCCTTGTTGTCAATGTCTGTCAAAACGCCGTATGTCTTGCCTTCCGCCTGTTTTTCCGCGATGAGATCCAGGGCTGGAGTAAGGAGCTTGTACGCCTTTTTCAAAGGGTAGTCCTTGTCTTCAGGCATATTGTCTATCGAGAATGGACTGAATCCTATTCCAGCATGATGACCGAGGACGTAGAATACTCTTGCGCCATTCTCAGGTTCCTGTCTTACTTCAGGGACAAAGAGCTGGTTGTCCTCTGCCGCATATTGGGAAACCCATGAAGCGAATCCCTTGTCATAGATATCCGGACATATGAGGTCAATGCTTGGCGCAGCCATCTTCCATACAGGCATCAGATGCGCCAATGGACCCGCACTCGGATAATCACCGGCCTTGCGTCCTCGGGAATTGAGCGCAGTATTCACGAACATAGGGATGTCATACTCTGCCTTGCCTGCAGCAGCGACTCTTTCTGTGTATTTGGCGTACCAATAGGCCATGAATATTTCGTCAGCTTCTATGCCTGTCCCGAAAACTTCTTTCCAAGAGCCTTCTGTTGCCTTTCCTGCCGCATTCCATACATTATATATATGTTCATTTGCCTTGCCCGAGGTGAGCATGTAGATCATTTCGTATGGGACAGGGCTGTTGTATGCGTTCTGAGCCAGTCTGGAATGGTCTCTTGCGTCGCCGAGCATTCCGATCTCGTTCTCGACCTGCACCATCAGCACCGTGCCCTCCGTGCTGTCGGCCTTCTTGAGATATTTCATCAATGCTGCGAATGCCTTTGCGTCTGCACGTACGTTCCTTTCAGAGAAAGCGGACATGATTTCAGGAACATTTCCATCCGAATTCTTTGCAAGCTCGAATTCTTTGCCGAATCCACGCTTCACCCACGAAGGCACATAGCACGACATGCTGTTTTTCCATGTGCCGAACCATAGGATTATCAGTTTCTGTCCGTTTGCTCTCGCTGATTTCAGAAGATAGTCAACGCTGCTGAAATCGAAACGTCCTTCCTCCGGCTCTGTCATCTCCCAATATACCGGAGCCAGCACTGTGTTCACTCCTGATTCTGCAAGATATTCCCATGTGCCCCTCTGATCCATGTACTCGCTGCTGGAAGCGCTGGAGTTTGCAAGCTCTCCTCCGAGGATTATGAACGGTTTGCCACCATGCATGAGCTGGGTCGCATTTCCCTGTCTTACCAGTTCGGATATCTGCGCATGAACGGAAAGACCAAGCAGACTCAGAATTGCGGTAATGATGATTTTCTTCATTCTGTACAAAGTTTTGTGTTTGCCGGTGTAAAAATACGCAAAATAGTCCAATCTGGCTGCTTTTGAGGCATGATAAGCTCTTTAATTTGCGTTTTGTTGCGATTTTGTAACATTTCTTGTGCTTTTGTAACATTTCGACGCGTCGTCATAAGTCCGTTGTTCGCTTTTTAAAAGCATTTGGCACAAACCGGATACGCTCCTCGTATTTATTGATTAAATTTGCATAGATAAATGTGTACGTTTGTTTTTAGAAGCAAATTATACTCAACAATCCATAAATTATTAACAAAAAACAAAACCCGTAATGAAAAATGTAACAAAACGAAGTTGGAAGATCCCTACTCTGATTTTCCTCATGCTGTTCTGTTGCGTGACCGCATCGGCTCAGTCGTTCACAGCGAAGGGAGTCGTTGTAGACAGCAACGGTGTACCCGTTCCTGGAGCTGGCGTTCAGATCCAAGGCAACGAAAACATGGGTGCAATTACAGACCTTGACGGTAACTTCTCGTTGACTGTTCCAAATGAGAATGCGATCCTCGTATTTTCATTCATCGGAATGGAGACAACAGCAGTTCAGGTGTCAAAAGGAGACATGAGAGTGGTTCTTGCTGACGATGCGCTCCTCCTCGAGGAGACAATTGTTGTCGGTTACGGTCAGCAGAAGAAAGCTTCTGTTGTCGGAGCCATTACTCAGACTACAGGTGAGGTTCTCCAGAGAGCAGCCGGTATCAGCAGTGTCGGTGCAGCCCTCACAGGTAACCTTCCGGGTGTCGTAACTACACAGTCAACAGGTATGCCTGGTGAAGAGGATCCTAAGATCACCATCCGAAGCGGCAGCTCATGGAACGGTAATGATCCTCTCGTCCTCGTCGACGGTATCGAGCGTCCTATGACATCTGTGGACATTTCATCAGTTGAGAGCATCTCTGTACTTAAGGATGCTTCTGCAACTGCAGTCTATGGTGTGAAGGGTGCGAACGGTGTAATCCTCGTGACAACAAAGCGTGGTCAGGAAGGTAAGGCAAGAATCGATGTAGGTTTCAATGCAACAGTCAAGAATCCTTCAAAGCTTCCTAACAAGCTTGATTCTTATGACGCGTTGATGGCAAGAAACATCGCTGTCGAGCATGAGCTTCCACTTATGGGTGCTGACTCATGGTCTTACATCCGTCCGCAGGCTTTCATCGAGAACTACCGCAACCAGACTACTGTCGAGCAGATGGAGCGTTATCCTAACGTAGACTGGCAGAAGGCTCTCTTCAATGACTTTGCAATGGCTTACAATGCTAATATCAATGTAAGCGGTGGTACAAAGTTCGTGAAGTATTTCGCATCTGCAGACTATCAGAACGAGGGTGACCTCTTCAAGCTTTATCCAAACAACCGTGGATATGAGTCAGGTTATGGTTATGACCGTATCAATGTAAGAAGTAATCTCGACTTCAAGATTACAAACACAACTACATTGAAGATCAACCTTTCTGGTTCAAGCGCAAGAAGAACTGCTCCTACAATGAACTCTACCAAGGATATCTGGCAGATCCAGCAGCAGTGGGCAGGTGCTTATAACATTGCACCGGACGTGTTCCTTCCAGTTTATTCAGACGGAGCATGGGGTTATTATCCAAACATCTCTAACGTAACCAACTCTGCACAGAACCTCTCTGTAGGTGGTCGTTTCGAGACTACTACAAACCGTATCAACACAGACTTTACACTCGAGCAGGACCTTAGCTTCATCACAAAGGGTCTTACTCTCAGAGGTCTGATCTCTTGGGACAACCAGTTCGTAGAGTCTGGACGTGGAGTATCTGATATGTACAATGACCCTGTTGTAAAGTGGATCGATCCAGATACTGGAAACACTACTTTCAAGACTCCGGTTACTCCATATCATAACTTCGACTACAGCCAGCCTATCAAGTGGACTTCGAATGGTGGTTCAGTAAACAACTGGTCTACAATGCGTAACCTCTACTATCAGGGCCAGATCAACTACATGCGTACTTTCGCTGAGAAACATGATGTTTCTGCCATGGGTCTCTTCAGCCGTCAGGAGAATGCAACAGGTTCAATGATTCCTATGTATCGTGAGGACTGGGCATTCCGTGTTACTTACAGCTGGAACGGACGCTACTTCGCAGAGTACAATGGTGCTTACAACGGTTCTGAGAAGTTCGCTGACGTTAACCGTTTCGCATTCTTCCAGTCTGGCGCCCTTGGTTGGATGGTCAGCGAGGAGCCTTTCATGAAGTGGCTTCGTGAAAAGAGATATGTCGAGATGCTCAAGGTACGTGCTTCTTACGGACAGATCGGAGACGATAACGTAGGTCAGCGTTGGCTTTACATGTCTCAGTGGGCATACGGTGGAGCGACAAATATGGCGCTCAATGCTGAGAACAGTATTTATGAGTGGTATAGAGAGTCTGCAATCGGTAACCCAGACGTACAGTGGGAGACAGTTACAAAGCTTAACCTCGGTATCGACTACTCTATGTTTAAGGGTCTCTTCGCCGGTAGCCTCGAGTTCTTCCAGGATGATCGTACAGACATCCTCGTGAACGGTAGCGAGCGTTCGGTTCCTGCATACTATGGTGGTACACCTCCAACAGTCAACCTCGGTAGAGTACGTGCGACAGGTTATGAGCTCGAGCTCCGTATCAACAAGCAGTTCGCTAACTCTCTCCGCCTCTGGGGTAACTTCAACATGACTCATTCAGAGAATATCATTCTCCAGAAGGATGACCCTCAGATGCGCCCTGACTATCAGAAGGATGCTGGTTTCGCAATCGGACAGTACAAGTCTCATATTGACGCTGGTTACCTCCAGACTTGGGATGAGGTTTACGGTTCACCTGCACACGATACCAACGATGCTCAGAGACTTCCTGGTGACTATTATATCGTTGACTTCAACGGTGACGGTGTAGTTGATTCTAAGGACTCAGCTCCATTCGGTTACACTGGAACTCCTCAGAACACATACAATGCAACTATCGGATTCGAGTATAAGGGCTTCAGTGCATTCGCACAGTTCTATGGCGTTACAAACGTAACACGTGACGTTCCGCTTGGAAGCTTCGGCAGCAAGCTCAATACTGTATACGATATGGGTACATGGTGGTCACCTGCAACTCCTCACGCTGATGTAGTTGTTCCTAGCTTCAACAGAACTCCTAGCTACAATGACGGTACTCAGTATCTCTTCGACGGTTCATATGCACGTCTTAAGAATATCGAGATCGCTTATACTGCAATGGGCGGTTGGGTTAAGAAGATCGGCCTTGATTCAATGAAGATTTTCTTGAACGGTAACAACCTCTGGCTTTGGACACGCATGCCGGATGACCGTGAGTCTAACCTCAACGGTTATGGCGGAGGCGGCGGTGCTTACCCTACAGTAAGACGTTTCAACCTTGGTGTAAAGATCACCCTTTAATAGATGACAGCAATGAAGAAATTTTTTAATACTTATATATTGATAGGTTTATCCTTGATGTTGGAAATGTCCCTCGTTTCTTGTGAGGCATATCTTGACAAAGAGCCTGAATCTACAATTTCTGAGGAGACAGCTTTCGTCAACTTCAGAAACTTCCAGGGTTTCGTGGAGGAGATCTACAACTGTATTCCTGATAAGGAAAAATGTAACTGGTGTCCGTCTTGGAACTGGGGCGAGGAAGAGGTATTCAATACGAATGCTAACGACCGTATGACCAACCAGGTTGACCTCGGTAACTTCCGTGCCTGGATGAACACAGGTAACTGGCTTTATAAGGCTGGTAGCAGCTCTACTTCAACTGACAAGTTCTCACACTCACTTTGGCCACACTCATGGTATTGCATCCGTAAGGCTAACGTAGGTCTTAAGGCTCTTGAGGACGGTAAGCTTGTCAACGCAACTCAGGAGGAGAGAGATTTGATCGCAGGTCAGCTCTACTTCTTCCGTGCATGGTGGCACTTCGAGCTCATCAATTGGTTCGGTGGTCTTCCATACATCGACAAGGCTTTCGAGGCTAACGATGAACTCACACTCCCACGTCTTTCATACCAGGAGGCTGCTGCAAAGGCTGCTGAGGACTTCCGCAGAGCGGCTGACCTTCTTCCTATCAACTGGGACAACACAACAGCAGGTAAGGCTACATTCAACAAGAATGAGCTTCGTATCAACAAGGTGATGGCTCTTGCATATCTTGGCAAGTGCTACCTTTGGGCTGCTTCTCCATTGATGGAGCATGGTGCACAGACAGGTGGTGCCAATACCTATAATTATAATAAGGATCTCGCTCAGAAGGCAGCTGATGCTCTTGGTGAACTCCTTGCTCTGGTAGAGGGTGGACAGACTCAGTATGCTCTTGCAGAGTTCAACTATTCTGATATCTACAACCATCAGAAGGCTGCAGGTGCTACAACTTCTTACTCTGACAACTTCTATACAAGAAAGCAGAACTGGAAGCAGCCAGGTACTACTGAGGCTATCTTCCGTGGTCCTTCACCAGACTACAACGGTTCTAACTGGAATACTACAAAGGTATTCGGTCCTAAGGTTGACGGTGTCGTAGGTCATGACGTAGTTATCCACCAGCCTACTGCCAACGCAGTTGAGATGTATGGTATGGCTAACGGTCTTCCACTTGACCATCCAGAGTCTGGTTATGACCCAAGATTCCCATTCAAGGATCGTGACCCACGTTTCTACCATGATATCGTATTCGACGGCTTCAAGTATCTCAACGGTGATCCACAGTCTTGGGCTCACCTTCAGTACTGCCAGCTTTATACAGGCGGTAACATGCGTGACGTAGCAAATGCCAGCCGTACAGGTTACTTCATCCAGAAGCTCGTTCCTCATACATGTAATGAGGTTGACCGTGAGTATGACTGGGGTTCATCACTCCACGTATATCTCCCATATATGCGTCTTGCTGATGTTTACCTTATGTATGCTGAGGCAACTGCAGTTATCGGTGGACGTGACGGTAAGTCAAGCAAGTGCAATCTTACATCTGTAGATGCGATCAACGTTCTTCGTGACCGCGTAGGTGCAGGACATGTCGATGCAGGCTTCACAGGCAATGCTTACATGGAGGAGATCCGTCGCGAGCGTGCTGTAGAGCTTATGTTCGAGGGTCATCGTTTCAACGACCTTCAGCGCTGGCTCCTTCTTACCGAGGCTCCATATACACAGAAGTACTCACATGAGTTCACACGTGTACATGATGATGCTTGGTATACCAAGAACGATCCAAAGGATGCTGAGGTTGTCGGACTCAGAAAGGAACTTATCCTTGAGAGAGCATTCGATACAAAGCACTACTGGTTCCCACTTCCAGACAGCGAGGTTTACCTCTATGAGGACTTCCCACAGAACCCAGGCTGGTAATCGTAAGGAGAAAAGTGTATAATTTTAAAATTTTTGAAAATGAAACACACAAAAGCAAGATTCATTCTTTATGCAATGCTGCTCGCTTCTCCTTTTACGATGAGCGCTCAGACTGCAGAGGGTGATAATACAAACAGCGATCCGCTGGTAAATGTCGCTTATCGTGAGATAGCTCAGAGCGACATTATCGGAAGCGTTGCTGTTCTTGACTATGAGACATTGACCGATAAGAACTACAATACCTACAGCCTTGACAACATGCAGGCTTATGTAAGTGGTTTCAATGGTAATTCTCTTTGGGGTATGGATGCTGACAATGATCAGGGCTACCTCGTCCTCATCGACGGTGTTCCTCGTGATGCAAACAACGTCCTTCCTACAGAGATTGCACAGGTGACATTCCTTAAAAGTGCTCAGGCTGTAGTTCTCTACGGTAGCCGTGCTGCTAAGGGTGCCATCCTCATTACTACAAAGCGTGCTACAAACGATGGACTCAGCGTAAGCGTTCGCGCCAACACTGGAGTACACGTGGCTAAGGCTTTCCCAGAGTATCTTGGTGCTGCTGAGTACATGACTCTCTACAACGAGGCTCTCGCAAATGACGGTAACGCTCCTCTTTATTCAGCAGAGGAGATCTACAATCATTCAGCAGGTCTCAACCCTTATCGCTATCCGGATATCAACTACTACTCTTCAGAGTACATCAACAAGGCGTACAACCGTACAGATGTAACTGCTGAGATTTCTGGTGGTGGATCACGTGCTCACTTCTACAGCAACGTAAGCTACTATAACCAGGGTGATTTCCTTACTGTAGGTGAAGCAGCAAACAACAATACAAGCCGTTTCAATGTACGCGGTAACGTAGACGTGCAGATCAATGACTTCGTCAAGGCTCACATCAACGCAAACACTACATTCTACGACTCAAACTCTGCTAAGGGTGATTACTGGAACGTTGCAGCAACAATGCGTCCAAACTTCCCTCAGCACGCAGCTCCGCTGATTCCTGTTTCACTCATCGATCCTAATGCTATCGGTGCATTGGAGCTTATCGCTGCTTCAGGTAACATCATCACAAAGAATGGTGAGAAGTTCTTCCTTGGTGGTACACAGCAGAATACCACAAACGTATTCGCTGACATGTATGCAGCAGGTAGAAGCAAGTGGACAAGCCGTCAGTTCCAGTTCGACACAGGAGTGGACGTGGATCTTCAGAGAGTCCTCAAGGGTTTGACTTTCAAGACAAACTTCGCTATGGACTACGCTACTTCATACTCGACTTCTTATGATAATACTTACGCTATCTACACTCCAACATGGTCAAACTATAATGGTCAGGATATTATCGTAGGTCTTACAAAGGAGGGTCTTGATGAGAGATCAGGTAATCAGAACATCGGTGGCAGTACAGCAAACATGACAGTCCTCTTCAATGCTATGCTCGACTACAACAGAACATTTGCTCAGAAGCACAATGTATCTGCTTTGCTCGTAGCATCAGGATTCCAGCAGACTATCTCAGGTACATACCATCGTACTTCAAACGCTAACCTCGGTGTTCAGGCTACTTACAACTATGACAAGCGTTACTATGTTGACTTCAGCGGTGCCCTCGTGCATTCAGCTAAGTTGGCTCCTGGTCATAGAAAGGCATTCTCTCCATCGGTTACTTTGGGTTGGAAGATCGGTAATGAGTCATTCCTCAAGGATTCAGAGAATGTAAACGACCTTACCTTCTCAGTATCTGGCAGCATCCTCAATCAGGATATCGACATTCCTGATTATTACCTCTATGCTCCAGTTTGGAAGACTGATAACTATGGTTATGAGTGGAACGATGGTAACCTTTCACAGTATGTGACTTCAACAAGAGGTGCCAACGAACTCCTTTCATTCATCCAGCGTAAGGAGGTTTCTGCAAACCTCAGAGGTGCGTTCTTCAACAACTCACTTACATTCGATGCATCATACTTCATCCAGTCAATGGAGGGTTATACAATCACTAATACGACTACATGGCCATCACACCTTTCAACAGGTTATCCGTCACAGTCGTTCATCCCTACATTGAACTATAACAACAATGCACGTACCGGTTTTGATGTAAGTGTAAACTACAACAAGACATTCGGTGACTTCACATTTGCTGTTGGTGCAAACGTTACATGGTATGACACTGTAGCAAGCCTCCGTGACGAGGTTTACACAGACCACAGAGCACGTCAGGGCAAGCCGCTCGACGGTATCTGGGGATACCAGAGCGCAGGCCTCTTCCAGAGCCAGGAGGAGATCGACGGTTGGTATGAGCAGAAGCTCGGTTCTACAGTTCGTCCAGGTGACATCAAGTATGTTGACCAGAACGGTGACGGAGTCGTGAATACAGATGACCAGATTTTCCTTGGCAAGGGTGGTTGGTATGGAAACCCACTCACAATGGGTCTCAACCTTACACTCAAGTACAAGAGCTTCACACTCTTCGCTCTTGCTACAGCAGGAACAGGTGCTTACGGTGTAAAGGACAGCTCATACTACTGGATCGATGACCAGGATAAGTATTCAGCAATCGTTCGTGACCGTTGGACACCAGAGACAGCTGCAACTGCTACATACCCACGTCTTACAGTAACTGAGGGTGCAAATAACTTCGTTACTTCTGACTTCTGGATGTACAGCACTAAGCGTTTCGATCTTGCAAAGGTTCAGCTTACATACGACCTTCCAAGTGCAGTCCTTGCTAACAATAAGGTGATCAAGGGATTCTCGGCTTATGTAAGTGGAAGCAACCTCCTTACTGTTTCTCCTGAGCGTAAGCATATGGAAATGAATGTAGGTTCAGCTCCTCAGACTCGTTTCTATAATCTCGGAGTTAAGCTTGTATTCTAATTATTAAAACTACAGAAAAATGAAAATTAAGAATATATTGATTCTCGCGATTCTGGCTGGTTCATTCTGTGCATGTTCGGACCTCATCAATCCATCGGTACAGAATGCTCAGACTGAGGAACAGATGTTCAAGGATCCTTCGTCTGCAATGGGTATTCTTGGTTATGCTTACGGAAACCTTCCGTTCGAGACAAAGAGTACTACAGATATCGCTACAGATGATGCTGTAACCAACGATCTCGCCAGCGGTTACATCAAGATGGCACAGGGAACATGGGCTGCCAACAACGACCCTATGTCTCAGTGGCAGGCTAGAAAGATAACAATCCAGTACCTTAACCTTTTCCTTAAGAATGCTGCGAATGTGTCTTGGTCTAAGGACCCTAACAGACAGGCAATGTTCGTTGACAAGCTCCGTGGTGAGGCTCTTGCACTTCGTGCATTGAACATGTATTATCTCCTTAGAAACCATGCAGGATGGACTGCAGACGGTGAGCTCCTCGGAGTTCCTATCATCCTCGAGCCAGAGGGTGTGGAGTCTGACTTCAACCAGCCACGTGCTACATTCCAGGAGTGTGTGGATCAGATCTTTGCTGACATCGACGAGGCAATGGAGATCCTCCCATTCGACTATGTACAGCTTACTGATGACAATGCAGTGCCTCAGAGATATAAGAATATGGGCGTGCAGTATGCTCAGGAGTACAATGCAGTATTCGGTGACTCATTCAGAGGTCGCGTAAGCGGTCGTATCGCTCAGACTATCAAGGCTCTGACAGCCCTTCTTGCTGCCAGCCCTGCTTATGCTGAGGGTACAACAGTAACTTATGCTCAGGCTGCTGACGAGGCTGCTGCTGTCTTGAAGCACATCAATGGCGTAGCAGGTGTTGACCCAACAGGATACAAATGGTTCATGGAGAAGAAGACTCTCGATGCTCTTGGATCAGGTGAGTGCCCTCCAGAGATTCTTTGGAGAGGTTCTATCAACAAGGGTACTGAGGACTATGCATTCGGTATCAGCCAGGAGAAGGACAACTATCCTCCTACTCTCTACGGTAGCGGACGCATCAACCCTACTCAGAACTTCGTAGACGCATTCCCAATGGCTAACGGTTATCCTATCACTGAGCCTGCCAGCGGTTATAATGCAAACGATCCATATGCAGGTCGTGACCCACGTCTCGCTGAGTACGTTATCTATAATGGTGCGACTTACAAGGGTACACAGATCATTACAGGTGCTTACTCATCTGACAATAACGGTTTGAACAAGATTTCTACTTCAACCCGTACAGGTTACTATCTCCGCAAGCTCCTCCGTGACGACTGCGATCCTAACCCTTCTGCAACAAATGCTCAGTATCACTATCCGGTTTATCTCCGTTATACAGAGATCTTCCTTGCTTATGCTGAGGCTGCAAACGAGGCTTGGGGACCTACCGGTAAGGGTGCACACGGATTCAGTGCTTACGATGTGATCAAGGCTCTCCACGACCGTGCAGGTGTGGGTAACGATTACCTTGACAGCATCCAGGGTGACCAGAACAAGATGCGTGAACTCATCCGTAACGAGCGTCGTATCGAGCTCTCATTCGAGAACAAGCGTTTCTGGGATATGAGACGTTGGAAGCTTGATCTTAACGAGACTGCTATGGGTGTTAAGATCGAACAGGATGGAGCATCACTCAAGTATACTCCGATCGAGGTTGAGCGTCGTAATTATGGTGCGCATATGTATCACGGACCTATTCCTGAAACAGAGGTGCTCAAGTGGAGCAATCTTGATCAGAACAAGGGTTGGTAACAACATGTTTGTAGAATTTTAATTTTGAGCAAAATGAAATTAAATAATATCGTTAAAATCTTGCTTGCCGGAACTGCCATGTCTGTTCTCGCTTCTTGCCACAACCAGGAGCAGATCTTCCCAGACTATGACGGTGGTATCACAGCATACTTTGCGTACCAGTATCCGGTAAGAACCATTGTGCTTGGCGAGTCTGAGACTTTCGATACCTCACTCGACAATGAGCGCAAGTGCATTATCTATGGTACAATGGGTGGTGCTTATGAGGGTAAGGATGTTGTTATCGACATAGAGGTTGACAATTCGTTGACAAACAACCTTTATTTTGACGCAGCTGGTACAAACCCTGTAAAGGCTATGCCTGCAGAGTACTATACTCTTTCTGATGATCAGCTTGTATACGGTGGAAACCATATGGGTGGCGTAGAGGTGCAGCTTACTGATGCATTCTTCGCTGATCCTGATGCGATCAAGAACACATATGTGATCCCTGTCAAGATGACAAACGTCGTTAAGGGTGCAGATCAGATTCTCGCAGGTACACCTGCAATCGAGGGTGACAATGCTTGGAGAACTGATGCTTCTCAGTGGAAGGTTCTTCCTAAGGATTATACTCTCTTTGCAGTGAAGTACATCAACCCATGGGATGGAAGCTGGCTTCGCCGCGGTGTTGACACAATCACAGAGAACGGTAATGTGACAACTGATGTACGTCACAAGCAGTATGTTGAGAATGATGAGGTTATGTTCCTTACTACTCAGACTCTCAACTCTGTGACATTCCCTATGACTGTAAATGTCGAGACTGTTGTTCCTCCTCCAACACAGTACTCTTTGAGCATGACCAACAATATTGCCGGTGATGCTTGGGGACAGCAGACTGTATACACATTCGGTACTCCGCTCAAGCAGGGTTCGACATATGTACTCACTTGTGTGGTAAAGGGTACTGCAGAGACTTCAGCAGGTATCTTCCTTGCTGATGCTGACGGCAACCAGTCATACAACTATCCTGCAATTCCTTTCACAACAGAGTGGACTAAGGTTACATTGGAGCTCATGCCAAGTGCAGAGTCAACTACAATGCTCATCAATACAGGTGCTTGCGAGGGTACTTTCTGGCTTGACGACATTTCTCTTATCGAGAAGGGCAAGACTGATGAGTATATCGTAGACGGAAACTTCCCTACAGCCGAGAGACCTGCAGCATGGAATGCATGGGGCGGTACAGTTCCAGCAGCCGTTGTTCCTGAGGGATATACAGCTGAGGAACTTAAGCCTACAATCCAGGTTGTTCCTGTAGCTACAGACCTCGTTCTTACATTCAACGGTGAGAACATCACTGTATCTTCTGCAACTGAGGGCGTTACAGCGTCAGGTACAGGTAAGTACATCAAGGACGGTGAGAAGATGGCATGGGGTAACAAGGATCGCGACGGTATCTATCTTGAGTACAACGTAGACTTCGGTCCTAAGCAGTATGCTATCAGAGATACTCTCGTATCACGCAGCCGCGAGGTTATTATGGAGACTTATTCTCCAACCTTTAAGAAATAACACTAAAAGACATTAAGACATGAAATACTATAGAATTTTATTTCTTGCTGCAGCCGTGACCGGACTCACATCATGTGCGATGGACGAGCTCAAGGACTATGAGGTGCAGAAGCCTCAGAGCATAGAGCAGTACGAGTATCTCAATGAGTATGATGTTCTGAAGAATTATGTTGACCGTACGGCATCTCCTGACTTCAAGTTGGGAGCTGCCCTCGCGGCCAGCGACTTCACTGCACATGGTCAGGTATATGCTCTTGCAGTATCAAACTTTGACGAAATGACAGCCGGCAACGATATGAAGTACGCCTCAATCGTTGGTAACGACGGTACAATGAGTTTCGACAATGTAAGAAACTTCGTAAATGAGGCAGCAGCAGCTGGAATGACTGTTTACGGTCATACTCTTGCATGGCATGCTCAGCAGAACAACAAGTACCTCAATTCACTTATCGCTGATAAGGAGATCGAGGTTGAGGAAGGTGCTACTGACGTGATCGTTGATGCAGAGTTCGATTATTCGACATATTCTTCATGGTACTACTGGTTCGGCCTTCCAGAAGGTGGTGACCAGACTGTAGGTATCGTTGACGGCGTATTCGAGAGTAACAACCCTTCTCCTACTCCTCAGGGTAGCGGATGGCAGTTCCAGTACCATGTTGCTGACGGTATCCAGTGGGTTGCCGGAAGAACATATAAGATCACTATGATGATCCGTGCTGACCAGGAGTGCAAGTTCACTCTTGCAGCAGGTACTTGGGGAGGCCAGGCCGGTGGTGACGTAACAGTCGGCACAGATTGGCAGGAAGTTACAGTAAGCCGTACTGTCGGTGTTGATGGCGGCGGATTCGTAATGTTCCAGTCAGGTGAGGTTCCAGGTAAGATCCAGATGCAGTGGCTTAAGGTTACACATGAGGAGGCTAAGGCAATTTCATGGTGGACAGACATCATCTCTAACGGTGACGCAGAGGGCAGCGACCTTACTAACTTCGTTTCAACTCACGTAGGTTCTACAAATGGTCCTGTAGACGTTGTTGACGGAGCAGGTGTGAACGGTACACGCGCATTCGTTGTTACTTCAGCAGGTGGCGGTGCTCAGACATGGGATACTCAGTTCTTCCTTTATGCAAACCGTCCTCTCGCAGAGGGTGACAAGATCAAGCTCGCATTCGATTACCGTGCGGATGTTGCTAACAACGCTGAGTCTCAGGCACATGCCGGTCCGGGAGGATATATCCACTGGGATGGTGGTGCAGCTATCAGCTTCACTACAGACTGGCAGCACTTCGAGAAGACAATCGTTGTGAACACCACTATTTCTCCAAACGGTGAGTTCCAGACATTTGCTTGGAATCTCGACGTAGGAGCACCTGAGGCACCGGCTAACAAGTATTACTTCGATAACGTATACCTTGCAATCGAGGAGTCTGGTAACACAATTCCTCTTACTCCAGAGGAGAAGAAGGATACTCTTACTTGGGCAATGGACAACTGGATCAAGGGTATGATGGAAGTAACAGCTGAGAAGGTTTCTGCTTGGGATGCTGTAAATGAGGCGATCTCTGGTGCTGACTATGACGGTGACGGATATTACGACCTTCAGTCTGCAACTAACGGAGATCCGGCTAACAACTTCTATTGGCAGGATTACCTCGGCAATGAGGACTATGTACGTCTTGTGATCGCAAAGGCTCGTCAGTATTATGCTGAGTTCGGTGGCACAGCTCCACTCAAGCTCTTCATCAATGACTATAACCTCGAGTCTGATTGGGACGACAACAAGAAGCTCAAGAGCTTGATCCACTGGATCGAGGTTTGGGAGTCTGACGGCGTTACTAAGATCGACGGTATCGGTACTCAGATGCACGTTTCATGCTATGCAAACCCTGAAATCCAGGAGAGCAAGAAGAACCATGTCGTTAAGATGCTCGAGCTTATGGCTGCAACTGGCAAGCTCGTTAAGATTTCTGAGCTCGATATGGGTTATGTTGATGCAGACGGCAACACCGTTCCTACTGTAAGCATGACAGAGGAGCAGCATCAGCAGATGGCAGCTTACTATGAGTTCATCGTAAGCAAGTACTTTGAGATCATCCCAGCAGCTCAGCAGTATGGTATCACTCAGTGGTGTCTTACTGACGCTGCAGGTGAGCTTGGTACTGGCTGGAGAGGTGGTGAGCCTGTAGGTCTCTGGGATCAGAACTACAACCGTAAGCACACTTACGCTGGTTTCGCAGCAGGTCTTCAGAAATAAGACACTGAAAACCATATGATAAGATCGTCGGAGGTTTCCCCCTCCGACGATTTTTATTTTTGCTTATTAATAAGTATTTTTGTAGGATTAACACTACTAATGCCAGCATTGATGATAAATATACTCCATGTACTGAAAAGAATCACCCTCATAGTAGGAGTCCTGCTGTGTGCCGCGTGCTCTTCGTGGAAGTCTCCCGGTTCGTCGTCACCTGCGAGACCGGTGATTTTTCCCGACTATGCCGAGATTACTATTCCTTCAAACATCGCCCCTCTTAACTTTATGGTAGAAGAAGCAGGGCATATACAGGCTACTTTCAGCCATCCTGGGGGCCAAGTTATCAGAGTAAAAGGAAAAGATGGCGTCGTGAGGATTCCCCTCAAGAAATGGAGATATCTTCTTGAAGCCGCGAAAGGTGGAAACATTGATGTGCAGGTGTCAGTATGGGATGAAGCCCATCCCGAAGGAATATCATATCTCTCATTCCCGATACATGTCGCTAATGAACCTGTCGATCAATGGATTTCATATCGTCTCATCGAGCCTGGATATGTAGGATGGAGACAGCTTGGCATTTACCAGAGAGATCTGACCTCATTTGATGAATCAGCCATCGTTACTAACCGAAAGACCAACACTGCTTGCATCAACTGCCATAATTATCCGTCATACTCGCCGGAGAGCATGCTCTTTCATGCACGTGGCAAGAACGGAGGTACGATTCTTTACAAGGATGGAAAACTTCAGAAGATCGATTTCAAAAGCATTGGTCCTAAGAAGAATACCACTTATCCAGCTTGGCATCCCGATGGAAGATATATTGCGTTTTCGTCCAATACGACCCACCAGGTCTTCTTTGGAGAAGGCGAGCAGCCGATAGAGGTTTTTGACACAGCCTCAGATCTAGTTATATATGATACCCAGTCGGGACAGGTCCTTACCGATCCTCGCTTCATGACTGAAGATGAGCTGGAAACCTTCCCTTCATGGTCACCGGATGGAAAATACCTGTACTTCTGTTCGTATCAGGCTCATCAGCTTCCGGTATACTTCAGCTCCGGTATAGCTTATGACCTTCTTAGAGTACCTTTCGATCCCGTTACCGGTACATTAGGCAATGAGGTGGAGGTTCTCTACGATGCAGCGCAGAGAGGCGGAAGTACATCATATCCACGCATTTCACCGGATGGACGCTATCTTCTTTATACATGGTCGCAGTATGGAACTTTCCCTATCTGGCATGATGAGGCGGATCTCAAGATGATTGACCTTCAGACTATGCAGGATGTGGATGTGTCACAGTGGAATGATGCAGATGATGCGGACAGTTATCATTCGTGGTCTTCGAACGGCCGTTGGGTTGTGTACGGCACCCGACGTATGGACGGCAGATATACAAGACTTAGCATGGCTTATTTTGATGAAGCCGGCAATGCAGACAAGCCTTTCCTTCTTCCACAGGAGGATCCGAGACAGAATGTGTGGCGACTCATGTCATTTAATGTGCCTGAATTCATGCAGGGCAAGGTGGAACTCCCGAAAGGGGCCGCGGACTTGTTCTATTCAGAAGAATAATTGTGTATGATGAAGAAATTTGTACCGATTCTGACTTTCGCCCTTTTGTGGGCCGCATGGTATTTCTTTTATCCATATTTTCTTATATGGCTGGAAGGATTCAGTTTCTTTACCACGTTGCCGGACTTTACAGCGATTCATTTTCACCTGCCTGGAGATATCTTCAGATATGTTGGCTCATTTCTGCTTCAGTTTTATGCCTATCCTGCTGCGGGAGCGGCGATTCAGGCTTTGCTGCCGGTATTGTTCGTCCTGAGCATAATTCTAATCATAAAAAGGCTATTCAAGGATCCTGAAGGCCTCGTCTGGTTTGCTTATCTTTTTCTGCCGCTATATCTGTATTATCAGATGAGTGACATGACATTGGTAAGGTCTATCACTATCCTGGCGTCTGTGGCCGCTGCAGCTTTGGCTGTATGTCTTGCTTTCCTGTTCATCAAGCCTTGCTTGAATGTTCCGGCTTTCCTGCGTAAAGGTTATTTCAATGTTCTCATGATGATTATTTCTCTCGGAATGTCCGTAAGCGTCATGACGACCTACGGCTCGGTTGGCCGTCATTATGAGAAGGTTGCCCGTATGTATCATTATGCGCAGCATCAGGAATGGGATAAGATACTGGAGGAGATCTCCGTTCAAGAATCTGTCCAGAATGAATATATGCGTAAGTATGCACTTCTTGCACTTGCCCAGACAGGTCAGCTTACCGATTATGCATTCCAGTATGGATTGTCTTCATCAGATGATTTCCTGTTCTATGATGTACAGGAATCGTTCTGCCTCAGTTTTAATGTGCTGTTCTATCGTACTCTTGGCATGAATAATCCAGCTGTATATCATTCATACCAGCAGGCTTTGCAGTCGGTGCCGGGTCTGAGCTTCGATGCCATGAGGAACTTGACTGACATATATCTCGAGCAGAAGGAATATGATCTTGCAAAGAAATACATGGATATCCTTGCACATACGACATGCCATGGCAAGTGGATCAAGGAACGCTTGCCTAAGCTTGAGGCAATCAGAAATTCCGAGCCCGAATATCGTATTCAAGGTGATAAGTTCATAATGGAGTCATTCCTCCCTGATATATCATCAATGTATGACAGGTATCCGAAAGATGTAAGGTTTGCTGACTATCTTCTTTGTGCAGTGCTAGCGAACAAGGATGCAAGCACTTTCTTCAAGATATTCAATGTCGTCGCACCGAAGATATATGCGGAGGGGCAGAAAATTCCACGTATGTATCAAGAGGCTTTGCTTCTTATTGCGAGCAAGGAGCCGATCGTGCTGAAGGTGTATAAGATTGATGAAGATGTGTGGAAACGTTTCGCAGACTTTACCGAACTTATGAGCCAGGGCAAGACAGCTCAGGCAAAGAGGAAATATGCCGATACATATTGGGCTTATGTTTATTAGATTTATGAGAAACAACCATAAGAATATCATTGCAGTTGCAGCTGCTGCCGTTTTGATGGCTGTCGGAATCCATCTGACTCAGGAATTCCGATTCTACAATATTGAGAGCAACGATCTCTTTTTATATGATTGGGCAGATATATGGATGAAACTGTGCAAGACAGGAGGACTGGCTACCGTTCTCGGATCTTTCCTGACTCAGTTCTTCAGAATCCCGTTTGTCGGCACTGCTGTGGTCACGGTCCTGTATCTTTTGACATCATGTATGATAGGTGCCCTGATGTCGGGCATCGCCAAAAGCCGTGTCATGTCCGGTCTCTCATTCCTTCCCGTTGCATTTCTCTTCCTTTGCATGGAGAACGATTATTACCGCTTTCAAGGTCATATCGGCTTCATGCTCGTCATGGCTATGCTTCTGATTTACCAGGCTCTGAAAAACAAGTCCTGGCGTTATCTTGCAGGGGCCTTGATGATACCTCTTCTATATCAGGCAGCAGGAAGCGTTACTGTAGTATTTGCTGTTTGCCTTTTGTTAATGGAGATACTTGAGAACGGCTTGAAAGGTTTGTGGGCTTTGGTATATCCGTTGGTGCTTTGCTGTACCGCAGCGCTTTATGTCGAGTGTTCTCTTGTCGACAGCAGGGAGCATGCCTTGACACCGTTCATGTACTATGACTGGCCGTCAACATATTTCTTCCCGATTTATGCATGGGTACTTGTGCCGGTCCTTATAGTAGTGGCATGGCTTGCCGGTCGTTTAAATTTCAGCTCGACAGTCATAAAGACCGCAATGATCCTTGGAGCAGCTTTTTCATTCTTTCTTGCCGGTAATTTCTATACGAAGGTTCACAGCAAGAGTTTCTACCGACTGATTCAGGAGCAATATTGGGCAGAAAATGAGGAATGGGATAAGATCATCCAGACGGCAGACCGCCGACAGCCAACGTTCCTGGTCAGCTATCTCAATCTTGCTTTGGCTCAGAAGGGACTTCTGGTACAGAACTTCAGATATTACAATCCTCAGGACTTGTCCAGCCTGATGTATCCTACGCCTAATCTTAAGACTGGCCTTTCTCTTCAAAGCAATGTTTACCTTGCCTGGGGGTATCTGGGTTCCGGAAGAAAGGCTGCTTTTGACGGAAATGTTGTGACTCCTGGATCATGCCATCCTCGTCAACTTCAGGCACTTATACAGGCAAATCTTGTTCTGGAGTCTTATGGGGCTGCAGAAAAATATATACGTATTCTTGAGAAGACGTTGTTTTATCGCAAATGGGCTTCGTCGATGAGACACTTCATCGATAATCCACAGGCGGTGCGAAGTGATGAGACCTTGGGAAGGATGTATGCATCTCTTCCTTTGACAGATGAATATGCAAGATATGATGGTATGCAGGGAGATATGAGGGATATGATGGAGGCAAATCCGTCAAACCACATTCTTGCCCAGTTCCATGAACTTTATAAGATTTTGGAGGATTCGCAGCGATGAAAAAGATACTTGTCAATATCATACTGATATCTATGGCTTTATGTTCATGCTCGACAAAGCCTGACATCAAAAGCCATTTGGATGAATATCCTGAGATATTTCCGGACTATACGGATGTGACTGTACCACAGAATATTGCCCCGCTCAACTTTGTCGTCACTGATGAACATGCAGAGGGCAAGGTCATGCTTTTGGTTGAATCAGACGGGGAAGCCTATTGTGTCAAAGCGAGAAAGAATCTGGTCTCATTTGGAATGCGCTTTTGGCGCATATTGATGCCGAACACCTCTGAGGATGGGATCAAACTTACTGTATGTTTCCGAGAGGATGGTGAGTGGAAGGCATTCAAACCCTTCAGCATCAGCGTTAAGGAAGATAAGATTGACCCGTATATTGCATATCGCCATATTCCGCCCGGATATACGATGTGGAAGGAGATGAGTATACGGCAGAGAAATATAGAAAGCTTCAAGGAGACCAAGATCTACAGTAATCTTCAAGGTAGGGGAAACTGTGTCAACTGTCATTCCTTCCGTGACAGAGACCCGGATTACATGCTCTTCCACCTTCGTTCAGAACTAGGAGGTACATACATCTTCAGGGACGGAGTCAAGGAGAAGCTTGATACAAAGACTGATCAGACCATTTCGCCTCTGGTGTATCCTTACTGGCATGGAAGCGGAAAGTATGTTGCCTTTACTGTAAATACGACCAACGAAGTAGTGCATACAAGAAACCGCAATGTGGTGGAAGTCTTTGATGAAGCGTCTGATGTGGTTGTCTATGATGTGGAAAAGCATGAAATCGTAACATCAGAATTCTTGAGCTCAACAGTTGCTTTTGAAACTTTCCCGACATTTTCGCCTGACGGAAGGAGCCTTTACTTCTGCAGTGCCGAGGCTGTGAATCCAATGCCTGCAAGGTTCCGTGAAGTAAAATACAGCCTCTGCAGAGTGGACTTCAATCCGGACGATTGCTCATTCGGCACAAGTGTGGATACATTGTTCAATGCTCGTGCCCATGATGCAAGTGTCTCATTTCCACGTATTTCACCTGATGGCAGACTCCTTGTCTTCGCGCTCAGTGATTATGGCAACTTCTCTATATGGCATAAGGAGGCTGATCTTTATGCTGCCGATCTTCATACCGGCAGAATATATAATATGAGTGCCCTGAACAGCGATGATGCCGAGAGCTACCATTCATGGAGCACCAACAGCCGCTGGCTTGTCTTCGGTACCAGAAGAGATGATGGGCTTTATACAAAGGCATATTTTTCATACATTGATGAGGAAGGTAATGCTCACAAACCTTTCCTTCTCCCGCAGAAGAATCCTCTGAAGTTCTATGAGAACAATATGTATGCATACAATATCCCTGAATTTGTCAGCGGAAAGGTTAAATATGATGGACGTGAGATCGCAGTATTCGCACGTGAGGGTGAGGGTAAGAAGCTTGGTTATCGAAAGTCAGAATAAACATTTATGAAACGGTGCTTTGTTAAAACAGGTATTATTGTCCTTTCATTGCTATTGATGACGGGATGCTTTCCGGATGACTATCTCAATGACCGATTGGACATTGAAAATATAAAACCGCAGCCTAAACCGGAGCCAGATCCAAAACCCGAGCCCGAACCCGAACCCGAGCCCGAGCCGGAGCCGACTCCTGGGGAGGACGACAATCTTTCATATGACAATCTAGATGCGTATGACGACCTTAAGAATTATGTGAACCGTCAGCTTTCTCCTGATTTCAAGCTGGGTGCAGGCGTGACCGTGAACGAGTTCTTGAGAAAGGGAAAGCATTATGATGTTGCGGTGGCCAATCTCAACGAGATGACGGCCGGAAATGCCATGAAGCAGGCCTCAGTACTGAGGCCTGACGGGTCGATGGACTTCACCCAGGTAAGGAATTTCATCGAGGAGGCGGAACGTGCCGGCATGACTGTTTACGGACATACCCTGGCATGGCACTCGCAGCAGCAGAATGCCTATCTGAACAGCCTGCTTAAGGGCAAGAGGGTAGAGGTCCCATCTGATCAGTATTCGGAAGCCGTGCTCCTTCAGACGGATTTCAATGATGGAAACGTTGTATTCAACGGATGGGGAAACAGCTCGACCAGAAAGGTGGAGAACGGGGCTCTCAAGGTGACAAACCCTTCTGCTGTAAATAGTTGGGAGGCTCAGTTTGCCTATGATTTCTCAGAGGCTTTTGAAAATAATCTTACTTACAAGCTCAAATTCAGAGTTAAAGGATCTTCAAACGGAAAGCTTTCAGCAGGTTTCCAGATCACTGACGGATACAAGTCGGCTGGTGAGTTCGGTACTGTAGAGTTCACCACTCAGTGGAAGGAAGTCGAATTGACATGTGTGTGCAGTGCAGAAGGCGGTACTCGCTTGATTTTCAGCTTCGGAGAGTTCGCCGGAGATATTTACATCGATGATTTCAGCTTCATTGCTACAGGAGTAGGCTATACATATGAACCTCTTACACCGGAGGAGAAAAAACAGGTGCTTACCGAGGCGATGGACCGCTGGATCAAGGGTATGATGGAGGTTACAGCTACCAGGGTTTCCGCATGGGATGCAGTCAATGAGGCGATTTCGGGACGTGATACCAACGGTGATGGATTCTATGAACTTGAGTCAGCCCAGTGGGGAAGCTCAAACAATTTCTATTGGCAGGATTATCTGGGTTCAGGCGATTATGTCCGTATCGTGATTGCTGCAGCGAGAAAATATTATGCAGAGTACGGCGGTACAGCACCGCTCAGACTTTTCATAAATGATTATAACCTCGAGTCAGACTGGGACGACAACAAGAAGCTCAAAAGCCTTATCCATTGGATTGGTGTCTGGGAGTCGGATGGAGTCACCAAGATTGATGGTATCGGTACACAGATGCATGTCTCTTATTATGAAAACCCTGATATTCAGGCAAGTAAGGAGAGGCATTATGTCCAGATGCTCCAGTTGATGGCAAATACCGGTAAACTCGTTAAGATATCGGAGCTTGACATGGGCTATGTTGACAGAAATGGAAATACCGTCGCCACTGCTGACATGACTGATCAGCAGCATAGGGCAATGGCGGATTACTATAAGTTCATAGTAAGCAAATACTTTGAGATAGTCCCTGCGGCCCAGCAGTATGGAATCACTCAGTGGTGCATGACGGATGCTCCAGGCGCACTCGGTACAGGTTGGAGAGGCGGAGAGCCGGTGGGTCTTTGGGATCAGAACTACAACCGTAAATATGCATATGCCGGTTTTGCCGATGGATTGAGATTCAAATGATAGATTTATACATATGAAGACTAAAGCGATAAAGATCTTGACATTAATCCTTGTTCTGACATCTTTTGCAGCATGTTCGGAAAAGGTCCAGTATGCTCCGGTGAATCCTCCCGGCATTGAAAAGCCGGAAACCGAAAAGCCGGACACAGTTCCTTCGACTCCGGACTATTCGGTCTTCGAACTTAATGTGGTCGGTCGTTATCTCAAGGATAATGACGGAAACATAGTGAACCTTCATGGTTTCGGCCAGACTTACAGTCCATTCTTCAACAACTGGGGATGGAACAATTATGATGTGGCCGGATGTCTTGATTACAATAAGCGTATGATTGATGCTGTGCTGGCTGCAGGCTGGGAGATGGATTTCATCAGAATGCATATGGATCCGTACTGGAGCGACGATCCGAACCAGGAGTCTGTACGTTACGAAGGCCATGAGAGATTCTCTGAAACCCGCTTCAGAAAGTATCTGGATGAGGTTTTCGTGCCGATGGCAGAATACATGGTCAGCAAAGGTCTTTATGTGGTTATGCGTCCTCCGGGAGTATCACCGGAAAGGATTGCCGTAGGTGATGATTATCAGGCCTTCCTGCTGAAGGTATGGGACATTGTTTCAAAGCACAAGAAGATCAGAAACAACGGACGCATCATGTTCGAGCTTGCGAACGAACCTATCAATATTAAAGGTCCCGACGGATCATACGCAAGCTCAGGTGACGGTCATTTTCAGAAGCTTTCGGAATATTTCCAGGCCATAGTGGACAAGATCAGAGGTAATGATTGCCGCAACATCATATGGGTGCCGGGCCTCGGTTATCAGTCGCAGTATGCCGGATATGCTTCATATCCTATCAAGGGTGAGAACATCGGTTATGCAGTACATGTCTATCCGGGATGGTACGGCAGTGATGCGGAACAGCCAAGCGCCGAGCTCGGAGGAGTAATGGGCGGAGGCTATGAGGGCTTCCAGCGCGGTTGGGATGCTCAGGTCGGACCGGCTGCTGCAATCGCTCCGATCATGGTTACAGAGATGGACTGGGCTCCTGCTGTATACGACTCTTCATGGGGCAAGAGCATCACAGGAGTTGTCGGAGGTACAGGCTTCGGTGCCAACTTCAAGTATATCGCGGATAATACAGGCAATGTCAGCTGGATGATATTTACTGGTCAGGAACTTCTTTCCCAGTTCCGTGATGTGCCGGGAACTCCGGGCAATTATACATTCCTCAATGATCCTGAGGCATGTCCATGGCCTGTATATCACTGGTTTAAGGAATATGCCGGCAAATCTTCTGCCGAGGCTGAACTTGCCGGACTTGAGATCATGGGCATTGATGGAAGTATTGAGATCCGTATGGGAGATAGCAAAAGTCTTATAGTCAATGCTGTATATGCTGATGGAACCAAGATTGCCGTTACGGCAAAGTCTTCAGTGACCAGCTCTGATGAGTCTGTAGTAAAGGTGCAGGGCGGCAAGCTCGTGGCATTGAAGGAAGGCGAGGCAGATGTGACCGTTACTTATTCATCTGCGGCAGGCGTGACAAAGGAACTGGTCGTGAATGTTACCGTCATCACTCCGTTCCCGCTTACGGAAGCCATGTTCAATCCTTCAATTTGGGAGACTGGATCTTTTGACGAGGAGACCAGGACGCTCATTACCGGACAGTATGGTTTCGGAGGATGGCAGTATGCGGAAGGCCTGGACCTTTCCGGCTTCAAGACCATCACTGTGGTACTCGGAAACAACAATGACAGCCAGGTTTCCTTCCGTCTCTTCGATAAGAACAATTATTGGAGCGATCCGGCTATGTTCGACTTTGGAAACTCCCGTACAATTACCGTTGACCTCCACTCCATGAAGGACAAGAACGGCAACAAGATAAGCCCTGCACATATCTACATTGCCGGTTTCTGGTCTTTGGGAGGAAAACCGATCGTGATCGAGAGCATTACTTTAGCACAATAGTTGTCTTTCACGGTGCTGATTAAATTATCAGTATCATGAAACGTCGATTTGAAAAACTTACTGAGCAAGCCGCCCGTGTCGTACAGCACTGGTGGCTTGTGCTTGTTGCAGGCATACTCTGCATTGTAGCCGGTATTGCCGTCTTTGCTTTCCCTCTTGAAAGCTATGTTGCATTGAGCATCCTTACAGGCGTCATCATGCTCATTGTCGGAGTAGCGAAACTTATTGCAGCATCTGCCAGCGGCAACTATCTTATGATGAGGGGATATGTCATAGTCGGAGGAGTACTGGACCTCTTTCTCGGACTCTTTCTATGCATCAATCCCGGAGTGACCATTGCGGTTCTTCCGATTGTCCTGGGGTTCTGGCTCCTCTATAACAGCTTCGTTCTTCTGGGTTTCTCCGGAGATTTCGATACATTCGGCATTCAAGGGGGAGGCTGGCTTGCAGCTGGCGGAATCCTGACTCTTATTCTGTCGATTCTTATGCTTGTGAACCCTTTTGGCGCAGGAATTGCCACTGTGATAGTCATGGCGGGCGCAGGCTTGATCGTTTTCGGAATCCTTCTCTGCTCTTTGTCAATGAAGCTTAAAGGAGTACATCTGAATTTTGATAGGGAAGAAGCCCGCTGAATAGAGTAGTGTAGTGTTAGTGGAAGCCGGACGGCCGATGAGGGTCGTCCGGCTGTGTGTTTTATGAGTCTGAATGTTCGTCTGTACCATAAAATAGTTATATTTGTATTTTCCGACTCAATATTCGGACTGACCACTAAAACTGAAACTGCTATGAAATCAAAATGCTTGTTCCTGCTCTTGCTTCTCGGGATCATTCTGTGCGGATGTGCCTGGGATTACAGACAGGATGATAATGGAGTGACCGTCAGGGTGCAGCATCCTGTAGCAGGTGGTCCCAATCTCGTCCGTCTTGATGTTCTGGGAGAAAAGATAATCCGTGTTTCTGCGACTCCTGAAAATAAGTTTTCTGATAATCAGAGTCTTATTGTCCTGCCTCAGAATGCCGAGGTTGCTTTTACCGTGCTTGAACATGATGGGCTTCTGTCAGTCGCGACAGGTTCCCTCATAGCAGACGTGAGTATGCTGACCGGTGAAGTTTCATTCAAGGATCCGGAAGGAAACATCATTCTCCAGGAGCAGGCCGGAGGCGGAAAGTACTTCGAATCCATCCAGGTTGACGGCACGACCGGATATAGTTTCAGACAGGTCTTCGAGTCGCCTGAAGATGAGGCCTTCTATGGTCTCGGACAGCATCAGGCTGACGAATTCAACTACAAGGGAAAGAATGAGGAACTTTTCCAATACAATACAAAGGTCTCTGTTCCGTTCATAGTTTCCAACAAGGGATATGGCGTCCTTATGGACAGCTATTCGATGATGCGTTTCGGCAATCCGTCCGATTACAGGCAGCTCGGTGAGGTCTTCAAGCTTTATGACAATAACGGCAAGGAAGGCTGTCTTACCGGAATATATGCACCGTTTCGTGGAGATACCCTTGTGCGCGAGGAACCGCAGCTTTATTTCGAGCATCTGGTAGCTCCTGAGATGTCACGTGTGGTGAATCTCCCGGAGGACTTCCGCTTCTTTGGCTCGGAAGTTACGTACGAGGGCGAAATCGAAGCTCAGCAGTCAGGTGATTATCAGTTCATACTGTATTATGCCGGATATACAAGCGTGACAATCGGCGGCGAGACCGTAGTTCCTGAGCGCTGGAGGACAGCATGGAATCCTAATGCATATAAGTTCACCGTCCATCTTGAGGCAGGGGCGAGGACTCCTTTGAAGGTCGAGTGGAAGCCGGACGGTGATGTTTCATACTGCGGACTACGTGTATATGATGTCGTGGATCCGGTTCAGCAGGCGAAACATCAGTGGTGGAGCGAGATGTCTCAGCAGATGGATTGGTACTTCATCGCCGGTGATGATATGGATGAGGTCATCAGCGGATACCGCACTCTTACCGGAAAGGCTCAGATCATGCCTAAATGGGCTATGGGATACTGGCAGAGCCGCGAAAGGTATAAGACATCGACCGAGATGATCGAGGCCTTGGAAGGCTTCAGAAAAAGGCATATACCGATCGACAATATAGTGATGGACTGGAGCCATTGGGAGGAGGATGCATGGGGAAGCCATGAGTTCGATCCGACAAGATTCCCTGATCCGAAGGGAATGGTAGATTCCATCCATAACCTTGGCGGACGCATGATGATATCGGTATGGCCGAAGTTCTATGTCGATACAGAACATTACAAGGAGTTCAACGACAAGGGATGGATGTATAACAAGGCTTACGAAGACGGGATTCGCGACTGGATCGGACAGGGCTATCTTTATGGCTTCTATGATGCATATGCACCAGGCGCCCGTGAGCTTTTCTGGAATCAGATATATGACCATTATTACCCTCTGGGAATCGATGCGTGGTGGATGGATGCTTCGGAGCCGAATATCCGTGACTGTACGGACATGGATTATCGCAAGGCCCTCTGCGGTCCTACAGCCTTCGGCTCGTCGACAGAGTATTTCAATGCATATTCGCTGGTGAATGCGGATGCCATTTATAACGGTCAGCGTGGAGTTGACAACGACAAACGAGTATTCCTGCTTACCCGCAGCGGTTTTGCAGGTCTTCAGAGATATTCTACGGCAACATGGAGCGGTGATATCGCTACCCGATGGGAGGATATGAAGGCACAGATTTCAGCCGGCCTCAACTTCGCCATGAGCGGAATCCCTTACTGGACAATGGATATCGGCGGATTCTGTGTGGAGAATCGTTTTGTTGCAGGCCAGCATATATATGACCGTACCGGAGTCGAGAATGCCGACCAGAAGGAATGGCGCGAACTCAATACCCGTTGGTTCCAGTTCGGTGCTTTCTGCCCGCTCTTCCGTGCCCATGGACAGTATCCTTACCGTGAGCCATGGGAAATCGCCCCAGAAGGTCACTCTGCATACGAATCCATTGTCTACTATACCAAGCTTCGCTATACCCTCATGCCGTATATATATTCATTGGCCGGCATGACATGGTTCGAGGATTATACCATAATGCGTCCGCTCGTGATGGACTTCATGGCTGATGCAAATGTGATCGACATAGGTGATGAATATATGTTCGGACCTTCATTCCTCGTGGCTCCTGTATATGAATATGGTGCGCGTTCGCGCGAGGTCTATTTCCCTGAGTGTGCCGGATGGTATGACTTCTACAGCAATGAATTCGTCGAAGGAGGTGCTGCCATGGATGTGGCTGCTCCATATGAGAGAATGCCGCTTTTTGTACGTGCGGGTTCTATCGTTCCATGCGGTCCGGAGATCCAGTGGACAGATCAGAAACCGGCAGACGTCATTGATTTATATGTATATAAGGGTGCCGACGCATCCTTCACTCTATATGAGGATGAGAATGTAAACTACAATTATGAAAAGGGAGCATACTCTATGATAGAGTTTGAATATGATGAGGATACAGAGACACTTGCCATTGAAAAGCGTAGGGGAGAGTTCCCGGGAATGCTTCAGGATAGGGTATTCAATATAGTCCCGGTGTCAAAGGAGGGTGTCGGAAAGACGCAGACAATAAAGTATGAGGGTCTTTCAGTAAAGGTTGCATTGTAAATTTGTTTTTATATGAAAAGAATTTTTTTTGCATTGGCATTAGTTGCCGCAGCATGTACTCCCGTCAAGGAGGAGGCTTCAGATCTGAAGCTTTGGTATGATGAGCCTGCATCACAGTGGGTAGAGGCTCTTCCGGTCGGAAACGGAAGGCTTGGAGCCATGGTGTTCGGAGGAGCAGACCGTGAACAGATCCAGCTCAATGAAGAGACCGTTTGGGCAGGACAGCCTAACAGCAATGCCAATCCTGATGTTGAGGAAGGGGCGTTGGACCAGATAAGGCAGCTTATCTTCGATGGAAAGTACAGGGCAGCCCAGGATATGGTAGACCAGAAGATATTCTTCAGGACAAACCATGGAATGTCGTACCAGACCATCGGTGACCTCTATCTTGATTTCCCGGGACATGAGGCTCCGTCTGCCTATTACAGAGACCTTGACATCTCAAAGGCTGTCGCTTCCGTAAAATATACAGTCGATGGAGTAGAATATGTCAGAGAGGTCATTTCGTCATTTGCAGATGACGTCGTGGCTGTGAACCTTTCCGCATCTGAAAAGGGAAAGATCACATTCGACGCATCTCTTGTTTCTCCTCATAAAAAACATTCGGTCGCAGTTGAGGGCAATGATATCGTGCTTCGTGCCACAACAGGCGATCAGGAAGGACTTGAGGGAAAGGTTCAGTTCGTGACACGCGTACGCATCGCCCATGACGGAGGAAAGCTCGAGGCTACAGAGGAGGGACTTTCTCTCGCAGGAGCGACTGAGGCCACTGTATTCATCTCTACAGGAACAAGCTTCGTTAACTATAAGGACATTTCTGCAGATCCTGACAAGAAGGCTCTGGCGGCCCTGGATGCGGCTTTCTCAAAGAAATTCAAGAGCATGAAGAAGGCTCATACAACTCAGTATGCAGAGTATTTCGACAGGGTAGAGCTTGATCTTGGTACTACTCCTGCCGCTTTGAATACAACAGACGTACGTGTACGCGAGTTTGCGGAAGGAGACGATCCTCAGCTTGCGGAGCTTTATTTCCAGTTCGGTAGATACCTTCTTATCTGTAGTTCCCAGCCGGGCGGACAGCCTGCGAACCTCCAGGGTATCTGGGCAAACAGCCTCAACCCTGCATGGGACAGCAAGTATACGACAAACATCAATGTCGAGATGAATTACTGGCCTGCAGAGGTCACTAATCTCTCCGAGCTTCATGAGCCGTTCATCAAGATGGTGAAGGAAGTGGCTGAGACAGGTGCGGAAACAGCAAAGACAATGTATGGAGCCAAAGGATGGGTTCTCCATCATAATACTGATATCTGGCGTATCACAGGACCTGTTGATTTTGCAGCATCCGGAATGTGGCCTACAGGAGGAGCATGGTTCTGCCGTCATCTCTGGGAGCATTATCTCCATACAGGTGACAAGGGATTCCTTGCGGAGGTGTATCCGATCATGAAGGGTGCAGCCGAGTTCTTCCTTGATTTCATGATAGTAGAGCCAGAGCATGGATGGCTTGTCGTTGCTCCTTCAAATTCTCCGGAAAACGCCTTCCTGCGCGATCCGGGTGACGTTACCATCTGCGCCGGAACCACAATGGACAACCAGATGATTTCGGAGCTCTTCACCAACATCATCACTGCTGCAGATATTCTTGGAGAGGATGAGGCATTCCCTCAGCAGCTTGCTGCGGCTATGGAAAAGATGGCTCCAATGCAGATCGGACAGCATGGACAGCTTCAGGAGTGGATGCATGACTGGGATAACCCTGAGGACCATCATCGTCATGTCTCTCATCTCTACGGCCTTTTCCCTGGCAACCAGATCTCTTCATGGAGGACTCCTGAATTGTTCGCTGCAGCGCGTAACTCATTGAATTACAGAGGTGATCCTGCTACAGGATGGTCTATGGGATGGAAGGTATGCCTTTGGGCACGTCTCCTTGACGGAAACAGGGCTTACAAGCTTATCACTGACCAGCTCACTCCTGCCGGAAGCACAGGCTTCTGGGGCAAGGGAGGTACATATCCTAATCTCTTCGATGCTCATCCGCCTTTCCAGATCGATGGAAACTTCGGATGTGCTGCAGGTATTGCTGAAATGTTCCTTCAGAGCCATGACGGAGCAGTTCATGTGCTTCCTGCTCTTCCTGACAGATGGAAGGACGGAAAGGTCACAGGTCTTGTCGCTCGTGGAGGCTTTGTTGTCGACATAGAATGGAAAGACTGCAAGGTCACATCGTTGAAGGTTACATCGCGTCTTGGTGGCAACCTCAGGATCAGGACATCCGACGAACTGACTCTTAAGGGAGGAAAGGCCCTCTCTGCTGCGGAAGGCGAGAATACGAATCCTTATTATGTGATGCCTGAGGTGGCGGAGCCTCTGATCAAGGAGTCTTCAGTGACTTTGGATATGACCCAGCCACAAACTAATCTCTATGATGTCGATACAAAGGCAGGGGAGACTTATGTTTTTGTGTCAAAATAAGAACTCAATCCCGCTTTTTTATAAGATTTGAAAGATACTTTTTAAATTTTGAAACAGAATCTAAAGTATATTTTCGACATACTTGATTTTTTTCACGAATAATATATATATTTGTAAGACATTAAAACTAATCTAAAAATATGTATCTTCTTGGTTACGATATCGGAAGTTCGTCGGTAAAGGCGAGCCTCGTGGACGCTCAGACAGGTAAATGTCTCAGCTCTGCATTCTATCCAAAATCTGAGGCTGCCATCATGGCTGTAAAGCCAGGCTGGGCAGAACAGGACCCATCAGCATGGTGGGAGAATCTCAAGCTTGCGACATCATCAGTATTGTCAGGCTCAGGTGTTGACCCTAAGGATATCAAGGCAATCGGTATTTCATATCAGATGCATGGTCTCGTATGCGTTGACAAGGATCTCAACGTACTTCGTCCTTCAATCATCTGGTGTGACTCCCGCGCCGTTCCTTATGGCAACAAGGCATTCGATGAGATCGGACATGAGCGCTGTCTCAGCCATCTGCTCAACTCTCCAGGTAACTTTACAGCATCAAAGCTTGCATGGGTGAAGGAGAACGAGCCAGAGCTTTATGCAAAGATCTATAAGATCATGCTCCCTGGTGACTATATCGCAATGAAGCTCAGCGGTGAGGTCTGCACTACTGTATCAGGACTTTCTGAGGGAATGCTTTGGGACTTCGCTGAGAATTCTACAGCAAAGATCCTCATGGATTATTACGGATTCGATCACAGCCTCATCCCAGAGATCCGTCCTACATTCTCGGAGCAGGGAAGAGTAAGTGAGGCAGCTGCTGCCGAGCTCGGCCTTGCTGCAGGTATCCCTATTACATACCGTGGTGGTGACCAGCCAAACAACGCATTGTCACTCAATGTATTCAACCCTGGTGAAATTGCTTCTACAGCAGGTACTTCAGGTGTGGTATACGGAGTCCTCGGTGATGTTAACTATGACCCTAAGTCACGCGTGAACACATTCGCTCACGTAAATCATACTGCAGACCAGACTCGTCTCGGAGTCCTTCTCTGCATCAACGGAACAGGTATCCTCAATTCTTGGATGAAGAGGAATGTTGCACCAGAGGGAATCTCTTACTCAGACATGAACGATCTCGCGGCTCTCGCTCCTATCGGAAGTGCCGGCGTCAGCGTTCTTCCTTTCGGAAACGGTGCAGAGCGTATGCTTGAGAACAAGGAAGTAGGAAGCTCTTTCCATGGAGTGAACTTCAACGTACACAGCAAGGCTCATCTCCTTCGTGCAGCTCAGGAGGGTATCGTATTCTCATTCGCATATGGTATCGAAATCATGCAGCAGATGGGTATGAAGGTAAATAAGATTCATGCCGGTCATGCAAACATGTTCCTCAGCCCAATCTTCCGCAATACTCTTGCTGGTGTTACAGGTGCTGTGATCGATCTCTATGATACTGACGGCTCAGTAGGTGCTGCAAAGGGTGCCGGTATCGGAGCTGGTATATATAAGGATAATACAGAGGCTTTCTCTACTCTCGAGAAACTTGCGGTAATCGAGCCGGCTGATGTCGACGAATATGCTGCAGCTTACGAAGTATGGAAGTCAAGACTTGAAAAATAATAATCAATTTTTAATAACTCTATTTTAAAATTATGGCAAACAAAGAATTTTTCCCTGGTATCGGTAAGATCCAGTTCGAAGGCAAGGAGAGCAAGAACCCAATGGCTTTCCGCTATTATGATGCAAATAAGGTAGTTCTCGGCAAGACTATGGCTGAGTGGCTCAAGTTCGCTATGGCTTGGTGGCACACACTCTGCGCAGAGGGTGCTGACCAGTTCGGTGGTGGTACTAAGTCATTCCCTTGGAATGCTGCTACTGACGCTGTAGAGGTTGCTAAGGCTAAGGTTGACGCAGGTTTCGAGTTCATGCAGAAGATGGGCATCGAGTACTATTGCTTCCACGATGTTGACCTCGTTGACGAGGGTGCAAACGGTGAGGAGTATGAGGCTAACCTCAAGGCTGTTGTAGCATATCTTAAGGAGAAGCAGGCTGAGACTGGTATCAAGCTTCTTTGGGGAACAGCTAACGTATTCGGTAACAAGCGTTACATGAACGGTGCTGCTACTAACCCTGATTTCGACGTTGTAGCTCGCGCTGCTGTTCAGATCAAGAACGCTATCGACGCTACTATCGAGCTCGGCGGTCAGAACTATGTATTCTGGGGCGGCCGTGAGGGTTACATGTCACTCCTCAACACAGACCAGAAGAGAGAGAAGGAGCACCTTGCACAGATGCTTACACTCGCTCGTGACTACGCTCGTTCAAAGGGCTTCACAGGAACATTCCTTATCGAGCCTAAGCCAATGGAGCCTTCAAAGCATCAGTACGATGTTGACACTGAGACAGTGATCGGCTTCCTTAAGGCTCACGGTCTTGAGAATGACTTCAAGGTGAACATCGAGGTTAACCACGCTACTCTCGCAGGTCACACATTCGAGCACGAGCTTGCAGTTGCTGTTGACAACGATATGCTCGGTTCTATCGACGCTAACCGTGGTGACTACCAGAACGGTTGGGATACAGACCAGTTCCCAATTGACAACTACGAGCTCACTCAGGCTATGATGCAGATCATCCGTGGTGGCGGTCTCGGAAACGGTGGTACAAACTTCGACGCTAAGACTCGTCGTAACTCTACTGACCTTGAGGACATCTTCATCGCACACATCGCAGGTATGGACGCTATGGCACGTGCTCTTGAGTGCGCTGCAGCTCTTCTCGAGGAGAGCCCATACAAGAAGATGCTTGCTGACCGTTACGCTTCATTCGACGCTGGTAAGGGTAAGGAGTTCGAAGAGGGTAAGCTCACTCTCGAGGATGTTTACGCTTACGGTAAGGAGGTTAACGAGCCTAAGCTTACTTCAGGCAAGCAGGAGCTCTACGAGGCTATCCTTAACATGTATTGCTAATTAATCTATCAGTCGTGCCGGAAATGATATAAAATGTCGTTTCCGGCATTGTCTGAGCAATGTAGTCCCCGGCTTGACCGGGGATCTTTGTATAACTACATACTATTATAACTATGACTAACACAAATGACAAAGGCAGCAAGGGCTATCTCTTTTCGATTGTCCTTGTAGCTGTAATCGGAGGTCTTCTCTTCGGATATGACACTGCTGTCATTTCCGGAGCCGAGAAAGGTCTTCAGGCTTTCTTCATCGGAGCCAAGGACTTTGCCTATACAGACTTCCTCCATGGAATCACATCATCAAGCGCCCTTTTGGGATGTATCATCGGTGCTGCAATCTCAGGTATCTGCGCTTCAAGAATGGGACGTAGAAAATCCCTCATCATGGCCGGTGTGTTCTTCTTCCTTTCAGCTCTCGGATCATATTATCCTGAGTTCTTGTTCTTCCCTAAGGGTGAGGCTACTTTCTCGCTTCTGATTGCCTTTAACCTCTATCGTGTACTCGGTGGTATCGGTGTAGGTCTTGCTTCTGCAATCTGCCCTATGTACATCGCAGAGGTGGCTCCAAGCAACCTTCGTGGTACTCTGGTTTCTTGGAACCAGTTCGCAATCATCTTCGGTCAGCTCGTTGTTTACTTCGTGAACTTCCTTATCCTTGGCGATCACGTGACTCCTGCAATCGAGAAGATGGCTAATGGTATCTATCAGATCATGAACCCAGGTGAGGCTCAGTGGATGATCGCAACAGGTTGGAGATATATGTTCCTCAGCGAGGCAGTTCCTGCAGGACTTTTCACTCTTCTCCTTTTCCTTGTTCCTGAGACACCTCGTTACCTTGCAATGGTAGGTAAGGATGAGCAGGCTCTCTACATCCTCTCAAAGATCAACGGCCAGAGCAGAGCTCAGGCTATTCTCGCTGACATCAAGGCTACAGTAACAGAGAAGACTGAGAAACTCTTCACATACGGATGGCTTGTGATCTTCGTAGGTATCATGCTCAGCGTATTCCAGCAGGCAGTGGGTATCAATGCGGTTCTCTATTTCGCACCTCGTATTTTCGAGTCTCTCGGAATGGGCAACCCTATGATGCAGACAGTGCTCATGGGTATCGTGAACATCACATTTACACTCATCGCTATCTTTACAGTTGAGAAGCTCGGACGTAAGCCGCTCCTTATCGTAGGATCTCTCGGTATGGCAGTCGGTGCAGCAGGTGTGGCTCTTACCAGCGTTTCTGCAGCTCTTCCACCGGTTGTTGCTGTCATCAGCATCATGGTCTACAGTGCTTCATTCATGTTCAGCTGGGGTCCTATCTGCTGGGTACTTATCTCAGAGATCTTCCCTAACACAATCCGTGGTGCAGCTGTAGCTATCGCTGTAGCGTTCCAGTGGATCTTCAACTTCATCGTTTCATCAACATTCCTTCCAATGTACAACATGAGCCTTGGCTCAATGGGCGAGAACTTCGGCCATGCGTTTACATATGGTCTCTACGGCGTGATCTGCGTCCTCGCAGCTCTCTTCGTATGGAAGCTCGTTCCTGAAACTAAGGGCAAGACTCTTGAGGAGATGTCTAACCTCTGGAAGAAGCAGAAGTAATATCGCTTCGATTTAAGTCATAATTGGTTCTCATAGGGTAAACCTATCTCATCCCTATGAGAACCAATTTTCATATCAGTTCCTTCTATAAGGGGTCAATTCTCATTCATTACCAGATATTGTATAGATAAAAGAAAAGCCTCTTGGAAATTCCAAGAGGCTTTGTAGTGACTCCGACAGGATTCAAACCTGTAACCTTCTGATCCGTAGTCAGATGCTCTATTCAGTTGAGCTACGGAGCCGTTATGCTGCTATTGAATTAAGCGTTCTTTGTAGCAACCTTCTTCTCCTTGATGCGAGCCTTCTTACCAGAGAGTTCACGGAGATAGAAAATACGTGCTCTACGAACTTTACCTACCTTGTTGAGCTCGATTGACTCGATGAATGGTGACTCAAATGGGAAGATTCTCTCAACACCTACACCGCTTGCAACCTTGCGAACTGTGAAAGTTCTTGTTGCTGCAGAAGCTCCGCGGAGCTGGATAACTGTTCCTCTGAACTTCTGAAGTCTCTCCTTGTCACCCTCCTTGATTCTGTATGTCACAGTGATTGTGTCACCGGCCTTGAATTTTGGGTAGCTTGCAACCTGCTCGTTAGCAAATGCCTGCTCTACTACTTTAATAAGATTCATTTCTGTATTAAATTTAATTGTTTGGCAACGTTGCGTCTTTTTTCACCCTTCGCAAGAGGTTGCTTTGTTTTTGGGATTGCAAAGGTAGGAATAAAATTTAAACCTGCAAACTTTTTTGAAGAAAATTTAACAAAAAACTCAAATTTTCTGTTTTTAGTCAAAAAGATCCTTCAGTTTATCGAAGAAACTCTTGTCTTCCTTCGTCGGATTCGGCTTGAAAGAGTCCTTGTTGCGAAGCGACTCGATCAATGACTTCTCATCCTTGTCGAGCTTCTTTGGAATCCAAACGGCGAATTTCACATAAAGATCACCTGTTCCACCATATCCGTTTACTGTCGGCATACCTTTGCCTCTGAGTCTTACTACAGTGCCAGACTGGGTTCCTGCGTCGATCTTGACCTTGTATGGTCCGTCCAGGCAAGGAATCTCTGCTTCGCCTCCAAGTATAGCATCAGGGAGCGATATTACCTTAGTATAATATAGGTTGTTTCCCTCTCTTCTGAGGTTTGGATGTTCCTGTTCCTCGATTACGACAAGAAGGTCTCCGTTTATTCCGTTATTCTTGGCAGCATGACCTTCTCCCTGGATGGTAAGCTGCATTCCAGCCTCTACTCCTGCAGGAATCTTGACCTTTATTGTCTCGCGCTTACGTACAAGTCCGCTTCCGTTGCAGTTGCGGCATGGGTTTGTCACCACCTTGCCCTCGCCACCGCACTGCTGACATGTAGAGTATGTCACTGTCTGGCCGAAGATCGAGTTGGTCACACGCTGTACCTGTCCGGTTCCGTTACATGCGGAGCATGTCTTGATGTCAGAACTGTTCTTCGCACCTTTACCGCCACATTCAGGACATGGAACGCTTTTCTCTATGCTGATTTCCTTCTCTACGCCTTTTGCGATCTCTTCAAGCGTCAGCTTCACGCGTACGCGTATGTCGCGTCCTCTATATACCCTCTGCTGTCTCTGGCCTTGTCCGCCACCGAATCCGCCGCCGAATCCACCGAATCCGCCGAATCCTCCACCGAATGCGCCTCCGAAGAGATCGTTCAGAATGTCGTTGAGATTGCCGAATCCGCCGCTGAAGTCAGGACCTGCGCCCTCTACTCCGGCATGGCCGAACTGGTCATATCTGGCCTTTTTGTCGGCGTCACTCAGTACGGAATATGCCTCAGCAGCCTCCTTGAACTTCTCCTCGGCTTCCTTGTCGCCAGGGTTCTTGTCCGGGTGGTACTTGATAGCAAGCTTCCTGTATGCTTTCTTTATTTCATCTGCCGATGCGCTTTTGTCCACGCCCAGCACTTCATAATAATCTTTCTTTGCCATATTAAATTCCTACTACGACCTTAGCAAAACGAATCACCTTGCCGTTGAGAGTATATCCGGTCTGGACCACATCGAATACCTTTCCTTTCTGTTCCTCGTCCTGAACTGGGAACTGTGCTACTGCCTCATGAAGGTCTGTGTCAAAAGTCTGGTTCATCGCCTCGATCACGGCAAGTCCCTTGGATTTAAGATAAGACATCAACTTGCTGTATATCAGTTCAGTACCTTCTTTTGCTGCGTCGCTGTCGTTTGATTCCATCAAAACTTTCAATGCTCTTTCGCAGTCATCAAGGACCGGAAGCAGACCTTTGATCGTATCGGTTGAAGCCATGCTTACAAGCTCAAGCTTCTCCTGCGATGTGCGTCTGCGGAAATTGTCGAATTCAGCCATGAGTCTGATGTAGTCATCTCTGTCTTTCGCTACCTTCTCCTCAAGCTCGGCTGTCTTCTTCTCAAGCTCCTCTATCCTTGCCTTATCCTTGTTTCCTCTCTTTAAGAATCCTTTCTTTTCGTCTTTCTTATCTTCGGTCTGTACGGCCTCTTCCGCGGTTTCATTCTCCGCTACCGTTGTCTCCACGGCAGTTTCCTCCGGTGCTGCCTGTTCCATTACCTTTTCTGTATTTTCTGACATGTTCTTTAATTTCCTTTACAGTTATCTTTCCAAATAGAAGTGCCAAAATCAGCACTATTGTCGTCATAATCAACATCTTATACCTTTGCTGGGTTTATTGTCAGCAAATCAGCGTGCAAAGATAACAAATAATCTGCCATCCGAAAATCACTGACATAATGTCAGCAAGGGTGGCCATATTGTCACTTATGTTCTTTCCAGAAGCCTTTATTCTTCGATTTTCCTATATTTCGGCACGAGGGCCTTCATTATGGTCCAGGCAATGAGATAAGCCACTGCGCAGATGCAGAATACGATCATGTAACCTGCCTCTTTGCCTTCGAATCCGAGGAAGGTGAATGCCGCTCCCATGCTTTCCGAGTAATCGAAAAGCTTGCCCGCACTGAGGTTGATTATGAATGAACTGATGCCTCCGGCCATTCCTCCGATTCCTGTGATTGTGGCGATTGCTGATTTAGGGAACATGTCGCCGATGGTAGAGAAGAGGTTCGCCGACCATGCCTGATGTCCCGCACCGGCAAGGCCGATGATGATTGCTGGCCACCATGCCGAGTACTGACCCATAGGTTGTGCGAAGAGGGCGAAAAGAGGGAAGAAGGCGAATATGAGCATGGCTACCATTCGTCCGTTATACGGATGCATGCCCTTCTTTTCCACGAAAAGCTTAGGAAGGTATCCACCAAAGATCGAAATCACAGTAACGATGGCGTAGAGGGTGACGATAAGGGCCATTCCCATGCCGGATGAAGCCTTGTATCCGAATTGATCCTGGAAATAGGCAGGAGCCCAGAAGAGGTAGAACCACCATACTCCGTCGGTAAAGAATTTTCCGACGATGAATGACCATGTCTGCCTGTAAGTGAAGCACTTAAGGAATGGGATTGTGTTCTTTTCCTCTACTTCGGACTCTGTAGCTGGCTCGTCCTCATCCTGTCTGATATATGCAAGCTCCGCTGCGTTTACATGCTTTGATTTTGATGGTTTTTCATACATTGTGAGCCAGAATCCCATCCAGAGGAAACCGAGGGCTCCGATGATGATGAATGCCATTTCCCAGCCGAAGGCAGCTGCCAGAGGCGGGATTGTGACTGGAGCGATGAGGGCTCCGACCGATGCTCCTGCGTTGAAGATGGATGTCGCGAATGCGCGGTCTTTCTTAGGGAAGTATTCTGCAGTTGTCTTGATTGCTGCAGGGAAGTTTCCGGCTTCACCAAGAGCGAGGATGGATCTTGCGGCCAGGAAGAGCCATACGCTGACTGTGGCTATTCCGAGTGCAGCGTTCGATCCGGCCTCGACAGCCTTCATGGCGGCAATGGACTCGAAGCCTTCGATATGCATCGTTCCCCATCCGCAGGCTGCGTGGATGCATGCTCCGAAAGACCATACTCCGATAGCCCAGAGATAACCCTTCTTTGTGCCCATCCAGTCTACGAATTTGCCTGCGAAAAGCATGCATACTGCGTAAAATATCGAAAATACCGATGTTATGATTCCATACTGGCTGTCTGTCCAATGGAATTCCGGCGCAATGAATTCCTTCCATGTAAGCGAAAGCACCTGACGGTCCATGTAGTTTACCGTAGTCGCCACGAAAAGCAGCACGATCATCCACCAGCGCCAGTTGGTCATCAGTTCTTTGTTAGTGTCCTGTTTCATCTTGATTGTATTCTAGGTTATTTCTCTTTTCTGAGTAGAATTGCAAAATTAAAAATATTTCCTTTAAAAACGGATATACTGTCAGTGGAATCGGTTCTATTGCTATAAATCGTTGTTTAAAACGGGTAATTCCGATATTTTGACTATCTTTGCAGGTTATAATTAACAACCGCATACAACCGTTAAAATATGTCTAAGTTTTTTGACCCGCCTCAGGCAAAGCCTCTTCTTCCGAAAGAGAAGATCGACAGTGTGTATAAGTCTATGAGATTTAAGGTCTTCATGGGCTCATTCCTGGGCTATGCCGCTTACTATCTTGTCCGTAAGAATCTTTCTCTTGCAGCTCCGGACATGATCGCAGAAGGCCTTGTGGACAAGCAAGGTGTAGGAATTGCAGCTTCTGCGGTGTCTATCGCTTATGCGTTCAGCAAGTTCATCATGGGTACGCTTTCAGACCGTTCTGATGCAAGGAAATTCCTTACAGTAGGTCTGGTGATCGCTTCCCTCGTAATGATGGCTGTCGGATTCCTTCCATTCTCTGCAGCAAACGTTGCCCTGAATGTCGCTATGCTCTTTGTCCTCATGCTCTTTGTAGGAGTTCTTTCCGGAATGGGATGGCCTCCATGCGGACGTATGATGGCCTATTGGTTCTCCAATAGTGAGCGAAGCTTCAAGATGTCCCTCTGGAATACATCGCATACAATCGGAGCCGGTACCCTCGGTATCCTTGCGATCTTCGGAGTAGGCATTTTCGCAGACCTCGGTATCGAGCAGACCTGGAGAGCGAACTTCGTCTTCCCTTCAGCTTTTGCTCTTCTTCTTGCAGGCTTCTGCTGGTGGTCTCTCCGCGATACTCCAGAGTCGTGCGGACTTCCTTCGGTAGCAGACTGGAGAAATGACCATACTGGTGTAAAGACAAAGGAGAAGGTAGGCGAGAAGGTGCCTTTCAAGACACAGCTCGTAGACTATGTCCTCAAGAACAAGTGGATCTGGCTCATCGCATTTGCAAATGCTTTTGTATATATGGTACGTTATGGTGTCGGAGACTGGGCTCCTACATATCTTCAGGAGACAGGCATCATGACGGGTGCGGAGAGCAAGCTTGCTTTCTCTATACATAATTATGTGGGTGCAGTGGGAACCATCGTATGCGGATGGATCTCAGCCAAGTTCTTCAAAGGCAAGTGCGCACCTCCAAACATCATCTTCATGGCTCTTGTGCTTGTGGGCTGCCTTATCTACTGGCAGGTTCCTGCCCTTGCAGTCGCAACAGGCATCAGCGCAAAGGTATGGGTATATGTGGCTCTCATCCTCATCGGATTCTGCATCTACGGCCCTGTAGCCCTTGTCAGCATTCAGGCGCTCAACCTCGTCCCTAAGAATGCGGCTGGTACTGCAGCAGGTTTCGTAGGCCTTTCAGGCTATCTCATCGGTGACTCTCTTCTCTCGAAGATCATCGTGGGAGGTATCGCAGACAAGAGCTGGGATATGGCAAACTTCACAATGGTGATCGGTGCAGCCCTCGGTATCCTTATCTGCGTGCTTACACTTAAGTCAGAAAAGAACTAATTTTACATATGAGAAGATTTTATTCAGTCATTACTGTTCTTCTTGCGCTTGCTGCTTTCTCGTCATGCGAGAAGGAACCGGTAGACGGAGGCGTTACCAAAGAAGAAGGTTTTGAACTTATGATCAGCCTTCCGTCCGTTATCGACGGCGGTGCGGGTGATGTCGTTTCGGTCAAGTATTATTCCGGCAAAGGCCCGAAGACAGGAGATGTCGTAGTGCTCAAGCAGGGAGCGAAAGAGATCACATGCGAGATTGTGGCCATAGAGTCTGACAGCTTCAGCTTCAAGATCGCGCCGGAGGTGGAAACAGGAAAGTATAACTTCTGCATCAGACGTGGCAGCCAGACCAAGGCTGTACGTGACGTTCAGTTCAATATCGAGAAGAGGGTAGAGGTGACTCCTAAGGACGGTTACAACGTATATGGAATGATTTCATGCGAGGGAACCGGTGTCGAAGGCGTTGTCGTTTCTGACGGTATAGAGGTGACAGTAACTGATGCGAACGGTATCTATTACCTTCAGTCCAAGGAGTATAATCAGACTGTATTCATGTCAGTGCCAAGCGGATACGAGGCAGCGTCAAACGGCGTGCTTCCTAAGTTCCATAAGAAGCTTGACGGAAATGCATCTACTGTCGAGCGCGTGGACTGGACATTGACCAAGGTCGACAACAAGGATCATGTGATGTATATCCTCGGCGATATGCACCTTGCGAACAGGACAAATGACCTTGGACAGTTTGCTGCCTTTACCGACGACCTCAGCAAGCAGATTGCAGCGAACAAGTCGAAGAAGCAGTATGCCCTTACATTGGGTGACATGACCTGGGACCTCTATTGGTACGACAACAAATATGACCTTTATTCATATGTCGAGACCATCAATTCGAGCCTCAGCGGTATCCAGATCTTCCATACCATCGGTAACCATGACCATGAGATGAACATGGCCGGTGACTTCAACACAGTTACCGCATATAAGAATGTAGTCGCTCCTACATATTATTCGTTCAATATCGGTGACGTCCATTATGTGGTTCTCGACAACATCCTCTGTACAAACGACGGAAGCGGTTCGAGAACATATGAATCAAGCCTCACATCCGACCAGATCGAGTGGCTCAGGAAGGATCTCTCCTATGTCGACAAGTCAAAGACTCTCGTGATCACCATGCATGCGCAGCTGTATAATGAGACAGGAAGCGATGCGATGGAGTTTACATCTGAGCTTGAGAACATCTGCAGCGGTTATAAGACTCATGTCATGAGTGCCCATACCCATGTCGTGTGGAACAACGACAAGACAGCGGACAAGGGCATCTTCCATCATAACAGTGGC
>JAZRQM010000056.1:0-25038 GCA_045649795.1 Candidatus Cryptobacteroides sp. | reverse complement strand
CGGAACGCGTGCCTTGATCACCTCGAATCCCTTCTCAGAACCCATTCCCTCGATAAGGGCGCGACGGTTCTGGAGATCTGACATACATGCACCCATGTACTCTGATGGAGTAAGAACCTCAACGTTGTAGATAGGCTCCATGATCTTAGGACCTGCGATGCGGAATGCCTCCTTGAATGCGTTACGAGATGCGAGAACGAATGAGATTTCATTTGAATCTACCGGATGCATCTTACCATCGTAAACGTAAACGCGGATGTCACGTGCGAGTGAACCTGTAAGAGGGCCTTCGCTCATCTTCTCGTTGATACCCTTGAGGATAGCAGGCATGAAGCGTGCATCGATAGCACCACCGACTACGCAGTTGTAGTACTCGAGCTTACCACCCCATGGAAGATCGAACTCTTCCTTACCCTTGATATTGAGAACGAGCTCCTTGCCGTCCACCTTGAAGCGGTTACCTGGATCAACACCCTCCTGATAAGGAGCGATGAGGAGATGAACCTCACCGAACTGACCTGCACCACCTGACTGCTTCTTATGACGATAGTCTGCAGTAGCAACCTTTGTAATGGTCTCACGGTAAGAGATCTTAGGAGCTGAGAACTCGATCTCGAGCTTGTTCTCGTTCTGGAGTCTCCACTTGAGAGTGTTCACATGCTGCTCACCCATACCCTTAAGGATAGTCTGCTTCTGCTCCTTGTGGTACTCGATGATGTATGTAGGATCCTCAGCAGCGATCTTAGCCATAGCCTCGCTTACCTTCTCCTCATCCTTAGCATCCTTAGCCTTTACAGCGCAACGATACTTGTAGTGAGGGAATACGATATCCTTGTAAACAATGTCTGAACCTGGAGTGCTGAGAGTAACGTTTGTCTTAGCGGCGCGGAGCTTCACTGTACATCCGATATCACCGGCAACGAGCTCTGTAACCTTCTCCTTCTTCTTACCTGCTACAGCATAGAGAGCAGTGATTCTTTCCTTATCGCCAGTCTCAGCGTTCTCAAGGTCTGAACCCTCAGTAAGCTTACCTGACATAACCTTGAAGTAAGCAACCTCACCAAGGTGCTGCTCTACAGCTGTCTTATATATAAAGAGTGATACAGGACCATCCTGCTTGCACTCATATGTCTTTTCATCCTTTGTGACGCATGGACGCTCTGCTGGAGAAGCCGCTACGCGGATTGTGAACTCCATAAGACGCTTAACGCCGATGTCCTTCTTTGCAGAAAGACAGAAGACAGGCATAACTGCACCCTCGCGGATACCGATACCGAGACCCTTTCTGATCTCATCCTCAGAGAGCGAACCCTGCTCGAAGAATGTCTCCATAAGGGTGTCGTCATACTCTGCTGCGCGCTCGATGAGGGCATTTCTGAGCTCCTCAGCCTCCTCCATCTTGTCAGCAGGGATCTCAAGATCCTGACGCTTGCCTGTATCTCCTTCAAAACGATAATACTTCATCTTGAGAACATCGATGAAACCGTCGAATCCAGGACCTACATTCACAGGGTACTGAACTACAACCGGCTTGTTACCGAATGCCTCTTTCATAGACTCAAGAGTAGTCTCCCAACCTGCCTTCTCGCCGTCAAGCTGGTTTACAGCAACGATAAGCGGAATGCCATATTCTCTTGCATAGCGTGAGTAGATCTGAGTACCTACCTCAACGCCCTGCTGTGCGTTCACTACGAGAACACCTGTATCGCATACCTTGAATGCAGAAACAGCTCCACCTACGAAGTCGTCCGCACCCGGAGTATCGATGATATTGAATTTTGTATCCATGAACTCAGCGTAAAGCGGAGTAGCATAGATTGATCTCTGGTTCATCTGCTCGATTTCAGAGTTGTCAGAAACTGTGTTCTTAGCCTCTACCGAGCCCCTTCTGTCAATGACTTTACCTTCGTAAAGCATCGCTTCAGATAATGTGGTCTTACCTGCCTTGGTGCTACCGAGCAGAACCACATTACGGATGTTTTGTGTTAAATAAGTCTTCATCAGTTTTGTGTTATTGTGTTTGTGATTGTGTTTCGTTCAGTGTCATTCAAGACACATCCTCGCAAATCTATAAAAATATTATCGCAATATCAACAAAACGCCTTATGTTTTTAATGTGTTTTATTTACAATCTCGCTCTGAATAGCCTCTATCACGTCTTCGCAAGACATGCCCATCTTTTCATAAAGGACATTGTCAAGCGCAGATGACCCATCTCCCAGTCCGTCATAGAAACTTCTGAGTTCTCTGACCTTCCGCCTTGCTCCTCCGTTGGAAGTTACGATCGTGCAGACCGCTTCGTACATTGATTCGACCGTCATATGCATATCATTTTTTTTGACGCAAATGTCTCGGCTGAATATGTAATATCCAAACATTTGTGACAAAATCACCGGAAAACACGACAGATTTTTCTTTTTTTGAAAAGCTTTGAACTTTTTTAATAAGTTTTGCTTGCTATTCATCGGAAATTCTTGTTTATAGCGCAGTGGCTTATCAAATAATTTTGTCCATATCAACATACGAAACTATGGACAATTTTACCATCAAGGACAACATCCGCAAAAAAAGAAAAGCCAGCAGGCTAACCCAGGAAGAAATAGCCAGCAAGCTTGACATCTCGCTCACAGCATACCGCGACCTGGAAAAAGGCAGCACGAACATACTCAACACCAACGTGATCAAGATTGCCGAACTGCTGGACACATCTGCTGAAGAACTGGTCCTGGGATATCATCCCGTACAGGCTGCCGACAACACTCTGGAAGAGATGCAGACAGAATACAAAGGACGCATATCCGTCATGGAAAGGCGGATCGCTGACCTGGAGAAACTCGTGGAATCACTCGAAGAAACCATCAAAAGCAAGAACGAAATCATCACAATGCTCAAAAATAGGCTTGCTGAGGAAAAATAGATTGTGTATTTTTGCAGAATGCGCAACGAACCTGGACTTTTGAGCTATCTCCATGAAGACCTGCTGGAAGCAGGCTGCGACGAGGCTGGAAGAGGACCTCTGGCCGGCCCTGTCTTTGCGGCTGCCGTTATCCTGCCCAAGGATTTTCATCATCCTTTGCTGAACGACTCGAAGAAAATGACGGAAAAGGCACGCGAAACCCTTCGTCCCATCATTGAGAAAGAAGCGATCGCATGGGCCGTCGAAGAAGTCAGTGCAGAAGAGATAGACACCATCAACATACTCAACGCATCCATCACAGGAATGCAGAGGGCTGTGCGCCGACTGGGCGTAAAGCCCGAATATCTGCTGATAGACGGCAACAGGTTCAAGCCTTTTGACGGCTACCAGTATCAGTGCGTGGTAAAGGGAGACGGGAAATTCGCCTCCATTGCCGCGGCATCCGTCCTTGCCAAGACCTACAGGGATGAATACATGAGAAAGCTTGCGCAGGAATTCCCGCAGTACGGATGGGAAAGAAACATGGGATATCCCACCAAGGAACATATAGAAGCCATCATCGAGCATGGATATACCATCCATCACCGCAAGAGCTTCCACCTCAAACAATTGGAACCAACTTTATTTTAATATGAAAAGGATTTTAAGCATCATCACTGCCCTGACTGTATTTGCAGGCAGTGCGTTCGCTGACGAAGGAATGTGGCTTCTGCCTCTCCTCGAAAAGATGAATGGCAAGGCGATGAAGGAACTGGGCTGCGAGCTCACTCCAAAGCAGATCTACGACATCAACAATACATCTCTCAAGGACGCCATCGTGCAGTTCGGTGGCGGATGCACAGGAGAAATCATCTCAAAGGACGGACTCCTTGTCACTAACCACCATTGCGGATACGGCAATATCCAGAAGCTCAGCACAGTCGAGCACGACTATCTCAAGGACGGCTACTGGGCGATGAACCGCGGTGAGGAGCTTCCATGCGAAGGCCTCAGCGTTACATTCCTCGAGTCCATGACGGATGTGACCAAGGTCATCGAAAAGGCTGAAAAGAAAGCACGCAAGCAGTATAAGGATGATGAGGAAAAGGTTCTTGAGGCTGTAGATAAGGCTGCTGGAGAACTTGTGCAGAAGGCAGAAGAGGCCAATCCGTACTGCACGGTCACTATCGAAACTTTCTACAATAACAATGTATATTACCTCATAGTATATAAAGTATATACAGACGTCCGTTTTGTCGGAGCACCGCCTTCATCAATCGGTAAGTTCGGTGCGGACACAGACAACTGGATGTGGCCTCGCCACACAGGCGATTTCTCTATGTTCCGTGTATATGCAGACAAGGACAACAATCCTGCGGAGTACTCGCCTGAGAATGTGCCTTTGAAGGCAAAGAACCACCTCAAGATCTCGCTTGCAGGCGTGCAGGAGGGAGATTATACCATGATCATGGGATATCCGGGACGTACCACACGTTTCCAGACTTCTCCTGAGCTCAAGTCTCAGATCGAGCTCAACGACATCAGAATCGCTGCCCGCACTGTCCGTCAGGACAAGATGCTCGAGGACATGCTCGCAGACCCTAAGGTAAAGATCCAGTATGCAAGCAAGTACTCAGGCTCGTCAAACGGCTGGAAGAAGTGGCAGGGCATGAAGCTCGCATTCGACAAACTTGACATCATCGGCCGTGCCGAGCAGGAAGAGGCTGAGTTCACAAAATGGGTGAATGCAAACAAGAAGCGCACAGAGAAATACGGCACAGCCCTCAAGGATCTTGCTGACGGCATCGAATCAGGCAGAGAAGCGAACAATGCTTTCACAAAGGCATTCGAGACCGTATACAAGATCGAGCTCACAAACTTCGGTCTTACCCTGAACATCATGGCATCAAGGGCTCTTCGCAGCGGACAGGACACTCTCGCGGCCATCAAGACCGGTTATGAGGCGATCGCAGGCCAGTATGGAGACTACTCAGTCGGAACAGACCGCAAGGTTGCAAAGGCCCTCATGAAGCATTATCGCGAGATCGCGAAGCCGGAGAATTACCTCAAGGGACTTCCTGAGGATTTCGCTACAATGGACATCGATGCATTCGTGGACAACCTCTTCGACAATAGCGTGTTCACATCGGCCGAAGCCCTCAAGGCCGCAATCGACGAAAAGGGAGTGGGCATCTTTGATGACCCTGCAGTAAAGGTCGGTATGTCCATCTATAATGAGTGCCTCCAGGCGCAGATGCTTACCCTCAATTCCGAAGAGGCTCTGGCAAAGGCACGTCAGGTATACACAGCAGGTCTGCTTGAGTGGAAGAAGGGAGAGCCTTCATACCCAGACGCAAACTTCACAATGCGATATACATACGGTACCGTAGGCGGATATTCTCCTAAGGACGCCGTGGTTTACAAGCACTACACTACTCTTGACGGAGTGATGGAGAAGGAAGATCCGGACAACTGGGAATTCGTTGTGCCTGAAAAACTTAAGGAACTCTGGAAGAATAAGGATTATGGCCAGTACGGCACAGCTGACGGCAAGATGGTGACCTGCTTCCTCAGCAACAATGACATTACCGGAGGTAACTCGGGAAGCCCTATCATGAATGCACGCGGCGAACTCATCGGTCTCGCATTCGACGGAAACTGGGAGTCTATGAGCAGCGACGTGATGTTCGAGCCTGATCTCCAGAGATGTATCAATGTGGACATCCGATATGTCCTCTTCATCGTGGATAAGTTCGGCGGTGCCGGCCATCTTATTGAAGAAATGGATATTGTAAAATAATCGTAAATATTGGCACGATGTTCCAGCGACCCCCGCCTCCCTATCGGGAGGCACCCCCTAGCCGGGGGTGGCATGTCGCTTCCACATCATTGCCAATATTTACTAATCTTTACACAAAATGGAAAATCAGATTAAACAATGGCTCTTTGAGGTGGAACATCCTGCAAAGGGCGACAAGAATATAGTGGAGCTGGGAATGGTGGAGAATGTCGAGATCGGCGAGGACAGCGTAACCGTGACCCTTGCGTTCTCGAAGCATCGTGACCCCCTGGCCGAATACCTCATCGGCAGTGCAAAGGCTGCAATCATCAGAAACGCTCCTGCTGGCACTCAGGTCGAGATCAAGACCATCATCAAGGACGAAGCACCTAAGAAGAAGCCGGGCCTTGACCTCGGTTTCGAGGAGCTTGCAAATGTAAAGCACATCATCGGCATCGCTTCCGGCAAAGGAGGAGTAGGAAAGTCTACCGTTTCAGTAAACCTCGCCGTCGCACTCGCACGCCTGGGCTACAAGGTCGGACTCGCGGATGCGGATGTATATGGACCTTCGGTTCCTAAGATGACAGCCACCGAAACGGAAATGCCTGACGCAATACAGGAGGGCGAAAAAGAGACCATCCTTCCGCTTGAGAAATATGGAGTGAAATGGATGTCCATCGGTTATTTCGCAAAGCCTGAGCAGGCACTGATCTGGCGCGGCCCTATGGCCTGCAATGCACTGAAACAGATGATATTGCAGGTTCGCTGGGGAGAGCTTGACTTCCTCCTCATCGACATGCCTCCGGGAACAGGCGACATCCACATCAGCCTCGTGCATGACATCCCTATGGAAGGAGCCGTCATCGTCAGCACACCTCAGGATGTTGCCCTCGCAGACGTCGAGAAGGGCGTGAACATGTTCCGTAACGAAAGCGTGAAGAAGCCTATCTTCGGACTCATCGAGAACATGGCATGGTTCACACCGGCCGAGCATCCGGATGAAAGATACTACATCTTCGGACAGGGCGGAGGACAGCGCATGGCAGACAAATACGGCATTCCGCTCCTGGGACAGATCCCTATCGTCCAGAGCATCCGTGAAGGAGGCGACAACGGCGAACCAGCAGCACTTTCAAGCCGTCCGGACGGACTTGCTTTCGTCGCTCTTGCGGAAAAAATTGCAGAAATCACACAGTAAAACTCCTATGATATGAAGACAGCACGGTACATGACATTTTTGCTTTGTGGCGCCATCCTGGCAGGTTCGGGATGTAACAAAGCTACGGTACAGAGACCGCTCGAGGGACCATGCGACATTTACCATGCCCATGGCGTGGAATGCGTTGCGGCTCACAGTACAACAAGAATACTTTACTCAGAGTATGACGGACCGCTGTATCAGGTAGTCCGCGAATCAGACGGCAAGACACTTGACATCGGAACGGTTGCGGGCGGATATGCCGATGCTGCCTCTCAGGACGCCTTCTTGGAAGGAACCATCGGTTATATCAGCATCATCTACGACCAGACCGGACACGGCAATGATCTGATGCAGGCTCCTCCGGGCACATTCAAGGGCCCGGCTGAGGGCGAATTCAACACCCTGCCGATCGCAGATATGGCTCCGGCCATATTGAACGGCCACAAGGTATACGGAGCCTACTTCATGCCTGGAATGGGCTTGAGAAACAACAACGCTTCGTATCTGGCCATCAATGATGAGCCTGAAGGCATCTACTACGTGGTGGACGGTACTCATTTCGACAGCGGCTGCTGCTTTGATTATGGAAATTCATCGACTAACGGCCGCGCAGTAGGACGCGGTACGATGGAAACAACATACTTCGGTACATCCACAAACTGGGGAAGCGGAAATGATGAAGGTCCATGGATCATGGCCGACATGGAAGCAGGACTGTTCTCGGGATTCAATGCCAAGAAGAACGATGTTCCTGCCATCACAGACTGGCGTTTCGTATCGGCATACGTCAATGGTGGCGGAGGCAACAGATGGGATCTGCGCGGCGGCGATGCAACAAAGCCTGAGGTAGTCACATACTATGAAGGTGTCCGTCCCGTATCACCGGACCCGAATGAAGGCTATTTCCCTATGAGCAAGAAGGGCGGTCTGCTGCTGGCTAACGGCGGTGACAACGGCAACGGTTCTGCCGGAACCTTCTACGAAGGAGTCATGACAGTCGGTTATCCGTCGCTGGAGGCCGTAGAAGCGGTCCAGGCCAACATTGCAGCAACAAAATACGCAGAGCAGACCATTGAGACTTCACGTCTGCTGACATTCCGCAATGGAGAGTCGCAGCTGTATGCCGTTACATTCCGCAACAACACATCTGAAACACTTTCGAATTTCAGCCTCGGCCTTGAATTACCGAAAGGATGGACATCTGAACTGGAGGCTACAGACATAACCAAGCGTATGATGCCCGGACAAACCGGATATGCAGCATTCAGAATCACCGGGCCGGACACAGACGATGCCGGTTTCGTTGATGTGAAAGCAAAATGGAGAGGTGGTTCAGAAACATCATCACAGAGGATCCGCAGCGCCGCACCTGTGAGCATCAACGAGATTTCGCTTGGAAGCGAGCAGTTCATCGAGCTGTACAATGCCTCGGACGAGGCAGTCGACCTCTCAGGATGGGAACTTGAAATCACCCGCAGCGGATGGGCACCTGTACGTGCCGCACGCCTGCCTGAGGGCACTGTCATCGAGGCTAAAGGATTCCTTGTTATGCGTCCTGACGCCAATGCACTGTCTTTTGACGCAGCACCGCTTACCAGGATCTTCATCCCGGTTTCCACAGATCCGAAGAGTGTATTCAAGGCTGGAAGCACATATCTTCCGGTAGCATCTGTTGCTGGCCTTGAAGCCGGACAGAAGATAGGTATCGACCTCGGTGGAATACACTATGAAGAGGTGACCCTTACCAAAGTGGGAACTTCAGGCACTCAGACAGTACTTGTCGGTCCGGCCAAGGCTGGAGACAAGGTGCTGACTCTTGAGGCGACTGCCGACATGCGTGAAGGAATGGAGATCACCATCAGTACAGGACAAAGAAAGGAGGTTCGCAGGATCACAAAGGTCATCAAGTCATCACATGCTCCGCTGCCAAGACGTTTCGGTCAGCCAGCCGTAGTTCATGAGCCGGGCATCGTTGAAATTGACGAGCCGCTTTCAATGGATCAGATATCCGGCGTGGATGTATGGACACCTGGTTCCGGAATCGAGTTCACTCCTGCATTGAAATATGACCACACAAGCGGCGATGCCATTTCGGCTCCGGCTGCTCCGATAGCCCTCGACGGCAATTACAGCTACACTTACTCGACACGTGCCGGAGCCATTGCGCTTTATCATGGAGATGTATTGGTAGATGCTGTCATCTATGGTTCGAAGCAAAGTGACTCAAGTGCCAACGGTACCATTACCCGTCCGGACCTTGCCGTCCTTGAAGGAGACCAGAGTCAGGGCGGATGCCTCGCGGTGGTTCCTCAGATGAGAAGGCCGTTCGGCAGAAATGCAGAACCGGCACCAGTTCCGACCCAGTCATTGATCCGTTTCCCTGACGGCGAGGACAACGACGCCCTGTGTGAAATACGAATCAGTGAAAACCCTAGTCCGGGAAGTAATAACACAAGAGAATAACCCTAATTTTATAACACCATGAACAAAACACTTAAACTTATCTCATTGGCAGCTTTTTCCATTGTCGCTGCCTCTTGCTGCAACAATCAGCAGCCTGCTGAAAAGGTGGTCATACAACCAGGCGAGCAGGCACCTCTCGCTGACCCGGGCCAGAAGAACTTCGGAGGCTCTGCTGTAATCCCATCACAGCCAAGAGACACAGCCGGCATGGCTGAAAGAAGACGTCGCATGATGGAGGAAATGAACAAAATCAAGACAGTTCACTTCAACGACCTCTCAATGAGCGACCCATTCATCATTCCTGACCCTGAGACCAAGACTTATTATCTTACCAGCACAGGCGGACGTCTTTACAAGAGTAAGGACCTCATCTGGTGGGAAGGCGGTTACAACGTAATCGACATCGAGGGCACATGGCTCAAGACAGGTGGCGGCCCTGCTGCTTCGGAGATCCACAAGATCGGCGACTACTACTATTACGCAGGTACATGGAACGACCATAAGGACCTCATCCAGCAGGTTCCAAGACGTTACAACGTGCCTCACAACCAGACATACCTCCTCCGTTCCAAGAACATCGAGGGACCTTACGAAGTATTCACTGAGGATCCTAATTATGACTGGCAGCCAAGAGAGTGGGACTGCATCGACGGTACACTTTACGAGGAAAACGGAAAGATCTACATGATCTTCGTTCACGAGTGGACTCAGATCATCGACGGTACTATGGATTACATCGAGCTCTCAAGCGACCTTTCAAAGACTGTTTCAGAGTGGCCTGTAACCATGTTCCGCGCTTCAGAGAACCCTTCAGTAAAGGAAATGAACGGACTCGGCGAGGCTACATTCGGAAGAAAGATGCCAGGTTGGGTAACCGACGGACCTCAGATGTTCCGCACTCAGACAGGCAAGCTCGGTATGCTTTGGTCAGGTTGGGGTGACGAGCGTTACCTTCAGCTCGTATGCTACTCTGAGTCTGGCACAATCGCAGGTCCATGGGTACAGGAGCCAGAACCGTTCCTCGGCAACAACTCAGGTCACGGTATGCTTTTCCGCACATTCGAAGGCAAGCTCATCTACCTCGTTCACCACGTAGAGGGCAACGGTCCAAGAAAGCCACAGTACTGGAATGTTGATGATTCAGGCGACAAGCTCGTTCTTCTTGACCAGATCATTCTTGAAAAGTAAGACATATACACAAATCATTAAAGTCCCAGTTTCCGGATTGCCGGAAACTGGGATTTACCTATCCGATATGAAAAATTTGTTCTCGATCCTCTCGATTCTTGCCATCATGTTCTCGGCAAATGCGAATGCGCAAAATCTGAAAAGACAGTATTGCAATCCGCTTCCAATGGAAATCGGCCCTGCAGGAAACGCATCTGGAGACGTCACTGTCCTGGAATATCAGGATAAATACTACATGTACTGCACCGGTGGAGGGGCATGGGTATCATCCGACCTGGTCAACTGGGAATATGAACATGTAGAACATGTTAGCCGCATACCCGTTGCCCCGGATGTAGCTGAATACAACGGTCGATTCTACATGTCCGGTAACGACTGTCCGCTATACGTCGCAGACCATCCTCTGGGACCATACAGTCTTCTTGGAGACTGGACAAACACCGGCGAAATATCGGAAGGATGGAACGGTGCATTCGACACCCACATATATGTAGATGACGACAACCAGCCTTACCTGTTCTGGCCAGGCAGAGGCATAAGCGGCATATATGGCGTAAAACTGAATCCTGAGAACCTCTGCGAATTCGTGGGCAAGCCTGTCCATCTGTTCGGATTCAACCCTATGCACAAGTGGGAACGTTATGGTGAGATGAACGAGTATCCCGGAGTCGCATGGATCGAGGGACCTTGGGTCATCAAGAGAAACGGTATCTATTACCTCGAATATTCAGCATCGGGAACACAGTGGAAGACCTACGCAGAGGGCTACTACACGGCGACATCTCCGCTCGGGCCATACACATATGCCGCCAACAACCCATTGCTTCAGAAGACAGAAGGACTTGTAACAGGAACAGCACACGGCTCCATCGTAAAGGGACCGGACGACGAGTGGTGGCAGTTCTACACAATCGTCCTTTCTAACCCTCCGGGAGGCAGACGCATAGGTATGGACAAGGTCTCATTCGACGACGACGGCCTGATGTATATCGAAGTCACTGACACACCTCAACCGGCTCCTCTTGCAAAACCGGAAAAGGAGCAGCCGAAATCCGTTCCTGTCACCATCAACAAGGTCCGCGCAATGAATGCCCTCTCAAAGGTTTCATCCGAGCAGTTCGGATTCTTCGGCTCATATGCTGTGGACAACTTCAGCGGCACCATCTGGATGCCGGAAGAAGAGGACAAGGAGCCGTCGCTGCTGATAGAACTCTCTCCTGCCACTCGATTTGACGTGGTCCAGCTGTTCACTGTCGATGCCATGCGCATCATGTTCGGAGGCCTGTCGAAGTCCGGCTCGGGCAGAGGATTCGGAAGAAGCTACTCAGACCAGGTCTATAAGTATAAGCTTGAGGTTTCAATGGACGGAGAACACTTCACAACAGTCCTCGATAGAACAGGCAACACCATCTCCAGAAACACAGTCTTTGAGGAATTCGATCCGGTGGAGTGCCGCTTCGTGAAGCTCACAGTAACATCATGGCCGGAAGGCCTTCCGAGAGGAATCATAGATTTCACCGTATTCGGATATCCTTCCACATATCTTCCTGCAGCGGTTGCGACCCCGACATTCAGCGATCTGCCTAAGGACGGAACTGCAAAATGAATTGATTCATAATCGAAACAATAAGTTCGTAAATTGACAATTTTGGGAACACCACCTACGGGCAAGGCATCGAATTTATTGATATCTTTACCGAATCATATTTCACTATAATCTTACACCATGAAAAAACTCATATTATTGTCCATTGCCCTGCTTGCCTTTGCCGGCATGAATGCACAGGAACCCAAATTCCCGTTCAACAATCCTGAAATCCCCGTAGAGTTGAGGGTTGAAGACCTCCTCGGCCGCCTTACCCTTGAGGAGAAGGTCGGTATGATGATGAACGGATCTACCGGAGTGGAGCGTCTCGGCATTCCAGACTACAATTGGTGGAACGAGGCTCTGCACGGAGTAGCACGAGCAGGAATCGCTACCGTATTCCCTCAGGCCATCGGTATGGCTGCGACCTTCGATCCTGAAGAGCACCTCAGGACATTCACAGTGATTTCTGATGAAGCAAGAGCAAAGTACAATGAAGCTATCAGAAATGGCGAGCACAAGCAGTATTACGGTCTTTCATTCTGGACACCTAACATCAACATTTTCAGAGATCCGCGTTGGGGAAGAGGCCAGGAGACCTACGGAGAGGATCCTTATCTCACCTCTCTCATGGGTAAGGCTGCCGTATTCGGACTTCAGGGAAATGACGATACATATTTCAAGAGCCATGCATGCGCAAAGCATTTTGCCGTGCACAGCGGCCCTGAAAGCCTGCGTCACAGCTTTGACGTGACCGTTTCACAAAGAGACCTCTGGGAAACTTACCTTCCTGCATTCGAAGCCCTTGTAACAGAGGCAAATGTACAGGAAGTGATGGGTGCATACAACAGATATGCAGGAAAGCCTTGCTGCTCGAGCGACCTTCTCCTTATGGACATCCTCAGAAAAAGATGGAACTTCCAGGGAATGGTCGTATCGGACTGCGGAGCGATCACCGACTTCTATGCAAAGAATGCACATGAAACCCATGCCGATGCCGCTACGGCATCTGCTGACGCCGTGAAGACAGGTACCGACGTCGAGTGCGGAAGCAACTACCAGACCCTCATCAGCGCCGTTGAAAACGGATACATCACCGAAGAGGAGATCGACGTCACCATGAGACGAATCATCAAGGGATGGCTCGAACTCGGCATCCTTGACTACAAGGACAGCACTCCTTGGGCAGACCTTCCGTATTCCATCGTCGCAAGTAAGACTCATGCTGACCAGGCCCTCACAGTAGCGCGCAAGTCCATGGTGCTTCTCAAGAACGCAAACAATGTACTCCCTCTGAAGTCTGAGAAGATAAAGAAGATCGCGGTCCTCGGTCCTAACGCGGCTGACAGTACCATGATGCTCGGCAACTACAACGGAGATCCTACCCATGTCGTTACCATCCTCGACGGCATCAAGGCCGCATTCCCGGATGCAGAAGTCACATATGAGCGCGGATGTGACCTTGTAGAAGGTTTCATTTCCGTTCCTAAGGCACCGAGAACAGGAATGGACATGGCTGAACTCGCAAGACAGATGGGTCTGAAGGCCATTCCTTCCGAGAACTATACTGAAGAGGCCTTGAAGGCACTTGCGGACAGAGCGGCGCAGGCGGATGTGATTGTCTTCGCCGGAGGTATCTCTCCTGCAGTTGAGGGCGAAGAGCTCAAGACAACCATCGACGGATTTGCAGGCGGAGACCGTGCAAGAATCGAGCTTCCTGAGGTTCAGAGCAAGGTTCTGAAGGCCCTCCACAAGACAGGAAAGCCAGTCGTATTCGTTCTTTGCACCGGCAGCGCCATCGCGTTGGAGCAGAATGAAAAGGACTATGACGCACTCATCTGCGCGTGGTACGGCGGACAGGAAGGAGGAAGGGCTGTAGCTGACGTCATCAGCGGAAAGTACAATCCTTCAGGACGTCTCCCTCTCACATTCTACAAGTCTACCGATCAGCTTCCAGACTTCCTTGATTACTCTATGGACGGCAGGACATACCGCTATATGACCGAAAAGCCTCTTTATGACTTCGGATATGGATTGAGCTATACCACATTTGAGTATGAGAAGCCTAAGCTCTCGTCAAAGAAGATAGCAAACGGCAAGAATGTCACCCTCACAGTCAAGGTTTCAAATACAGGTAAGATGGGCGGACATGAGGCCGTACAGGTATATGTAAAGCGTCTGAACGACGATAAGGCCCCTGTAAAGGCACTCAAGGGACTCAAGATGATCTATCTCAATCCGGGAGAGACCCAGACAGTGAAGATCGAGCTCCCTGCATCATCATTCGAATATTACGACGGATATTCCGATGACCTGATTGTGAAGTCCGGAGAATACAGGATACTCGTAGGAAGCTCTTCACGCGACGAAGACCTAACATCACTTGACCTTAGAATCAAATAAAATAACATACAACTGAACTACCATGAAATTCAATGTACTTTCAATGATTGCCGCAGGTGCGATGACCATGGCCGCATGCTCGCAGGCTCCTGTAGCAACTTCTCTTAAAGATGCTTATTCCGACAGCTTCATGATCGGATGTGCAGTAAACCCTAACCATACAAGCGGCAGGCTCACACAGGCTAATGAATTGCTGATGAAGCATTTCAATGCCCTTTCTCCAGAAAACTGCCTTAAGGCCGAGTCTGTTCAGCCAAGCCCTGGCGTATGGACTTTCGAAGAGGCTGATGAATATGTGAAATTCGGTGAAGAGCATGACATGTGGATGCTCGGACATACCCTCGTATGGCACAATCAGACTCCTTCATTCTACTGGGAGCATCCGGACGGTACTCCTAAGAGCCGCGAAGAGCTCATCGAAACTATGAGGGCACATATCGAGAAGGTAGCCGGCAGATATGCAGGCAGAATCGATGCGTGGGACGTTGTGAACGAGATCATCGGCGAGTTCGGAGAATACCGCAACAAGGGATGGGTGAAGGCGTTCAATGGCGACGGATATGAGGTCGTAAGAAACGCATTCATCTTTGCTGACAGGTACGCACCGGACGCAGAGCTTTACTACAACGACTTCAATGTATGGAGACCTGCCCATGTGGACGGTATCGTGACCATGGTGAAGAAGCTTCAGGCAGAAGGCATCAGGATCGACGGAGTCGGCATCCAGGCACACTGGGGACTCAATTATCCTAAGACAGAGTACATCGAGCACGCTATCGATACCCTCAGCTCACTTGGCGTGAAGGTGATGATCACAGAGCTTGACGTCGATGTCCTCCCTATCACAAGGGAAGGCCAGGTGATCGGTCAGTCGCTTACCGATCCTCTCTACCAGCATGAGGAGTTCGAGGAATATCTCGATCCATACAAGGACGGACTTCCTGCAGAGATCGAGCAGAAGCTTGCCGACAGATATGCCGAGCTTTTCAAGATTTTCTACGAGAAGCGTGACAAGATCGACCGCGTGACCCTCTGGGGACTTACTGACGACACATCTTGGAAGAACGGTTACCCAGTACCGGGCAGAACCAACTATCCTCTTCTCTGGAATACAGACTACACTCCGCACAAGGCTTTGGAGGCAGTCCTCGCTGTACCACAGAAATAGTCCATCCCTAAAGGTCATCCGCCCCCAGGAAAGTACAGACTCACCCCATTGAGACCGATGTACCAAGAAAGCACAGATTCATGGTACATCACCCCTGGGAAACGGGCAAATTGAACATAAAAACAGACCGATGTACCAAGTTTCGGTTGAATTTTGGTACATCGGTCTGTTTTGTATACTTTCTCCTCCCCTCCTTCTTCTTTCCTATTTCCTCTCCCTTTTTCCCTCCTTTTTCTCTCCCTTCCCTTCTCCTTTCCCTCTCGCAGTCATCTCGCGACACAGACTTTCCTGTCCAAAAGTGTGTATCAGCGGGCCGATTCCTTTCTTTTTTCAGGATAACACCTCGCGACACATACTTTTTCAGCGAAAACCATGTATCAGGGTCAGACAAGAAGGCATCGGGATCTGAACAGGCCGTCAGAGAGGGGCAAAAGCCTGGTAGAGTTCGAGATGACAAGGGTAGAGACCCGGAGACAGGATTGCAGATTGAGACAAGATTGTGGATTGTGAAATTTTACTATCTTTGCGGCCGTTTTTTGAAAAACTTCGTAGTGTAGAGTATGAAATATGGAAAATTAAGCAGACAGCTCACTGCGCTGGCAGGACCGATCTTCATCGAGACCCTGCTGGTGATGATGCTTGGAGCTGTCGACACATTTATGCTGAGCCGTCATTCCGACAACAGCGTTGCTGCCGTAGGAGTGGTCAATCAGCTCATGAATCTCGTATTCCTTCTTTTTGAAGTGATTTCCCTCGGAACATCCATCCTCTGCTCCCAGTATATCGGAGCCAAGAGAAGGGACAAGGTGATCCAGGTAGTTGGTATATCCCTCATATTCAACATAATATCCGGACTGCTCCTCAGTCTGTGCCTCTACTTCTTCGCAGGAAATTTCCTCAATATGATGGGACTCAGGCCAGACCTGATGAGCTATGGACTTCCGTACATGAAGATAGTCGGAGGATTTGCATTCCTTCAGGCGATATCCCTTTCGCTTTCGGCATCGCTCCGAAGCGCCAACAAGGCAAAATATCCGATGTATGTGGCTGTTGTGGTGAATATCCTCAACATCATCGGAAACTACACCCTCATCTTCGGTAAGTTCGGCATGCCGGCCTTAGGAGTAGAAGGTGCGGCAATCTCGACCTCATTCTGCCGACTCGTATCGGTGATCATCCTCCTGGTCATTCTTTTCAAGAAGCACATACCGTCCTTCCCTAAAGAGCTGTTCAGACCTTTCCCGTGGATCGAGCTGAAGAACCTCCTCAAGATCGGTCTTCCTTCTGCCGGAGAGCACATGTCATACAGCCTTTCGCAGGTAGTGATCGCGTACTTCATCAACATGATCAGCAATGAAGCCCTCGCGACAAGGACATACATCGTCAACATCGTGATGTTCACATACATCTTCGCCCTTTCGCTTTCGCAGGGAGGCGCCATCCTGATCGGACAGCTCGTAGGAATGAAAAAGATCAAGGCAGCATATACCATAGGAAAGAGGGTAATGAGGGTCGGAGTTGCTTTCTCTGTCACTCTCTCGCTTCTGGTTGCGATATTCGGAAAATCCATCCTTTCGATGCTTACATCTGACCCATGGATCATATCGACCGGAGCTATCATCCTTTGGGTGGAAGTGCTGCTTGAGAACGGCCGCGCCCTCAATTTCTTCGGTGTGAATGCCCTCCGAAGCGCAGGAGACATCTACTTCCCTGTCATCCTCGGCATCATCGTGATGTGGGGCGTACAGGTGGTCGGCAGCTACATCCTCGGCATCACCTTCGGATGGGGCCTCATCGCCATGTGGTTCATCTTCGCCCTCGACGAGAACATCCGCGGCTTCATCTTCGTCCGCCGCTGGAACAGTTTCAAATGGGTCGGCAAAGGCTTTGTGAAATAGTTTTTCTTCTTTGAGACTTTCCGACAGAATCCAAAATCCCCGTCAGTGGCTCGCTTCGCAGAAGCATAGGGATATGCTTCGCTCGCTCACTGACGGGGATTTTGTACTGAAATTCAAAGACGATTATATAGGATCATGATAGGTAATATCGACAATGATTCCATCCTTTACGTATAGATGCGCAGGATTATCAGATCCATCAAACAGTCGATATCTGAACGTATCATCTACTGTTTTTACGAACTCAGGTTTACCATATATGAAATTATCCAACTTTGACAATGGATCTCCAATAGTCAACCCTCCATGAATCTGCAAGGTAAAAACAGCAAAAGATGCATCGCATACAGCAAATTCGTCAAAAATATGATCCTTCGTATGGATGTAGGTATCGCCATAGTAATACCATCTGTTGATTCCATTGTCTCCAGAATCCTGCTCTTCATATCTTGTAGGTTCTCCGAATTCAGCAACGACCCTATCTCTCGTCAACCTGGTTCCGATTCTGACGCCGTTTACATCGCGCTCATAAAGCATCATATCCATCTGCTGGGCAGATAACGTCGTGCTGAAGAAGGAAATCATCAGCCCCAAAAAAACTTTAAAACACGTCTTCATAACTATATATCATATTGATTTTCAGCATTATTTTCTTCATCACAACGAATGTTGTTTATTTCAGTATCTGGAAGATTCGTTCTTGAATCATCGCTCCACTGAACGCTTCCGTTAATAAAAAACTCCGGATTCAGATATTCACTACCGCTCAGAATATCTAAATGAAGATTTGGGTAATCTACATCATAGGCGTTACCAGTACGCCCAGTGTAACCGACAATTTCTCCTGCAAAAACTTCATCTCCAGGCTTGAAGGTTGTTCCTGTCCGAGGATTTACAGCCATCGGAGTCCCAGCCATCATACATAGCATACACAGGCGTTCCTTCCAGTGCATATAAGTCCAATCCCCTGTGTCTTTTACTGCCATTATTTCGAGTCCATCCAAAAGTCGAGCCAATATAATTAGTTTTAGTACTATTGGTTGGCGCAATATTCATGTCCTTCAGAGGATTATTTATAATATCGACTATGATTCCCTTGTGCGTAAGTTATCACCTGAGACCATAGCGAGTTGTAAATGTACAGTGAAGGACCTTGTCCTCATATGGAACAGGAGCATCAGGATTAGAGATTTTATCATTCAACCAATTCAGGTACATCACCACTCTCACCGGTATCTTTAGTTCAAATGTCACCTCTTCATCTGTAAGTTTGTAATCTCCCATTGATATAAGGAACGAAACACCATCTCCTTCAGGCATAGAGATGTAGTCCAATGGGATTTGAAAAATCGGGTCCAGTCTGCTTTTAATATTTTTCGTTGACGCAATGACAGGATCAACCCCAAACATAGCCTCAGCCTGTTCGCCAACTGGACCATGGATAAGGTGTCCGAGATCTTCCCCTGCACTATATCCGGCAAACTCTTTATCTGCTGTTAACGAGATTCCTCCATTATATAATAAAGTAATTACTCCATCACCATGATCTTCATTTTCTAATGTCTCACAAATTGCATTATACTCATTCCTGACGGTTTCCTTATTAGTGCCAAAATTATCATAGATCTCATCAGATGGTTTGAATCTATGAATATAGTCATTCCAATATCTATCTTTTTCTTGTTGGCAGTTGATGTCAAGAGTGAATCCGAAGACAAAACAGTTACCATACGTTTGCTGATCCACTCCATCCGGAAGATAGTATCTAAGTTCAGTGCTATTAAGACACTCACCTGTCAGCATATAAATGTTCCTGTCTCCCGGCCACGCGGCTTTTCCGCATGAAATAAGTAACGGCAATAAGGCCATTATGAAAATTCGTTTCATATTCGTTTATATAAAATGAAGAGCCTCGTACTTTAAAAAGCACGAGGTTCTTTAAAATGCTGTATTTCAGCTGGTTTACTTCACGCTGAACTTGTAGATGCAGCGGTGGGTGTAGGTCTCGCCTGGACGGAGGGTTGCTGACGGCCACTCCGGCATGTTAGGTGAGTTAGGGTAAAGCTGAGTCTCGATGCATACAGAAGCTCTCATAGGGTACATGATACCGTGCTTACCAGGAACCTCACCTGTGAGGAAGTTACCTGTGTAAACCTGTACGCCTGGCTGATCAGTGTACTCCTCGAGGAGGATACCTGTAGCTGGAGAGTAAACGCTTACTGCGAGCTTGTTGATGTCACCTGCTGTGTTGAGCACCCAGTTGTGGTCGTAACCGTTACCGAGAACGAGCTGGTCGTAGTCCTGGTTGATGTCCTGACCGATTGTCTTAGGAGTGCGGAAATCGAACGGAGTACCCTCTACAGGACGCATCTCGCCAGTAGGGATGAGGTTCTCGTTTGCAGGAGTGAATGTATCAGCATTCACATAAAGAACCATGTCTGTACCCTCTACAGCGTGGTTTCCTGAAAGGCTGAAGTATGCATGGTTTGTCATGCTGAGTACTGTAGGCTTGTCAGTTGTACCGCTGTATGCGATGTCGATTGCGTTGTCGTCAGTAAGTGTGTAAGTTACAACAGCTGTAACTGTACCAGGGAATCCCATGTGTCCGTCTGGATCCACGATAGTGAGCTTGAGAGTCTGGTCGTCGATCTGCTCAGCATCATAAACCTGATACTGCCATCCCTCTGTACCTCCGTGGAGACAGTTCTCGCTGTCGTTCTTGTCAAGGTTGATAACCTGACCGTCGAGCTCGAATGTAGCGTTGTCGATACGGTTTGCATAACGTCCGATCGAAGCACCGAAGTCGCTTGACTTTGTCATGTAGTCGTTGATGTTGTCGAAACCGAGGATAACGTCAACCATGTTGCCGTCTCTGTCCGGAACCATCACTGATACGAGACGTCCGCCGAAGTTTGTGATACATACCTCCATACCATTTGCATTCTTCAATGTATAGAGTGCTGTTGCCTTACCGTTCTTCTCTCCTACGAAAGCCTGTGGGTCGAGTCCGGAAAGTGTGAGTGCAGGCTCGCTTGAGCAAGCTGCAAGGCTGAGAGCTGCAAGTGCAGCTCCAGCCAATGTCTTGAAGATTCTTTTCATATGTTCAATTATTACTTAGCTACTTCCTCGCAGTATGCACCAAGCTTGAGATAACGCTGATAAACCTCATCGTAGATCTTCACCTGGTCTGGCTCTGGGAAGTACTCCTTTGCAAAACCTGAGTTCATTGCATCCTGTGCATCAGCTACAGTCGCATATGCACCGGCAGCGGTTGCAGCGAACATAGCAGCTCCGAGAGCACATGCCTGGTCAGTGTTGCAGACCTTGATAGGCATGTTGAGCACATTCGAGAGAGTCTGCATAACGAATGGAGACTTGAGCGCGATACCGCCGATACCGATGACATCGTTGATACGCATTCCCTCTGACTTGAATCTCTCCACGATCGCGCGTGAGCCGAATGCTGTTGCCTCGACAAGTGCACGGAAGATCATAGGAGCTGTAGTACCGAGGTTGATGCCGCTGATCGCACCCTGAAGAAGCTGGTTGGCATCAGGAGTACGACGACCGTTCATCCAGTCTGTAGCAACCACTGAGCTCTCGCCTGCAGGGATCTTCATAGCCTCTACTGTGAGTGCAGGGATGATCTTGTCGCAAGCCTTCTCGAGAGCCTCACCCTCAAGACCAGAAACGTTCTTGAGCGGCCACTCGAGCACGCGACGGAACCATGCATAGATGTCACCGAATGCAGACTGACCAGCCTCGAGACCGATCATGCCCGGCATTACAGAACCGTCCACCTGACCGCAGATACCTCTTACGAGCTTGTCGCCAAGCTCCTCAGGAGATACGGTCATGATGTCACATGTAGAAGTACCGATAACGCGTACGAATGTATTGTTCTTTGCACCTGCTCCGATTGCACCCATATGGCAGTCGAATTCGCTGCCTGCAACTACTACATCTGTAGAAAGTCCGAGGCGCTCAGCCCACTCAGGACAAAGCTTTCCTACAGGCTTCTCGGCTGTAGTTGTCTCGCTGTAGAGACGGTCACGGAATCCTGCGAGAACAGGATCGAGGCTGCAGAGGAACTCTTCTGAAGGAAGACCGCCCCACTTTGCATGCCACATAGCCTTGTGACCTGCTGCGCAACGGCTGCGTGGAACCTCAGTGATGTGCTTTGCACCGATAAGGAGAGCCGGCATCCAGTCGCAGTGCTCTACGATCGAATAAGCTGCATCACGCACAGCCTCATCCTCACGGAGAACATGGAGAGCCTTAGCCCAGAACCACTCTGAAGAGTAGATACCACCCTCATATGCAGTGTAATCTATCTCGTTTGCATGGCACTTCTCGTTGATCTCGGCAGCCTCCTTTACAGCAGTGTGGTCCTTCCAGAGGACGAACATTGCGTTAGGGTTCTCAGCGAACTCAGGCTTGAGAGCGAGAGGTGTACCGTTCTCGTCTGTGAATACAGGAGTAGAACCTGTAGTATCGAAAGCGATACCGATCACGTTCTCTGCTGTACCTGCAGGACATGCTGCGAGAGCCTCCTTCACAGAGCCTTCAAGCACCTCGATATAATCGAGCGGATGCTGACGCCACTGGTTTGCTGAAGGAACGCAGTACATACCCTTCTTCCAACGTGGATAGTATTTCACAGCTGTTGCAAGAGTCCTTCCGTCAGCAACATCCACAACTACTGCACGAGCCGAATCCGAACCGTAGTCCAGACCGATTACATATTTAGTGTCTGCCATGATTATTTAAGAGCTTTGTTCAACATGTAGTATACCTCGTTGATTCTCATATCTCTCTTGAAGTTAGAGATAGTAGTATCGTCGTTGATCACGAGCATTTCAACGTCAGCGATCTCAGCATAATCCTCCCAGTACTCTGTAGTGAGGTCATATGAGAAGCTTGTGTGGTGTGTACCACCTGCGAGCATCCATGCTGCAGCACCTACCTCGAAGCTTGGCTTAGGGATCCAGAGAGCCGAAGCTACAGGAAGCTTAGGAAGCGGCTTAGACTCAATGCATCTTACCTCGTTCACGATGAGGCGGAAACGGTTACCCATGTCTACAACTGTAGCGGCAACGCCGTCGCCTGTCTTGCTTGTGAACACGAGACGAGCAGTCTGGGTCTTGCGGACACCGATACCGAGGTGATGAACCTCGAGCTTAGGTCTTTCAGCAGCGATTGCAGGGCTGATCTCGAGCATATGTGCCTGGAGAAGAGCTGAATTTGCGCCGTCGAAGTGGATTGTGTAGTCCTCAAGGAATGATGAACCCTTAGGAAGGCCCTGGCCCATGTACCATGCAGTACGTACGAGAGCAGCTGTCTTCCAGTCACCCTCACCGCCGAAACCGTAACCGTCAGCCATGAGACGCTGTGATGCGAGACCTGGGATCTGGTCGAAGCCCTTTCCTGTCTCCTCTACGTTAACGTCACCGAGGTCATCGAAGTTAGATGTGAACGCCTTAGCGCCGTAAGCCTCGAGAACAGCACGGAGAGTGAGCTCTGCCTTAGCTGAGTTCCATACCTTTCTGTATGCCTCAGTAGTCTTGTCCTCAAGCTCAGGAGCGTGATCGTACTCATTGAAATATACAGCAACGAGCTCATCAACTGCCTTGTCCTCTACCTTCTCGAAGTAAGTCATAACCTCGCTGAAAGGAACATAATCAACATGGAAACCGAAACGGATCTCAGCCTCAACCTTGTCACCGTCAGTAACGGCTACATTGTTCATCTGGTCTCCGAAACGGATGATTCTCATATCCTGTGAGTCAGCCCAAGCTGCAGCAACTCTCTGCCATACTGCGATGCGCTCAAGAGTCTTAGGATCCTGCCAGTGACCTACAACTGTCTTGCGGCCCTTGCGCAGACGTGAAAGGATGTGAGCATACTCTCTGTCACCATGAGCACTCTGGTTGAGGTTCATGAAGTCCATGTCCATTGTATCCCAAGGAATCTCCTGGTTGAACTGAGTATGGAAATGAAGGAGAGGCTTGCGGAGAATCTGCATGCCGTGGATCCACATCTTTGCAGGTGAGAATGTGTGCATCCATGTGATCACACCGACACACTTCTTGTCAGCCTCAGCTGCAGTCATGATGTCAGCAACCTCCTTTGAAGAGTTTGCTGTACCCTTGTAAACAACCTTGATAGGAAGCACGCCTGAAGCGTTCATTCCGTCTACCATCTGTGTAGAGTGGCCGTCCACCTGTACCACTGCGTCACCTCCGTAAAGAAGCTGTGCTCCTGTTACGAACCATATTTCGTGATTTTCAAATGCTTTGATCATGATTATAATAAGTTAGGTATTATTTCTTTTTCTGTCCGTAATAAGCGTTAGGACCATGCTTGCGGTTGAAGTGCTTCTCGATGAGAAGGTCATTCATTGTGAGGTTAGGATTCACACCGTAAGCGATGTATGCCATCTTCGCAACCTGCTCCATCACCACTGCGTTATGCACTGCGTCGAAACCGTCCTTACCCCATGAGAAAGGACCATGGTTCTTCACGAGAACACCTGGAGTATGTACAGGGTTGAGTCCCTCGAAACGCTTGATGATCACGTTTCCTGTCTCGAGCTCATATGCACCCTTTACTTCCTCCTCGGTCATGCTCTCTGTGCATGGGATCGCGTTGTGGAAATAATCTGCATGAGTTGTTCCGATGTTAGGAATATCCCTGCCTGCCTGTGCCCATGCTGTTGCATAAGTCGAGTGTGTGTGAACCACACCACCGATCTCAGGCCATGCACGATAGAGGGCAAGGTGGGTAGGAGTGTCTGATGAAGGGTTGAGGTCTCCCTCGACGATATTACCGTCGAGGTCGACTACAACCATATCTGATGGTTTCATATTGTCATACGAAACACCGCTTGGCTTGATCACAACGAGGCCTGTCTCACGGTCGATTGCCGAAACGTTGCCCCATGTAAAGATAACAAGTCCATGTTCTACAAGCTCCAGATTGGCCTTGCAGACTTTTGCTTTGAGTTCCTCTAACATATTACCAAAGTGCTACGTAAAGAACGATGATGATTACAGCGATTGCAAGAGTACCCCATGCATATTCCTTGTTTGTCTCGAAAAGCTTGAGGTCAAGGCTGTGACCCTTAGGGTCGATCTTCTTGTCATTTGCGTCTGACCAGAGCCAGATAGCGTTGCAGCCCACGAGGGCACCGAAGAAGAAGAATGCCTGGAATCCGATATCGTTAAGATAAGCGATGAAGCTTGTCTCAGGAGTTGCTGTTGCAGGGAGACATGCGCCCCAGATTGTAACGACAGCGGCAATGAAGATGAAGAATACACCTGCACCACCGAGGATCTTCGCCCACTTGTTCATTGTAGCTCTGTCCTTCTGCTCAGGAAGCTCGCATGACATGAACTTCTTGTCGATGAGGGAGATGATGATGAACATTGTAACGAGGATCATGAATACATAACCTG
>JAZRQM010000055.1:0-50082 GCA_045649795.1 Candidatus Cryptobacteroides sp. | reverse complement strand
CCAGGTGTAAATAACGGATATTATCCACAGCAGCGCCTGCTTATGGGTGGTGTGACTCTGACATTCTAATTGTGTTATCATTATGAAGAAATTATATAAAGCAATACTTGCAGCGGGAATTTCCCTTGGAGCTTTCTCGTGTACTCCTTATCTGGATATGGCCCCTACTGACAGTGTGTCGGACAAGCTTATCTGGGAGACTACAGAGAACGCTGAGTATCATGTCAATTACCTCTATACATATCTTTATGATCTGTTGATGAACCAGTGTGCAGCCGGTCAGACAGAGGCCTTGACAGATATGATGAAATACGGTTCATATAACTATAATGCTCTCTGCTACATTCCTAGTGAGATAGCCTATGGTGTAGAGCAGACATTGTCTGCAGGTTATGTGAGCACTTACCTCGGATATTGGGGAACCTGGTACCAGGGAATCGCCAAGACAAATAAAGCTATCGACTGTCTTAAGAGATTTGGACAGATGTCTGATGAGGACAAGCTCCGTCTTGAGGCTGAGATCAAGTTCATGCGTGCATCACTTTACTTTGACCTGATGAAACGCTATAAGGAGATCATCATTTATGATGAGGACCTTCTTGCATATAGCAAGGATAAAGAACTGAGTTCAGAGGAACAGGGATGGGACTTTATCTATGATGACCTCAAATTTGCGACTGACTATCTTCCTGCAAGAGAGGCAGCAAACGGACGCATTAACAAAGGTATGGCTTGGGCATTCATGACACGAGCAATGCTTTATGCGGAGCGTTGGGAAGAAGTAAAGACTGCTGCAGAAGAAGTTGAGAAACTTGGATATGGACTCGAAGCTGATTATGCAGATGCTTATTCAAAGGCTGTTAATGCTGGCAATAACGAGGCAATCATCCAGTATCTGTTCGACAGAGCTAATGACGTTACACATAGCTTTGACTTCTACTACACTCCAGGAGGCGACTATGCGCTTCACGGAGAGACAGGTGGAGGATATGGTACTCCAACTCAGGAAATGGTCGAGTCTTATGAGCTCGCTACCGGTGGTACGCCAAATTGGGCTGCTTGGCACGGTACAACAACTCAGACTCCTCCTTATGAAGACCTTGAGCCACGTTTCCATGCAACAATCCTCTATAACGGTTCACAGTGGAAGGGCCGTTCTATCGAGCCTTATGTAGGTGGAGTTGACGGCTGGTGCCAGTGGAATCTCGATAGAGAACCAATGGGACGTACAACTACCGGATATTATCTCCGCAAACTTGTCGATGAGTCACATGATGTCATTGCATATAGCGGTGGCGTTCAGCCATTGACTATCATGCGTTATGCTGAGGTTCTCCTCAATAAGGCAGAGGCTTGCTATCGTCTGGACAAGTCTGCTGAGGCTAACGATGCTGTAAGGGCAGTACGTACCAGAGTAGGTCTTCCATACACAGACAAGGGTGGCTCGGCTCTTTGGGATGCAATCCGTCAGGAAAGGAAGGTGGAGCTTGCATTCGAGGGTCTTTGGTATTGGGATCTTCGCCGTTGGGGAGTTGCTCACAAGCAGTATCCTGAGGGACTTAGCGGATATCAGCAGCATGGTCTTAAGATTGAAGACAACGGTGATGGCACATTTACTTACACTTATGTGTCTGTGGATGATCAGGATAGAAACTTCCCTGAAAAGATGTACCGTTTCCCTATGCCTTCTGGTGAGTTGAACAACAATGCGCTTGTTGAACAGTACCCTGAGTGGAAATAAATTAAATGATATGAATATGAAAAAAATATATTATCTGATTGTTGTTGCAGCGCTGGCTTTGGTTTCTTCGTGTCAGGAACCACAGTTTATCGAGCCGACAGTAGAACGTCAGGGAATCACCAGCTTGACTGCGTATTTCACCACAGGTAAGTACGTGGATCAGCAGCTTGCAAAGCTTGACGTGACTGATGAAAATATGGATTACTATGTCATCGAGATTCCTTGGTTCTTCCCTGAAGAGACCGAGGATCCGACAACAATCTATATGTCAAGCTTGCGTGTCAGGGCCGAATTGGCTCCTAACTGTAAGATCGATCCGCCTCTCACAGTGCTTGATCTCAATCAGGAGAACAAGTTTACGTTTACCAATAATAAGGGTGAGACTCGTGACATCATCATTACAGGTAAGAGAACAAAGTTCAGAAGAACAGATCTGATTTCGTTCAATGTTGTCGGTACATTCCCTTGCGAGGGTTTTGTGGATAATGATCTTCGTAAGATCTATCTTTTCACCAACGATGACCTTTCAGGTTATACTGCTGAAGCTGTGACATGCGTCCATGCTTCCATCAAGAATCCGGAGCAGCTTGCGAAGCCGAAAGATTACAATAAGCCTCAGACCATAACAGTGGTTGCTCATGATGGTGTAACTGAAACAGAGTATACTATTACCAAGGAGGCACCATCGAAGATTCCATACGGTTTCAATGCAGAGTCTGCTAAGGAACTCTTCTCTGTAAATCCTGGTAATATCGGTTTCCCTCCATATACCGATGCTGTTAACCCTTCTGTTGCAGTACTCGAAGGCAAGCTCATCATCTCTATGGGTAATGGCACAGCTCCTAAGTACCTCAACGGTGTTACAGGAGTTCTCGAAGGTGAACTCAATCTTGGTTCAGCAAAGGCTGATGCAATGACAAGTGACGAGATGGGCAACCTTATCATCACCAATAGAGCAGCTGCTGGAGAAACTGTCAATATCTATACTACAGATGCATTGGCAAAAGCACCTGAGCTTCTCTATTCATTCGCAAATGAAACAACATTTGCAGTAGGTGCTGTTGTCAGAGTAATCGGTGACATCAACTCAGAGGCTCGAATGATCCTTACTCACGAGGGTGTATCAGGAGTTACAACTGCAAGCATCGTAACCGAGCTTGTAATTAAAAACAGAGAGGTTGTGGAGCAGAATCTGATTGACTACAGTTCTGTATATCCAGGTTGGGGTGAAACAGCAATTCACTATGCCAAGGTTACTCCGGTATCAGTTGATCCTGCTAACGGTGTGATGGTTTCTCACTACGGCAACAGTGTGACAGTCGGTGAGGATTCACACTATTATCTGGCATATATTGATGGAAAGAAGAACAAGTCTGAGAAGGATCTGTTCGATGTAGACTACTGTAACTGGGGTAAGAATCCGAATTCAATGGATGCAAAGAGGTTCAATAATGCAACTTATCTTGCACACTTCGTCACTACCCAGTTCCCGGCTTGGGGACAGTATCCTGGATTGTATATCTACGACATCAGCAATCCATCAACTATCAAGACTTCTGATCCTGTAGTCAGCAATATGTCGATCAAGCAGTATAACGAAACCAATGCAGAGGCTTCGAATTCGTGTGGAGACGTTGTCATCAGCCAGTCGGCAGACGGATTCAAGCTCTTTGTATACTACTTCGATCATTATGCACAGACTATCGGAGGATACTCTGTGAACTGTATCAAGATGTAATAATACATGAGGCTGATCATAACAATCTTGCTTTCAATTGGATTCATCGGATGCACAGAAGCATCCGATGAAATCCATGATTGGCCATGGCAGGATCCGGTAGTGGAACAACCGGAAACTCCGGAGGTCAACGAAGATGCAACACTTGATAAATGGGCAGAAGTGTCATCTGATTATGGCAAGCTTCCGGAACATATAAAGGTCTACAAATCACCTGAGAAACTCGAAGGCAAGCAGGCGATAGCATATATCGCAGTTGCAGATCTTACTTCAGCCATCTGGGATATATGGAGTATAAAAGATGCTGAGATGGCAGGTACGTCTGACGCATTCAAGACTCCGGCTACAGTATATGCTGAGACTTCATGCCCGGTTGTCATAAATGCCGGTTTCTTCTATTCTTCAGATGGACTGAATTATTCTTCCAGCCTTGCAGTTAGAAATTCCGAGCTCCTGGCATACAACATCAACTACGCATCAGAGGATTGGGTGACAATATATTATCCAACCCGTGCTGCCTTCATTGAGTCAGAAGATGGCAAGTTTGATGCCTGCTGGACATATAAGGGAAGAAGTGCCCATTATATGTATCCTTCTCCTGCAGAGAACACATGGGAGAGCAGACCAGCAAAGACCCCATCTGCGAGCTACCCTGAAGGAGGCGAAATCTTCGCGGCTAAGACAGCTATCGGTGGAGGACCGCTTCTTGTTGATGGCGGAAAGTTCAGAAATACATATGTAGAGGAACTCTACAATGGCGCCTCCGGCATAAGCCCGGACAGCAATCAGCCTCGTACCGCCATAGGAGTCACAGTGGATAGAAAAATGATTGTCTTTGTCTGCGAAGGCAGGGAGATGACAGAAGGTGTGGCCGGACTTACAACTGCAGATGTTGCCAATGTCCTTATTGACCTCGGATGTGTTGAGGCAATCAATCTTGACGGAGGCGGATCAAGCTGTATGCTCATCAATGGCAGACAGACAATAAAGCCAAGCGATGGCGCACAGCGTCGTGTAGGCAGTACAATAATGATCAAATAGGGTTAGAGAGAATATGAATATAATGAGAAAACTGCTTCTTCTCTTATCTGTTGTCGTCTCTGTGGCTTGTGAAAAGCCGGATGATGGCTACATTTGGAATGACAACTGGAATGAAGAGGAAAACCAGAATCCTGATGAAGATACTCAGGATCCAGATAAGGAAGAGCCTAAGCCTGAGACTAAGACAGGAAAGGACCGTCTGGTGTGGATTGATGCCGCAGCCAATTTCAAGGACTATGCAAACAGCGAAAAGAATATTGCGGCTGATATGAAGCGTCTCAAGGAGACAGGTTTTACAGGAGTCATCGTTGAGGTACGCCCTACAACTGCAGGTCTTCTGTTCAAGTCTGATGTGGAAGGTCCTCTTACTCAGGTAGATGCTTGGGTTACCGGTGCATACAAGTGGTTGAAGAGAACAGCGGATTTCGACTATCTTCAGGCATTCATCGATGCAGGTAAGAAAGAAGGACTTGATGTCTATGCAGCCATAAATACAATGGTCGGCGGAAAGCAGTGCCCTTATGGCCTTGGATCAAGCGGCCCGCTGTTCGATGGCTCTGCAAAGAAGGAGTGGGCGAGTGTCATCAACACAGCTGACGGACTCGTGAACTGTATGGATATGGCAGAGGGAACAAAATTCCTCAATCCAGCAAACGATGAAGTCGTAGACTATCTTCTCGGAATCCTCGAGGATCTTGCCGCATATGATGTGAAGGGAATCATCCTTGACCGCTGCCGTTATGATGACTTCGAACTTCAGAGTGATTTCTCCGAGGTTTCTCGTAAAAAGTTTGAGGATTATATCGGAAAGAAGGTTGACAACTGGCCATCAGACGTCTTTGCACCTGGAGCGAACAAGCTCAGCAGTCCTGTAACCCAGATGCAGGTGAAATGGATGGAGTTCCGTGCAAAGAACATACACGATTTTATGGAGAAGGCATCAGCAAGAGTTCACTCCGTAAATCCTGATGTCCATTTCGGTGCTTATGTCGGTGCATGGTACTCAAGTTACTACTATTCAGGTGTAAACTGGGCAAGTCCGAGATACAATGCCAAGAGCGCTTACAGCTGGGCAACATCAGCTTACAGCAGCTATGGCTATGCAGACCATTGCGATATAATGATCATTGGTGCCTATGCTTCTACAAAGTCAATTTACGGTAGCAGCGAATGGACTATGGAGGGATTCTGTAAGAGAGCAAAGAACATTTTTGCTGGAGATGTCCCTTATATCGGTGGCCCTGACATTGGAAACTCGACAGGCTTCGAGAACGGCGGACAGGGCAGTCTTATGCCGAAGATCGTAGATGCCTGCATCAATAACTCGACCGGAGGTATGTTCTTCTTTGACCTTTGTCACATCAAGATGTATGACTATTGGAATGATATCAAGAAGGCATTTGATCAATACATTGAAACATTATAATCATCAATTAACCATTTAATAATTAATTTACCATGAAAAAAATCGCTTTATTCTTGATGGCGGCAGCCGCTGTCATTGCGTGTGATCCAGTGGAGGAGTTTGTACCACATCTTGACTTCCCTCCAACAGAGGTTACAATCCCTACAGCAGGTACAGAAGACCTCGCAGAGCCTCTTTATGTAACATTCACTGCAAATGCAGCTTGGACTGCAACTCTTACAGGTGAGGGTGTTGCAGATTGGCTTGCTATCTCTCCTAAGTCAGGTCAGGCTGGTGACGGAAAGATCAAGATCGATGCTATTGCAAACACAGCTAACGAGAACCGCACAGCTACTCTCGAAATTGCAGTTGAGGGTCTTGAGCCAGCTCTTGTTAAGATTACTCAGCTTCAGAAGAATGCTATCGATGTAAATGCAGATGCTGCATACACAGTTTCTTTCAAGGGCGGTTCTGTAGAGATCGAGATCGGACACAATGTAGACTACACTTACGAGGTAGATGCAGAGTGGCTTGTTGAGACTAAGGCTTATGCAACAGATAAACTTACTTTCGTTGCTCCTGAGCAGGAAGTAAATGCTCCTGCAAGAACAGCTACTGTTACAGTATATAGCGAACTCGGCGTTGTAAGCATCATTACTATCACTCAGGAGGCTTGGAGCCCAATCGCTTGGTCTAACTCACTCGCTGAGCTTGGTGCTGCTGCAGGTCGTGCAGGTGTTGCTGTTGCTGGTGACAAGGTTTACTTCACAGCTGCAGGTGAACTTTGGGCTGCTGATGCTGCAACAGGTGCAGGCGCTCAGAAGGTAGCTCTTCCAGAGGGCTTCATCGCTGGTGGTGTTCATGTAGACGACGCTGGTAACCTTATGGTTTCAGGTGAGGATCGCGCTCCAGGTGCAGGTATGCTCCAGCTCTTCAAGGTTGCTGCTGACGGTTCTTACACAGCACTCGTTAACTATGATTCAGCTAACTATTGGTGCACAGAGATGGGTAACTTCCGCGTTAAGGGTGATGTGAACGGTGACGCTCTCATTATGGCTTACATCTGCGTTGGTACTGGTCACTATGCTGCTTGGGAAGTTAAGGGTGGCGTTGTTGCTGAGGCTCCTGTTTACGGTGACCTCCATGACGGTTCTTGGGATGCTTCTACAGGTGTTGTAGCTCCAGCAGGTGCAACTCTCGCAGACGGTTTCTTCTCTATTACTTACGGTTCAACTTACAATCTTAACTACTTCGATGGTTCTGCTTGGTCAGAGATTTATGTGACAGGTTCAACTTGGATGGAGAACTACAACTGTATCTCAACTACAGAGGTTAACGGTAAGAAGTATCTTGCTATGACTGCAAGCTGTCACTTCGACTACGACTACACAGACATCATCGTTCTTGATGTAACTGACGTAACAGCAGTCAAGGAAATGTTCAAGATTCAGATGAACTTCCACACTGTTAACGCTGCTGGTCTTACTTATTCAGACATCTGCATCAAGGGTGAGGACGGCAAGCTCGCAGCTTACGTGATCGATCCTTGGATGGATACAGTTGAGAAGTACCTCTTCCCAATTCAGTAATCATGAACTTGCAGCCGGGAATATACGGTTCCTGGCTGCATTTTAAATCATAATTAAAAGAAATAATAACAATGGATTTCAAGAAACTTGCCGCTCAGTATAAGAGTGAGCTTCTGGACAGCTGTCTGCCTTTCTGGCTTGAGAATTCTCAGGACCACGAGTATGGCGGATATTTCAGCTGTCTGAATCGTGACGGAAGCGTATTCGATACTGACAAGTTCATCTGGCTGCAGGGAAGAGAGGTATGGATGTTTGCCATGCTCTACAACAAGGTGGAGAAGAAGCAGGAGTGGCTTGATTGTGCCATACATGGAGGAGAGTTCCTCAAGAAGTATGCACATGACGGCAACTATGACTTCTATTTCTCTGTGACACGTGAGGGCAAGCCGATCATACAGCCATACAACATCTTCTCGAACACGTTTGCCTGCATGGCCTTCGCTCAGCTTGCTGAGGCTACAGGCAGCGAGGAGTATAAGGAAATTGCCCTCAAGACTTTCCAGCGTATTCTTGACCGCAGAAACGATCCGAAGGGACGATGGGAGAAATCATATCCCGGAACACGTCCGATGAAGGGTTTTGCACTCCCTATGATCATCTGCAACATGGCTCTCGAGGTTGAAAACATCATCCCGGACAAGAGCCTTCTTGACACAACTATAGATGAGTGTCTAAGCGAGATTCTTAACGTATTTTATCAGCCTGACCTTGGCGTCATGCTCGAAAATGTCGCACCAGACGGAACACCGGTAGACTGCTTTGAAGGACGCGTGATCAATCCTGGTCACGACCTTGAGGCTCTCTGGTTCATGATGAATTTAGGACTCCGCCGAAATGATAAGGAATTGATTGAAAAGTGTGTTAAAATCTCTCTCGACGTAATTGAATACGGTTGGGACAAACAGTATGGCGGCATTTTCTACTTCCTGGACAGGAAGGGATACCCTCAGCAGCAGCTTGAGTGGGATCAGAAGCTTTGGTGGGTACATCTTGAGTCTGCTATCTGCATGCTCAAGGGCTACCAGCTTACAGGAAATGAGCAATGCCTCGACTGGTTCAAGAAGCTCCACGATTACATGTGGAAGAACTTCAAGGATGCAGAGTATCCTGAGTGGTTCGGCTATCTGAACCGTCGTGGCGAAGTCCTTCTCCCGCTTAAGGGCGGAAAGTGGAAGGGATGCTTCCACGTTCCGAGAGGACTTTACCAGCTCTGGCAGATACTTGAAACACTCTAAAATGTTCTAGCTTCTCCAGAAGAGTTTCTTCTTGGTGAAGAAGCAGGTGACTGCAACCATTAGTAGTGTATATACAAGGCCTCGGACTACGCCCCAGAAAGGTGATCCGAGGCTTATTGTATCCAGCCATGCGCCAATTCCGAGCATAGCCAGGATAGGACCTGTAAAGAAGTTTGTCACTCCGTATGCGAGCATAGGGTTCTGACCGCATCCGCTCAGACCACGTCCCTTTATGTTCCACTTCAATTCAAGGGCAAGCACGAACACTCCGGTCAGGGCAGTCATTCCGGTAGTTGTGAGCATGTATGCGAGGTTGCAGTGGTCCTTGGTTATGCCTCCGTCGATAGGGTCGAAGATGATGCCGATAAGCATGAATGCGAAGCCGAAGTAGCCGAGCGAACTGAGAATGTTGCGACGTTTCCAGGTGATTGCGACGAATGCCGCTCCGAGAATCGCCGAGATGATGAAGTCGGCGAGGACATGTCTTGTGAAAAGTCCCCAAAGCTGTACGAGCATTGCTGCGAGAGCGATGATTCCAGTTGCGATATGATAACCGTCGATATCGGTCTTCACCTCAGATCTTGAATGACTCTGGAGCATGTCACCTACAATCGATCCGGCTACAGCGATAACCAGATACTGCAGATAACCCCAGCTGAAGAACCATCCGATACATCCAAGAGACGGTACCCAGGCGAGAACCTGAGGCGTGTACGAACTCAGAGCCTTCAGGGCTATGATGAAAAGCAACACAAGCCAGCGGAGCCTGATATTGTCTTTTGTGAACATCCAGATCAGTCCTCCGAAGATAGCTACATTTGCCAGGATCATAATGATCACGTCGCTGTTCCAGCGGCTGAGCGTCAGCCTGAGCCAGTCTGTCGCAAGTACAGCCATGACGATCATCATGAACATACCGACGTTGTTCAGAAGCTTCGTCTTCTTTTCATCCTTCACTCTTACCAGAGACAGGAACATCACGCCCCACAGAACAATGTTGAAAAATCCTTTTATCACTGCCGGCTGCGTGCTGGAACCTATCTGGTAGGCGTTTCCGAGCACTATGGCGAAGATTGTGAGTGTGAGCCATCTTCTGAAAAGACTGCCCGTTACAGCCCATCTGCTGACTCCGTTTTCGAGCCTCTTCCTCATCGCGAGAGGAAAGGCCGCTCCCATCGTGAAAAGGAAGAAAGGGAATACAAGGTCCACCCATGTGATGCCAGGAACGTCCGGGTTGAACTCATAGGTCGGAGGGGGAGTCTGGCCATGGAACATCCATGCCGGCAGGTCCGAATAGTATCCGATGTTCGCGCAGAGGATCATTGCGAAGATGGTGATTCCTCGCAGGATGTCGATAGTGATGATTCTTTTGCTTGGTGCAGTTGCCATATTACTTTTCAATGACCTTTGTGTAAACTCTTCCGAATCTGTCGGTTACCTTGACCTCAAGTTTCTTTGCATCAGCCGAAACAGGAGCCTTGAACATGTTCTCGGTAGGTGCTGCATATACCCATGTGCGCTTGAGCGATGCCGGATCCTTGTAAAGCTCCTTCGCAAGAGGATCCTGAGCCTTGAATCTCTCCATATCGCAGACCTTCACTCCGTTCTCGAAATACTCGACCTTCCACATAGGGTCGTAATCCCAGACATTGGCAACGATCTGGCCCGGATAGTCCGGGTTGTCCACATATACCTTCATCTGGTAATCAAGCGGATGGCCGCAGCCTTTGTAGATCCATTCTGCCTTTGCCCCGTCCATATCTATGACCTTGTATCCAGCTGGCGAACCGTCGATGCAGACCTCACCGCACCACCATGCGCCGCAGAGACCTGCGACGTTGATTTCAGTGATGTTCGGCGCAATCTGTTCATAATCAGCAGTATGCATGTGGCCGGAAAGAATAAGTGCATCGTATGGCTTGAGCATCGAATAAAGCTCCGGCTTGTTGCAAAGGTTGTCCAGCATGATGTCCGAACGGAAAGCATCACGGTCCGACTTGTCGAGAGTGGTAGGGATGTGCATGCATACAACCACCTTCGATCCCTTCGGTACATATGAAAGGTCTTTCTCAAGCCATTGCATCTGCCTCTCGTCGAGATATCCTATGTAATACCAGTCTCTGCCGATGAAGAAGTTGTCGTTCAGCACAACATAATGTACCTTTCCCACATTGAAGGAATACCATGCTGGTCCGTACATTGTGCTGTAATCGGTCATGGAAGTCTCATGTGAACGGCCGTAGTTGGTCATATCGTGATTTCCGATCACATATCTGTAGTCGATTCCTGCACCGGACATGATCTCGTTATATTCTGGGTAGATGGTGTGGTCCCATCCCACGATGTCGCCCAGGCAGATACCGAATGTGTAGTCCCCGTCCATTCCCTTGATGAATTCCGTAATGTCGTCAGAGTGTTTCTGAAGCTCAGGAAGTTCGTCTCTTTCGCTGATCTGAGGGTCTGCAATGACGATGACGTTGTGGTTTGTGTCGTCTTTAGCATTCTTCTCGACTATGAAATCATATTTCTTTACCTCCGGATCGATCTCCTGATAGAAAATATGCGGTCCTTCCAAGGTTGAGGAAACATATCCTGATGGGGTGGAAATGAAAACAAAACGGCTGTCCTGATCAGCAACCATCTTGAATCTTCCCTTCGCATCTGTCTGTACTGTATTCAGGCCGTCAGATACGACAACGCCTGCTACAGCCTTTCCGTCTGTGTCCTTTACTGTTCCCTTTATGGCCTGTGCATCTGCTGCTACTCCAGCCGCCATCATCGCAGTGATGGATAATATAATTGCTTTTTTCATGATTTATTCGGATTATTTATATGCCTTTTCTTCCATCTCCCAGCCGGTGATTGTCGAAATGTACGGAATCACGCTGCTGGCTACCTTTATATGTCCCTTGTAGTTCGGATGCCAGCTTGCGCCAAGCTCATCCTCTTCATTGTGGATTCCTCTTGAAAGGCCTACATATGTGAGGTTGCTCAGACCGCTCATCATGCATGCATTGCGGATGTAATCGAAGCTGAACGGAGTTACATTGGAAGCCAGACAGAGTACTGGAATGTCCTCTCCATAGTTTGCCTTGATCTTCTTGAGAAGCTCGATGTATCTGCCGGCAAATATGGTTTCATGCGGCTGACGTGCAGTGGAGAAATCATTTGTGCAAAGGTAGATCACCACAAGATCCGGACGATATGGGGCCATATCGGGTGTCCATACGGACTGAGCATCTTCGTCAAATATCTGGCTGTATCTGTCAGGCATGTTGTAGCCTGGACGGAAATCGTCGTAATTTCTGCAGATGCCCTGGCCTGAGTGGCTTATCAGGTTGAAGTCTGCTCCGAAGTAGCGTGATGCTATGGCTGCATATGTAAGGTTGCAGTTCTCTGTTTCAGCAAGGAAAGGATCGTTCTTGTCTCCGCTTTCTGTGCCGTAACCACATGTGTATGAGTCACCTATGAATTCGATATGTCTCTCTTTGCGACCCTCGGCCTGAAGTATTTCGCCTTCACTGAGAAACGAGTGTACTGTAAAGCGTCCCTGCTCGCCCTCTGTCCTTTTCTGGAGTATGATTTCATGCTCTCCTTTGCCAAGACCTTCGGCAAGTACTATGAGAGTATCCTTTGCTCCGACCATGAATGTTCTGTCAGCCTTAGGACTCATCTCCTTGTCTGTCCAGAGGTTGAACCAGCAGTTCTTGGTGTCGGAACATTTCATTGCCAGATACGGACCGTTGAATCTGACTCTGAAATACACACCGCTCCAGTCGTATGACACGTCTGTGCCTTCCCTGAGGGTGCGGCCTGTAAATTCTATACGTGTGTCCGATGCCGGAGTTTCTATGAGCTCCTTTGCTTTTTTCGCTGCAAGGTCTGAACATAATGTCAGGCCAAGGACAGCCATGATGATGCTTAATGATCTGCGCATATTTTCAGTTTATTTGTTTCAAGTGTTATAACTTTCAAAGATAATCAATATTATTAAAATATTTTAATTTCTCAGGCGTTATATTTTATTAAATTTCATATATTTGGTGGATGAATTTTTAAATTTAGATTTTAATGAAGTTTATGCGGTTATTTCCAGCCATGTTATTGATCGGCGTCATGGCATCATGTTCTCCATTGGAGCAGGTAGATATACTCGTCGTAGGCTCCGGAGCAAGTGGTACTGCAGCCGGAATTCAGGCCGCGCGAATGGGTGTGAAGGTCATGGTTCTGGAGGAGACTCCATGGATAGGAGGCATGCTCACCTCTGCAGGTGTCAGTTGCGTGGACGGAAACAACAGGCTTCGAAGCGGCATTTTCGGGGAATTTGCCGATTCGCTTGTCGCCCGTTACGGAAGCAATGAGGCTTTGAAGAGCGGATGGGTCAGCAATATAAACTTCGATCCGCATATCGGCCAGGAGATACTTACGAATATGACAGAGTCATGCGAGGATCTCCTTGATGTAAGGCGCGAGACCGTAGTGCTGGATGTCCGTCCGGAGGAAGGGGACTGGGAAGTCACTTATCGGGACAGGAATCGCAGGAAGTCGCGTGTGATTGCAGATGTGCTCATTGATGCAACAGAGCTAGGAGACATAGCAAAGGCATGCGGCGCCGATTATAGGATAGGTATGGAAGCCTCGCAAGAGACAGGGGAGTCGATCGCGCCCGATCAGGCAAATGATGTCATCCAGGATCTGACCTATGTGGCCTTCCTTAAGGACTATGGACCTGATGCCGATATGACCATCGAAATGCCGGAAGGTTATGATCCTGCGCCATTCTATAACAGCTGTCAGAATCCTATGAATGTCGAGAATGTGACCGGACAGACCATATGGAGCCCGGAGATGATGATTTCATATGGAAAGACACCGGAAGGAAGATACATGATAAACTGGCCGATATATGGCAATGACTATTATGTGAATATCATAGAGATGAGCCGTAAGGAGAGGGACGAGGCTCTTCAAAAGGCGAAGCATTTTACTCTTTGCTTCGTGTATTTCATTCAGACTCAGCTTGGTATGAAGAATCTCGGTCTTGCCGACGATGTGTTCCCGACCTCAGACAATCTGCCGTTCATCCCATATCATCGCGAATCCCGCAGAATCGAAGGCGAGGCATTCTTCACCATGGATGCAGCAGCAGACCCATATTCGTATAAGGAGCCTCTGTATAGAACCGGAGTTGCAGTCGGTGACTATCCTGTCGACCATCATCATTTCCGCCATCCGGACTGGAAATCTCTTCCCGATCTTGAATTCTATCCTGTGCCTTCGTTCAATGTGCCGCTGGGAAGCATGATACCCAAGGGTGTCGATGATCTTATCGTTGCAGAAAAATCCATTTCTGTTTCCAATCTGATGAACGGTGCCACAAGGCTTCAGCCGGTGGTGATGCAGCTGGGCCAGGCTGCAGGAGCATTGGCGGCACTTGCATGCATCGAGGGCAGGAATGTGAGGAAGATTGGCATAAGACAGGTCCAGGACGAACTTCTTGAAGCAGGATGCTATATCATGCCGTATCTTGATCTGCCGAAGGACGATCAGCATTTCAAGGTATTGCAACGCATCGGAGCTACCGGTATTCTACGTGGCGAAGGACGTAATGTCGGATGGTCAAACGAGACTTGGTTCAGGGCTGATGATCCTTTGAAGGGCGAAGACCTCCATGTTGCAGAGTTTTATGGAGCCATTGTCATCGAGCCAGGTGAAATCTCGGTAGGACGTATGCTTGATCTTGTCCGTGCTTATGGCGGAAAGGTCCCTTCTGTTTCGGAAAGGGATTGGTGGAATATGCTGGGACTCAGTGATTTCGATCGTTCAAGAACCGCTACGAGACTTGAGGCTGCCGTGGTTATAGATGCCGCTTTCGATCCTTTCAGAATGTTCGATGTCGATTATAAGGGACGTTTCAGAATGTAGCTATTCCGGCTTCAACCCATGCCTGTGCAAGAGCTTCGGAATCTTTGACAGCGAGTTCCTTGTCGATGCCGTAGCGGCTGATGAGGAGCTCGGCCATTTCTTCAACGGTAAATTCCTTGCCGACAAGTTCCTGCCATAGATATGCTGCAGAAGCGTTGAGGGAGATGAGCCTGTTGAAGTTGATGTGCTCCAAGCCCTCTCCTGCAACTATGTTTTCTCCGCACATCTGACGGAGGACGAACCCTTCCTTGATTTTCATGAAACGCTGAATTTTGACTGCAAAAGTATCAAAAAAGTCAGTTCCATCAAAACTGTTTATTATATTTGTAGATTGTTCATAATAGATGATTATATGAAGATAGCTGTAGCAGGAACAGGATATGTGGGATTGTCGATGGCGACCCTTCTCGCTCAGAATCACAGTGTGACGGCAGTGGATATCATTCCGGAGAAGGTGGATATGATAAACCGCAGGCAGTCTCCGATCCAGGACGATTATATCGAGAAATATTTTGCGGAGAACGAACTCGACCTTAAAGCGACCCTTGATCCGGATGAGGCCTATAGGGATGCTGAATTCGTTGTCATTGCTGCTCCGACAAATTATGACCCTAAGAAGAATTTCTTCGATACATCTGCCGTCGAGAGTGTCATCGCTTCCGTCATGGCTGTCAATCCGGATGCATATATGGTCATAAAGTCCACCGTCCCTGTAGGGTTTACGGAGGAAGTCCGCAAGAAGACAGGAAGCAGGAGAATCATGTTCAGCCCTGAGTTCCTTCGAGAGTCCAAGGCTCTGTATGACAATCTTTATCCGAGCAGAATCATCGTCGGTACAGATATGGATGACCCTATGCTTGTTTCTGCAGCAGAAGCCTTTGCGCAGCTTCTTCAGGAAGGTGCATTGAAGCCGGATGTGGACAAGCTCTACATGGCATTCACGGAAGCTGAGGCAGTCAAGCTTTTCGCAAATACATATCTTGCACTCAGAGTATCATATTTCAACGAGCTTGATACATATGCTGAGCTTAAAGGACTGGATACCGGAAATATAATCAAGGGCGTCTGTCTTGATCCTCGAATCGGTGACCATTACAACAATCCGTCTTTCGGCTATGGTGGCTACTGCCTTCCAAAGGATACCAAGCAGCTGCTTGCCAACTATGACGATGTCCCTCAGAACCTCGTCCGTGCCATTGTAGAAAGCAATCGTACCCGTAAGGATTATATCGCGGACAGAGTACTCCAGCTGGCCGGATATTATTCATATTCAGAAGGTCCGGAATATGACGCGGCAAGCGAAAGACCTTGTACCATAGGCGTTTATCGTCTTACCATGAAGAGCAATTCCGATAATTTCAGACACAGTTCGATTCAGGGTGTGATGAAAAGGGTCAAGGCTAAGGGCGCAAAAGTTGTAGTCTATGAACCTGCGCTCGAAGATGGAACTACATTCTTCGGCAGCAGGGTGGTGAACGACCTTGAGCGCTTCAAAGAGATGACAGACGCTATCATCGCAAACAGGTACGAACCGGTTCTGGATGACGTCAAGGAGAAAGTTTATACACGAGATATTTTCAGGAGAGATTGATATGAATACTCATGTCGTGATAATGGCTGGCGGTATCGGAAGCCGTTTCTGGCCGATGAGCACCCCGGATCTGCCTAAGCAGTTTGTAGATATAATGGGAACAGGAAAGACTCTCATCCAGATGACGGTAGAACGTTTTTCCGCTTTATGCCCGATGTCGAATTTCTGGGTTGTGACAGGCGGAAAATATGTGGATCTGGTGAAGGAGCAGCTTCCGCAGCTTCCTGCAGACAATATACTTGCCGAACCTGCAGCCCGCAATACTGCTCCATGCATCGCATATGCATGTTGGAAGATAAAGCAGAAATATCCTGATGCCAATATCGTAGTGACTCCGTCAGATGCTCTTGTACTCGATGTGCCGGAGTTCAGACGTGTTGTTTCTGCAGCCCTTGACTTTACTGAAAATGACCGAAGGATCGTTACCATAGGCATAAAGCCGAATCGTCCCGAAACAGGCTATGGATACATAGAAGCTGGGGAATGTGCTGCAGGTGAGGTTCTTAAGGTCAATTCTTTCAGAGAAAAACCATCCCTTGAGGTGGCGCGTCAATATCTTGAACATGGCGGATATCTTTGGAATGCCGGTATCTTCGTATGGAATGTGGATACCATAATGTCGTGTATGCGAAGCTACAAGCCGGATCTTGCAGCAATAATGGACGAAATGTCAGAATCATTCTATACCGGACAGGAGGCTGAGGTGGTAGACCGTCTTTTCCCTACATGCGAAAAGATTTCCATCGACTATGCAGTCATGGAGAAGGCGGATTGCATATATACGATTCCTGCAGACTTCGGCTGGAGTGACCTTGGCACATGGGGCTCGTTGAGGACCTTGCTTGACAGGAATGAAGATGGAAACGCTGTAGTAGGAAACGATGTTAGACTGTATGACTGCAAGGACTGCATCGTGCATGTGCCGCAGCTGGGCAAGGTGGTGGTTCAGGGTTTGGATGGAGTCATTGTAGCCCAGCATGGTGACAGGCTTATTGTATGCAGACTGGACCATGAGCAGGAAATAACCGGATATTCTAAATAGAGATGGCTGACAATTATCTTGAAAAGAAATATGAGGCCTTGCAGGAGCGCAAGGCTAAGGAGCAGAGAGCCAAGCAGATAGCATGGAAGAAGAGGATGGATGCCTATAGGAAGAAACTGGAGCTTCTAAAGGCTGAGTCTGCGCCAAAGTCCGAGGATCCATCTGCGGATAGGGGAGAGGCCCATCCATAGGCCCGAATATGCCTTCCATATGAAACAGTCGGCGGAATATTCTCTGCCTTTTCTTGTTACGCTTTTCATGATGCCGATGACTTCGGATATGTGAGCTGTTTCCCTACCTTTGAGATTCCCGTCTCCCATCAGCGTGAGGATGTCTCCCTCGCGGCGTATCACCCTATGGAGGATATATCTTTCCTTTGAGTCCTTGACAAGGACCACAGACCCTTTTGTGATATCCTCGTTTTTCCACGGTCCCAGTGTGACCTGATCCCTTTTGTCAATGATGAAGGGGTTCATGCTGTTGCCTCGTGCAGCGATGCTTACATGTCTTCCTTCAGAGATAAGCTTCCTTACCTCTTCCAGTACCCTGTCGTCGTATTTTATTATTGTCTTCATCACCTGCAAAAGTACTGATAAAAAATGCTATATTTGAAAGTTATATGGAAAAATGTCATAAATACACGGTAGCAGGTCACAGTTTCGGCATAATCCTTCCGGACGAGGCTGAAGCCGCAGCTCTTCTCGGCAATTATCAGCCTTTTGCAGCAGAAGAGGAGCATAACCTGTGCTTTGTCTTGACATTGTCTTATACGGAAGATCTTCAGAAGAACCGGTCTGGTGAATTGAAGGGTTGTTTCAATGATGAAGCTCCATATTTCTGGCTTTTTGACGACAACGGCTCGACGAGATATGGTTTTTCGATCAGCAGGTCCGCTCCCGACTGTCTTGTGTGCCCGTCGGCAGATATGGCGCATGCGGAAGTCATTGTAGAGGGCGAGGCCTCTCTTGCGAAGAAGGCTTTTGCATTGAATAATGCCGCTATGATCATGTATGCTGCGACCACTCTTCCCAAGGCTACGCTTATGGTGCATGCGTCTGTGGTCAATTGCGAAGACGGAGGGTTCATGTTCCTTGGAAGAAGCGGTACCGGAAAAAGTACCCATAGCCGCCAGTGGCTGGAACTTTATCCGGATGCCGAGCTTTTGAATGATGACAATCCGATAGTCAGAGTACTTGAAGGTGAAGCGGTTGTGTTCGGTTCTCCATGGAGCGGAAAGACCCCATGCTATAGGAATGCTTCCTCTCCATTGAAGGGAATAGTGCGTTTGTCGCAGGCTCCGCTCAACAGGATTTCTAAGTTGTCTGCCCTGCATGCATATGCATCCTTGATGCCTTCATGTTCATGTCTCAGGTGGGATTCTGAGGCGACGAGGATGCTGCATGAAACTGTGGAGACTGTCATATCCAAGGTCGGGGTATGGAGTCTGGAGTGCCTCCCGGATAAAGATGCGGCCAGGGTATGCAGGGAAGCATGTAACGGAAAGATATAGAGGTTATGAGATATCTCAGATGGTTTTGTGAAATATTGCGGCCGTATCGCAGCCGTATGGCTCTGATGATATTGATGCATGTGGCAGTAACTGCGTGCTCCATAGCCTTTGTGTATATAAGCAAGAGGCTTGTGGACATTGCTGTGATGCTTCTTCAGGGCGAATGCAGCATCTCGCAGCTTAAGCTGTTCTCTCTTTTCATGGCCCTTGTGGTCCTGGTCCGTATAGCCTTCAATGCACTCAGGACTTATGTTCAGAATACATCTGAAGTAATGATGAAGAACAGCCTTCGTATAAGGCTCTTCGATATGTATCTTCATCTGGATCATTCCGATGCAGGACGACACCATACTGGAGATATCGTAAACAGGCTGCAGGAAGATGTCAGGACGGTAGCTTCTTCTGTGATGACTGCTGTGCCGGCTTTGATAGGAGCATCCGTACAGCTTGTAGCTGCAGCAGTCTTTTTCATGTGGCTTGATATGAGAATAGCCCTTGCCGTGATGGTGATAATCCCTTTGGGAATCGTAGCAGGCCGTTTTGTTTCGAAAAGAATAAGGACGTTGACCAAGGATATACGCGAAAGCGATGCGAAGATCCAGTCTCATGTTCAGGAAAACATCCAGCACCATGATCTTCTTCAGGCTATGGAATACCTTGAGCCAAGCGTTGCCGGCTTGGGAGCTCTGCAGGGAGATATGTACGGTAGAGAATTGAGGAGGACGCGCTTCACCATTATTTCAAGAATATGTCTTGCTCTGTCTTTCCAGGCAGGCCAGGTGGTTGCGTTCATCTGCGGTGCTTTCGGTATTGCGGCCGGAACTGTCACATACGGTATGATGACTGCCTTCCTTCAGCTTGTGAACCAGATCCAGCGCCCCTTGATCGATATAAGCAGCCGTCTCCCATCTCTTATCCATTCTCTTGCATCAATCGACAGGATAATGGAACTCGAGGCTCTTCCTGTTGAGAATCATGATGAAAAACAGCTCTTGAATTCCCCTGGAGGCATTTCGGTGACAGATCTTTCATTTGCGTATCCTGGCTCTTCCGAACCGGTGTTTTCCGCATTTTCGCATGACTTCACCCCAGGAAGCCGAACTTCAATAACCGGACATACAGGTATCGGCAAGAGTACGCTTATGCGTATGTTCATGGGCTTTTTAAGACCGGATTCCGGCAAGGTCATGCTTTATTCTGCGAAAGATGTTCCTGTTTCTGCTTCTCCTGCCACACGATGCAATCTCGTCTATGTGCCGCAGGGAAACAGCCTGTTCAGCGGCACTATCAGAGACAACCTTCTGATGGGAGATCCGGATGCTACGGATGAAAGACTTAAATACGCCCTTGAGACAGCTGCAGCAGACTTTGTGTTCTCTCTGCCTGAAGGTATGGATACAATGTGTCGTGAAGCTGGAACGGGACTTTCCGAGGGCCAGGCCCAGCGCATCGCTATTGCTCGTGCCATTCTGCGTCCGGGCAGCATCCTTCTCTTCGATGAGTTCAGTTCAGCCCTGGATGCTGAGACCGAAACCTTGCTTATGGACCGTCTCACATCCCGTCTTTCCGGCAGGACCATGATCTTCATCACTCACAGGGAAAACATCATTTCATACTGCGACGCAACCCTTCATCTTCAATAAATCCTACCACCACCTATATATAAAGAAAAGAGACTGGCTGATCAGTTTCAGCCAGTCTCTTTGTCTGCATTATGATGCGTCTGCTTAGTTCTTTGGAGCAGACTTGATCTCGACAAGGTTGTTTGCTGCGAGTACAGCCTGAAGTACAGCCTTAACGTCATCCGGTGTGATTGAGTTCACTGCAGCCTCATACTCTGCATCATAGTCGATGCCATGTCTTAAGTATGTTCTGATGTTGTTAGCCCAATATGAGTTGTTGATTCTTGACTCAGGAATGTTCTTCTTGAAGTTCTCGATCGCCATATTGAACTTTTCTACCTCAGGACCGTTTGTAGCGAGATCCTTAAGACCCTTGATTGCAAGGTCTGCAAGCTTTTCAGCCATCTCTGGGTTAGTGTCGAATGATACCTGGATGAGAGCTCTCTCATGTGGATATCTCTGACCTACCATTGCAACGCCAACGCCGTATGTACCGCCTTCCTCTTCACGGATTGTCTTTGTGTAGATCATGTCGAGGATGTACTTTCCTACCTCAAGAGCTACCTCAGTCTTGGTGTCGATAGGCATGTATGCAGAATAGAGCTGGAGGACTGTAGACTTAGGAGTCTGCATAGGGATTGCAACTGTCTGGTCAACCTGTCCCTTAGCGAAGCCGATGAGGTTTGCCTTGTTTACCTGAGCAGCCTTCTTGCCCTTCTTGATAGAACCGATGTACTTCTCTACCATAGGCTTGAGAGTCTCGATGTCAACGTTACCTGTGATAGTGAGGGTAGCGCCGGCAGCATCCTTGAAGAGCTCGCGGTATACTCTCTCGATAGTAGCAAGGTCAGCCTTGGCAAGAGTCTCCTCGTTAAGCTCAACAACGCGTGGGTTGTTATTGTAGAGGATCTTGTTCATCTCGTTCTGGAAGATGAAGTCAGGATTGCTTGCGATGTTAGGAAGGATAGCCTTGATCTGCTGGATACCTGTCTCATACTCAGCCTCGTCGAAACGTGGGTCAGCAAAATAGAGGTATACGAGCTGGAGAGCTGTCTCGAGATCCTTAGGAGTGCTTGAACCCTGGACACCATGGGATGCATTTGAAATGTAAGGAGTTACGCTGAGGTTCTTACCTGCGAGCATCTTAGGAACCTGAGTGCCTGAGAACTTCGAGATACCAGAGTTGTTGAGGAAGAGTGCCCAGATATTGTCCTCGAATGAAGGTACATCCTCAGTAGCAACGAGTGTCATACCACCGTCCTTCTGGATGTTGAACATCACCTGATCCTTCTCATACTGTGTAGGAAGAACAACTACCTTCACACCGTTCTTGAGTGTCCACTCGGTAGCGCCGTAGATGGTCTCCTTAGCCTTCTTCACCTTTGCGCCCTTGAGCTCGCCGCTGATGAATGGCTCGTTCACGCTCTCTTCAACATTTGCCTGGATGTCTGCGCTCTTTACAGCAGCAAGAACGTCGAGGATCTGCTGCTCTGTAGGATTTGCAAGACCTTCCTTCTCAGGACCATTGAAAAGAACTACCATGTTCTCGTCTGTAACAACCTGAGCTGCGATCTGGTTGAGGACATCTGCGTTGATGCTGCCGCAAAGCATCTGAGCGAGCTGAAGCTCAGTCTCAGGAGTCATGAATGCTTCGTTGTCATAGAAGTTATAGAGGAGCGGATAGATGAAATCTGCGTTCTTGCGGGTAGGAGCTGCCTCTACAGACTGCTCGAAAGAGCTGATGATGTTATCCTTTGCACGCTGAACCTCACCGTCTGTGAAGCCGAATCTCTTCATCTTCTCGATCTCTGTCATGAATGCTGTGAATGCATTTACAGCGTCGCCATCCTTGAATGAAACGCTACCCATTGTTGCATCGCATGAGTTGCAGAGGTTGCTGATATAGAAGCTTCCGCCAAGGAACGGAGCGTCTGGCTTGGCAGTGATGTCCGCGAAACGCTCTCTCATTATGAGACGGATGTACAGCTTGATGATGTCCATTGTGAAAGCTACGTCAGTATTCTTGAGCTCCTTAGGCATAGGCTCGCTCTTCCACATCACTTCGATGCTTGAAGAAGTAAGCTCAGGGTCTGTGAGGATACCTACGATAGGCTCTACATTGTCTGGAATCTTGTGGAGAACCTTCTCCTTAGGATTTACCGGAGCAGGGATGTCAGCGAAGATAGTCTTGATCTTAGCCTCGATCTGGTCTACGTCGATGTCTCCTACAACGATTACAGCCTGAAGATCAGGGCGGCACCAAGTCTCATAGAAGCTTGTAAGGCTCTCGTATGCAAATGTCTTGAGCTGCTCCTCACCACCGATGAGGGTTCTCTTTGCATATGGAGTGTCACCATAATAATATGGAAGCGACTTCTCGAACAATCTCCAGCTTGCATCTCTTCTTGTACGTCTCTCCTCAAGGATTACGCCTCTCTCTGCGTCGATCTCAGCAGGATCGTTTGTAACGAAGTGAGAATAATCGTGGAGGACAAGGAGACAAGAGTCAACGATGCTCTCTCTGATTACCGGGATATTGTTGAGCATGTACTGAGTCTGTTCGAATCCTGTAGAAGCATTGATGTTTCTGCCGAACTCAGCTCCGATGCTCTGGAGCCAGTCGAGGAGTGCCTTTCCAGGGAAGTTCTTCGTTCCGTTGAAGCACATGTGCTCGAGGAAGTGTGCGAGACCGTCCTGGTGGTCTTCCTCCTGGAATGCTCCGACGTCAGTTGCAAGATAGAACTCAGCTCTCTGAGCTGGCTGGTCATTGTGGCGGATATAATAGGTCATGCCATTCTCAAGCTTTCCTGTTCTTACAGCAGGATCGTTTGGAAGAGGAGTCTGACCGAACGCCATGGTAGCAGCGAAGATTGCTGCAATGAAGATGAATAAACGTTTCATTTCCTGATTATTTTGTTCGTTTTGGTTAATATTCAAATACGACTATAAGACGCTTTGGTGGTTAATAAGCTACAAATATAACTTAAAAAATCTTATCTTTGTGCAAAATAAGGACTTATGTTGGAGGATTTCAGGTTAAAAGTATTTGTTACAGTGGCGTCAGAGGGCAGTTTTACCAAAGCTGCGGCCGTTCTGGGGGTCAGTCAGCCGGCTGTCAGCCAGAATGTCGCTGAGCTTGAGAAATTGTCAGGAGTCAAGCTTTTTGAAAGACTTCGTGGCGAGGTGGTCCTTACACCTCAAGGAATTGTTTTCAAGGAATATGCCGAAAGGATACTTAAGACATGCTCTTCAGCTGCAGCCACATTTGCCAAGACCTCCACAACCGTTGTACGTGTCTCTGCATCGGAAGAAGTCTTTTCTCTTTACCTTGCTCCTGCATTGGAAAAATTCATGACTGTTCATCCGGAAGTCTCCTTTGAACGAGCCATGTTCGAAGATGCCGATGTCGCGGTTGTCCTGAAAAAAGCATCGGATTCTCCATTTGAAATCCCGTCCGACTCCATAGCAAGAATACGCGTATCGATATCTCCCGTACCAAAAATGGGTGACTATAAAGCCACCCATGAAAAATCATCATATTTCGATCTGCTCTGGCAGCCGACCCCTGCATTCGCATGCACGCAGGTCTGCCGCATCATGAAGGAAATCCTTACTTCGTTCTGATGTTTTCAAGCCATCTTTCCAACGCAGCCTCGAAGTCCATTCTTGCGTAGGCGAATTTGTCGTTTCCCTTGCCTTTCCATTTTTCAGACGAGAATCCCCATCCATGTCCACCCTTGGGGTAGATGTGCATTTCTGCGCCTACATTGCTGTCAATCAGCTTTGTATAGTACATGATGCTATGTTCGACAGGTACCTGCTTGTCGTCTGAACAATGAGCTATGAAAGCTTCCGGAGTATTGCTGTCTATATGGTTCTGAAGTGAATAATGATTCAGCAGTTCCGAATAAGATTTCTGCTTTTCTTCATATTCTGCCACCTTCATGTCCTTGTCGTCCCACATCTCATCCTTGCCAAGAAGATTGTTTCTCGTACCCTGGCCGACGAATTTCCTGTCAAGCGAAACCACAGGGTAGATCAATACTGAAAAGTCCGGCCTCGTTACCTTATCTATATATAATGTGCTTACGCTTGCGGCAAGATGTCCTCCGGCAGAAAATCCCATGACTCCTATCTGGTTTATGCCCCATTTCTCAGCATTAGACCTGCAATGACGGAATACATTCTGTACATCTTCAAGCGGTATCTCCCAATGTCCGTTCGGCATTCTGTGCTTTACCACAGCCACGGCTATGCCTCTATTGACCATCCAGTCAGCGACATGAAGTCCTTCCTTCAGGGCAGAAACATATCTGTAGCCGCCTCCAGGGCATACGACGACCATCTGGCCGTTGCATTTCTTCGGCAGGTAGATGTCGACTCTTGCGCTGTCAGATATGTTTCCTATCCTTCCGGTCTCGTCGTTCCATTCCGGTTCTGTAATTCCGTTGGATTCCTCCTGGCCGTCAGGATAGAGAAGTACAGTCATCGTCGGCTTCAGCTTACAGATGCTATGTGCACTGCTATAAACACTCGGCGCAGCCATGAAGGCTGCGCTGAGTAATATAATCAATAATGATCTTTTCATTATTTAGCAAGTCTCTTGTATGTCTCAAGACGAAGCTTAGCGAATTCCTCAGTCTTCTGGAGGAGTTCATCAGCTGTGTCAGGATACATCTTGTAGAGAGATGCGAAACGAACCTCTCCCTTGAGGAAGTCCTGGAACTTGCTCCAGTCTGGCTCCTTGCTGTCGAGAGTGAAAGGATTCTTCTCTGTTCCCTCGAGTGCAGGGTTGTATCTGTAAAGATGCCAGTAACCGCACTCTACAGCGAGCTTCTCCTCCTTCTGGCTCAGACCCATTCCGGCCTTAAGACCGTGGTTGATACATGGAGCGTAAGCGATGATGAGTGATGGTCCGTCATAAGCCTCAGCCTCCTTGATAGCGTTGAAGTACTGTGCTGGAGATGCTCCCATAGCTACCTGTGCTACATATACGTAACCGTAGCTCATTGCCATCATACCGAGGTCCTTCTTACGTACTCTCTTACCTGAAGCAGCGAACTTCGCGATAGCACCTGCTGGAGTAGCCTTTGATGACTGTCCACCTGTGTTAGAGTAAACCTCTGTATCAAGAACGAGGATGTTCACATTCTCACCGGAAGCGAGTACGTGGTCAAGTCCGCCGTATCCGATATCGTAAGATGCACCGTCACCACCGATGATCCACTGGCAGCGTGCAGGGATGAATGTCTTGTACTCGACGAGTCCCTTGCATACGTCACATCCGCAACCCTCGCAGAGTGGGATGAGCTTGTCAGCAACCTCGCGTGTGATCTTTGCGTCCTCCTTGTTCTCAAGCCACTGAGTGAAGAGAGCCTTCATCTCGTCTGTGCAGCATGTGCATGAAAGACCCTGCTCCATGAGCTTGGCAACAGTCATACGTGCTCTGTCAGAACCGAGCTTCATACCGAGACCGAACTCGCAGAAGTCCTCGAAGAGTGAGTTAGCCCATGCTGGACCGTGACCCTCGTTGTTCTTGCAGTATGGAGCTGCAGGGAATGATGCTCCGTAGATAGAAGAACATCCTGTAGCGTTTGCAACCATCATGTGGTCTCCGAAGAGCTGAGTGATTGTCTTGATGTATGGAGTCTCACCGCAACCTGCGCAAGCACCTGAGTACTCGAAGAGAGGCTGTGCGAACTGAGCGTCCTTCACGTTGCCTGCCTTAGGCTGAACGTTGTCCTTGTATCCGATATGTGCGTGGAGATAATCGAAGTTCTTCTGCTCTGCCTCCTGAGTTCCGAGCGGCTTCATTACGAGAGCCTTCTCCTTTGATGGGCAGACATCAGCACAGTTGCCGCAACCTGTACAGTCGAGAACTGATACGCTGAGAGCGAACTTGTATGCCTTGAATGTAGCCTTGCCGTCCTGGAGCTTGAGTCCCTCTGGAGCGTTTGCAGCCTCCTCGTCAGTAAGGAGGAATGGACGGATTGCAGCGTGAGGACAAACGAATGCACAGCTGTTACACTGGATACAGTTGTCAGCCTGCCACTCTGGAACCTTCACTGCGATTCCGCGCTTCTCGTATGCTGTTGTGCCTGCAGGGATTGTTCCGTCAACATAGTCGTTGAATACGCTTACAGGAAGTGTGTCACCAGCCTGTGCGTTTACTACATCAGCGATCTCCTTAACGAATGCTGGAGCGAGACGGTCCTTGTTAGGGTTCTCGAACTTAGCTGTAATGTCCTTCCAGTCAGCTGGGATTTCTACCTTAGTATACTCACCACCACGGTCTACAGCTGCGTAGTTCATGTTCACGATGTGCTCACCCTTCTTGCCGTAGCTCTTCACGATAGCCTTCTTCATGTAGTCTACAGCCTCCTCGTAAGGGATGATGCCAGTGATCTTGAAGAATGCAGACTGGAGGATAGTGTTGGTACGTCCGCCGAGTCCGATCTCCGCAGCGATCTTGGTTGCGTTGATGATGTAAAGTGTGATGTTCTTCTTGCCGATGATAGCCTTTACATGATCAGGAATTCTCTTGAGAGTCTCTTCCTCATCCCAGAGGCTGTTGAGGAGAAGGGTACCGTTCTGCTTGATGCCCTTGAGAACGTCATACTTAGAAAGGTATGATGGAACGTGGCATGCAACGAAGTCAGGTGTACCTACGAGGTAAGGAGCCTTGATAGGGAGGTCACCGAAACGGAGGTGTGAACATGTGTATCCACCAGACTTCTTTGAGTCGTAGTCGAAGTATGCCTGGCAGTACTTAGGTGTGTTGTCACCGATGATCTTGATGGTGTTCTTGTTTGCACCGACTGTACCGTCAGAACCGAGTCCGAAGAACTTGCACTCTGTAGTACCTGGCTTAACGATCGAGAACTCCTCTTTCTGTGGGAGTGACTTGAATGTAACGTCGTCAACGATACCGATTGTGAAACCGTCCTTTGGCTCTGCCATCTCGAGGTTCTCGTATACTGAAACGATCTGTGCAGGAGTTGTGTCCTTTGAAGAAAGTCCATAACGGCCACCGATCACGAGAGGTGCATTCTCAGCGCCCTGGAAGAGTGCCTTGATGTCGAGGAAGAGAGGCTCTCCGAGTGAGCCTGGCTCCTTGGTTCTGTCAAGAACAGCGATTCTCTTCGCGCTCTTTGGAAGGGCCTTCATGAAGTACTTTGCAGAGAAAGGTCTGTAGAGACGTACGATCATCAAGCCGACCTTCTTGCCCTGAGCTGCGAGGAAGTCGATAGTCTCCTTGATTGTCTCGGTAACAGAACCCATCGCGATGATGATGTTCTCTGCCTCAGGATCTCCATAGTAGTCGAAAGGACGGTACTCGCGGCCTGTAAGCTCGCTGATCTCGCCCATGTATCTTGCCACTACGTCAGGAACTGCATCGTAGTACTGGTTGCAAGCCTCACGTGCCTGGAAGTATACGTCGCCGTTCTGAGCTGTACCGCGGGTAACAGGAGCGTCTGGAGAAAGTGCCTTTGCGCGGAACTTTGCAAGAGACTTGGTGCTGACCATATCCTTGAGAGCTGCCTCGTCGATGAGCTCGATCTTCTGGATCTCGTGTGATGTACGGAATCCGTCAAAGAAGTGGAGGAATGGAATGCTTGACTTGATGGCTGAAAGGTGCGCAACCGCTGCCATATCGAGAGCCTCCTGTACAGATGCTGATGCGAGCATTGCAAAACCTGTCTGGCGGCAAGCCATCACGTCCTGGTGGTCTCCGAAGATCGAAAGTGCATGCGATGCAAGTGCACGTGCCGATACATGGAATACTGTAGGAAGCATCTCACCTGCGATCTTGTACATATTAGGGATCATGAGGAGGAGACCCTGTGATGCTGTGAATGTTGTTGTAAGGGCACCAGCCTGAAGTGAACCGTGTACTGCACCTGCTGCACCACCCTCACTCTGCATCTCTGTAACCTTGACAACTTCGCCGAAAAGGTTCTTCTTGCCCTGAGCGGCCCACTCGTCTACATATTCAGCCATTGTAGATGATGGCGTAATAGGGTAGATCGCTGCATGCTCGCTGAAAAGATAGGCGATATGCGCTGCTGCCCAGTTACCGTCACAAGTGACGAATTTTTTCTCGTTTGACATAATTTGTTAGATTTATTATTGTATTTGTTTATGTTTCAGATACTTGCATCGCCCGTGCCAGGCGAGGTAAACACAATCATACAAATTTAGGGAATTTTGCTGAAAAATGACACAAAATTCCCTAAAATATTTTGATATTTGAAGACGGCTACAGTCCCTGATGTCCCTCGACCGTGATGCCGCTGCCTATCTTGGCAACAAGGCCTTGAAGCACCTTTCCCGGCCCGAGCTCTACGAAATGACCTGCTCCGTCTCCGATCATGTTGACCACGCTTTGCGTCCATCTCACCGGAGCCGTAAGCTGTGCGAGAAGGTTTTTCCTGATCTCATCCGGGTCTGTCGTAGGCAGAGCTGTAACATTTTGATAAACAGGACATGACGGAGTGCGGAATATGGCCTTTTCTATTCCCTCTGCCAGTTCCTCGCGTGCAGGTTCCATAAGAGGGGAGTGGAACGCACCGCCTACAGGAAGCGGCAGGGCTCTCTTCGCTCCAGCCTCCTTCAACCTGAGACATGCGGCCTCGACGGCGTCCTTCTCTCCTGAAATCACGACCTGCCCCTCGCAGTTATAATTCGCAGCCACGACGATTCCGTCGCATTCCGAGCAGATTTTCTCGATCGTTTCCGAAGGCAGTGCAAGCACGGCAGCCATCGCGCCCGGGTTGGTCTCACATGCCTTCTGCATTGCCTGGGCTCTTATGGAAACGAGTCTGAGACCTTCTTCGAAGTCCATGGCTCCTGCTGCTACGAGTGCTGAGAATTCTCCTAATGAATGGCCGGCTACCATATCCGGCTTGAAGTCCGGAAGGCATTTGGCAAGAACGACGGAATGCAGGAATATTGCAGGCTGTGTTACGCGTGTCTGCTTCAGGTCTTCTGCCGTACCGTCAAACATTATGTCGGTGATGCGGAACCCGAGGATCTCGTTTGCCTTCTCAAGCATTTCCCTTGCAACCGGATCTGATTCGTACAGATCCTTGGCCATGCCTGGGAACTGGGATCCCTGTCCCGGAAATACATATGCTTTCTTCATGTTGAACTGATTTAGGTTTGTCGTGCAAATTTATAAATAATGTCCGTTACCCCTCAAATGTTTCGCCACAATTGGGAATAATGCCGAAATATGTGGCGAAATCTTCAAAATTGACTAACTTTGCTTTGATATTACGTCAATTCGGACGAGCCCCTATAGTTTAATGGATAGAATTTCAGATTCCGGTTCTGACGGTTGCGGTTCGATTCCGCATAGGGGTACGAAAAAAAGGAGACAGTGCGTCTCCTTTTTTTCGTATATAGGCTTCTAGATGTTCGTGATGAGGACTCCGACAACGCGGAAGATGTTGATTACGTCAGAGAAAGGGAGTTCGAAGTCCGGGAAGTCCTGCTGATTCTCGGCAATGAATGTCAGCGTGTCTCCGTTATTGACGATCCTGCGCAGGAACATACCCTGGGATTCGGTGTCGACTACATATACTTCGCCGTTGATGATTGTCGAATCTATCGGCATTTTTCGAAGAGCGAGCAGGTAGCCCCTGCATATCCTTGGAGCCATTGCGTCGCCCGGGCATGTCGCAAAAAGGTCATGCTTTTGGAAATGCGGAACGGGAGGGAGTTTTTCGACATTCGGCGAATTTACCACATATTCATAAATGTTTATTTCCGGAGCTCGGAAAAGCCTTGCCGGAATGACGGGGATATCATCATCGTGGTTGAGTTCCGGATGATTGTCGAATATCTGGTGGTCGTATTCGTCCTGCTTCCTATCTGTGTCAAACATATGACCCTCTCCGGTCAGCAGCCAGTTTATCCTGAATCCGAAGGCCTTGTTCCATTTTGATGCGGAATTCTTTCCGAAAGGGCGTCCGTTCAGCTGATTGCTCACTGCCGCCTGCTGGATTCCGAGAGCGGTGGCGGCGTCCTGCTGTGACATGCCTATTTCGGAAAAGTATTCCTTGATAGTTCTTCCTATTTCCTTTCTTAATGGCATTTGTGATATAATTACAAAAAATGTGTAAAAAATTACAAATAGTGTATTGTATATTACAAAAACGGTGTTAGATTTGCATACGCATTTGTAATTGTGGTGCAAATATACTGATTATTTTGCTTATTGCCTATAATTAGTGTTTTGTATATTACAATAAATGTATAAGTATTACAAAATAGGTGTTATCTTTTGTTGGATCTTTATTGTTTGTTTTATGGAAAAGATCTGTACGACACTTTGCATTATTGCAGGAACGGTTTTCCTTGTAATAGCTCTTTTAGGGCTATGGCGCCATTTCTTCACAATGAGCATATGTTATGCCACGGCCGTTCTCGTCTCTGAAGACAAACGGAGTGATTGAGCATCCTATTTCTTGCACCACTGGTCAAGCCAACGGAAATATTCTCTATGCCACAGCAATGCATTCTGCGGTTTCAGGATCCAATGGTTTTCGTCAGGGAAAATGAGCAGCCTTGACGGCACACCCATCATCTGTGCTGCATTATATGCCGCCATACCTTCGTCTACAGGCACTCTGTAGTCCATTCCTCCGTGTATTACCATAAGTGGAGTATGCCAGTTGGTCACAAGCTTGTGCGGTGAAAGTCTGTAATGTCTTACAGCCTTAGGATCATTGCTCCATGGCGAACCGCCCTGCTTGATTCCACCGAATGTCACTCCGTCACCTGCCGGTCCTACAGGAGCCTCAGGTGTGCCTACGCGAGGATCGATTACAGTCTCATGAAGACCTCCGTTATCGAAGTTAGGGAACCACATCTCTTCGGTAGTCATGTACATGTGCTCCTCGTTGAAGATGCCCGCATGTGCTATGAATGCATCGAAAACATTTCCATGGGTTCCGCAAAGATAGTATACGGAATATCCGCCGTAGCTTGCGCCGCAGGCAGCCATCTTGTCTACGTACGGTTCAGCCTTGACTTCCTTCGCGGCAGCAAGGTAGTCCTGCATGTTGAGGCCTGGGTAATCGCCTGATATCTGCTCTGTCCATTCCTGACCGAAGGCAGTTGTTCCGCGTCTGTTAGGAAGCACGACCACGTAGCCCTGCGATGCCATCAGACGATAGTTCCATCTGTATGACCATCCCTGGCTGAGCGTGCCCTGAGGGCCTCCGAGGCAGATTGTGATTGCCGGATATGTCTTCGAATGGTCAAACTGAGGAGGGTAGAGCACCCATGTGAGCATGTCCTTTCCGTCAACAGTCTTAACAAAGCGTGCTTCAGTCTTGTGCTCGGCAAGCTGTGAAAGTATGTGGTCGTTTTCGTGGGTGATCTGTGTGTATGAATCTCCGCAGACTGCTACAAGCTCGGTAGGGAAGTCCATGCTGCACCATGTTGTGTAAAGGGTTCTGCTGCCATCCTCTCCTTCGGCTACATGGAATGGGCTTCCGAAGTCATACCACATGTCCTCGCCGGTAAGGCGCTCTATCTCCCATTCATTTCCGTCACATACAGCTTCGAACATTCCCTGGAGACCTTCTGCGAGAGAGGCAAAGTATATACCCTTCGAGTCTGCTGCCCACACCGGTCCGCTCACATTGTACTTGAAGTCCGCTGTGATATCCTTTATACCGCTTATAGCAGGCATTGCATTGCCATTCCATGTTACATCAGCAACCATAAGTCTCTGTTTGTCAGCCTCATATCCGTCACGCCTCATGCTCACCCAGCAGATCTTCGTGCCGTCCGGGCTCCATGCCGGATCTGTATCGTATCCTCCCTTCATGTCAATGACAGAAGTTTCGGCTGTCTCTACATTATATATGTATATCTCTGTGTTTGTCGAGAATGCATATTTCTTTCCTGTCAGTTTGCGACATGAATACGCGATGAACCTGCTGTCCGGACTCCATGCGAGCTGCTCAAGACCTCCGAACGGTTCGGTAGGAAGCTCGTAAAGCTCTGTCTCGTTCGCAAGAATGTCTGTGCCGGCATTGAAAGCCACTCCGTCAAAGCCGAAATCCGCCACGAATGTGTGAGGGATCTCCATCACTGTATGATCCCAATGTCTGTACATCAGATCGTCAGTCTCGTAAGCCGTAGCCTTGTCGAGATCGGAATAACAATCGGTAGGTGATTTCACGTCGCTCTTTACGTAGCTTATGTACATCACTTTCTTCTCGTCCGGGGATATCTTGAATTCGCCGATTCCGGCAGGAATGTCGCTGACCTTCTTTACGTCCTCGAGGCTCCAGATACCGTTCTTTTCAGAGATTCCGGCTGTATGGATCTGACCTCCCATAAGGAAAGCGACATGCTTTCCGTCAGCGCTCCATCGCGCGTTGCTGATGCTTTTGCCGGATGTCGTAAGCTGCTGGTTGTCAGATCCGTCAAGATTGCATATGAAAAGGTTTCGTACGCTTCTGTTTTCAGAAACCGATGTGTAGCTTACTCCGTAAAGAATGTGTTTGCCGTCAGGAGATACCTGAGGGTCTGAGAGTCTTCCGAACGCAAGAAGTACTTCCGGAGTCATATGTCCCTCCTCTATCTTGATTTCGCTTCTGGCTATGTAGCCTTCGCTGCTGATTGCGTCATTTTCTGTCATGGTGCATGATGTTGTTGCTAAAATGCCGGTTGCGAGTACCGCTACGGCTGCTTTGTTCAGAATATCCATATGGTTGTGTGTCTATTTGTTTATCAGTGATTTACTTTTATGTCGGTGGGGCGTTTTATCCTACCCTTTGCTGCCTATTGTTCTGGTTTTCAGTTGATTACGCTCCACGCTATCGGTACATGTCGGCGGCTTTGGTGAGCTCAGCTGCGACCTGGTTGCGGACGGATTCCGGTCCCAGTACCTCCAGACCTCCTCCATATTTGCAGAACTCCATTATCAGAGCTTTGTTTGGAGATACGAAGATGCTGAAAGTCACGGAATCATTGTCGGAGGCGATTTCCTTCTGGCTCTTGTGGATCGGAAGGTCACGGAGGAAGCGGGCCTCGGTATGGCTGGTGCGGAATGTGATTGTCAGACCCGGACCGTCCGGAATATAGATTCCGAAACTCGTGGCGAAGAAAGAATCAACGTCGAAATCCTTCGGCATCCTGAAGTTTCTGTCGGTCAGATCCAGGCTCTTGATCCTGTCCAGACCATATACTCTCATTCCTTTTCTCTCAAGGCAGTAACCTATTATGTACCATCTCTTTGCGAATTCCTTGACGGCATATGGCCTGATGGTGTAAGTGTCGGTCTCGGAGCTTGTATATTTCTGGTATCCGATGACGATTTCATTGCCTTCTGTCATCGCTTCCATCACAGCTGTAAGGAAGATGTGTCCGGACGGAATGTCCTCTACTGATACTCTTCCGGAAAGCCTTTCCTTGCCAAGGGCGAGCATGTTGTTGACGGTAAATGTATTGATGAGCCATGCGGTTTCGGCACTCTCGTCAGATACGTCCTCAGTGTACGGGATATAATATCTGTTGGTGCTTCTGTTGCATAGGATACTTATGCCGAAGACTTCCTCGACTGCCTCTCGATGGTTGTTGAAGGTGCGGCGTGAGTATTCTGTGCCGAATCTGGATTCCCATCGGTCCGAGATTTCTCCAAGGCTCATGCCTTTTTCTCCCGAACGTATGAATGTCTGTACAAGCCAGATGTATTTCTGTAAAAGTTCCGTTACCATGTCAACTGATTTTGCTGTAATCCTTTATCTGGTATTTTTCTTTTCTCAACTCCTTTCGTAACAATTGGTTGCGGTCCGAATTCAGAGTCGGATCCTCACGAAGAACACTGTCAGCGCAGTCTCTTGCGGCGTTCAGGATCAGTCCGTCCTTGGCAAGGGATGCGATGTTGAGGCTTATTGGAAGACCGCTCTGCTGGGTGCCTTCAAGGTCGCCCGGGCCACGCATCTTCATGTCTTCCTCCGCAAGCTCGAATCCGTTTTCCGTCGCGCACATCAGTTCGATTCTGTGGCGGGATTCCTTGCTCATCTTGTGACCGGTCATCAGGACGCAGTATGATTTCTCGCTGCCTCGTCCGACTCGTCCGCGAAGCTGATGGAGCTGGCTCAGGCCGAATCTTTCCGCGCTCTCGATGACCATTACCGATGCATTCGGAACATCTACGCCGACCTCGATTACGGATGTGGCGACAAGGATGTCTGCGCGTCCTGCGGCAAAGGCGTCCATATTGAATTTCTTTACGTCATTGAGCTGTTTTCCGTGTACCACTGCCGTCTTATACTCCGGGAACGGAAATTTCTGCATTATGTCTTCAGCTCCGGCCTCAAGGCTCTGGTAATCAAGTTTTTCTGTTTCGTTGATCAATGGATATACAACGAATACCTGACGTCCGAGAGCGATCTGGTCACGCATGAACTTATATAACGCCGGCCTCTTGCCTTCGGTCGCGTGGATCGTCTGCACGGGCTTTCTTCCTGGCGGAAGCTCGTCTATCACGGAAACGTCCAGATCGCCATATAATGTCATTGCAAGTGTGCGTGGAATCGGTGTCGCTGTCATGACAAGAACATGAGGAGGAGCTCCGCATGATGCCTTTCTCCATAGCTTGGATCTCTGCTCTACTCCGAATCTGTGCTGTTCGTCGATTATGGCAAGACCGAGGTTCCTGAATATGACGTTGTCCTCGATGAGAGCGTGGGTTCCTACTATTATCCCGATGCTTCCATCTTCAAGTCCCGCATGTACCTCGCGGCGTTCCGAAGTCTTCGAACTTCCTGTAAGCAAGGCGGACTTGACTCCTGTAGGTGTGAGGAATTTCTGTATGTTCTTAAAGTGCTGTTGTGCAAGCACTTCTGTTGGTGCCATCAGGCATGCCTGATATCCGTTTCCGATGGCAATGAGTGCTGTCAGGACGGCGACCATGGTCTTTCCGCTACCTACGTCTCCTTGAAGAAGGCGGTTCATCTGGCTGCCGCTCTTCATGTCGTTTCGGATCTCGGTGATGACTCTTTTCTGAGCTCCTGTCAGCGGGAATGGAAGGGCGTCATAGCATTTGTTGAAAGCATCTCCTACCTTAGGCATCCGGATGCCCTGTTCGGCACGGCTTCGGACGTATTTCTGCTTCAGCAAAGAAAGCTGAAGGTAGAACAGCTCCTCGAATTTCAGCCTGTATTTAGCCTTTTCAAGAGAGGTCATGTCCTTGGGGAAATGTATGTTTCTCAATGCAAAGTGCAGGGGAACAAGACCGCATTGCTTCATCAGATGCTCCGGCATTGACTCTTCGATGAATGGAAGGGCTTTGGCAAGTGCGGCCTCCATCAGCTTGTTCATCACCTTTCCGGTGATGCCGCCGTTCTTCAGCTTTTCGGTGCTTGGGTAGACTCCTGTCATTGTTCCGGATATGTCCGATGCCGTAGCGGGTGCCGGGTCTACTTCCGGATGCACGACGTTGATGCGTCCGTTGAAGGCGGTCGGTTTGCCGAAGAATGTGAATTCCGCTCCCGGTTTCAGTTTCTCGTGCATCCACTTGATGCCTTTGAAGAAAACCAGTTCAATCTCTCCGCTTCCGTCCCCGACCCATGCGCTCATCTTCTTTTTCTCGACTACCTCGATTCTCAGCACCTTGGCCCTTATCTGAATGTAGGCCATGTCAGGTCTCAGGTCGCAGATACGTACGTACGAACTTCGGTCAATGTACCTGAAAGGATACAGCCTTACCAGCTCGCCGATCGTTCCGACCGCAAGCTCTTTCTTCAGCAGGGCAGCCCTTTTCGGGCCTACGCCTGGAAGAAACTGTATGTCCATATCAAGTCCGTTCTGTGCCATAGTGTGGCAAATCTAATAAAAATTCCGCTTTCTTCATATAATTTTTATATATTTGTAAGTTGTAAGAATAATATCCAATAAAGACATATGGCAAGAAAATTAGTTGTGGGAATTACCCAGGGAGACGGTAACGGCATCGGATATGAAGTCATCATCAAGGCACTTGCCGATGAGAGAATGCTTGACCTTTGTACTCCTGTTATATATGGTTCGTCCAAGATATTCGGCTTCTACAAGAAGCAGATCCACAATATCGACCAGATAAATACAAATGTGATCGGTTCTGCTAAGGAAGTGCATCAGAAGAGGGTGAACATTGTGAACTGTCTTCCTGAAAATGTTTTCGTTGAGCCGGGACAGTCCACTCCGGAGTCTGCAAAAGCAGCCATGATCGCTTTGGAAAAGGCTGTGGCGGATATCAAGGAAGGATATATCGATGTGCTCGTGACAGCTCCGATCAACAAGAGGGCTATGACAAACGAGGGCTTCGGATATACGGGTCATACCGAGTATCTCGAGAAAGAGTTCGGTGTGGACGAGATCGCGATGATCATGGTCTGTGACCGCCTCAAGGTAGGAGTCGTCACAGGTCATATAGCACTTAAGGATGTGGCTGCGAGTCTTACTAAGGAAAAGATTCTCAAGAAGTTGCGTCTGATGAAGAAGTCTCTTGAGAGGGATTTTGGCGTTGATGCCCCTAAGATTGCGGTTCTTGGCCTCAATCCACATTGCGGTGACGGAGGACTCCTTGGAGATGAGGAACAGCAGATCATCCTTCCAGCAGTCCAGGAAGCCAATGCAGAGGGAATACTGGCATTCGGTCCATATTCTTCGGATGGTTTCTTCGGACTTGGCAACTATTCGAAGTTCGATGCAGTCCTCGCCATGTATCATGACCAGGGACTCACCCCGTTCAAGGCTCTTGCATTCGAGGAAGGCGTGAACTTTACTGCAGGACTTCCTGTCGTGAGGTCATCTCCGGACCACGGAACAGCATATGATATGGCAGGCCGCGATATGGCGGATCCGCGTTCGATGATGTCTGCAATCTATACGGCTATCGATATCTTCAACAGCCGCATTGATTATGACGATCTTGTGGAGAATCGTATGACCATCGAGATGCCTGATACTGAGATCAAGCCTCGAGGTGGAAGGATCATTGAATAGTCATGGCTATGGACAACCAACAGGCCAGACCTCCAATTTTCCTTTATACTGACGGAGCTTCAAGCGGCAATCCGGGACCTGGAGGTTACGGAGTCGTTCTGAAATGTGCCGGCAGGGTGATGGAGATGTCGGAAGGCTTCAGCCTCACCACAAACAACAGGATGGAGCTTCTGGCAGTCATAAAGGGACTGGAGGCCATAAGATGGCAGAATGCCGAGGTGCACGTGACCAGTGATTCCTCATACGTGGTAAACGCCATCAATAAGGGCTGGCTGGAGAACTGGAAAAGGAAGGGTTTTGTAAAGGTGAAGAATCCAGACCTTTGGATGAGACTTTCTCCTCTGCTTGCAAGGCACAGGGTAGCCTTCCATTGGATAAAGGGTCATGCGGGACATCCGGAAAATGAAAGATGTGACGCTTTGGCAGTAGCGGCTGGAGCAGGAGCTGTGGCTCAGGGAAAGACACTTCCGCCGGATATCGGCTATAAGCCGGAAGATGAAGGAACATTGATGTGATCCTGAGGATCGAACTTATATGATGTTATGAAAGGAATAGTGTTGGCAGGTGGATCGGGCACGCGCCTTTATCCGATCACAAAGGGAGTCAGCAAGCAGCTTCTCCCTATCTTTGACAAGCCGATGATTTATTACCCTATATCGGTGCTCATGCAGGCCGGCATCAGGGACATACTCATCATTTCAACTCCTGTGGATCTTCCCGGATTCCAGAGGCTTCTTGGAGATGGAGGAGATTTCGGAGTCAGGTTCACTTATGCCGAACAGCCATCTCCTGACGGACTTGCGCAGGCATTCATCATAGGTGAAGAATTCATCGGTGACGACAGCGTGTGCATGGTGCTTGGAGATAATGTGTTCCACGGCAACGGCCTGGAAGAAATGCTCGTCAAAGCAGCGGAAAGGGTTGAAAATGAGGGTCGTGCGACGGTTTTTGGATATTGGGTAAGCAATCCTCAGCGATATGGAGTTGCAGAGTTTGATGCAGAAGGAAAGTGCCTCAGCATCGAAGAGAAACCTGCTGAACCGAAGTCAAACTATGCGGTTGTCGGACTTTATTTCTATCCGAACAAGGTCGTGGAAGTCGCTAAGAACGTAAAGCCTTCCGCTCGCGGAGAACTCGAGATCACTACGGTGAATCAACGTTTTCTTGAAGATGGAGAGCTTGCAGTCGATACTTTCGGAAGAGGTTTTGCGTGGCTTGATACGGGTACCCATGATTCCCTTTCAGAAGCTTCGACATTCATAGAAGTGATAGAGAAACGTCAGGGATTGAAGGTGGCCTGTCTTGAGGCTATAGCCTATGAGAAAGGCTGGATATCGGCGGAAAGACTGAGACAGATCGCCACCCCTATGGCGGGCAACCCATACGGCCAGTATCTCCTCAAACTTGCAGATAGAAAATGAAGCTGATCAAGACACATATTGAAGGAGTCACAGTCATTGAACCTAAGGTGTTCAGCGACAGCAGAGGCTGTTTCTTTGAATCGTTTTCCGAAAGAGACTTTGCGGAGGAGGTAGGACCGGTCCGCTTTGTCCAGGATAATGAAAGCCGTTCGGTCTATGGCGTGATCCGTGGGCTTCATTTCCAGAAACCTCCTCATCCGCAGGCTAAGCTTGTGCGTGTCGTCAAGGGAAAGGTACTTGATGTAGCTGTTGACCTTAGAAAGGATTCCCCTACATTCGGCCAGCATGTGGCGATGGAACTTTCGGATGAAAACCGCCGTCAGATGTTTATCCCACGTGGTTTTGCGCACGGATTCAGCGTTCTTTCTGAAGAGGCTGTCTTCCAGTACAAGTGTGATTCGTATTATGCACCTGAAAGCGAAGGTTCGCTTGCTTGGAATGATCCGGATCTGAATATTGACTGGAATGTTCCTGCAGGAAGCGAGATCCTCTCCGACAAGGACAGGATGAACCCGAGGCTCAAGGATATTATCGATACATTGGAGTAGCATATGAATATATTGATTACAGGCAGCATGGGTCAGCTCGGACGTTCTTTGAGACGTTCGCTGGACTTTACGGACCATCAGTGCATATACACGGATGTCCGTGGTACGGGTGATGTCCAGGCTCTTGACATCACTGATCCGGAAGCAGTACGGGCGTTGGTAAAAGGCAGTGAAGTGGATGTCATTGTCAATTGTGCTGCCTACACCAATGTGTCGGAAGCGGAAGTTGAGGAAGATATAGCATGTCGTGTGAATGCATTTGCTCCGGGAGTCCTGGCCGCTGCTGCAAAAGAGACCGATGCCTTGCTGGTGCACATTTCGACGGATTATGTCTTTGACGGAACCGGGCATCTGCCGTATACTGAGGAAATGCCCGCGCATCCGGTTAATGCATATGGAAGGACGAAGCTTGCGGGAGAGAAGGCTGTGGTTGAATCAGGCTGCAGGTACATGATTTTCAGGACCTCATGGCTCTACAGCCCCTTCGGAGGCAATTTCGTCCAGACCATTTATGATAAGTCAGCGGCACAGCCATCCATAAAGGTCGTTTCCGATCAGGTCGGATCTCCGACATTTGCCCAGGATCTGGCTGATACTATAGCAAGCATAATTGATGGAGCTTCGCTTGACAAGACAGGTATATACCATTATGCCAATGAGGGTGTATGCTCATGGTATGATCTGGCTAAAGAAATATGTGATATGACCGGCAGTCTCTGTCATGTGATTCCATGCAGGACGGCAGATTATCCGTCAAAGGTCATGAGACCGCACTATTCGGTTCTTGACAAGACCAAGGTGAAGACGGTCTTCGGTGTGGAAATACCTCATTGGAAGGATTCCCTTGCCTTCTGTCTGAGGATGATGGAAGAAAATGAATTGTGATATGGAAGGATATGTCAGAAATATAATGGTGACAGGTGGAGCCGGATTCATCGGCAGCCATCTGGTCAGACTCCTTGTGAGGAAGTATCCGCAGTATCGTATAGTGAATGTGGATGCCTTGACATATGCCGGCAATCTTGCCAATCTGAAGGATCTGGAAGATGCGCCTAATCATGTGTTCGTGAAGGCTGACATATGTGATTTTGAAAGGATCTGCGGCGTTTTTGCAGAATATTCGATCGACGGCGTCATCCATCTTGCCGCTGAAAGCCATGTCGACAGATCGATCAAGGATCCTTTTACTTTTGCAAGAACCAATGTGATGGGAACCTTGTCGCTTCTTCAGGCAGCGCGACATACATGGGAAGCTCGCCCGGAGAAATATGAAGGAAAGATGTTCTACCACATATCGACGGATGAGGTTTATGGGTCATTGGAACTGACTGATCCTCAGGGTGGTCCAGATGGAAAAGGACCATATGGCGATACTTTCTTCAGGGAGGATACCAAATATGATCCGCACAGCCCATACAGTGCGGCAAAGGCTTCTTCCGACCACTTTGTCCGTTCATTCCACGATACATATGGCATGCCTGTGATCGTGACGAACTGCTCGAATAATTATGGACCGTATCAGTTTCCGGAAAAACTTATACCTTTGTTCATAAATAACATACGCCTGGGCAAGCCTCTTCCGGTATATGGCAAGGGTGAAAATGTGAGAGACTGGCTTTATGTCGAAGATCATGCACGTGCGATCGATCTGATCTTCCATGAGGGAAAGGTCGCGGAAACCTATAATATCGGCGGTTTCAACGAATGGAAGAACATAGATCTTATAAAGGTCCTGATCTCTACTGTAGACCGTGTCCTTGGCAATCCGGAAGGTCATAGCCTCAAGCTCATAACCTATGTGACCGACAGGGCGGGACATGATCTGAGATATGCGATAGATTCTACGAAACTGCATCGGGAACTTGGATGGAAACCTTCTCTTCAGTTTGAAGAGGGTATTGAAAAGACGGTACGCTGGTATCTGGACAATCAGGATTGGATGGATATGGTGACCAGCGGCGAATATCAGAATTATTACGAAAATATGTATAAAGGAGTATAGTTTAAATCTTAATATCATGAAAAAGTATTTTTACCTTTTGGCGGCTGCACTTTTGTTTGCGGCTTCATCAGTAGCTTCAGCTCAGGGACCACATTACCACCCTCACTACATGTACATGCCTACAGCAGAGGGACTTGGCCTTCATTTCGGTTATGTGCACTCTTTTTATAGAGTTACTGACAAGTTTACCGACAGCGTAGACAATACAGAGGGAAAGAACGGTTTCCATGTGGGATTGACCAAGGATGTCACCCTTATCCCTTATTCTCTCTATTTCAATACAGGAGTTGACTATGTGTATCAGATGAAAAAGCCTGATATCGATAAGATCGGTTCTCTCAAGGTTATTGCAAAGGGCCAGGATCACCGCCTCAATATTCCGTTGAAGCTCAAGTATGTGTATCCTGTAACTCCTGGCATCAGCGCATTCGCTATGGTGGGTCCTACAGTATCTCTTGGTATGGCTTCGAATCTTAAGTACCGTGCACGTCACGACGGAGGTACTTCAGTAGGAGTTTCATATAACTATTACACCGGTAAGATCAAGACTACAGGTGAGGCAGATGTTCTTAAGGAAGTGCTTGAGACTCAGATTCCTGAGGCAAAGTACAGAAGAGCTGACCTTTATATCGGCGGTGCTGTAGGTGCACAGCTTTTCGAGGTTGTCGAGCTTTCTCTCGGATATGACTGGGGAGTAGTGAACCAGTACAGAGGTGCTCTTTCTGAGGACTTCAAGATGCGTCGTCAGCAGCTTTATGTCACTTTAGGAGTCAGATTCTAGTTTTATTTGACGACATTTTGTGACAAAATGGCAGTTTGATCCTGTCGTTTTTGAAATTTGACTATTTGTCACTATATTTGCAGGTTGTGTGTACTGTTGTGCATGCAACCTGTTTTTCGATAATAAATATAGATAAGATATGTCATTTACAGACGTTTTTAAAAAACTATTCGGTACCAAGGCAGATCGTGACATGAAAGCCATCAGGCCAACCTTGAACAAGGTGCTTGAGGCTTATAAAGAGATTGATCTTCTTGATGATGATGCCCTGAGAGAGAGATGCCAGGGGCTTAAAGATAAAATTCAGGCAGCCATAGCAGCGGACGAGAACCGTATTGCAGAGATTAAGGAAGAACTTGAGAAGGATATTCCTCTCAAGCAGAAAGAGGCTCTTGCGACTGAGCAGGACAAGCTCGTAAAGAAGGTCGATGAGATCATCGAGTCTGTTCTTGAGGAGATTCTTCCTGAGGCTTTTGCGATCATGAAGTCTACTGCGCGCCGTTTCACTCAGAATCCGGTGATCAGAGTAAAGGCAACTCAGTTTGACCGTGACCTCAGTACAACCAAGGAATTCGTGACCATCGAGGGAGACTATGCCGTATGGCAGAACCATTGGATGGCCGGCGGAAACGAGGTTACATGGGATATGATCCATTATGATGTCCAGCTCATCGGTGGTATCGTTCTCCATCAGGGTAAGATCGCCGAGATGGCTACCGGAGAGGGTAAGACTCTCGTGGCTACTCTTCCGGTATTCCTCAATGCATTGGCAGGAAAGGGTGTGCATGTCGTTACTGTCAACGACTACCTCTCGAAGCGAGACTCGGAGTGGATGGGACCTCTCTATATGTTCCATGGTCTCTCTGTAGATTGCATCGACAAGCATCAGCCGAACAGCGAGGCCCGTAAGAAGGCTTATGCATGTAACATTACATTCGGTACAAACAACGAGTTCGGTTTTGACTACCTCCGTGACAATATGGCCACTTCGATGGGCGACCTTGTCCAGAAGAAGCATCATTTCGCTATCGTCGATGAGGTTGACTCCGTTCTTATTGATGACGCACGTACCCCTCTTATCATTTCAGGACCGGTACCAAAGGGTGAGGATCAGCAGTTCCTTGAGTACAAGCCGCTTGTGGAGAGACTCTACAGTGCTCAGAAGACCCTTGTGAACCAGCTCCTCAATGAGTCTAAGAAACTGATCGCCGAAGGAAACGAGAAGGACGGTGGACTTCTTCTTTTCAGAGCATATAAGGGATACCCTAAATACAAGCCACTCATCAAGTTCCTCAGTGAGCCTGGTATGAAGCAGCTCCTCCAGAAGGTCGAGAACTATTACATGCAGGACAATGAGCGTGAGATGCATATCGTTACAGATGAACTCTTCTTCGTCATCAACGAGAAGCAGCATTCTGTGGATATGACCGACAAGGGACGCGACCTTATCACAGGAAATCTTGAGGATTCCAATTTCTTCGTGCTTCCTGATGTAGGTGCGGCGATTGCCGAGGTTCAGAAGTCTGGCCTTTCTGCAGAGGAAAAGCAGGTGAAGAAGGATGAGATCCTTGCTGATTTTGCCCTCAAGTCAGAGCGTGTACATACTGTAAACCAGCTCCTTAAGGCATATACAATGTTTGATAAGGAGATCGACTATATCATTCAGGACGGAAAGATCAAGATCGTCGATGAGCAGACAGGACGTATCATGGAAGGACGTCGTTGGAGCGACGGACTCCATCAGGCTGTCGAGGCTAAGGAGAATGTGAAGGTAGAGGCTGCGACCCAGACCTTTGCTACCATCACTCTTCAGAACTACTTCCGTATGTATCATAAGCTTGCCGGTATGACCGGTACGGCGGAGACTGAGGCAGGTGAGTTCTGGTCTATCTACAAGCTTGATGTGGTTGTGATCCCGACAAACAGACCGATTGCGCGTTTCGATCACAATGACCTTATATATAAGACAAAGAAGGCTAAGTATGATGCAGTGATCAATAAGGTGGTTGAGCTTACAAATGAGGGAAGACCGGTACTCGTCGGTACAACCGATGTGGAGACTTCCGAGCTCCTCAGCCGTATGCTCCGTCTTCGCGGAATCCAGCATCAGGTCCTCAATGCTAAGCAGCATGCACGTGAGGCAGAGGTTGTGAAGCATGCCGGTGAGGCTGGTACCGTGACCATCGCTACAAACATGGCCGGTCGAGGAACCGATATCAAGCTTCCTGATGAGGTTAAGGCAGCAGGTGGTCTTGCAATCATCGGTACCGAGCGCCATGACAGCCGTCGTGTGGACCGCCAGCTTCGTGGTCGTTCAGGACGTCAGGGTGACCCGGGTTCTTCAATCTTCTACATATCTCTTGAGGATAAGCTCATGCGTCTTTTCGGATCAGAGAAGATCGCCAGCGTTGTAGACAAGCTTGGTATGGAAGAGAATGAGGCTCTTGAGGCTCCTATGCTCAACAGCTCGATCGAGAGAGCACAGAAGAAGGTGGAGGAGAACAACTTCGGTATCCGTAAGAGACTCCTCGAGTATGACGACGTGATGAACTCTCAGAGAGAGGTGATCTATACAAAGAGACGCAATGCGCTTTCTGGTGAGAGAGTCGAGATCGACGTGATGAACATGATGCAGGATACTGCTCAGATTCTCGCGGAAAGAGCTGAGGAGCTTGATTACGAATCATTCTCGGAGCTCGTTATGTCTTCGCTTTCGATAGATCTCGGATTTGATGAGGAGTTCTTCACTAAGGCAGGCAAGGCTGCGATGGCTGAAAAGCTTCAGGAGCACATGCTTGAGACATATGAGCGCCGTATGGATACCATGCTTACAAGAGCATATCCTATCATCAAGGAAGTATATGAGAATCAGGGCGCTATATATCAGAACATGGCGATTCCTATCTCTGACGGAAGAAAGATGCTGACCCTCTCTGTCAACCTTAAGAAGGCATATGAGTCTGAAGGACGCGAGATCGCAAGGGCTCTCAGCAAGAGAATCACTCTCTGGCAGATCGATGATAAGTGGAAGGAGCATCTTCGTGATATGGATGACCTCAAGCAGTCAGTTCAGAATGCCACATATGAGCAGAAGGATCCGCTTCTTATCTATAAGTTCGAAAGCTTCAACCTCTTCAGCGAGATGCTCGAGGAACTCAACAAAGACGTTCTTTCTTTCCTTCTCAGGGCATTCATTCCGCTCAGAGACGCTTCAGAGGCAAGAGAGTCGGCACCTCAGCAGCCAAAGAGGAATGTGGAGCAGATGCAGACTTCGCGCACTGATCTCGTGACCAACGGAGGTGACCAGAAGAGCAAGATGCCGGTACATGTGGAGAAGCAGGTCGGACGTAACGATCCATGTCCATGCGGTTCGGGCAAGAAGTTCAAGAACTGCCACGGCAAGGACCTCTAATAAGAATAACAATTAATTAATCAATAATATGGCAAAGATAGAAATGACATCGAATGTAAATGCCATCAGCAGGATTTCTACAGGAACTGTAATCAAGGGTGAAATCCTTTCACCATGCGACATCCGCATTGACGGTACTTTTGAAGGAAAGGTAACCGCAAAGGGCCGTGTTGTAATCGGTGAGACAGCAGTGATCAAAGGAGATATCGTATGTGTGAACATTGATCTTTGGGGTAAGGTGGATGGAAACATCTACGTGAAGGATACTCTCGCTCTCAAGGAGGGTTGCGTGATCAATGGTAATCTCCATGTAAGGAAGCTTGCTGTAGAACTCGGTTCTACATTCAACGGAAACTGTAAGATGATTACAGAAGCTGAGTTTGACAAGCTCTGCGGAATCCAGACAGCTGCACCTAAGGCTGTGGCACCACAGCAGCAGCAGACTCCGGCTCAGGCTCCGGCAAACTAATCTTATAAAAGACCGGATTTTCCGGTCTTTTTTTATTCATGACCAATATGAGACATCTTTCTTTAAAGCACATTGTAAGATCTTTATGCCTGACGGTGGTTTCGGGGATACTGTTCTCTGCATGCGGCGCTGTGCCTCTTACAGGCAGAAAACAGATCCTGCTTGTCTCGGATCAGGAGATTTTCCAGGCCGGACTTGTCCAGTATAAGGAATACCTTAATACTGCCGTCATATCCTCTGATCAGGCTTCTACCGATATTGTCAAGGGTGTTGGACGAAAGCTTGCAGATGCCACTGAGATGTATCTGAGAGCCAATGGGTTGGAGCACGAGATCGCCAACTTTGATTGGGAGTTCAATCTCATCAAGGATTCTCAGATCAATGCCTTCTGTATGCCTGGAGGAAAGATTGTCGTATATGAAGGACTATTGTCTGTCGCGCGTACGCCGGATGAACTTGCAGTAGTCCTGGGACATGAAATAGCTCATGCCGTTGCAAAGCATAGTAATGAGCGAATGAGCCAGCAGATACTGACCCAGTATGGCATTGCGCTTATTTCAAGCGCATTGTCGGAAAAGTCGGTGGCGGTTCGGGATCTGGCAACGACGGTTTTCGGATTGGGAGCTAAGGTGGGAATGATGCTTCCATATTCCCGCAAACATGAATATGAGGCGGATTATATGGGCATAGTCTTCATGGAACTGGCCGGATATGATTCCGACTCGTCCGTGACATTCTGGAAAAAGATGGCAGAGCTTGGAGAGAGCTCGGTTCCAGAGATCCTCAGTACGCATCCGAGTGACGATAAGCGCATCGCCAATCTTGAACTGAAGTTAGCAGAAGCCAAAACAATCGCCGAGTCAATGAGATAGTTTACTCCCAACTTTCGGCTGTGCGTGACGACTGTGTCCCATATAGGACGGTTTACCAAATGTATGGAATAAGCCTCCACCTTACTTTCTCCTTGTATTCCTGATATCCTTCCAGCTCTTTAGTGAGGAGAGTTTCCTCATCTTTGATGCGGGTTACAATCGCAAGAACATAGGGAATCATCACCAGGAATGCCCACCATGATCCCATCACCAGTGGCATTGCCAGGAACATTGCAATTGTAGCTGTATACATAGGATGGCGGACGATTCCATACAGGCCGGTACTCACCACCTTCTGACCCTCCATCACCTCGATGCTTCTGGAAAGCCACTCGTTTTCCCTCATCACCTCTGCATACATACCATAGGAGAGAAGGAATACTATGCTTGATGTCCATACTACCCAGTGGGGGAGTGATGACCATCCGAATCGGAAGTCCAGACCGGCAAGGATGAAGCTCGCTACAAACAGTAGTCCTGACAGTGCGACTACTCCCTTCTGCTTTACTCTTTCCTCCTTGGAACGGAGGCGACGAGAGAGGGTGTCCGGCGCCCAGATCAGGAGTGCAACTCCCATTATGATCATCGGGATGAAGAGCAGCATCAGCAGCCTCCATGCACCTGGAAAAGCGAATGTTCCGGCAGGAGCGAAGAGTAGGGTAGCGATGGCTCCGAGTCCTATGATCAGCTTACTGATTGCGCTAATGAAAAGTTTCATATTGATGTTCCGACTTAAAGGCAAGCCTTGAGTCCCTTGATGACCGCCGAGGTGAAGCCTTCGTGCTCCATTTCATTCAGGCCTTTTATAGTGATTCCTCCGGCTGTGGTGACTTTGTCGATTTCCACCTCCGGATTATTGCCGGAAGCCAGAAGAAGCTCGGCGGCACCCTTGACTGTGTACTCGACAATCTTTCTTGCTTCTTCAGGTCTGAATCCTATCTCTACTCCTCCTTCTGATGCAGCACGGATGTACCTCATCGCAAATGCGATTCCGCATGATGCAAGGGCGGTTCCGGCAGGTATCAGTCTCTCCTCGACGTACATGGTGGTTCCCATTTCGTCAAAGATTTCGCAGACAAGTTTCTTCTGATCCTCATCCGCATTTGCTGATGCAATGAATGTCATGCTCTCAAGCACAGCTGCTGCAGTGTTGGGTATAGCCCTGAATACTGATACAGAAGTCAGGTCAGAAGGATTTATCCAACCGCCAAGCTCTTCCAGAGTTACCCCTGCCGCCACTGATACGAAAACCTGCTTGCATGGGTCTATGTACCCTCTAAGATTTGTGATGACCTCTTCCATGAGCCAAGGCTTTACGGCCAGGATGATGATATCGGCATCTTTAGCCGCAAGCGAGTTGTCGTTTGTTGTGACTATTTCAGGATCGATTGCCTTGATCTTTTCCAATGTTGCCTGCGTCCTGGCTGTGCATATGATGTCTTTTGACTGAACGAGTTTGCCTTTAGCCAGTCCTGCGGCGATTGCTCCGCCCATGTTTCCGGCGCCGATGATTGCGATTTTCATATATTCTGTCTTGTGTGAAATCTGGATAGCAGCATGCCGCTGTCTGCGTCAAAGATAGATATTTATTTACAAAGTCAGGTGCCTTACGCTGTCATTTGCGAGGTGGTAAGGCGCATCGGCGCCGCCCGACTGAAGCGTAGCGGAAGGCGGCATTCCCCTGAAAGGGGATGTCACGAAGTGACAGGGGTTAGGAAGTTTCTCTCCGCAAACGACAAAAGCCCAGCCATAAGGCTGAGCTTTTGTCGTTTGTGGAGATGGGCGGACTCGAACCGCCGTCCAAACACCGCACCAGGCGGCTTTCTACACGCTTAGTCTGGCTTTGGTTTTCGTCCAGGGGCTGCCGTCAGACAGGCTACCCAAGGCTTATCCTCTGAATCTTAGCGGAGCTTAAAGGAGTCACTCCGAGCATCCCGTTTGAATGATACCCTGAAAACCGGTCATAACAGGCCTAAAGACCGGAAGGATACTCGTCGGCGACGCAGCCTTGGCGTCGCGGATTAAGGTAGGGTGCTTAGCAGACTACGCAGCGAGTGCATAAGAGTTGTTGCCAACTAAAAGTTCGAAGGTCGAGATTAACGGGCTGGCCTACAGAGCCCGGCGTGCTTACCGCCCAATGTCTGATGCTGTCAAAACCAAAACATCCCCATTGAACTAAAAAACAGTCCCTCGTTAAAGGGACTGCAAATATAATACATTTCTGTGAAATCCGTAAAACTATCTTCTGACTCTTTTGCTGGCTGCAGCCTGTGCGGAAGCAACTTCTTCAGTACCGTCGTAAATTGTGAGTGGTCCCTTGTATGATCCCTTGAAGTTGACCATGTATTCGTCATCATAAAGGTTATATGTGATGGTGTACTGACCTCCTGATACAGAGATCTTTACCTCTCCTGATGTGGCTCCTGCTATTCCCTCGTTTCCCTTGAATAGCCAGGTGCCCGCAGGGACCTCGCCATTTTCCTCGTCCTCTGCAATGAAACCGTAGAGGAGGGATCCTGCGGAGTACTCATTCTTCTCGAATGCCTCTATAGTATATGTTCCAGCTGGGAGACTGCTTGAGTCTGTGCCCTGTGCGAAAATCTCCAGTATGATATTGTATCCATCACCCTCCCAGTTGTCAATGTCGTAATTGTCGTCTGCAAGTGCTATATACCAGTTTGATGTGTTATCAGGCTGACCATCGTAGTACACTCCGTAGTATCCTGCATTGCCGTACGTGAAGGTTGTGTTGTAGATCTCGTAATCGCCGTTTTCTTCGTTTCCGCCGTTGTTCGGGTCGTTGTCAGGATCGTTGTTCTGGTCGTTGTTGCCAGGTCTGTCTGTGTTGTTGTCAGAACCTCCGTTTGAGTTGTTGCATGGGCAGTTGCACTCGCAGATGATCTTCTTCTCGCAAGAGTTGAAAGAAACCATCATCGCGATGATGGCTATAGCTGTAAAAATCTGTTTCATTACTACTGAAATTTTAGAATTCTGGCGCAAATATATACAAATATTCTGCTAAAAAGTTTGCAATTAAGAAAAAATGCCTATATTTGCACTCCCGTTCGATAAATGGGTAGTTCTTAGACGGGAGCATAGCTCAGTTGGTTTAGAGCATCTGCCTT
>JAZRQM010000054.1:0-2115 GCA_045649795.1 Candidatus Cryptobacteroides sp. | reverse complement strand
CACCGGCAAAGCGAGGCGACCGACGGGAGGTTTTCAGCATCTGAAAACACAACCTCGCTAACCTCACTTCCGTTCGGTACAGGTCCGCCTGTCCTGATATCTTGACTACTGCTGAAATCAGACTTTTCTTTATGTGTCAGTGGAGTTGGGCTATCAGTTTTACCCTCTTACCATTACCTGTGTTATGAATGTTGGCAAAATGGCAAGACTTGATAGAAACCTATCCCAGACGCAGTTCAGACCCATAAAACGGCCTTGGGGATTTTGCCAAACATAACGGCAAGTGGTGGCAAAAGCGGTAAACCGATAAAGATTCTATGGTTTGCCAATCTCCGCCAACCTGAATGGCAAGATTCATCAACCGAAAACCCGCCTTTGATACATCTCAATCAACGATTACCGCCATAAATTGCCATTTTGCCACTTTCAGTAAGCCTGTACTTCCCGTGATTGCATTCCAGCATTGTCCCTCTCAGTTGAGACAGGTATCTGTCTATAGTTCTCTGTTTCATTCCTCGCTTGACAGCATGATCTACTATCGCACTTCTGGAAACGAACTCTTCCAATGGGAACATTTTCAAGAAAATCTTCTGCCCTTGCGTCAAGACTCCGGGAAACATATCGGTCATCATCTTTAAGGTGTGGAGTGCATTTTCCAGATAATAGTCCATAACCTGAGTGGCAGCAAGAGCCATCTGCATACCTATGAAGTTTTCATTTCCCAGCGGATCGTCATCTGTCGGCAAGTCTCCGTTATCACCTTCTCCGATTTCCAACACATCCTCCCCACACGCCTTCCACAGTTCTTTCAGGCATATGGAAATCTTGTGTACCGAGACCTGTACTTTACGCCACACTGAAAGTTCCTTCTGCGAATGATTGGCAGTATAGTCTTCCTCCTTCATATTCTGCCAACCCCTGATGACAGTCCAGGCATTATCTGTATATCGGAGCGCTTTAGGACAATCATAGTCCGCATCAAATGACTGATCCAGTATTGCGGTTATGATTTCTGACCACTGATCCTGAAGATTCTCATCCGGCTTGTTGTCGTTCCAGAGGATTGGACTTGCCGGATGTTCCGAATAGGTCATAAAGATTCTCCATAGCAATCCGTCTTCCATTCCGGAGCCCTTGAAAGCATCGCATAAGACATAAGGCTGGATAGAGCCGATCAAGGCTACGAACGGATGCTTGATATATAGCACTCTCGCATCACCCTTTCTGTTGACCATAAGTGAATCGCCGTCGCATATAACTATCCATTCACCCTCTTCTGAAGCTTTCCCTCGCTTATATCTGGAGAATGACTTGATCCAGGAGATCAGTTCGTCGAAGATCACCAGCAGACCACGAGGATTTTCATATAGAATTTCCTTTATAGCCTCGATAGTAGCATCCTGGATTATAAACTGGACCTTTTTAGGCTTGTCCATTTCAAAGTTGCCTTTAGCCACTTCCTTGAGATATGCATCCAGTTCGCCATTGTAATCCTTCAGCATTTCAGCCGTACGGGTCCACAAAGGTCTCATAAACCACTTGATCGGCTGACTCTTGTTCTCTCCGCTCTCACCGATGATAGCCATAAAGATGCTCGGATAAACTATGTATCCGTTCTGAGTACATAATGCCTTTGAATTCGCTATCGACCCGCTGACCGCTGTCATAATCGCAGAAAAGCAGTAAGGTATCGGGAACATCATAGAGGAATGAAGTTCCCATATGATGTTCTGTACCTTGTGGGGTAGATACTTCAGAAGCATCTTCTCATTTGCGGTCAAAGAATTATTCTTACTGAATTTCTCAATGAGAGAGAAAGACTTGTGTACAGTAATATCTTTTGCCATATCACTCCCCTCCTTCACCTTCTGAGTCCTTCCTTGACCTATTATAGACACATCTTCTTGAGTACTTGTTTGCAAGTTCCCAAGCGATGTCGGCATCCACCAGCACATGACGGCCATGCTGGACCAATGCCGGTCTGAACCAGTCCGCGTTCTTGATACGCCAGGCTGTAGATGTTGAACACATGAAGAGTTCCTGAAGTCCTTTCAGACCTTTGATAAGGTTTCTCTTCTTCACCTGCTGCTCCTTCCTGCCAAGATATTCCTGCTC
>JAZRQM010000053.1:0-13359 GCA_045649795.1 Candidatus Cryptobacteroides sp. | reverse complement strand
AAAATGAGATACATATTAGGTTTAGGAGCGATGGGAGTGATGCTCCTCTCCGCCCTGTCCTGCACCAAGGAGAGCGGCCCTGAGACTGGTTCTGACGAGCTCATCGCCGTCAGCGCGCAGGTCGCGGAGACGAAGGCGATGCTGGACGGAGAATTCAATAGCGGCAGCACCATTACGGTGTATGATTGGTTGGATCCGACTTCGGGTAATGACAGGTATCATATGGAGAACGTTGGAGTGCAGTATGACGGCAGCGAATGGAGCTATGTTGTTGACTATCCTCATCGTTGGGAGGAAGGAAAGCATAAGTTCTTCGGCTGGATGACAAAGGATGCGGGGATGAACATGACGTCAGATGCTTTTTTCGGAACAGAGCTCAAATTGGCCAATCAAGTGCTGACAATTCCTGAGAAGACGATGGATGCTTCGGCGGCTCAGTTTGACTTCGTGTATTCTGATATATACAATCGTGAGTATTATAAATCAGTTCTGAACAGCGGCCGATATGTAGAGCTTAACATGAAGCATCTTTTTACTGCAGTCAGCATTGGAGTCGAGAACAGTACGTCTTCATTCGTAAAGATTGAGGAGTTCAGGATAGAAAACATTCCGGATACCCGTTCTGCGACAATTAATTTCAGCGGCGATGCGACTGCTGTCACCTATTCGGCTTGGAAAAATGGTGCGATTATGACAAGAGAGTTAGGGGTACAACCATACGAAGTCAGTCCAGGCATTACTCGTGGTGATATTTTTACCGGCTCTACAGATGAAAAATACATGCTGTTGTGGCCTACAGAAGCTCAGTACCTCCACAGCACCGATAAACTCGGAACAGATGAGGGAAATGTCACATATCCGACAACCTGGAAAATGTACATCAAGTATTCTATCGGCAACACGCCATACGAGAAAAGGATTAATTTCCCTAATTCGTCATGGGAGGCCGGCAAGAAGAACCTCTTGACCATAGTGTTTGCTGACAAGATGGTGGATCTCAAGGTACAGGTGAAGGATTGGGAATATGAAGAGCAGAATATTAACTACGAGAATGAAACTCCTTCCATAAGTTCAGGAGGTGCATTGGCATGGGATAGCAACGTTTCGGCAGTAGACGCGAGCAAGAGGATGGTATCCATAGTCAATGCACAATCAGCAAAGGCGCATTTTACTCTCCAGACTCCTGTCGGAGGCAGCTGGATTGTATCTTTGGTAGGTGATGTCAATGCCTTTGAGGTGTCTCCTGCGTCTGGCGTAATTGACAGCAATACTGCCCACATTTCGGTCAAGCCTCTGGTGTCATCACCAACCCGAGACTATAAGGTTCAGCTTAAATTTACCATTCGACGCTCTGACGGACGTTTGATTGCAGCGGATGATATCATCCAGTCAGGCGGGGCCTATACCGTAGTACTTCCTAGAAACAATTAGAATCATGAAGAAGATATTATATTCACTTTCATTATTGTGTTTGATTGTGGCTGCATCCTGCACGCAGGAACTGCAGATAGATGATCCTGCTCATGAGCAGGGCGGCATCACCCTGACTCTGCGCAGCGTCGAGCCACAGACCAAGGCAACGATGCCTGGCGAATCTGCGTATAATGAGAACCTCATAAAGAGCGTTCATTACTTCTTCTATCCTAAGGACGGTACTGATACCAATACCGAAAAAGAACCAGCCAAAAGAGGTGTAGTTACTGGCCTTAACAAGCAGAATCAGCACATCATAACCGTCAACGCTACCGAAGACGAGATCAAGAATAAGCTCTTCAAATATCCTTACAACGATTGCGATGTTTATGCGATTGTCAATCTGCCAACAAGCATAAACATTGACAATCTTCCAGATCGTAAGCTTTCGACATTGAAGAAGATCGTTCTTCAGGCGAACTTTGAGACCAACCTTACCCAGCCTTCATTTGTGATGGAGGGGCTGAGTGTTGCTACAGTTATAGACAGGAACAATATCAAGGCAGCTGAAGGAACCATTCCAGTAGACAGAGTTGCTTCTAAGATTTCTGTATCTGTTTCTGTAATCGATGAGATTAATAAAGAAGTTGAGATCGAGCAGAGCAGCGGTATGTTATGGACTCCAGAGCCAGAACAGATGAAGATAGAGCTGGTCAATGGCGTTAACCGTACTGTGTTGTCAGGAAATCCAAATGAGATATCTCTGACTGCAGATGATTTATTTACGGACAACAATGAAGCCCGTACATTTACCAGCACTACTGTTGATGGAGAAGAACTCTGGAGCTGTGCTCCTTTCTATACATATCCTAACAAATGGGAGATAGGTTCAGAGGAGGAGCCATACCTGTTTATAACTTTGCCTTGGAAAACTGTAATCTGGACAGGAGTTGATGGACAGCAGCCTCCTATCTACAAAACATATCCTTGCTACTACAAAGTCATGCTCGCAAGCGATGATTTTAAGCGTAACACATGGTACGATCTCAATATCAACATTGGTGTTCTCGGTAGCTTTGAGAACACTCCAGAGGTTATTCTGCCGATTGAGGATGTTCAGTATTTCGTTGCTGATTGGTCGGATGGATTAAATGTGGATGCTGAGATTCTGGGTGCTAAATATCTTGTTGTGGACAAGGAGCGTTATGAGGTATTTAACGAACCTACGATTTTGATTCCGTTTACAACAAGCCATGACTGTGAAATTGTTAGTGTATCGTGCAAGTATCCGAATCTTAAGACTGGTAATGATGTGACAGAGAGTGCTTCAAGCTATTCTATTACCATCGAAAACGGTAATAGCATCAACCTGACACACGCACTGAACAACAACATGCTCAGCGATGACTTCGACTTCACTCCATTTACTTTTGTGTTCACTATTCAGCATATTGGTGATCCTACTTATAAGAAGCAGATTACTGTTGTTCAGTATCCGGCGATTTATGCAGTAGCACAGCCGAATACGGATTATGGTAATGGAGGAGGCAACCAAGGCGGTGCTAGTGGTCAAGGCGGTGCCGCAAATAGCGACAATGGATTTGTTTGGGTTAATGGATACCAAGGAGACAATAATGGTAATAAAGACTTCTTTGGCACAGCAAACGGAAGATCAAACACATCAGCAGATCCTAATATGTTCGTCTTTACAGTAACTACTACAGAAGGAACAAATTATATCATTGGTGATCCTCGTGAACATGAACCCACTTATGATGCTGACGATGCCAGATGGAGCAGCAGCCCAGCCATATATGATGGTAGGGTTAATCGCGAATTAGAATATTACTATGGCACTGCGGTGGCAAGTCCGAAGTATACAAATGCCAATGGTCAGACTGGTACTATCTATGCCAATGATGCAGCAGCACAAGCGGCTGAGCCTAATATCAACATGATTGCTCCGAAATTTAGATTAGCCTCAGGATATGCCGTCCTTGGCACAGGTGCTACTGAAGTTCGAACTCTTGAAAACCTTAAAAAGCGTTGTGCTTCATATCAGGAGGATGGATATCCTGCTGGAAGATGGAGACTTCCTACCCTGGCGGAATTCCAGTTTATCATGACTCAGATAGAACTGGGAAACCTTCCTACAGTATATCTTGACGACACTCCGTATTGGTGCGCATACGGTGTCGGCACTCCAAATAATGGTGTAATTAATATGCGCTATATTGGTTATGATTCTTCAGGTCATTCAGTGCGCTGCGTTTACGACGAGTGGTATTGGGAGAACAGTGAAACTTATCGTCTTGGAACAACCAACGCCAACGGAACCTTCACCCCTTCAGACACCTTCACCTGGGGAGATATGCCAAGAGATCAATTCGATGCTAAAACCGAATAATTATGAGAAAGCTACTATACATAATATCATTATTCCTGGTTGCGGCTTGTGTCAACGACCCTTTCGAAGGTGTCGACACACTGCTGACCGGTGATCCGAAAGTTGAGATTGATTTCACCGTGCAGGTCAAGGACCCTTCTGTCGCAACAAAGGCTTTGGGCCAGACCCCGGCCTTAAGAAATCTGATGGTAGCAGTCTTTGACGCATCTGGCTATCTGTTGGAGTATACATATGCCACAGAAATTGTCCTTGCTACTGAGAATGCAACTCAGTATAGTTATAAGGTCGCAATCACCCAGTCGGACGAGCCTCGTATTATCCACTTCATCGGTAATGCACCTGATAAGTTGACTTTCGGCGTAGAGGAGGCTGTGCTTGCGGAGATAACAAGTTCAATAGGCAAATATGCCGACGACGGCATCTACTGGTGTCGCAGGGAGGTGCCGAAGATCTCTGGTACGCAGTCCGGAGCAGAAGGGGATGAGACCTCACCAAACACTCCGATATACCAGGCTGACCGCCAGACCAGAGCATATTTTGATAATGTAGGACTTATCCGTAACTTCTCACAGATACAGCTCGTATCCAGCTCCAAAGATTTCGTTTTGGATAAATACTACGTCGTGGGAACTCCAAAGGAAGGCCTTGCAGCTGCATATAATTACAGTTCCGGCCAGTTTGTGAATTATTATGAAGGCACAGGCATTTCCGGCAGTGAAGATAAAGGTTACACATTCAATCTAGGCGATGCTAAAAGCTTTGCGGAAATCATAGCAGAAGGTTACAATGCTAATGTGCTGCCAACTGCCCCTCGATTCACACTTGCCGAATATGCATCCAATTGGATCAATAATGGCGTATCAGCATACGTCTATGAGTGTGAAAAACCGCTCAGAGCCGAGGATGCTGTCTATATTATTGCCTACGGAAAATACTCAGACAATCAATCTTATTACTATAAGATCGATCTGCGTGATGAAAACGGATACTTCCCGATCATCCGTAATTTCAAATATACAGTCGACATTAAGGCTGTTACTCGTCCTGGTTATGACACTATTGAGAAAGCAGCAGCTTCTGCCGGTTCCGGAGACATATCGACTTCCTTGGAAACCAGGAGCTTGGCTTATATCTCTGATGGTGTGGCATCTCTTGAGGTCAAGTACATCGAGAAATATATTGTAGATCCTGGCAATGTACCATTGGAATACAAGTTCCTGGATAATGTAAAGACTAGTCATGCGGGCGATCCTGCAAAAATGTGGGTAGTAGTCAACGAAGCGGGTGCTACAGGTGCTGCAATTGCCGAGGTTAATGGTGATGGCTACACTGTTGGACAGAGCATTTCTGTTTCTCAGAATCCTGGCACACTCACTATTACACCGACTGCTCTGACCGATGCTCCTAAGAGCCAGACTCTGACTATTTTTGCGGAGTATACAAATGGTGACGCATCGCACATTCTTCAGCGTACTGTAAATTTCATCGTACAGTCAAAGAGAACTATGGTTGTTTCGTTGGAGCCTTCCGAAGTACCTGCAGAGGCAGGTTCGGAGTTCGATGTAAACATCTCGCTTCCGGCAGGTCTCTCCGAGTCTATATTCCCGTTGGAGTTCCTGATTGAGTCGGGTGCACTTTCAATCAACCCACACAACGACCAGATGCCTGTGCGCTCAGGTTTCAGTTTGGTTGACAACACAAAGAGCAGTTTCTATTTTGTCAAGACATTTGACTATGAAGATTACAACCCAGAGTCAGGTGCCGTAAATATAGTGGACTGCCACTTCAAGACCATCAGGGCTCAGGCTGAGACTCATATCTATGCTGCGAACCCATATTTCCTTACTGAGTATGACTATCAGGGTACTGCCTCAAATCTGGATGCAGATGGAGAAAGTGTGTATCTGGATACCTATGCGCCGTCTAAATTCACAAAACTATCATTCAGTGCAGATCCGGTAGGTGCTGGAGAGAATCAGACAGTTTCTTTCTCATTCGATATGGATAGAAGACCTGAGGATGGTGTGGTAAGAGTTGCCCTCGGTAACTTGATGCCTGCATCTGATGAGACTCAGCTTGAGTATATTGGAAATGAAGGAACAAAGGCCATATTTGAGTTCCGTCCAACGAATACTTCGGGTACATTCAGGCTGAAGACAGCGCATTTCTGGGAAGACCTTTCTGTAGATCTTTCTGCATACAAGTTTATCCCTGCTTCAAAATCAGCTGGACGATCGTTGTTTAATTTCAGTGGAATGTTTGGTAAAGAGTATCTTTCGGGTACGGCCGAAACCGTATCTTATACCTTCTTTGTTCCTCAATATTACGAAGATATGGTTATTGAAGTGCAACTCAAGGGACTGAAATTCAATGAGAATAATTTGCCAGCCGATTGGTCTGATTGGCGTGACTTGGGTAATGATGTATACGCTGTGCGGTATAAACCATCTGGTCCACTCGGCTCAGTAACAATGAATCTTGTTACTTCGATTACGAATACTAGTGAGAGCTGCAGCGTGACATTACAGGCGAAGGGCTATAATACTCATACTTCTACGATTGAAGTTTTGAGAAATATAACTATTCCTGCAAATAAGTTGACGATGTACTTGAATGGTAATACTTTCGCAAATGGTGGTAGGATCAATATCTATAAGGCGGATGATAATTCACTTCTTACAAGTTATTCATATACTCGAGGTAGTAGTTATACAAGAGCAAGGAACAACAATTCGATAACCTTGAATAATGTAACAAGTGGTACGTCTATTTATGTGACATATACAAAAGATAACGTAACATATAAGTCACCTGATAACTTTACTATCAGTGACGCAATCGATAACAATGGCGTTACTCAGACATTGACAAGACAAAACTAAATTCCTATCGCAATCATCCGCCACTACCGGGTATAACCTGATAGTGGCGGATGATTGGTGTAAAAGCGGTAAACAAACTGCTCTGAAGCTCTTGGGAAGCACGGTCATTTGATTTCACTCATGATCGTTCGCTTCAGGGCAGGATGTTTGTCATTCAACTGTTCTCTATCGCCATCTTGTGAAATTGATGGTTACCTCTTCGCTAGTAGCCGTAATAGCATTAAACGAGCCAACATATCGCCTATCGGCACTCTGTTGATAGAAAACGTACAATGTCGTAACTCCAGAAGGTAAGGTGATTGCATTAGTATTATGAGCCTCACGATACTGTGGATTATTATTTGTGCCGCCTGTTCGTACTCTTGTATAACTATACTCGGCTATTGGTTCAGCATTAGCTGTATTCTGAGGATTAACCGCATAAATCAATATCGTATTGTAGCCATTCGTAGTTGAGAAGTCTCGATCAAGCGTTGTAACCAAATGGCCAGCAGGAATTATCAATGAACTAACCTGCTCAATAGCATCCGTCTCATCCGCATATCCATATTCATCAGCTGTCGTGAGGCTAACTGAACATGTTCCCTCCTCATTTGATGATGCCTGCAGATGGATAGTCTGACGTCCAGCCTGTGAAGGCGAGTAGGTGTAGACTCCATCAACGCCTGTTGGAGTAAGGCCACTACCGCTAGCTATAGGTACAAGTCGATCCAATGTAACTGTCACTGTCATGCCTGATGGGCGTGGTGCATGTATATCAAACTGGTAATCCACAGTCTGCGTACCTGTTATACCAAGGGACGTCTTGGTAAACTCACCGTTAAAACTCTTGGCATTGATGAAGTTATCCGAGCCGATCTCAAAGTACTTGTTGTAGACATAGACGGTCGAACCGTTGTTGGCCATGTTTGTTAACCACGATGTCTTGATTACCTTATTGGTTCCTTCCGTCGGAAGTGCATCGTAGTCTGCTTTTGTCTCAATCGTCTTAATGAAACGGAATGTCTTCTTGCCCTGCTTTTCTGGAAGAGGTATGATTGACAATCCTGTCTTCACAGGCATGATGTTTTTCGATGCATCAGGAGACAGTGTCATGTCGTAGACCTCGATCTCAAGCTCAAGAGGGAACATATCCTCTGTCAAACCTACAGGAACCTTAATGTCAACGTCAACAGGGGCGCCGATAACAGCTCCAACTTTCTTTGGATTACATATAACTGTCATCGGATACCTTTCCTTGAGATAATATCTGACATCTCTCGAAAGGTTTGCGTTGGCAGACTTGATGACAATTGTCTGTTCCTTTGTCATTGTCTGCGGATCTTTCACCTGAATGGTGATTTCACGGAAACCATCCCATGTGCCACCTACAATATCAGTATCAGCTACAGAATATGACTTAATAACATCACCTGCCATGTTCTCAAATGTTACACCACTGTCAACAACATTGTTCGTAACATTCGGCTTGTCAAGATCTGGAACAAACTTATACTTAAGAGTGATGGTGTTTTTGCTGACAAGGGTTGTGTCTGTGTAGCTTACCCAAAGACGGCCCACCTCATCGGAGATGTTAGTGAACTTGGTTGTAGTTGATGAACCGGAAAGGTTATTACTTGTTGCACCATTGATCGCTTCCTGTACACTATCATATCCTGGTCCTGCAACCTCGCTGATGGTGAACTGATAACGGAAGTTTCTCAGAATGTTATAGTATTCTATGTCGGTAACCTGATTCGGGTTTGATGGGTCACCATAGACATTATAAACCAGGTCTACCTTGTAATAGTAAATCTTTCCATCATATCGTCCTTTGATGATAAGGTGCGGCGGAGACTCACTCCACTTATCCTCCTCATTAGTCTTTACCGATATCTTTCTCTCATACATGAAGAATGCACTCTGAGTAATGTCCGTAAGACTTGTAGCATCTTCTGGTAATGGCGCATACCATTTATATCCATCGTCATTGCTGGAATCAAGCTCAAGAGATGTATTCAGGTCCGCTGCAGCCAAGGCATGACCTAGGTAGTTGAGTTCTGTCAATGCAGGATATTTATATCTTAAACCTGTCGTAGGATTGACAAACGACTGAAACTGCTGCGTATTGTTGTTGTAGGGAGCAACAGTACCCATGTCAATGGTATTGTATAATGTGAAACCGATAAACTCAAAAGGAGAAGTCTGGTTTGCATTCTTGTTTGTACCATTCTTTACTACTACCTGAGCATAGTTCCTCAGCATAGGGATATGTTGGAACTTAGAGAGGATATGCTCCTCGGGAATAAACTTAGTTGTTCCGTCTGCATTCTCAACCTCTTGCACAAGGATATACGGCACTTCGATACGTGCCCAGTAAGCTGTCTCTGGGGTATCAGGATCATCATCCTTCTCTACATACATATTACCGATGATGCTAGCCTCGTGACCATATACGATCTGCTCCACAGGACAGTTCGCTATGAAGTGGATGATACGCGGCTGATCAGTTACCGTCAAAGTCACTTCGAATTCTCTTTCGTAGAGATGAGTATCATGCGTGCCGTACTCTCCTACAAAAGTAGCCTGACGAGTCTCAACGTACATTCCGTTGCCATCGAAGATGACAAGGTGCATCGACTCTATATCGGAGGTGGGATCTTCTCCCATAGCCTTGGTCTGCGGAGGAGTCGGAAGCAATGCACTGAACGAAATCTTCGCCTCACCATATACTTCCTCTCCAGGCCTTAACGCCGGATTCTGTTCAGGCAATTCAATCCTTTGGCATGAGAACAGCATTCCCACAACCGCCAGTATCATGTATATATAGTTTCTTCTCATATCTTATCAATGGTTTCGTTACTTACCATATTTGCTCATCACCCCAAGTGTAGAGGTAATGATTACCTGCAGTTGCAGCCGTGCCCGGATTTACAATGGCCTCCTGTTCCGATCCCCAGTACCATTCGTCGTAGACACAACGAACAGAGTGGTCATCATCATCTATGTCCTCTATGTCTTCCTTGCCATTTCCTTCTGTGACCATATGCGTCGATGAGAAATAATGGTTATTAACAAAGAGTTCAGGAATTGCATTCTGAGACTGCAGATAAACGATGAATGCGATTTCTGCAGTTGTCGGCACTCTCCATCTTCCTGCCGGATATCCGTTTTCCTGGTAAGAGGCACAACGCATCATGACTCCTTCTCTATCTCCCTCGCTGTATCCTCCCAATTTAGAAGAAACCCTGAATTTCGGAGATATTACGCGATACACCTCGCCTTCGGTTCCTGTAGGATAATAATGTTCCAGGTGACGACCTGCCCCGTCTTCTGCCCAAGCATTATTCGCAGCCATGTCATATCCGTCGTCATTCAGGTTAATGTCCGACACATGCACTCTAGGGTCGCCGATTATATATGAAACCTTTTGACCATGAAGTTCAAAGGTGTTGTTTTCGGTAAACGATGATACATTGATGGTATGCATATATCTACTGTTGTCATTTCCAGGTGCTCCACCTAGGTCGTATGTCTGGCCATTTACATAGATGACATTATGACTTGAAGTTGTTGCCCTTCTTCCATTAACATAAACAGACTGAGAAACACTTTCTTCGGGAACAATGTACAATGGCGGATACTGAACGATTGTAATATCCTCAGAGAATTCCTTCTCAGCTGTGCTCATACCCGCTTGTCCGTCAAGTTCAAGCCATATAGTTGCATAAACAAAGACTGGAGAATATACATTCGAAGGAATCGTGTAGTTATATGTCAACGTTCCTTTTGACTCATCTATGGTAAAGTTATTAGTGTTGATTCCCAATGCAGATACATTAGGAGGAGTCTGGCCGCAATTTATATAAAATGCACCCTGCGTAGTATTAGTTCCAGGAAGAATCTCTACCGGCTTTGAAGCCGTGTTCATATTAATACCAAGCTTGTGCGAAGCGTCAAAGTGCAACACGCCGCTAGTCGCATTGTTGATCTCCAAACGAGTTTCAGGCACTACGAGATAAGTATACTTCTGGATATCCACATCCTCATAGCGGTCACCGCCGGCCTCGTGCTCCGGGTCTGGCTCAGTGGTCCAGTCAAGGACGTAGTAAGTTGTGTTCTTCAGGAGGACTGGCTCTGCCTCTACCTTGCTTCCGAGTACTCCAACATTTATTGTAAGGTCATACCATGCGTTCGGTCTGAGCTCGCGGCCGGCAGCATTGACGAGGATCTGGTAGTAGTATGTCTGATGCTGACCTGTTGTCTCGTTCTTCCATGGGATTTCGAGAGTCAGGTATGGAGCATTGTCTGCACCTTTCTCCCAGGTTCTAGCATATGAATAGAATGGGATTTCGCATGTGTAGACATACTTTGCTGGAGCATCGGCTGTTGCTGCAGTAGTCGAAACGTATGTATATGATTTCTTTTCTGTATAGAAAAAGTCGGCAGCTACAATATTGCCGCTGTAGTCATCTCTAAGGTAAGTCTTGCTTACTCCATTGTGGAACGCTGTTTTGAGAGTTACTGCACCTTGATCGTCTGTAAGGACAGGTGTCATAGTAACGTCATCTGCATTCTCATACTCTACAGTGATTTCAGCTGGGATATTTACTGATACAGTGATCTTGGCTGCAGCTCGATACAATGGAATAGTACCTGTCGCGTTGTTATTATTACCCTTAGTAGCTACGTCAAGTCCTGCCATGAGGAAGTTCTGATTGATTGCGTCATATCCCTGACCGAGCTGAAGCGAGGTCTTGTTGAGGGTAGCCACGTCGGTACCTGTCGCGCCTGCCGTAAATGTGCCTGATGGAAGGTTTGCTATAACGAACACGTCACATGTCGTATTACCGCCAGGGAAGATAGTGTTGATAACGGATTCGTCAACGTAGAATGGAATCTCAGCGGTCGTAACCTTGTCCACATCAACCTTCTGGTAATACACGCATGGACGGTCTGTCTGTCCCTTTACATAGAAGAAACAGTCCAAACGCTTCAAAGTCTTCTCATACTCTTCTCCGCTGCGGTCAGTGACAGCCTTTGTCATAGGACTATTGAACACCTTCAGCATTATACAATCCGCTGGGACAGTCTCCTGCACATCGATCTGCTCTGAGCATGACACAAGAGCGAATGTAATTGCAAGCAATGTATATAGTAACTTCTTCATCATCATTATCCGTTAATGAGGTTCTGAACAACAGTAAACTCTTCGTATCCGTTTGTAGGATGCGATACTCCGTTTGCATCAACCCATTGTGTCGGAACAAGGTTCTTCACAACGATGGTTCGTCCGTCAGCTGTCTGCACAGTTACACGGAGTTTGCACACATGTCTAGGAGCGATAGGTGCCTGATTGTTTACAACAAGCTTGAAGAATGAATCCTCTTCTCCTCCTACAGCGCCATACTTTGTTTCTTCAATAAATGAGAACGCGTCCTGATGACCTTCTATCGGTATGAGCGATGCAGTCCAAGTTGCGCCCTTTGGCGTAAGAATGTGGAACTTGCATGTCGCAGGCGTATTGACGTCATCATAAAGAATCACCTCACCTGTCTCATAGTTCACGCTTCTTACATTCTCCCAAGTCATGGTCGTAGAAACTGAAACCTGATCAGAGAAGTCAATCTGTTCGTCATATACATTCCAGTCCATGACGGTGCAGATAAGCATGATTTCCTTATCCTTGAATACGAGGTTGATATTGTTTTTCTTACCTGCTTCCCAAGCTTGTTTTGGCAGATTGACGGTCTTGGTTATGACTGTGTTATCGTCGTTGACCGTATATTTGATAGTCAAAACAACGCTCTGCGCCTTCTCTTCAGTCATAGGCCATGTAAGGAAATATTCACGACTCTGGGATGCGTCAGTCTTTGAAGACATGTCAAACAAATTAGTGCCGAGCAGCATCTGAGGATTGAATGTGTAATCCGGAACAGCAGCATTGTCGTTGCTGCCTGCGCCATATGTTACGGATGTTGCAGTACCAGAAAAATCGATTGTCGCAGTGTTGGTTGTGTTAAGTCCCTCAATTGAAATAGATTGAACGGTAATCTCGTTGCTGGCCGACATATTCTGTGCAGCCACACTGAATGCTGTAAAAAGATGTGACATTTTCAAGTCTACGCGACCCGGGTTATTACCTTTGCTGTATTCTACAGTTTTAATATCAGAATACACGAAGTCATACTGATCCGTGTTCTGATTCATTGTCTTTGAACCAATAGTCAGCTTCTGGTTGCTGAAACTAAAGCCATTCTCAAAGAAGTCTTGAGGAGTGAGATAACTATCATTGACATACATGCTGCCATCCCACTTGAGCCAGCCGAAGAATTTATGTGCTCCTTCTTCCCAATGATACTGTGCGCTGCTGTTAGCCCACAAGCTGTTCTTAAGCTCAACGTATGTCCATGTTTCTTCTCCTGTATACTGCGCATTGACGCCTGACATGATATACTTGTCATTATTGGTAGCTTCACCATCAAACCAGTCATACACAGTGATGACGCTCTTATCTGGAAACGTCTCGCCTTCGATCATCGCCTTCGTCTCCGCGACCTGCGCGCTGACGGCGATGAGCTCGTCAGAACCAGTCTCAGGGCCGCTCTCCTTGGTGCAGGACAGGGCGGAGAGGAGCATCACTCCCATCGCTCCTAAACCTAATATGTATCTCATTTT
>JAZRQM010000052.1:0-9939 GCA_045649795.1 Candidatus Cryptobacteroides sp. | reverse complement strand
TCTGAGAACAGAAACGTTCCTTCGGGAACAATCGACATAGGATCGAACTCATATTCTCTTCGTGTGGAGAAGGAGTTCAACGCTGCAGATGAGATGCTTAATGTCGTAGTCGGACATGTCAATGGCAAGACCATCTATCTTCGTGATGTGGCACGTGTGATTGACGGTGTGGAGGAGAGATTCCAGGAGTCATACCTCAATGGAACGCACTGTGCGCAGATCATCATTCAGAAGCAGGCTGATGCCAATACAGTGAATGTGATCAAGGGTATCAAGAAGTCAATGAAGAAAATAGAGGCCGGCCTGCCGTCGGATATCCATATCACTACAGTCGTGGATGGTTCGGACAACATCACCAACACTCTCAATTCGTTGAAGGAGACTATTCTGGTAACCTTCCTCATCGTGATGGCTGTGGTTTACATTTTCCTCGGAAGATGGCGCGCAACCTTCATCATCGTGCTCTCGATTCCTATTTCCCTCCTTGCATCATTGATGTATCTCTGGGCTACAGGAAACACATTGAACATCGTCTCGATGTCATCTCTCTCTATCGCCATCGGTATGGTCGTCGATGATGCCATCGTGGTATTGGAGAACATCTCGACACATCTTGAGAGAGGTGCCAAGCCGAAGGAAGCAGCGGTACATGCGACACAGGAAGTGGGTATCTCGGTTATCGCATCTACATTGACAATGCTTGCCGTATTCCTTCCGTTGACAATGATCAAGGGTATGGCCGGACTTATGTTCAAGCAGCTTGGTTGGATCGTAAGTATCATCATGATCGTCTCGACAATCGGAGCCCTTACCCTGATCCCTATGCTCTGCTCGCAGTTCCTGCGCTTCAAGCCAAAGCATGGTAAGATTCATGGTCTTATCTTCGGAAACTTCAATAAGTTCCTTGATTGGATTTCAGTAGGATACGGACGTCTTATCAACTGGTGCATCGGACACAGGACAATTGTCGTTATGGTATCCATCGTTGTCTTCATCGCTACCGTTGGCGGAATCGCTCCTGTAGTCAAGACCGAGTTCATGCCTAAGTCGGATGACGGACGACTTACTGTACAGCTTGAGCTTCCGGCCGGTACGGGACAGAACATTACAAGAGACCTCGGACATGAGATTTATGGAAAGATTGTTCAGGCTGTACCGGAAATCGTAAGCTGTTCTTTCTCTCTCGGACAGGCGGACTCAGACAACTCATTCGCATCCATGCAGACCAATGGTACCCATGTCATTTCATATAATATAAATGTGGGAAGTATGGAGGACCGTGATCGTTCGGCTGCTCAGATTGCGGATGTTGTACGAGGAATCCTCGCGGATTATCCGGAGTTCAAGAAGGTCCGCGTGACTGAAGGTGGTGGCGGAATGGGTGGTGCATCTACCGTCGACCTTGAAATCTACGGATATGATTTTGAGACTACCGATATCGTGGCCAGGGAGGCTCAGGCTAAGATGCTGGAGTCTGGCGTTTTTGCTCAGGTACTCCTTAGCCGTGACGAGTATACTCCTGAGTATCAGGTGGATTTCGATCGTGAGAAACTTGCTGTAAACGGTCTTAACAGTACTACTGCTGCATCGTTCCTTAGCGCTGCGATGAATGGTTCCACAATGTCATTCTATCGCGAGGACGGAGATGAGTATGATATCCGCGTGCGTTATGCTCCTGAATTCCGTACAAGCATCGAGGACATTGAGAACATCCTGATCTACAACAACATGGGCAAGGGTGTGCGTATCAAGGACCTTGGTACTGTAGTGGAGTCTCTCACTCCTCCTGCCATTACCAGAAAGAACCGTGAGCGTCTTATTACTGTGTCGGGAGTTGTTGCCAACGATGTTGCGCTTTCTGATGCGGTAAAGGCAACGGATAAGATAGTAGAAGGTATGGTGATCCCATCTGAACTTGCTACAAAGATCGGAGGTTCATACGAGGACCAGAAGGACATGTTCGGAGACCTGATCATGCTCCTGTGTATGATCATCATCCTCGTGTACATCGTGATGGCATCGCAGTTCGAGTCATTCATGAGTCCTTTCGTGATCATGTTCTCTATTCCTTTCGCATTCGTGGGTGTGCTTCTCGGACTCCTTGTTACCGGAACGGCTCTTGGAGCGATGGGTATGATCGGTATCCTCATCCTCATGGGTATTGTGGTGAAGAACGGTATCGTGCTTATCGACTATACCATCCTCATGCGTGAAAGAGGCAAGAGCATTGCCGAGGCTTCGGTAATCGCTGCCCGCTCACGTCTGCGTCCGATCCTCATGACGACCCTTACTACCGTACTCGGTATGATTCCTATGGCGTTGGGCCAGGGTGAGGGTTCTGAGATGTGGCGTTCACTCGGTATGGTCGTGGCTTGGGGACTTACTGTTTCGACCCTCGTGACCCTCGTGATCATCCCTACAGTATATGCTTCAATGGCTTCATGGCAGGATCGTCGTGCGGCCCGCAAAGCAGCAAAGAAACTCGCTAAAGCGTAATCATCATGAAAGGAATTTTTATCGCATACGATCAGGCCTATAACATGGAAATAGCCGATGCTCTCGAGCAGCTCGGATGCAGAGGCTTCACAATGTGGAACGATATCGCCGGTAGAGGTGGTTATACAGGAGAACCTCATCTGGGCAACCATGCATGGCCGACAATGAATAATGCCATCCTGACATTTGTTCCGGACGAAAAGGTTGAATCCATCCTTAAGCAGCTCAAAGCCATGGACGAGGAAACTCCTGACCTTGGTATCCGCGCTTTCTCTTGGGATATTGAGAAATACTACTAAACCTTTAAGGCATCAATCTTGTATTTCCAGTCGCAAATCGTTATATTTGCGACTGGATTTTTTTAAATAAAACACATAATTATGGCAAATATTGTGACTGACGCGAATTTCGCGGAGACTTTGAATACTGACAAGCCTGTACTTGTAGATTTCTGGGCAACATGGTGTGGTCCATGCAAGGCTATCGCTCCGATCGTTGACGAGGTGGCTGCTGAGTACGAGGGCAAGGCGGTTGTTTGCAAGTGCAATGTCGATGATTGCGACGACGTTCCGATGACTTATGGCATCAGAAGCGTTCCTACTCTCCTTTTCTTCAAGAACGGTGAGCTTGTGGACAGACATGTCGGAGTTATCTCAAAGGCAGATCTCGCAGCAAAGATCGATTCACTTATCTAATCTTCAAGATATGAAACGTTTGTTTATGGTGGCCATCGTTTCGTTGGCCACTGCATTTTGTGCACTCGGACTTTCGGCACAGACTCGATGGGGTATTACAGGTGGCTTTGGATGGAGCCAGTCAAAAGTAAGTGAAATCGTAGAGGAACAGGCTCCTGCAGGATGGAACGCCGGATTGACATTCTCTATCGATCTTCCTCTTGGATTTTCCCTCCAGCCGACTTTCCGTTACCATCATAAGGATGCGATGCTTACAAATACCATCGGTCAGAGCATGAGCTATGTCGAGGTGCCTGTATCGTTGCAGTGGGGTCCGGATCTTCTTCTTTTCAGACCTTTCATCGATGCTACTCCATTCATCGGATATGCTCTGGCAAATGAGACTTATTCTACAATAGACCTTCCTGATGGAATCCTTTCAGGTTCCCGTAGTTTCAAGGAAAGTCTCAACGGATGGGAAGGAAAGCAGAGACTCGGTTACGGTATCGGTCTTGGTGGCGGTATCGAGATCTGGAGATTCCAGCTCGTGGCCAGATATAACTGGAATCTTGGCAATCTTTATGATGTCGACGGATGGGACGAGATCAAGGATCACCTCGGAAGCCTCGATGTCGAAAATTCAAACTTCGGTGGTGTGACCCTCAACCTGTCATACTTCTTCTAGGAGATTGATCAAGATGGATAAGAAGATTGCAGTTTACTGCTCGGCAAGTTTCGAAATAGACCCGAAATACAATAAAGTCGCCCGCGAATTCGTCAGGGCGGCTTCGTTGCGTGGATATGGGGTGGTTTCCGGCGGTACGGTCAAGGGGACCATGGGGGAGATTTCTGATGAGCTCCGTCTTTGCGGGGGCTATCATCTTGGAGTGATTCCCCGTTTCATGGAACAGTATGTCTATCCTGACCTTTCAGAGGTCATATGGACCGATACTATGGCAGAGAGAAAGAGCCTTCTGAGAAAGGATACCTGTGCTGTAGTGGCCCTGCCAGGAGGTATCGGTACTCTCGATGAGGTGATAGAAGTGCTTGCCCTTGTGCATCTGAAACAGTATTTCGGAAAGATCTTCCTTCTGAACCATGAGGGGTTCTATGAGCCTCTGAGGAATCTTCTACAGCACTATGTTGATACGAAGATGCTGAGCGAGGCGACAATGGAGAAAGTAATATTTGCACAAACACCGGAAGAGATTCTGGAAGAATTGAGCCGATGACTATGGATATAAAATCTATCAGGGAATATCTCGGGCAGGATTGGTCTGCCGTGCAGGAACGTATATCTTCTGCTCTGGAGAGCGACATCCAGCTGCTGAATGCGACAAACGGGTCCATCCTTTCCAATTCCGGAAAGCAGATGAGGCCTATGCTGTCCCTGATAGTGGCCCGTGCATGCTCGCAGGGCAGTCCGGCATGTGATGCCACTGTACGCTATGCCGCTGCATCCGAATTGCTTCATAATGCCACATTGCTGCATGATGATGTTGCAGACGACAGCGACCAGCGCAGGGGAGTGCCTACTGTAATGTCCCTGATGGGACCATCGGTGTCAGTCCTTGTGGGCGATTATTGGCTTGTAAAGGCGATGGAACTGATTCTGGGCTCAGCTGAAAGTGATAATAAGGTCATAAAGGTGTTTTCAAAGACGCTCAGCGACCTTGCCGAGGGTGAGATGCTTCAGCTGCAGAAGGCTCAGAATGGCGATACCGACGAGAATGATTATCTCAGGATCATATACAACAAGACGGCTTCTCTTTTCGAGGCTGCATGTGTTTCCGCGGCGATTTCCGTGGATGCATGTCCGGAATACGAGCAGGCCGCAAAGAGTTATGCCGTGGCTCTCGGTCTTGCCTTCCAGATAAAGGATGATATCCTTGATTATGCCGGAACTGACAGCGTGGGTAAGCCGCTTGGAGTGGATATCCTTGAGCAGAAGATCACCATGCCGCTTCTCGGAGCATTCGCCAATGTGTCTTCCGAGGAGGAAGAACGTGTGAGAAAGATGATAAAGGACATAGTCGATCATCCGGAGTATCGTGATGAGATAGTGTCTTTTGCGAAGGCGAACGGCGGTATCGAATATGCGGTGGAGCAGCTTGACAGGTATGTGGCCGAAGCGGTCGAGGCCTTGAACGTCCTCCCTGATTCGACAGAAAAGGAAATGCTGGTCGAGCTGGCACATTTTACAGCAAAGAGATTGTTCTGATGAGGTTTGCAGATGTCATAGGAAATGCAGAAACAGCAAAGGCCCTTATGTCCATGGCGGACAGTGGAAGGGTTGCGCATGCCATGCTCATGTATGAGAATGAGGGCTGCGGCGCTCTTGCCCTTGCATTGGCCTATGTCCAGTATCTGAACTGCAGCAATCCTCACGACGGTGATTCATGCGGTGAATGTCCGTCGTGCCGTCAGATGTCTAAGCTGATCCATCCCGATGTGCATTATGTCTTCCCTGTGAACAAGGGCCCTAAGACATCGGATGAAAAGCCGACCTCCGAGTCGTACATACAGTACTGGAGGGAACTTGCCGTTGCGAATCCGTATTTCGTCGAGGCAGATCTTCAGAAAGCGATAGGCATCGAGAGCAAGAACGGTCTCATTGCCGTTGCTGAAGCGAAATCCATAATCAGCAAGCTGTCTTTGACCGCTGTGGCTGACGGATACAAGGCAGTGATATTCTATCTGCCTGAAAAAATGAACCAGGAGACAGCAAACAGACTCCTGAAGATGGTTGAGGAGCCGCCTGAAAAGACGCTTTTCATCTTCATTACGCATGCTCCGGAAAAGGTGCTTCAGACTATCTTTTCCAGATGTCAGAGCATCAGGGTGATGCCATTGACCAAGGAGGAGGCAGCTCAGGTGAAGACTCTCAATCCGTTTGATGACCGTGAGGATTACAATGTGTTCATGGATATGTTTTCGGATCTGATGAATGCTATTGTGGCCCGTGACCTCATGGCGGCGCTGGAGTGCGGCGAAGTGATCGCTGCATTGGATTCCAGGGAAAAGCAGAAGGCTTTCTGCGCTTTCATGGGCGAATGTATAAGGAAGATATTCATGATTCAGCAGAAGATGCCTCAGATTGCCGGAATTGCCGATGAGGAGCAGGAGTTCTATTCGGTGATGGCAGAAAAATGTGGCAAGGGATTCTGCTCGAAGTCGATAGCAAATATAGAGAAGGTCGTGGCTATGATCGACAGGAACGTAAGTTCCAAGATCCTGTTCTGTGACCTTGTCAACCGTATGTTTTTAAGCGTATGAATGAATCAAAAAGATATGATTGCTCACGAGGCTGTACGGTAGAACGTGCCGAGTCGGGTGAGATCGAATGCAATTATCGTCAGGGATGTTGCAAGCTGGAGGTGTATGACTGGCTTTCGGGAGTCAATCAGGAGCAGTTCAAGGACTTTTTCGAGGTCCGTTTCAAAAATACCCGCAAGGGAATATACCGCAATACTTCAGGCCAGAGCGTGAAGACCGGCGATCTCGTGATCGTCGAGGCTGCAAATGGTCATGACCTTGGAATCGTGACCCTTGAGGGTCCTGTCGTAGGTCGTCAGATGAAGTGCAAGAGGATAAATCCGGAGACATTCGAGTTCAAGAGGATATACCGTAAAGCCAAGCTTTTCGATATCGAGAGATGGCAGGAGGCGATTGCACGTGAGCACGAGACCATGATCCGTTCGCGTCAGATCGCAGCTGAGCTGGGTCTTGAGATGAAGATCGGTGATGTTGAATTCCAGGGAGATGGTACTAAGGCGATCTTCTATTATATTGCCGACGGCCGTGTGGACTTCCGTCAGTTGATCAAGGTCTTTGCCGAGGAGTTCCGCATCAGGATCGAGATGAAGCAGATCGGTGCACGTCAGGAGGCCGGACTCATCGGAGGTCTGGGCGTATGCGGCCGCGAGCTCTGCTGCTCGAATTATATTTCAAGTTTCCAGTCCATTACTACCTCTGCAGCACGCTGCCAGGATCTATCGCTGAATCCGCAGAAGCTTGCAGGACAGTGCGGAAAGCTCAAATGCTGCCTCAATTACGAGACAGCCGCATATATGGATGCTCAGTCGCGTATACCTAAGGTACATAATCCTCTTGAGTTCCAGGATGGTCTTGCATATCTGATGAAGACCGATATCCTTCGTGAGATCATGTACTTCTCATATGATCCTCAGTCACTTGCAAACCTTTATCCTCTTTATGCCGAGGATGTTTGGGATATCATAAGGATGAACAGGAATGGAGAGAAGCCGGAGTCGCTTAAGAGCGATGCGGAACCGATTGCTCCTGAGTTTGTTACAGCAGTCGGTGACGATGCGATCAATCGTTTTGATGAGGCTCGCAAGCGTAAGAAGAAGAAAAAGTCACGCAGCGGAAACGGCGAGCAGAAGCAGGCCGAGCAGAAGCAGGCTGCAAACAAGCCTGCTGAGAATGGCGGAGAGAAGAAGCAGCATGGACATAGAAACCATAAGGGCGGAAATCGTAATGGTGGAGGTAACCGTCGCAATGAGCAGCGTCCAAAGAAGGAGGAGTAGTCATGGGAAAGGATAAGTTGAGAAAATTCAAGGAGAACGAGACCTTCAGGTGTCTGATCCAGCCGGCTACTTCGGAGGTTTTGAACTGTGACCATCCTCTTAAGGGTAACTGGGGCCGTGACTTCTTTGGCAATGACAAACCTATCGTAGTGGAGCTAGGCTGCGGCAAGGGAGACTATACCGTAGACCTTGCAGAGCGCAATCCGTCATGCAATTACATTGGCGTGGACATCAAGGGAGCCCGTCTTTGGAAGGGAGCGAAATATGCGACAGAGCATGGACTTGACAATGTCGGTTTCCTTCGTACGCGCATCGAGTTCATAGAGTCTATTTTCGCGCCGGGCGAAATCTCTGAGATATGGATAACATTCGCCGATCCTCAGATCGGACGTGAGAAGAAGCGTCTTACCGCTCCTCTTTTCATGAATCGTTATCGCAACTTCCTGAAGCCGGGGGGAATCGTCCACCTGAAGACCGACAGCCGTTATCTGCATGAGTATTCGCGTGCTATGGCCGAACAGAATGGTTTGAAGATACTTGCTTCAGCTACAGATATTTACGGTGCGGATCGTGAGCGTCTTTATGAGAGCGGACTTTCTTCTTTGTGCGGTCGTGCTGCAGTGGATGCTCTTTTTGAGGTGCAGACTTTCTATGAGTCTCAGTATCTTGCACAGGGATTCGAGATCACATATCTTTCATTCCTCGCTGACCATGATGGTGATTATATTTCTCCGGAGTGGGATGAGGATACATGGAAGGATGAGGGACATCATTTTGTGATTCCTTCAGGACTGTCCGTAGCTTCTAAATTCTATCCTGACGAGAAGCAGCCAGGGGCGTAGCGGTCTATATCAGACGTTGGTCCAGTGGATGGTGATGCCTTTGCGCTCCATGCCGCGGAACCATGTCATCTGACGTTTTGCGAACTGATGGATCGCTGTGGCGAGCTGGGTTCGCATTTCTTCTAATGTGAGCTCTCCGGTCACGTGGAGGGTGACGAACTTGTATTCAAGTCCATAGTAGATGAGGTCTTCTGCCGGTATCGGCTTATGGTCCGGAGCAAGGGCCGGGTGTGTGCCGTCAATGAGACCGCGGATCTCTTCTATCATTCCTTCTTCAATACGGGCGTCAAGTCGACGGTCGATTCGTGCGTTTCTTTCGTCCCTGCTTACCAATGTTCCTATATAGTAGGTGTTCTTTGGGAGGAATGTTGTGCGCTGTACCGGATGCTCGGCTTCATATATGGCGATTTCGAGTGCGCGGATCAGTCGTTTGCGGGTGTCATAGTCGGTGTTGTTGTGGAGGGGCTTGAGAGATGCGAGCTGAGCTATGAGCTCTTCATCTGACTTTTTCTCCAGTTCTGCGCGAAGATCCGGGTCTGGCGGTACTTCCGGAAGGGAATATCCGCATGTAGCGGCTTCTATGTACAGGCCTGAGCCTCCGCAGAGAATAGGGATTCCTCCTCGGTCTACGATGTCTTTGTATGCCTTTTCGAAGTCGCGCTGGTATTCGAAGATATTGTATTTTGTTCCGGCATCCACTATGTCCATAAGGTGATATGGAATCTCCTCATATTCAGACAGATCCTTTCCTGTTCCGATGTCCATTCCGCGGTATACCTGACGGGAGTCGGCAGAGATGATTTCCGCACCTCTATATGGTTCATTCTCTCCCTCCGGGTTCTCATGAACCCTCAGGTATTCGCTCTCTCCATCCGGGTTACCATGAACCCTCGGACGTTCGCTTCGCTCACCCCACCACTGCGCTTCGCTTGTGGTCCCCCCGCTTTCGTGCCGCGGGTGGCACGGTCCTCGGTGTTCATGGTAACCCTGATGGAGGGGGCCTGCAAGCAGTTCATTGATCTGGCGGGCGAGGTTGACGGCATAGCGGGTCTTGCCTGATGCTGTAGGGCCCAGGACGCAGATGAGATCAATTTCGCCTTTGAGATATTTTTCGAGCAGTTCCTGTACATTGATGTCCTCTGCAGGGGGAAGTTCTGCCATCGGTGGAATGGGTGTGAATGTCTTTTTTGCCATGAATGCAAATATAATGTTTTTCCATTAAAGTGTCAGTAAATTAGTGTCTAGTCCTGAGATAGGTTTACCGATTATTAAATAATAGATTGTTAGGACTTTGATGTCCTGATATAAGTTTACATGGTCCTGCAAAGATATACATTTGCGGGACTTTTTATGTCAGCACCGCTGCCGGAGTATACG
>JAZRQM010000051.1:0-9158 GCA_045649795.1 Candidatus Cryptobacteroides sp. | reverse complement strand
CTTAACCTTGCCGGACAGAAGCAACTCGTAGGCTCATTATGCAAAAGGCACGCCGTCGCTCCGAAGAGCTCCGACCGCTTGTAAACGAACGGTTTCAGGTTCTATTTCACTCCCCTGCTCGGGGTGCTTCCCACCTTTCCTTCACAGTACTGGTACACTATCGGTCTTCTGGGAGTATTTAGCCTTGCGGGATGGTCCCCGCGGATTCAGACAGGATTTCACGTGTCCCGCCCTACTCAGGTGCCGGTCTTGTCATCACAAACTTACCTGTACGGGATTATCACCCTCTACGATCGAACTTTCCAGAACGTTCCAGTTCGTTAATGATAATCTGATGACCGGTCCTACAACCCCGGCACTGCCGTAACAGCACCGGTTTAGGCTCTTCCCCTTTCGATCGCCACTACTCAGGGAATCGATAATTTCTTTCTCTTCCTGCGGGTACTGAGATGTTTCAGTTCCCCGCGTTTGCTCCAATAATTGGTGACACATCTTCAATGTGCCGGGTTGCCCCATTCGGAAATCGCCGGATCAAAACCTGTTTGCAGTTCCCCAGCGCTTATCGCAGCTTACCACGTCCTTCATCGCCTCCAGAAGCCTAGGCATCCTCCGTTCGCTCTTGTAACCTTCTCTCTGAATGAATTTCTTTGAATCACAAGCCAAGTGTTTGTTTACACTTGATCTCACTTTTACTCGTTGCCTTGAAATTGCAGTCCACAACATTTTGAATAGACTCTCTATCTCTTTTGTTACAGACTAATTAAATTTCTTCTTCTTTCTATTACCTCGTTATCTTTTCTCAAACTTGTCAATGAACTGTCATTTGATGCTTGGTGTTAACCACCGTTGTTTCTCAAATGGGCTGCAAAGATACGGACTTTTTTTTAACCTCCAAATTTTTCTGCAATATTTTTTCAAAAAATTTTCACTTATTTTTTCGCCAATATAGCTAAAGCTCTGACAATGTGCATATTATGCAAAATCGAGCTTATTAAAGATTTTTTCTCTAAAATAAGCCCGATCTGTCATTTTGTATTTTTAGTAGTAATGTGGGGTAAATTCCAGATTACTGTAATTTCGCCTTCCGAACGGATATTCATGATCATATTCCAGGACATCATAGCTGCTGAAATAATAACGGATCCTGAAATTCTCTGTCGAGAAATGTTCCACTCCCATCACAAAAGCAAGCTTGGAGATCAAAGATTCGCCGTAACCGTTCCTCAAAAAACCTGAAGTAAGATGGAAATGCCAGTCAGCAGAACGATAGCTTACCGAATTGTCCTGACCATTCACAAAGTCCACTTCATTGAAAAGATCCACGATCTTCTCAAGATCTTCCTCCGGATATACGGCATGGGAGCTTCTAGCCCCGAGCACATCCTTAAGTTTCGCGAAGTCCGCTCTGTTGTCCTTTGCGGTATTGACCTGCACGATGAATGGAGAATCTCCGTTCGACATGTATACCACCATCACATAATTCTCATCCTCCATGGCTCTGTCATACCTTGCCTGAATGTTCGCCATCACATCATCCACATATGTAGACTCATCGTGGGCGATGTATGCAAAATAAAAAGACTTGCCCTGGGAAGGCCTTGCCGACATTACTGTGGCTGTCGCAAGCATCATTATTATATATAGTATCTTTTTCATCTTCGTTCCCTCCATCGGTTAAAACTTGAATACAAGACCCAAATCAAGCGACAAGCTCTGCTTTTTAAGAAGGAAGCAGTTGCTCAATCCATAAATAGCCGCATCTGTCTTCGATGCCGCAGAAAGCCTCACCGGAGTCTTGTAAGACTTGTAGGACACCATCGGCGTCTTCGTTTCATAATAGAAATTCAGTCCTCTCTCATATCCCAGGCCGAATGTAAGCTTCATGGACTTTGAAAGATCATAGCCGGCATTCACGGCCAAGGCAGCACTTACAGGGAACATTTCCACTGATATGCCATCTTTCTCATAATTGATGTTCTCTACAGCGAAAAAGCCTTTCTGTCTGACATAGGCGCCATTCGAGAGGTTCACCTCATAGTCACAGTATACATCCTTCGCGACGGCGCTGAGATTATGATAGATCTTTCCGCCAAGATCGGCACCCAAGGTCCATCTTCTCGACAAAGCATACTCGAAGGCTATACCTCCATTAAGCACGGCATCCACGAATGCATACTTCTGTCCCAAAATGTCGAAGCGATATGTCCTGTCATACGGAGTACCCACCTTGCACTCATATGTATATCCGAAATTCTTTACCGCAAGGTCTACATGGCTATAGGAAACCGCAAGTCCTCCATATATTCCCACATTGGTCCTGGTGCCGAAGTCCATAAGATAACGGAGATCGAATCCGGCTTCATCAGACATAGTGACCCTTTTGTCAAGGTCACCCTTCACCTGATAAGCTCCAGCAAGAGAGACACGATCATACACCCTGGCTCTGAAATGCTTCTTCTTGGTCTGGAGACGCGCATAACCATCTGAATATTTCTTGACGGATATGAACATATCCGGATCCCAACCAAACGGGGTATCCTGCATATAATATAGGTCTTCATCAATGATGCTTCCCGGGAATACAGCCTCAGAAGACTCCGATACGACAAGCGGTCTGCAATCTTCCACTGCATAGTAACGTCCGTCAGGCTCCGCACCACTCTTGCGATACAGGAGCTTCTTCATGAAATCACTGTCAGCATTCCTGAGCACGACATGGTCTCTTCCTACCGCAATCTCAGGATCGACATATCCGTCGATGGAACTGATATAAAGGTGATCCTCGAAATCATCATACGTGAATCTGACCTTGACACGCAGGTCTTCGCCATAGGCGTTTTCGGTCGAATATGTGACAGACCTGGAGTCGACGAAGCTCAGATACTTGTCAAAAGACACATCCACACGCACATATCCATCTGAAAAATATGGCTCTGACTTCTCCACATTGGAGAATCTGACCTTTACGGATTTCATGCTTCCGAGCAGCCTTGCATACTCGGTAACGGTGATATACTCTCCATCAGAATATCCGATGACATCATTATATACCGGAGTATTCCTGTCACTGAACATCCTCAGAAACGCACGCGAATCTTCCTGTCCATTCATGCAGGAAAGGGTCTCAAGACGGTCGATCATCTCGAGAAGCTTCATATTTATATGGCGCTTTTCCGCATTCTGCAGGCTCTGGGCTGAAAGGTCTCCAGCACAGACAGCGACCAACATAGTTGCCAACACGATTAAAAATCTTTTCATCCGACAAACACAATTATTTGATTCTCAAATTATACATTAACTCGCAAATATATGATTTTAATTCTTACATTTGTATTCTTTAGAGCAGGAAAAACCGAAAAAATCTATTCAATATGGAAAACAAAAAGACACAATTGCCGGAAAACGCCCACAGGGAACTCAAACCTGGCGAGGAGTATCAGCCATTGCTTTCTCCTCAGAAAAACTATCCGGAAGTAACCCCTTGGTCTGTGACACTCGGTCTGGTCATGACCATAATATTCTCTGCAGCAGCAGCTTACCTCGGACTTAAGGTAGGACAGGTATTTGAGGCAGCCATCCCTATCGCGATTATTGCAGTCGGTCTTTCGGGAGCCCTCGGACGCAAGAACGCTTTGGGCGAGAACGTCATGATCCAGTCTATCGGATCATGCTCGGGAGCAATCGTGGCAGGAGCTATCTTCACCCTCCCTGCCCTCTTCATCCTTCAGGACAAATATCCTGAACTTACAGTAAACTTCACAAAGGTATTCTTTTCATCCCTCCTCGGAGGTATTCTCGGAATCCTTTTCCTGATTCCTTTCAGAAAATATTTCGTAAAGGAGCAGCATGGCAAATATCCATTCCCTGAGGCGACAGCTACAACACAGGTGCTCGTGAGCGGAGAAGGTGGCGGAAAGGGAGCAAAGACTCTCCTCGTCAGCGGACTCATCGGAGGTCTTTACGACTTCATCGTATCCACATTCGGCCTCTGGGGCGAGACCCTCACCACAAAGATCCTCCCATGGGGAACAGCAATTGCTGACAAGGCAAAGGTTCTCCTCAAGGTCAATACCGGTGCGGCTGTCCTCGGACTCGGTTACATCGTAGGTCTCAAATACGCATTCATCATCTGCTGCGGCAGCTTCCTCGTATGGCTCGTGATCATTCCGCTCATGAACCTTATATGGGGCGGTCAGGTGATCGACCTGATGAATACAGGCGTGACCATGACCATCGGAGAGATGACTCCTGACATGATCTTCAAGGATTACGCAAGACATATCGGTATCGGTGGCATCGCCACTGCAGGTATCGTCGGCATCGTGAAGTCATTCGGAGTGATCAAGTCTGCCGTAGGACTTGCTGCAAACGAATTCAAGAGAAAGAAGGACGGAGCTGAGGCTGAGATCATCAGAACACAGAGAGACCTCTCGATGAAGATCATCGTCATCGGTATCGCAGTGGCCCTTCTCGCCGTATTCGCATTCTTCGCAGTGGGAGTCGTTGACAATATCTGGCATGCGGTCGTAGGACTTCTCATCGTAGCCATCATCGCATTCCTCTTCACTACAGTCGCTGCCAACGCAATCGCGATCGTAGGATCGAACCCTGTCAGCGGAATGACCCTCATGACCCTTATCCTTGCTTCCCTCATCATGGTAGCGGTAGGTCTCAACGGTACAGCCGGAATGACAGCAGCCCTGATCATCGGAGGTGTAGTATGTACAGCGCTTTCAGTAGCGGGAGCGTTCATCACCGACCTCAAGATCGGTTACTGGATCGGATCGACTCCTAAGAAGCAGGAGACATGGAAGTTCCTCGGCACCCTCGTTGCTGCCGCAACGGTAGGAGGAGTGATGCTCGTGCTCAACAAGACATATGGATTTACAGGCGAGGGCGCCCTCGTGGCACCTCAGGCCAATGCAATGGCAGCGGTGATCGAGCCGATGATGAACGGAGGAAGCGCTCCTTGGCTTCTCTATGGCATCGGCGCAGTTCTCGCACTCGTACTTACATTCTTCAAGGTCCCTGCACTTCCTTTCGCACTCGGTATGTTCATCCCTATCGACCTGAACATGCCTATGCTCATCGGTGGAGCTGTTTCATGGTTCGTAAGCAGCCGCAGCAATGATAAGGAGCTCAATGCAGCACGCAACGAAAAGGGTACGCTCATTGCATCAGGATTCATCGCCGGTGGAGCGCTCATGGGCGTTGTCAGCGCAATCCTCAGATTTGCGGAAGTAGACATGTACATGAAGCCTTCTCCATGGACCGAGCCTGTAGCGATCATCCCTTACACAGCGATCATCGTCTACATGATCTACGCAGCACTCAAAGCAAAGAAGTAAAAGATGACAGGAATAATAAGCGCACTGATCCTTACACTGATAGCCGGAGCCGCAACAGGTATCGGCGGTGCGCTTGTGCTTTTCAAGAAGAAGGAGATCAGCAGCGACTTCCTGGCCGGAGCCCTCGGTCTCAGCGCCGGAGTCATGATATTCATATCCATGGCGGAGATGTTCCCGGAAGCACAGGATATGATCGGTGGTACGGGGATGCCGCACGGGGAAGCATTCATCCTGGTGGCCTTCTTTGTCGGAATGGGCATAATCACCCTTATCGACTTTGCCATTCCGGAATATGAAAACCCGCACGAAGCATCGGGACTTTCGCTGGACACACACGAAAAGGCCATGCACAGGCTGGGCATAATGTCAGCCCTGGCGATTGCCGTCCACAACTTCCCGGAAGGCATCGCTACCTTCATCGGAGCCTTGAACGACCCGGAAATGGGAGCAGGAATCACATTTGCCATCTCCATCCATAACATCCCTGAGGGAATCGCGGTTGCCATACCTATATATTATGCAACCAAAAGCAAGGGAAAGGCGTTGCTTTACGCCACCCTCTCAGGCCTCAGCGAGGTCATCGGAGCTGTTCTCTGCCTGGCGGTGACAGCTATCTTCGGCATCGAACTTACAGGAGGCGGTCCTGCCTTCCCGCTCGTACTCGCAGCCGTAGCAGGCATCATGATATACATATCTCTCGATGAGCTCCTGCCGACAGCGGAAAAATACGGAAAACACCACATCGCCATCGCCGGCGTGGTAGGCGGCATGGCAATAATGGGCATAAGCCTTATATTAATGTAACACTATTATGGAAAAGATTTTAGACAGATTTCTCAGATATGTGGCTGTAGATACACAGTCAGACCCTGAATCAGACTCGCAGCCAAGCGCAGCGAAGGAACTCAACCTTCTCAAGATGCTTCGCGACGAGCTCCAGGCCATGGGCGTGGAGGCAACTCTCGACGAATATGGATATGTGATGGCTACAATCCCTTCAAACTGTGGCAAAGATGTGCCTGCAGTAGGATTCATCGCACATGCAGATACAGCCCCAGACGCATCGGGAGCGGACATCAAGCCTCAGATCATCGAAAACTATGATGGAGGCGAGATCCCTCTCAAGGGTGTTCCAGGCCTCAGCCTCAAACCGTCAGAATTCCCAGAGCTCGAGCTTTACAAGGGCCAGACCCTCATTACTACAGACGGTACAACTCTCCTCGGAGCTGACGACAAAGCCGGCATCGCTGAAATCATGGACGCAGTTCAGTACATCATAGAGCATCCTGAATTCAAGCACGGAGACATCAAGATAGGCTTCACTCCGGACGAGGAGATCGGCCGTGGAGTCGTGAAGTTCGACGTGGCTAAATTCGGAGCCAAGTATGCCTACACCCTCGACGGAGGCCAGGTCGGTGAGCTTGAATATGAGAATTTCAATGCAGCCGGAGCAACTATCCGCATCCAGGGCCGCAACGTACATCCTGGTACAGCAAAGGGCAAGATGAAGAACGCCATCCTCATCGGAATGGAGCTCAATGCACTCCTTCCTGTAGAGCAGCGTCCGGAGTACACATCCGGATATGAGGGTTTCTTCCACCTGATCAGCTTCAAGGGCGAGGTCGAGACAGCAACATTCTCATACATCATCCGCGACCATGACATGGACCTTTACGAACAGAAGAAGGCATACATGCAGAAGTGCGTGGATTTCATCAATGAGAAATACGGCGAAGGCACAGCCATCCTTGAGATGAAGCATCAGTATTATAACATGCGCAAGGAGGTTGAGCCACATTACCACATCGTGGAAAAGGCCATGAAGGCCATGGAAATGGAAGGCATCACGCCAAAGATCCAGCCTATCCGCGGTGGTACTGACGGAGCGAACCTCTCCTTCATGGGACTTCCATGCCCTAACATCTTTGCCGGCGGCCACAATTTCCACGGAAAGATGGAATATGTCCCTCTCGAAAGCATGGAGAAGGCAAGCAAGGTCATCCTCAACATCATTCAGCTTTACGCAGAATAATATGACAAGAAGCGTGCGCATACTGCTCGTCCTGCTTTCCGTATTCCTTGCATCATGCTCGCAGCGTAGAGAAAGGACAATACAGGAAGAGATCGATCGTGGACATGCCCTTTGGGAGGAAAGGCGATACAGCGAAGCCATGGAGGCGTATTCCATGGCTGAGACAATGGCATTGAAGGCCGAGGACTACCGAAGTCTCGGCATCACATACCAGAAGATAGCCCATACCTATAATGCAACCGGAGGTCATTCCGAAGAGATCGCATATCTCGACAAAGCATTGGAGGCATTTGAAAAGGCGGAAATGCCATACAATGCCCTCCATGCATATTTCGAGGGCGGTGTTGCGCGCTATAATTTCCAGGATTACACATCTGCGGAAACGGTATTCCGCAATACATTGTATCAGGCACGTCAGGCGGCCGACACACTTCTTGAGGCCGCCTGTCTTGATGCCTATGCCGCATTATGTCTTGAAACATCAGAGCAGGACCCTCAGTTGGCCATCAACATGCTGGCGCGCAAGACCAACGAATTGAAATGTCCGCTTACCAGCGAGGACAGAGGTACTCTGGGATATGCTTATGCTCTGACAGGAAACCTCAAGGAAGCGACGTCATGGGTGGCGAAGGCACTTCAGACAGCCCAGACTTCAGCAGAAAAGGCACAGGCACGATTCAGAGAATATCAGGTTGCGAGCCGCGCGGGAGACAATGCTGCGGCCCTTGCAGCACTCGAGGCCGTGATGGAATACAGCAACTCATCCGAATCGGCGACACTGCAGCATTCGGTAGATGCGGCACGCAAGGAATATCAGGCACACCAGCTTGAACTCTCCCAGAACCGCCTCCATGTAGCAAGGCTCACATCACTATTCATCATCCTCGCTGCAATGGCTGTCGTATTTGCACTCATCGGCTATATCCGCAACCGTCGTCTCGAAGCCGCAAGAGCAATGGCGGAAGAGAGAGCCGAGACAGAAAAGTACATGAACATTGCTGAGGAACTTCAGGGCAAGCTGAAGGCTGCTTCAAAGAAACTTCCTTCCGAGAAACCCGCTGCAACAGGCCGGTTCGATCTGCTTGAGAGGCTCTGCGAGCAGTACTATGTATATGAAGGAACCGACAATCTGCAGGGCAAGATCCTCAAGGAAGTAAAGTCTGTCATTGACGGACTTCGCGAAGATCCGAAAGCTGTCAAGAACCTTGAAATGATGCTTGACCGAAACAACAACGGGCTTGTAGCAAGGCTGCGCGAACAGCTTCCTAAGATGAAAGCCGAAGACATAAAACTGTTCATTTTTGCTGCAAGCGGATTCTCCAGCACTACCATTTCCACCATTCTTGAAAAAGACAAAGGTATCGTATACAATCGCATCTGGCGATTGAAAGGCAAGATTTCCTCATCCGAGGCGCCTGATAAGGAGGAATTTCTCGATTCCATAAAGTCCTGATAATCAGAGTGTTACAAAAACGGAGAGATTTTGCTATTTTCTGCATTTCCAACCTATTGATTTTCAACGTCTTAACTTCAAAGTGAGAGAGATTTTATAGGGTAAAATAGTTGTTTTTGCTATAAATATGTGCGTATCTTTGCACCAGAAACATTTCAAAGCATAAACTTAAAAATCTCATACCATGGAAATCAAAAAATCAGAAAAAGCCAGCTTGGAGAACAAGAAGCTCCTCTTCGTGGAGATCGGACTTGTAATCTCACTCGCGATCACTTTCTTTGCTTTCGAATGGACAAGCAAGGAGACAAAGGTTTCAACTCTTGAA
>JAZRQM010000050.1:0-12886 GCA_045649795.1 Candidatus Cryptobacteroides sp. | reverse complement strand
GAGGTGGGTAGCTGTATGGTTGTTCTCGATCTGGATTCTTCTCTCTGCATCCACATGGAGGCTGAAGCTCTCTGTGCAGTCAGCAGGAATGCGCTCCGCAACATGGATTGTAAGGTTGTTCTCCTTGATTGTGTTTACGATCTGGATCTTCTCGCCGCTCTCAGAAAGGATGTATCCTGTATCTCCGACCTGTCCACCCATCTCTGCATAGAATGGAGTGCGCTCGAACACGAGCTGATACATTGTCTTGTTCTTTGCCTTCACTGTGCGGTGGCGTGTGAGCTGTACGCCCTCGAGCTCGGTCTGGTCGTAGCCGCAGAACTCGATGTTGTCGCAATGTGCGAACTCTACCCAGTCACCAGACTCGATAGCTGTCGCGTTACGAGCTCTGTCCTTCTGCTTCTGGAGCTCTACCTGGAAGCCCTCGAGGTCGATTGTATAGCCCTTCTCCGATGCGATGAGCTCTGAAAGGTCGATAGGGAAGCCGAATGTGTCATAAAGCACGAATGCATCCTCGCCTGAGATCACCTTTGTCTCGGCTGACTTTGCCATGATGTTGTCCATGAGGCGGATACCTCTGTCAAGAGTGCGGAGGAAAGCCATCTCCTCTTCCTTGATCACGCGCTCGATGAGAGTCTGCTGCTTTACGATCTCAGGATAGAACTCACCCATGTCGTCGATGAGCTGCTGCACAAGACGGCAGAGGAAAGGCTCGTTGAAGCCGAGGAATGTGTATCCGTAACGGACCGCACGGCGGAGGATTCGGCGGATCACATATCCGGCCTTTACGTTTGAAGGAAGCTGACCGTCAGCGATAGAGAAGCTGATCGCACGGATGTGGTCTGCGATAACGCGCATTGCGATATCCTCCTGCTTGTCCACACCGTATTTGTGGCCTGAAAGCTCCTCGATCTTAGCGATCATTCCTGTGAATACATCAGTATCGTAGTTTGACTGCTTGCCTTGGAGAGCCATGCAGAGACGCTCGAAGCCCATACCTGTATCAACATTCTTGTTAGGGAGAAGCTCAAGCTCGCCGCTGGCCTTGCGGTTGTACTGCATGAACACGTTGTTCCAGATCTCGATAACGAGATGATGGTCCTTGTTTACGAGCGATGCGCCTGGAACCGCTGCTCTCTCCTCGTCAGAACGAAGGTCGATGTGGATCTCAGAGCATGGTCCGCAAGGGCCTGTATCGCCCATTTCCCAGAAATTGTCCTTCTTGTTTCCGAGAAGGATGCGGTCCTCAGGGAGGTGCTTCTTCCATGCCTCCATCGCCTCGACGTCAAGCGATGTGCCGTCAGCCTCCGAACCCTCGAAGACAGTAGCGTAGAGTCTGTCCTTGTCGAGCTTGTAGACATCTGTGAGAAGCTCCCATGCCCAGTCGATGGCCTCTACCTTGAAGTAATCGCCGAAACTCCAGTTTCCAAGCATCTCGAACATTGTGTGGTGATAAGTGTCGCGTCCTACCTCCTCGAGGTCATTGTGCTTTCCGCTTACGCGAAGGCACTTCTGGCTGTCTGCGACCCTCTTCCATTTTGCAGGGCTGTTGCCGAGGAACCAATCCTTGAACTGGTTCATTCCTGCGTTGGTGAACATAAGTGTAGGGTCGTTCTTTACGACCATAGGTGCCGATGGCACAATCTGGTGACCTTTGGACGCAAAGAAGTCCAGGAAGGCTTTTCTAATCTCTTTTGATGTCATATGTTTTTCAGTTTTATCTTCTTTTCGGTTGTCGTTTTACCACAGTACGGCAAAATAACTCGCAAAATTACATATTTTTTCTGTATTAAAAAATATTATTTTTTATAGAAGTATCTCAGTTTTTCGTTATCTTTGCCCGATATGTCCATTGATAAGAAATATACATTCAATCCGAGAACGCTCATGTATGAAGTCAAGAAGCGTTCCCGTATGTCGCGTGTGTTCGGTCCGCTGCTCCTGCTGTCCGTCAGCCTTGTGATGTCGGTGGTCTATTTCTGGATATACACGTCTGTGCTTGGACTGGAACTCCCTAAGACAGCCCTTCTGAAAAAGAAGAATGCAGAATGGTGCTCCAAGGTTGAGGTCCTGAACAGGCAGCTGGATTCATACGAAGAGGATCTTTCGTCCCTCCAGATGAGGGATGACGGAATCTATCGTTCCATCTTCGGTATGAATGAAATACCTTCAGAAGTGAGGAATGCCGGCTTCGGAGGTGTGAACCGCTACGCCCATTATGATGACATCGATCCTGACGGTCTTCTCAAATCAACGGCAATCAAGCTTGATGTGCTTACCAAGAAGACATATGTGCAGAGCCGTTCTTTTGACGAGGTGGCGATGCTCTCGAAAAGAGCCGGTGATATGGCAAAGTGCATCCCGGCCATACCTCCGGTCAATCCTGACCCTGCAAAGTACAGGCTTTCAAGCGGTTTCGGATACAGAAAGGATCCGATAAACGGCCGTACAGCCCGTCATACAGGAGTGGATTTTGCAATGAAGCCAGGCAATCCGGTATATTCGACAGGAGACGGTGTGGTTGAGAGCGTGAAGTTCGAATTCTTCGGCTATGGAAACCAGGTGGTCATAGATCATGGATTCGGATACAAGACAAGATATGCCCACCTGAAGGCGGTCGGAGTAGTGGAAGGAATGAAGATAAAGAGGGGAGAGTGCATAGGTCAGAGCGGTAATTCGGGAAAATCTTCCGGTCCGCATCTCCATTATGAGGTCATCTATAAAGGCAACCACATGAATCCGGCAAATTACTATGATCTTTCGATAACTCCGGAGGAGTACTCGGTCATGGTTCAGAATACGGCGGATGCCTCTAAGAACATAACTCTCCATCAGTCACACAGGAGAAGGGAGAAAGGAAGGTCATGAGTCAGTACGAGTACGATAAGAATGATTTCAGATTCAAGAAGGCAAAGACATCGGTGCTGAAGATACTTCGCAAGGTGCTGATGTTCTTCGTCGTTACCTTGTCCCTGGCGTTCGTGTATTATTTGATCTTCGCCTTGGTGTTCAGCACTGATACCGAGCAGAGACTCAAGGATGAGAACAGGATGTATGCTCGTGAGCTGCCGGTTCTTGAGGAAAAGGAAGAGCTGCTGTCGGATGTTATAGAGGGCTTGAAGATAAAGGACGACCGTATCTATGAGGATATATTCCATACATCTGCTCCGGACATGGACAGGATTTCGTCAGTGAATTCCATTGCAGGCATTGACTCTATCCCGGATAAGGACATCGTCATCTATGCTCAGAGAAAACTGGATGCTGTCGAGGCTGCCGCAGAAGCGGTTGAGGCTGATTTCGCAAGGATAATGGAGGTCATCGGTGACAGCAGTTTCGTCATGCCTCCTATGCATAAGCCGCTGGAAAGATTCTCTCCTGCGCAGACGGGAGCTTCTGTCGGAGAGAAGATAAATCCGTTCTACAAGGTAGGCATGCAGCATAACGGACTTGATATGATCGCTCCGGCAGGCGAGCCGGTATATGCCGTGGCAGATGGAACGATAAGCGAGGTCATACGTTCCCGCAAAGGCCTGGGCAATGTTGTGGTCATAGATCATGGAAACGGATATTTCACCAGATATGCCCATCTCTCTGACATGGAGGCGGCCAAGGGCAGAAAGGTGAGACGCGGAACCCGCTTGGGATATGTCGGAGTATCCGGCAACTCGTTCGCGCCTCATCTCCATTATGAAGTCCTGCGTGATTCGGTGGTCCTCGATCCTGTGAACCATCTTTTCGCATCAGTGACTCCGGAGGAGTATGTAAGCATGCTGGTCATGGCTGTTTCGACAGGGCAGTCGCTGGATTGATGACACTGTCATCCTGAACGAAGTGAAGGATCTTTAAAAGAAGATATAATGGAAAAATACTTGTATACTATCGGCGAAGTCGCCGAAATCCTGGGGGAAAGCACGTCTCTTGTGCGTTTCTGGGCGAATGAATTTCCCAAGTTCATAAAGCCGCAGAGGAACGCCAAGGGCAACCGTCTCTTTACCAAGGAGGATGTCGAGACCTTCAAGCATATCCATGTGCTTGTAAAGGTGGAGGGACTTACTCTCGAGGGAGCTGCGAAAAGACTCAAGGGCGACAGGAAGGATGTAATAAACAAGGCACGTGTGCTGGAGACGCTTAAGGCTATCCGCCAGCAGCTTTCCGAGATCCGTGAAGAATTATGAAAGTAAGGGATATAATACAGGCGATAGAGGAATTTGCTCCGCTTTCCATCCAGGAAGGATGGGATAACAGCGGCCTGTGCATAGGCTCGCCGGATGATGATGTGTCATCTGTCCTTTTCGGACTTGACTGTACTCCCGAATTGGTCGATGAGGCTGTCAGCTGCGGAGCGGATATGATCGTGACCCATCATCCTCTTATCTTTTCAGGCCTGAAGAAGATATCTGCGGACAACCCTACAGGAGAGGCCGTGATAAAGGCCATCAGGGCGGGCATAAGCATATATGCGGCTCATACCAACGCGGACAAGGTGATGGCAGGTGTCAGTGGAGCGATGGCGGCAAGACTCTCGCTGAAGGATGTGCAGATTCTTGACCAGGACGGTGAAGGTACGGGACTTGGCGTCGTGGGCAATCTTCCGGAACCGATGACGGCAGAGGAGGCCGCTGCATATGTCAAGGAACGTTTCAATCTTAAGGTCCTTAAGGCTTCAAGACCAGTTGACGGAATGATAAGCAGGATTGCAATGTGCGGAGGATCAGGAGGTTCGCTCATTGGGGCGGCTATGAAGTCAGGCGCTCAGCTTTATATAAGCGGTGATATTTCATATCATAATTTCTTTACGCATAATGGCTTTATGATCATGGATATCGGCCATTATGAGAGTGAAATAGAGATAGTTGACATTTTATTTTCTTTGATAAAGAAAAAATTTCCTACCTTTGCGGTTCGCATTACTCAGAATATAAATAGTAACCCGATATATTATTTTTAAGCGATATGGCTAAAAAGACAAAGAAAATCGAAACTCCTATTGACCAGAGGGAGACCTTCGTATCCATTCAGAAGAGCTTTGCGGATTCTGACCTCAGCGTCAGCGAGAAGCTTCAGACACTGTATGCTCTCCAGCAGGCTGATACAGCGATCGACAAGATCCTTCAGCTCAGAGGTGAGCTTCCGATGGAGGTAGAGGCTCTCGAGGTTGAGATCGCGGAGCTCAAGGCTAAGTCTGCACGTCTTGCAGAAATCATCGATGAGTACGGCAAGTTCATTACTGAGAACAAGCTCGGCATCACAGAGTGCGACGCCCTTATCGAGAAGTACAGATCTCAGCTTGAGAATGTGGCAAACAGCCGTGAGTACGACTCTCTCAACAAGGAGATCGAGAACCAGGGACTCCTCAGACAGATTGCTGAGAAGCACATCAATGAGACAAAGGAGCGTATCTTCGACAAGAAGAACGACCTCGAGGTAATCAAGGAGAAGATCACCGTAAGAACTGAGGACCTCAAGGCAAAGAAGCAGGAGCTTGCTACAATCGTAGAGTCTACTTCAAAGGATGAGGAGATGCTCCGCGCCAACAGAGAGGCATGCGCTGAGAAGATCGACGAGAGAACTATGAGCGCGTACGATCACATCAGAGAGAGCTGCAACAACCGCCTTGCTGTGGTATCAGTGTTCAACGGCGACTCTTGCGGTGGCTGTTTCAACACAATCGCTCCTCAGAGACTCATCGACATCGCTTCAAACAAGAAGATGATCGTTTGCGAGTACTGTGGAAGAATCCTCGTAAATCCTGATTTCGAATAAAACTGACTTATGGCTGAAGAGGGAAAGAAACGCTCAGTCAGAAGGAAAAATCCGTCAGTCAATCTAGATACGCTTGGGCTTGAGATGGGAAATATTCCGCCTCAAGCTCTTGACGTCGAAGAGGCTGTCCTCGGAGCCCTCCTGATCGAGCCCAATTGCGTTGACGAGGCTATGGATGAGCTCTCGTCAAGCTGTTTTTATAGCGAGAAGCATAGGATGATCTTCGAGGCGATGAGCTCTCTCAACAATGAGCATATCGCCATCGACCTCCTTTCTGTATCCCAGAAGCTGAAGTCTCAGGGAAACCTCGAGACCATCGGCGGTACCATCACCCTCGCTCAGCTTTCCCAGAAGATCGGAGCAGCTGCCCACATCGAGTACTACATCAGGATTCTCAAGCAGAAATGCATTCAGAGAGAGCTCATTACGGCTTCGTATGACATCCTCAAGACGTCGTACGACGAGTCGGTGAACATAGATGACCTCATCGATACGGCTCAGACAAAGCTTTTTGCCGCTATCCAGAACAATGTAAAGAAGGATGTTCAGGAGATCGGAAAGGTCATCAACGAAGCCTTGGAAGACCTTCAGAAACGTCAGGGTTCCGAGGGCCTCAGCGGTGTTCCTTCAGGATTCCCGTCGCTTGACAAGATCACTCTCGGCTGGCAGGCCTCAGACCTTATCATCCTTGCAGCCCGTCCGTCAGTGGGTAAGACTGCATTTGTGGTGAACGTGGCAAGAAATGCGGCAGTGGACTTCAACATGCCGGTTGCAATCTTCTCTCTTGAGATGCCTGCAAAGCAGCTTGCAAACCGTATGATGGTTTCGGAGACAAAGCTCAGCGCCGACAAGATCAAGGGTGGTGTGAAACTGCAGGACTGGGAGTGGCAGCAGCTGGACATTCAGCTCAAGAGGCTTTCAAAGGCACCTATATATATTGACGACACTCCTTCGCTTCCGGTGATGGAGTTCAGGTCCAAGGTCAAGAAGCTTGTAAAGCAGAAGGGCGTACGACTCATCGTGGTCGACTACCTCCAGCTTATGCAGGGACCTGCGGAACTTCGTGGAATGCGTGAGCAGGAAGTAGCTGCGATTTCCCGTACCCTCAAGGCTACAGCCAAGGAGATGAATGTTCCTATCATTGCTCTTTCACAGCTTTCCCGTCAGTCTGAAAACCGTCAGGGCAGCAACCGACGCCCACAGCTCAGCGACCTTCGAGAGTCTGGATCAATCGAGCAGGATGCCGATATGGTAATCTTTATCCATCGTTATGATTATCAGGGACTTTCGGACAATCCTGACGATGTGGGAAGAACACAGATCATCATTGCGAAGCATCGTAACGGTTCCATTGCGGATATCGACATGAGATTCCGCGCCGATGAGGTACGTTTCGTCGACGAACAGGAAAGCCTCGTAAGTCAGGCTCAGTCAATGCCTGTGGCTTCGGCCATGAACGATGACATCCCTCCGTTCGGACCGGCTCCGATGCATGATATGCCGGGAAACGAATTCGGTATGAATGATGATTTCATGTAGCAGATGCTGCAAAAGTCAAAATGATGAAATCCTTTGTGAAAATTATTGTTCTCCTGTGTACATGCCTGGCGGCCGGTCTGCTGCATGCACAGGAGAATTCTGATTTGAAAGGAACGGCCTGCGTGCCTGTCAGGACCGTGAAGGAAAGCGAACTTGCCTTTAAGGCAGGAGAGAGGATGGACTTCACGCTGCATTACAGGTGGGGTGCGATAAATTCGGATGTCGGAACCGCGACTGTCACTCTTGATGCAGTCAGGTTCAATGGACAGGATGCATTCCTATGTTCAGCTAAAGGACAGACGACAAAGCTTTTCGATCTTTTCTTCAAGGTGCGCGAAGACTTCAGGTCTTGGTTTACAAGGGATGGCCTTAGACCCCTGAAATTTACCAGGGATACATACGAAGGCGGATATGAGGCTAGGAATACATATGTTTACGACTGGTCTGTCCCGGATCCTCATATCGTGGCGGACGTGTATTCGAGCAGCAGCGGTCAGAGAAATCTGGATCTTCCTCTGACTCCATGTACATTCGATATCCCGTCCTTGTTCTTCTTCGCCAGAAATATGGACTTCGATACTGTGATTCCAGGTAGGAAGTACCCTATGACCTTTGCGATAGACGATGATGTCTACAATGTGTATTTCATCCTTTATGGAAGGGAGACCATCAAGGTCAAGGGCCTGGGCACGATAAGGACGATCAAGTTCGCGGCAAAGCTTCTTGAGGGTGAAGTGTTTAAGGGTGAGGAAGATATGTTGATATGGGTGACTGATGATGATAACAGGCTTCCGGTATATTTCGAGGCACCTCTGCTTGTCGGAAAGGCTACTGGAAGGATGACAGGATATGCGGGCCTGAAGCATCCGTTCACATCGTTTGTAGAAACAAAAAAGAAATGACATATATATGGCAAAAAAGAATGAAATAGTTCATGCCGGAAAGATCGTTCATATCGATCCGGATTTCACCACCGTGGAAATCATGGTGTCGTCAGCTTGCTCGGAGTGTCATGCAAAGGGACTTTGCGGCATGTCGGAGGAGCAGGATAAAGTGATAATGGTACCGACAGACCCATATACGGTACGTGCTGTGGGCGACGAGGTGCAGGTAAAGACAAAAATGTCAATGGGAATGAAGGCTGTTTGGATATCTTATGTCATTCCATTGGCTGTATTAATGATTTTAATATTATCTTTGTCGTTCGTAATCAGCAATGAATTCCTCAGGGGAGGAGTTGCTCTGGCAGGAGTCGGAGCATATTATTTCATTATCTGGCTGCTTCGTGACAAGCTGTCGGATCAGTTCGAATTTTATATAAACTAAATTATAGCTATAATGACACTAACTATTATCTGGACTATTGCAATCCTTACCGTTCTCGGTGTGGTTCTCGCGGTGGTTCTCTATGTTGTGGCTGAAAAGTTCAAGGTAGAGGAAGACCCAAGGATCGACGAGGTCGAGAAGGTTTTGCCTGGTGCTAACTGCGGAGGATGTGGCCAGGCCGGCTGCCGTGCCTTCGCTCAGTTCTGCGTTGCGTCGTCTCCAAATCTGGACAATTGCTTTTGCCCAGTAGGCGGAAACGAAGGTATGCAGAAGGTTGCCGCTGTCCTCGGCGTTGAGGTTGCCGTAAAGGAGCCTCAGGTTGCTGTGGTACGCTGCAACGGTACATGTGAAAACCGCCCTCGTACCAACGAGTACGGCGGATATCAGTCATGCCGTGTCAAGGCTGCTCTTTACAGCGGTGACACCGGATGTTCTTTCGGATGCCTCGGCTGTGGCGACTGTGTCGCTGCATGTCAGTTCGGCGCCATCACTATGGATCCTGCGACAGGTCTTCCTGTTGTGGACGAGGAGAAATGTACTGCCTGCGGTGCATGTGTGAAGGCATGTCCTAAGAACATCATCGAGCTTAGAAACAAGGGACGCAGAAACATGCGCGTCTTCGTTTCATGTGTGAACAAGGACAAGGGTGCTGTTGCACGCAAGGCATGCAAGGCTGCATGTATCGGTTGCGGCAAGTGTGCCAAGGTTTGTCCGTTCGAGGCTATCACAGTCGAGAACAATGTGGCTTACATTGACTTTACAAAGTGCAAGCTCTGCAAGAAATGTGTGGCTGAGTGCCCGACAGGTGCTATCCATGCAGTTAACTTCCCTGTAATCAAACCTAAGGAGGAATAGGACTATGATGAAGACATTTTCAATCGGTGGTATCCACCCAAGCGACAGCAAGATTTCAAAGGACTGCAAGATCGAGGTCCTTCCTGTTCCGTCAAAGGTTTTCATCTCAGTAGCCCAGCATCTCGGTGCTCCTGCAACTCCTATCGTGAAGGCAGGTGACCAGGTGAAGGCAGGTCAGGTGATCGCCGAGCCTGCAGGATTCATTTCTGCATATGTACATTCGTCTGTTTCAGGTACCGTGAAGTCGGTAGGACCTCGTAAGGACCTGGCAGGTAACAATATGACCCATATCGAGATCGATGTCGAGGGAGATGAGTGGGCAGAGGGAATCGACCTCTCGGACACTCTCGTCACTGAGATCCCTGAAGATAACAAGGCTATCCTCGAGAAGATCAAGCTCAATGGTGTAGTGGGACTCGGAGGTGCTACCTTCCCTGCACACGTGAAGCTTTGCCCGCCTCCGGGCAAGGTGGCTGAATGCCTCATCCTTAACGGCGCCGAGTGTGAGCCTTACCTCACATCCGATAACCGTATCATGATCGAGAGAAGCAAGGAGATCGTAGTGGGTGCTGCGATCATGAAGCAGGTTCTCGGCGGATGCAAGACCGTCATCGGTATCGAGGAGAACAAGCCTGAGGCTATTGCTGCAATGACTGCTGCTGTAGCTGAGCTCCAGAAGACAGCAAAGGGATACGACGGCATCTCTGTGATGACTCTCAAGAAGAAGTATCCGCAGGGTGGTGAGAAGCAGCTCATCGACGCTGTTATGGGACGTCAGGTCAAGTCTATGGGACTTCCTATCGATGTGGGAGCCGTAGTTCAGAACGTGGCGACTTCGCTTGCTGTATATGAAGCTGTGCAGAAGAACATGCCTCTTGTAACAAATGTGATGACCATCACAGGCGACTGCCTCCCTATGGAGAAGCAGCACAACTACAAGTTCCGCATCGGTATGCCGCTTTCTTATATCGCAGAATATGCAGGTGGCGTTCCTGAGGAGGCTGCAAAGATCATCAGCGGTGGCCCTATGATGGGTAAGGCGATAGCAAATATGGATGCTACTACTGTAAAGGGTTCATCTTCATTGCTTTATCTTACTGCTGAGCAGACTGTTCGTGGTGTTGAGTCGGCATGTATCCGTTGTGGAAAATGTGCTGAGGCTTGTCCGATGGGACTTGAGCCGTTCCTTCTCAACAAATATGCGCGCAACAATATGATGGACGAACTTGAGGAGAATGCGGTACAGGATTGTATCGAGTGCGGATGCTGCCTCTACAGCTGTCCTGCAAACATTCCTCTTCTTGACATCATCCGTCTCGCAAAAGGCGACGTCATCAGGATTATAAGAACTAGAAAATAACATAACAATATGGAAAAACTTTTGGTTTCACCGTCACCGCATCTGCACACAAAGACTTCTACCAAGTCTTTGATGCGTGACGTTGTGATCGCTCTTCTTCCTGCGGTCCTCGTGTCTGTCCTCTTTTATGGATGGTCCGAGCTCCTCATCCTTGGAGTGAGCGTGGCTTCATGCGTATTGCTGGAGTACCTTATCACAAAATATCTGCTGAAGAAGCCTTGCACAGTCGGTGATTATTCTGCTGTGGTTACAGGTATTCTTCTTGCTCTCAACCTCCCTGCTACAACTCCTTGGTGGGTTGTATTCATAGGTGCTGTAGTGGCTGTAGGAGTCGCTAAGATGACATTCGGAGGTCTCGGTCAGAATCTTTTCAACCCTGCTATCGTGGGTCGTGTCTTCCTTCTGATCTCCTTCCCTACATACATGACTGACTGGACAAGACCTCAGGGATTCATCGGAGGCGGTCTTGACGCTCTTTCAGGTGCAACTCCTCTCGGACTTGCAAAGGAAGGCGGCATTGCAGCCATCGAGAGCCTTGACTATATGGACATGCTTTTCTACAACATCGGTGGTTCGGCCGGTGAGCTTTCTGCCATTGCTCTTATCGCGGGATTCATCTATCTCCTTGCGCGCAGGGTGATCAGACCTTACATCACTCTCTCGATCCTTGCTACCGTGGCAGTGTTCTCGGGCATCTTCTGGCTTATCAACCCTGCTGAATATACAGACCCTGTCTTCAACCTCCTTACCGGTGGTCTTCTTCTCGGTTCTATCTTCATGGCAACCGACTATGTGACTTCGCCGATGAGCAATATGGGTGGCATCGTATTCGGTATCGGTATCGGTGTGATCACAATGCTGATCCGTTACTTCGGTGCATATCCTGAGGGTGTGTCATTCGCTATCCTCATCATGAACTCAGTGGTTCCTCTTCTCAACAAGTGGTTCCATTCTAAAAAGTACGGGAGGGCATAAGCTATGGCAGTAAAATCTTCATTCAAGAACATGAGCCTCTGTCTGCTCGCCATCTGTCTGGTGTGCTCAGCTCTTCTTGCAGGCGTGTATGCGCTTACTGCAGAGCCGATTGCAGCAGCTGCAGCAGCAAAGAACGAGGCAGCTATCAAGGAAGTGCTTCCTGAGACAGCAGTTACAATCGAGGAAGAAAGAACAGTCGATTTCGAGGGTGCTTCATATGGATATAACCTTGCATATGACGAGCTTGGAAACACAGTAGGATGTGCCATCAATGTGGCTCCTGTGGGCTTCGGCGGTCCTATCGTGATCAAGGTAGGCTTCGATGTTAACGGCTGCATCTGCAATACAAAGGTTCTCTCGCAGGCTGAGACTCCAGGTCTTGGTGCAAAGTGTGTGGAGCCTTCATTCTCTGATCAGTTCAAGGGTTGGAATCCTGCAGAAAAGGATCTCGCAGTAAAGAAGGACGGTGGTGACGTAGACGCTATCACAGCTTCGACAATCACTTCAAGAGCCTACGCTGACGGTCTTCTTCTTGCAACCAAGGTATTCCAGGCTATCGCCCAGACCCCAATGCCGCTTAACGAATAATGGAGGAACAGAAAATGGGAAAATTTCAACTTATAACTAAAGGCCTCATCAAGGAGAATCCTACTTTCGTTCTCCTTCTCGGTATGTGTCCTACATTGGCCACAACCACTTCGGCCATCAACGGCATGAGCATGGGACTTGCGACAATGTTCGTCCTCATTCTCTCCAATATGGTGATATCCGCAATCGCTTCCTATATACCTGACAAGGTGCGTATACCTTCGTATATCGTGGTCATCGCGACTTTCGTGACCTTGCTTCAGTTCGTGATGCAGGCATATGTCCCTACTGTATATGAGAGCCTGGGTCTGTTCATCCCGCTCATCGTTGTGAACTGTATAGTTCTCGGCCGTGCGGAGGCGTTTGCAAACAAGAACAGTGTGGTTGATTCAGCTCTTGACGGCATCGGTATCGGCCTCGGCTTCACCATGTCGCTCACCATCCTCGGCCTTGTCCGCGGAATCCTCGGCAGCGGTT
>JAZRQM010000049.1:0-4291 GCA_045649795.1 Candidatus Cryptobacteroides sp. | reverse complement strand
GGTGAAAGAAAATGCATACAGCAAGAACGCATTCATCAATGTGATAGATATGCCGGAATGGATTCAGTATGCTTACCCTGTGGCAAAGGTGAACATAAATGAAGACAAGGCAAAGCAGGAGATATATGATTTCTACAGAAGCAAGGGATATGACGACAATATGTTCATTGTATCTACCTTACGCGAAATAGTGGAAAAAGAAATAAAGGAGGAGAAGAATATGCTCAAGCTCCTGACCGGATTCTCTCTTATCTGCATCCTTATGACCATAATGACCATAGTCGGACTCAGCAGTTATCATAGCAAGACGACAGAAAAGGATAATGCAATACGCAATGTCTTCGGATGCTCAAAGAAAGAGCTCATCAGGAATATCACTCTTAGCTTCGTGCTTCCGGTCGTGATTTCCGCCGCTGTCGCGATTCCGATTGCTTATACAGTCATCGGACGCTGGCTCGAAGGATATGTAATCCGCACTGACAACTCCCCTATCATCTACGCTGGAGCTTTTGCTGTTGTTATCGTCGTGGTCATTGCAGCGATTCTCCTTCAGGCCCTGCGTATGACGCGCACCAACCCTGCCGAGGCGTTGAAGAAGGAGTGATGCCAGGTTGGGTCCGGGCATGAACACTTGTCATCCCCAGCTTGGACTGGGGATCTGAAAGTTCTTTGACATACTGAAAACAAGACGAAAGAAACGTGAATGATCGGATGGCATTTGCTTTGAATGGAGAAATTCGTATATTTGCGAATGTTAACTAATTAGAGGAGGGACAGATATGCCAGAGGTAAGCAGTTTTTACGGAATTGTCATATACATGTATTTTAATGAGCATAATCCGCCACATTTCCATGTGAAATATGCTGATTTTAATGCAATTGTCACCATTGAAGACGGGATAGTTACCGGCAGTCTGCCTAGACGAGCTCTCAATCTGGTTTATGATTGGCTGGATCTACATAAAGATGAACTTATGGAGAATTGGAGAAGGCTCGAGAATTGTGAAAGCTTCTTAAAAATAGAACCTTTAAAGTAAAAAGATATGGAACTGATTTATATTACAGCTGCAAAGTATGTATCGGGCTATATTCTTGAACTTACTTTCAACACTGGTGAAGTCAAATTATTTGACTTCACGCAACTTTATGACAAGGGTATCTGCACGAAGCTTCAGGATATTGAATATTTCAAGAATTTTAAGCTTGATGCTTTTTCTGTAGACTGGAATAATGAAATTGGCTTCGCTCCTGAATATCTTTATGAACGAAGCATACCAGCATAAATACAAATTACATACGTTCTTTCGTCCCGAGGTCATGTGCCTCGGGATTTTGTTTTCAGTATGGCGGGAACAAGCAATGAATATTAAAAGAAGAAAGAATAATGAAAAGCTACTTAAGATTCCTGAGCAGAAACAAACTCTACACCGCGATTGAGGTCGTGGGGTTGAGCCTTGCGTTGGCGTTCGTGATACCGATGATATGTTTCTATACGAATGTAGCACGGATATCCAAGGGACATGAGAACTATAAGAACATTTATAGCCTATGTGTTGACTATGTGCAGGTAAGTTCGCCGGGATTCGGAGATTTCCTGAAAGAGAGGGTGCCGGAAATTGACAAGGTGACCAGCCCTATCCTGAACAATGTCTGGTATGACATAGAGAACACAAACAGGAAGATCCATCATGTGGACAAGGATTTCTTTTACTTCTTCCCAGCAAAGTTCAGTAAAGGAGACATCGATTTCCTTGACACTCCTAACAGCGTCGCTATTTCAAAAGAATTTGCAGATTATCTGGCTAAGAGCGGTCCTGTAATCGGAAGGGAGATAGATCACAACTCGAACAGATATATTGTAAACGCTGTCTTTGACGAATATGGCAGCAATGTGCTTTCCGGCTGCGATATCCTCATGAACAATGAGGCCATCAGAAAGTCAGGCCATAATGACAATATACATGGCCATAGAGGCTCGATGACCTTCTTCTCGGTAAATCCGTCTGCAGACATGGATGAGGTGAAGGCCAAGGTCAAGAATACCATGATTGAATTCTGGGGAGAGGAATTCAGAAATGCGCCATTTGATCTGATCAGATATGATAAGATTACTACAGACGAGTCTGCATTCATAGGAATAGAAAGCAATCCGATATCCATGCTCATCATATTGGGAATACTTTGTGTCGTGCTTTTCAGCATCCCTTTGCTGAACTACATAAATCTCAGCGTAGCCCTTACAACAAAAAGGGCGAAGGAAATGGCCATGAGAAAGCTCAACGGAGCAAGCCAGAGAGACATAGTCTTCAAATACTGTATTGAATCCATGACCTTTACGGCCATATGCTTTGTTTTCGGTCTTCTCCTTAGTGACATCACCTCAGATGTATGGAATTCATTCATGAACAACACCGGAGCCGGAACCGGCAACTTGGCTTTGTCATGGACTCCGGCCAACATCCTTATTTTCATTGCGTTGATAGTCATTACGGGTCTCATCTGCGGAATAGCGCCGGCTCTGATCGCTTCACGTTTCACTCCACTGGATGTCACTAAAGGAGATTTCCGCTACCATAGCAAGAAGACAATGAGCAGAATCTTTATCGGATTCCAGAGTCTACTATCCGTTGTACTCATTGCAGTCACTTTATATATGGAGGCTAGCTTCTCCCAGCTACGTAATGTGGACTACAACTGCGATGTCGATGATGTGTTCTGGTACGCACCGAGAAACGGAAAATTCAATATAGAAGGAATGCTCGATATCCTGAAAGGAAGACCAGAGATTCTGAATGTCGGTCTGACACACAATATCCCCGGATTTGCAACGCTAGGGTCAGTCCAGTATTCCGATATGGGATTCTCCTTATATTCATATGTTCACTGCGACGAAGATGCATTCGACTCGTTCGGTTTCGAAATCTTGTCTCAGGCCGACAGTGATAACAAATATGGTATCTGGATGACTCCTCAGGCACAACAGAAATGCGATGAAATCCCCGGTCTTCTGGATAAAATCCTCCAGACAGAGAATTTCAGCACGACGAATATAGCGGGTATGATTCAGGATTTCCCGTCACAGAGCGACCGCCCTGGTGAAGCGATCACATTTGTCCTGGTCACTCCAAAAGAAAGCATCTGGCTGAAACATCTGGCGATAAAGACCATTCCTGACCATGCGACAGCAAGAAAGATAATTGCGGATGCGTATTCGGAGATATCCGGAGAAGAAGTTACGGACATAATGCATTTCGGCTATACTTCAAAATATGTGATGGAGGTTCACAAAGGCAACATTTCAGAAGAAAAGGCTATTGTAGTCCTCATGAGAACAATGATGATTCTGGTAATACTTATGACCATGCTGGGACTCACGGGTATGAGCGTCTACTTTGCGTCCGAAAGAAGGCCTGAGATCGCCATCAGGAAGATCTTTGGCGGAACAATCGAGACAGAGACTGTCAGAAACATCAAAGCATACATGAAGATCGTACTGATTGCTGACATCATAGCCCTGCCGCTCATATATTTACTGTTAAGTCACCTGTCATTGAATTCCGTTGTAAAGGTAGGCAACACATTATGGATATATGCGTCTGCAATAGCCATGTCCTTCGTGATAGCCATCCTTGCTGTCCTCTGGCAGACCCTCCGTGCCGCCCGCACCAACCCCGCCGAGGCGTTGAAGAAGGAGTGATGCCCGGTCGGGTCCGGGCATGACGGGACTGAATGTCATCCTAAACATTCTCAAATGTCATCATGAACATTCTCACTTGTCATCCTGAACATTCTCACTTGTCATCCTGAACGAAGTGAAGGATCTTTCGCCAAAGAATCATCATAAAGATTCTTCGCTGACGCTCAGAATGACAGGAAAAACATTCGAGATGACAAGTGAAAACAAATTGTAAGAAAAACATCAGATGAAAAGTTACTTAAGATTCTTATTAAGAAACAAGCTGTACACCGCGATCATGGCGGTTGGATTGAGCGTGTCACTGGCGTTCGTGATCATCATGTCCTGCTTCGTATGGCAGAACACGAGAGTAAACAGGATGTATCCGGAGCAGGACAGGATGTATGCGATCGGCACAAAAGGATCGCTGATGTCCAATGCTTACATGGCTCAGACTATGGTAGATGCCATTCCGGAGCTGGAATGCGGCACTACCGTATTGAGACTGTCATGTGATCCGCACTCGATCGACGGAAATCTGTTGAAGCGCGAATCATATATGTCCATAGAGAATAATTTCTTTGAAATGTTTCCGACGAAATTCATATATGGAAG
>JAZRQM010000048.1:0-28759 GCA_045649795.1 Candidatus Cryptobacteroides sp. | reverse complement strand
CTTCACACATTGTCTTTTACTGTCCCAATCTTTTTGATTGACCCAGATGTCGGTAGATTTCTTAATGTAACTACCGAGGTAATAGCGCAGATATACTGCGCACTCTCCCGCCGCATTTGGCTTTGTCAGAAGTGTCAGACTCCCACTTGGAATCTTCGTTTTCACCTTACTCATAATACAACTATTACCGTTACAAATTTAATGGTAACTATTTGGTAAAAATCTTGGTAAGTCTGAATTCGACGAAATGCCGCCAGATGCGGTCAAAACGCACCAAGGGCGACTCCTAAGAATCGCCCTTGGTAAGTGTATCTACCTGAAAATCAGGATAGTTGACTATTAATACTCCTCCTCGTTAAAGAAGAAATCGTCCTTGGTAGGATAGTCTGGCCAGATGTCCTCAATGCTCTCGTAAATCTCGCCGTCGTCCTCGAGCTCCTCGAGGTTCTCTACAACTTCAGCCCAAGCTCCTGAACGTACTGCGTAGTCGATGAGCTCCTCTTTGGTTGCTGGCCATGGTGCATCCTCAAGCTTAGATGCAAGTTCAAGTGTCCAATACATAGTCTATAAAGTTTAAATTGTTAATTATCAATGCATTTACCCCTATCCTTCACGTAAGGGGGCGCAAATATAGATAAAAAAACTTAATGGTGATGTTCTTTTTGTTATTTTTGCAGTGTTTTTAATCAAACCCTACAAAAACTCTGCAAAAATGGCATACATCAAGGAAGAAAGATACGATAAGGAAACAACTGAAGCCATTGCGGCACATTATAAGGAAATCCTCCGACTTCTCGGGGAAGATCCTGAGCGTGAGGGTCTTGTAAAGACTCCTGAACGCGTTGCCAAGGCATTGCAGTTCCTTACCCATGGCTCTCAGCAGGACGGTGCGGAAATCCTCCGCAGCGCGATGTTCAAGGAGGAATATCAGCAGATGGTCCTTGTGAAGGATATCGAGCTGTATTCTACCTGTGAGCATCATGTAATGCCATTCATCGGAAAGGCTCATGTTGCGTACATCCCTAACGGCACCATTACCGGCTTGAGCAAGATCGCCCGCGTCGTAGAGACATTTGCCCGTCGTCTTCAGGTCCAGGAAAGACTCACCACTCAGATCCGCGACTGCATCCAGGAGACATTGAATCCTCTGGGAGTCGCCGTCGTCATCGAGGCTTCCCACACCTGCATGACTCTTCGAGGAGTGCAGAAGGCCAATGCTGTGACAACGACATCAGCCTTCAGCGGCATCTTCCTCAAAGACGAGCGTACCCGTAACGAGTTCCTCAACCTGATCCGATAACTGTCATCCTGAGTGGAACGAAGGATCTTTATGATAAAGATTCTTCACTTCGTTCAGAATGACAGGGAAAAGTTCAGAATGACCGGAAGGGTTCCTGACGACAGGAGAGTCCCGATGGCAGAGGCTACTTCAGATAAGCATCTTCTACGACCTTGGCACTTCTTGCAATGAAGTCGCTGAGGTCTTTTCCTTTCAACATGCCATTTGCGAGAAGGGCAAGGTCGGTAACCTGTCTGAGCATCTCATTTTCTCCTGCAAACGCCTCAAGATCAGACTTATGATCGGCCGCAGCAGCCATGATCCTGGTCACGAGAGGGTTCTGCATGTTGACTGTAATATTGTACATCGCAGGCATCTCGCCGTAGAAGTTCATTCCGCCTCCCATCGCAGACATTTCGCGGTAGCGACGCATGAACTCGCTCTGTGTGATAAGGATAGGAGCCGCATTCTCGCCAAGGTTATCAGCCTGTACATAATATTCATTCTCCTTCGGAAGGACTGTCTTGAAAATGGTTGTCAGTTCTTCCTGCTCGGTCTCCGAAAGTTCAGGACGGACCTTGTCCTCCTTAGAAATAAGGTTGTCTATGCTATCCGAATCCACACGCGCGAAACGTGCATTCTCGATCTTTGTCTCGAGGAGATTGACGAAATGGCTGTCAAGCTGGCAGTCCATCAGAAGAACGTCGTAGCCCTTGTTCTTCGCAGCCTCGACGAATGAGTACTGGCTCTCCGGATCGGTAGCATAAAGGAAGACAGTCTTCTTGTCTTTGTCAGTCTGCTCTCCCTCGATCGCCTTCTTGTAGTCCTCGATGCTGAAATACTTTCCATCCGTATTCTTGAGAAGGCAGAACTTCATGGCTCTGTCGCAGAACTTCTCGTCAGAAAGCATTCCGTACTCGATGAAGAGCTTCAGGTTGTCCCACTTCTCCTCGAGCTGCTGACGCTCGTTCCTGAAGATCTCGTCAAGACGGTCTGCGACCTTCTTCGTGATGTATGTAGATATCTTCTTTACATTCGAATCGCTCTGAAGGTAGCTTCTTGACACGTTCAGCGGAATATCCGGCGAGTCGATCACTCCATGGAGCAACGTAAGGAAGTCAGGAACGATATTGTCCACAGAGTCTGTCACGAACATCTGGTTGCAGTAAAGCTGGATCTTGTTTCGCGAGATCTCGACATTGTTCTTGATCTTAGGGAAATAGAGGATACCTGTGAGGTTGAACGGATAGTCCACATTCAGATGGATATGGAAAAGCGGCTCGTCAGCCATCGGATAGAGGGCCTTGTAGAACTCGTTGTAGTCCTCATCCTTAAGGTCTGCTGGCTTGCGTACCCAGAGCGGCTCGACCTTGTTTATCTGCTCCTCACCGAACATTACAGGCACAGGCATGAACTTGCAATACTTGCCCAGAAGGGCCTGGATGCGTGTTTTCTGCGCGAATTCCTGCTCTTCCTCTGAGATGTACAATGTGATCACCGTACCGCGATCGGCCTTGTCGCACTCCTCCATGTCATATTCCGGCGAGCCGTCGCATGTCCACTTCACAGCCTTCGCACCTTCCTTCCATGAAAGGGTCTCGATAGTCACCTTGTCAGCCACCATGAATGCCGAATAGAATCCGAGTCCGAAGTGACCGATGATGTTGCTGAGCTGGTCCTTGTATTTCTCGAGGAACTCCCCTGCCGACGAAAATGCGATCTGGTTGATGTACTTGTCGACCTCCTCCTCTGACATACCGATACCGTTATCGATGATCCTGAGGGTCTTTGCTGCCTCGTCAAGTTCGACACGAACCGAAAGCTCACCAAGCTCGGCATTGTACTCGCCCGATGCGGCCAGAGCCTTTACCTTCTGAGTCGCATCCACTGCATTGGCCACGAGCTCGCGAAGGAAGATCTCATGGTCCGAATAAAGAAATTTCTTGATGACCGGGAAGATATTCTCGGTAGTTACGCCAATTTTTCCTGTTGTTGCCATATCTATATGTAATTTAATATCAAAAAAGGGTCATCCCGAAGGACGACCCCATATAGTCAAATTATGTTCCAAGTCCGGAAGACTGACAAAAAGTCAGTCGGTCAGATGATCAACTATGGTACAGCGGATGGATTCGCCTGGACCTATTGTCATGCTGCATGTCTTGAGAAGCTGCGCTGCTTTAAGGAAACTCACCTCCATAGTGCCGAAGAATGTTTTCGAAGCAATATTGCCGATATTCTTGTGGCGCATGTCGACCTCCATTCCTTCAGCCTCGAAGGGCGCAGTATACTCCGACTCTTCCTTCTTCACTCCGCTGACGGACATATCCAGCACAAGTCCCTCTGCATTCTCCTCAACTACGGTAAACACGAACTTGGTACCGTCATTCACTTCCATTGTCCATTGCCCTATACCGATGTTCTTGATCGTGATGGAGAGCCATCTGCCTGAACTGACCACACATGTGCCGCCTTCAGCGAAGAAACCATTGCCCTGGAATTCATACTGCAGATAGTCAAACTCGTATTTTCCATCGCTGCCAGTGATGCGGGTCCTTATGTAATCATATTCCGGCGAGACCTTGAGTTCTGCATCTCCTGTCACAAAGCGCGCCACATAATAGGCGTTATAGAAGTATTCAAGATTTTCGCTGACCTTATCCGAAAAAAGAGTCACGCAGTATCTCGATACGTATTCATCGGTAGTAGGATTGTTGAAATCGGCTTCCACCACCTTGCATGAAGCAGCCATGAGGACGGCTGCGATAAACATGAATATCCTTTTCATAGCTGTCAGAATCTATAACCTACACCTACCATTCCGCCCATATACAGGCCTCCTGAGCCCATCTCGGCAAATCCGACCAATCTTCGGCCGATGCTGACACCCAGAAGAACCGCCTGGCCTGTCACATATGCATCGGACCTGCCATCAAACGAACCGGCTGTCCATCCGAGGCCAAGAGAAGAGTAAAGTCTTACGGTTTCGCGGTTTAACCACATGAACTTAGCCTGAGGAAGGACCGTGATCACGCATCCGGTCTCGCGTCTGAGCTTGTCTCCCGTGCGTACTCCATAAACATCCTTCCATATGCCATTTGCGGCGACTCCGACCGAGAAGGTAAACCATTTTCTGAGATGGAAGTCCATGGCAGCCATTATGTTACCTGTCATGTATGTATCCCCGTCAAAATCGGTGAACATATCCTTTATCGGCGTACCATAATAGTCGTTGGTGGTGCCGACCGTAAAGTTCTCGTAGTCCATGACCGGGTAACCGCTCCATCCGAGCCTGAATTCATATTTCGGGAGGACGGTATCCTGAGCATTCGCCGTGCCGGAGAACAGTGCAGCCAACAAAGCAGCTGCGATCATCATGTATCTTTTCATGCTCCTGTCCTCCCCTTAGAAATCGTATCGTGGATTTTGGACAAGCGCTCCGTCATATGTATGCCTTGCGATATCGTGATCCTTTATATCGACCGTGACGCTTCCCTTCATCATCACTTCCGCCTTGTCCGAAACCGTTCCTTTCCTGTACACCTTTCTGACAAGCGGAGCATCGGTACTCATGTTCACGACGCGTCCTTCCTCTGTCTCGTATGTACAGTCCATCTCTATCTCCCAGCTGTAATATGCCTCTTCATCTTCGACGGCCCTGAACAGGATTTCATATGATTCGTGGTTGTCGACGGCGCATACCAGCTTGTACTCGTCCCCTGATTCAGCCTTTGAAAGATAGAACCTTCCCTGGCCGAAATAAAAATCAAAAGATGCGTTGACTGCGGTGAAGACCCACTCGGCACCTGGCTCGTCCAGCGAGCTGCCCATTGTATGAAGATCGAAGCCATGGAACCTGTCCATCTTGTACCTGTTCTCCCCCTCCTTGATCATCGTCCTGTAGATATAGCCCATTTCTACCTTTTCCTCAGCCGGCATGGCATCGTAAGCTACGACTGAAAGAGCAGTCTCGGCCATGACCATCGGGAATTCCAGCTTGGTGGAAACCTCATTTTCGATAACATTGTCTAGAAAACCAAGATTTGGCGTATCAGCCGAATCTATAATACATGCACTGAACAGCGATGCGAACAATGCCAGAATGAATATATGTCTTTTCATATGCGTCCCGTTTTAAAATCTGTAACCGATGCCGACACTGCCTCCAATGTATGAAAATCCCATACCGTATTCGGCGAATCCATATACCTTGCGGCCGAATGTAATGCCTATCGGAATGAGCTGGAAGGTAGGAAAACCGAAGAATGTGCCGTCCTCATCCAAGCCGATCATGGCTCCGACGCCTATCGATCCGTAGGCGCTGAACGCAGGCTTGTTGACATATTTGAATCGCGCTGTCGGAATGATGTGCAGGCTTATGTTCATGTCCGTGCCTTTTTTTCTGCCTGAATAGTCATAAACTTTGTTCCAGACGCCGGTCATATAGCCTCCGATGGCTAATGTGAATTTCTTGCTGCGGTTGATGCTGTATTCGGCCGAGAGCAGACCGAGCATCCTGCGGTCTCCTTTGTAATCACTGTATGCATAGTCGATGTCCATGTTGTCCGGATAATAGTCATGGCCGAAGCTGCCGAAGGCCAGGGCATCGATAAGTGGCAGACCCGAGATTCCGAATCGCCATTCGTGATCGTAAAGGGGTTTTTCCTTCTGCTGTGCCGACATGGCGGATGGGATAAGAAGCAGCAGGACGAAGATAAATAAAGTCCGTTTCATATGGTCATTAATTTCAGTCATGCATATAGATGCAAAGAAGGCCGTGTTTGTTGCACGGCCTTCTGATGATGATGAAATTTTGCTGACTATTTGTACATGAAGCGCTTGATACTCATCTTTGGAGTCTTCTCAAACGGCTGGTCCATGTATTCTACGATATTCACCTTGCTGTATGCAGGCATAGACTTGTTCACCTCTGCGATGATGGTAGCCTTGTATGCCTCAAGGTCAACTCCCTCTGACTTAGCCTTGTCTGCATCCATGTAGATAAGGGCAACGAGTCTTGCACCTCTGTCCACAACAACAGACTCGACAACATATGGCTGGTTGTTTACCACTGCCTCGATTTCCTCAGGGTAGATGTTCTGACCGTTTGCAGAAAGGATCATGTTCTTGCTGCGGCCCTTGATGAAGATGTTGCCCTTCGAGTCAAGAAGTCCGAGGTCGCCGGTACGCATCCATCCGTCCTCTGTAAAGGCTGCCTTTGTAGCCTCCTCATTCTTGTAGTAGCCGCTCATGAGGCTGTAACCCTTTGCCTGGATCTCACCGACCTTGTTGTATGGATCATCTGAATCGATGCGGACTTCTACGCTGTCCACGCACTTTCCGCAAGACTTAGGAGCGAAGTCGTACCAGTCCTCATATGCGAGAAGAGGAGCTGCCTCTGTCATACCGTATCCTACTGTAAACGGAAGCTTGAACTTTCTGAACCACTTCTCTACGTCAGGATTGAGGGCTGCACCACCCATCACGATCTCACGCACATTGCCTCCGAATGCATTGAGGAGAGTATTGCGGACCTTCTTGAAGATAACCTGATTGAGACCAGGGATAGCTGTAACGATCTTCATGACAGGCTTGTTGACCACTGGAGCCACCTTGCTCTTGAAGATCTTCTCCATAACGAGCGGAACTGTGATCACGAGGTATGGCTTGATCTCCGCCATGGCTCCGAGAAGGAGGGCTGGAGTAGGAGTCTTGCCGAGGTAGTATACCGATGCGCATCCGCAGAGAGGATAGATGAGCTCGAACATCATACCGTACATATGTGCCATAGGGAGCATTGAAACGATGGTGTCGCCAGGATATGAAGGAAGTCTCTTCTGACCGAACTCCACGTTTGCGGAAATACACTCATAGCGGAGCATCACACCCTTAGGAGCGCTGGTTGTACCTGATGTATAGTTGATGATCGCAAGATCCTTGTCGTTGTCTGTAGGATATGAAACATCAGCAGCAGAGAATCCGTTCGGATATTTTTCAGCAAAGAGCTTGTCGATGTTATCGTTTGCAGCCTGGATAGTCTCGTCAGCCGCATAAAGGAGAGAGAAGTCGCTTGAAGAGATGACAGCCTTGATGGTCGGCATCTTTGTAATGTCAAGCTTGCTCCAGATGTCTGTATCTGTAAGGAGGACGAGGCTCTCTGAATGATCCACGAGAGAGTTCACGCTGTCCGGATGGAAATCCGCAAGGATAGGAACGAGGACAGCTTCGTATGTATTGGCTGCGAAGAAGGTCACACCCCAACGTGCCGAGTTCTTTGCGCAAAGAGCTACCTTGTCTCCCTTCTTGAGTCCGATTGCTTCAAAAAATACGTGGAACTTTGCGATCTGAGTCGCAACTTCACCGAAAGTAAAGGTTTCACCACGGAAGTTACCGAGAGCCGGACGCTCCCAATTGGCCTTTATAGCCTCTTCAAATCTGGTAAAATAATGCTTCATTATTCTGGTATGGTTTTAGAATTTTCTGACGGCAAAAGTAATGAAATATGCTCTCGCGCATATATAATTTATTATATTTGTGGCAAAACGTCCGTTTTTGTGGTAAGAAACTATAAAAATTGATACATCTGATGAGAAAACAGCCGATTGTAGCACTGATCTACGACTTTGACGGCACATTATCGCCGGGTAACATGCAGGAGTTCGGATTCATACAGGCTATCGGAAAGAAGCCTCAGGAATTCTGGCAGGAGAGCGACGAGATCGCTTTGGGACAGGATGCGAGCAACATCCTCAGCTATATGAAACTGATGTTCGATGAGGCCCGCAAGGCCGGAATCAAACTGCGCCGTGAGGACTTCAAGAAGTTCGGAGAATCGGTTGAGCTGTTCAACGGAGTGAAAGAATGGTTCGGACTGATCAACGAGTACGGCAAGTCGAAGGGAGTGAAGATCGAACATTACATCAATTCGTCAGGTCTGGCGGAGATGATTGAAGGTACCGCCATCGCTCATGAGTTCAAGAGAATATATGCATGTTCATTCCTTTATAATAAGGATGGCGAGGCTGAGTGGCCGGGAGTAGCCGTGGACTATACTGCGAAGACACAGTTCATCTTCAAGATAAACAAGGGTATCCTGAGCATCAGGGACAACAAGAAGGTCAATGAGAGTCAGGAGGAGGTGAACAAGAGGATTCCATTCCCGCACATGATCTATTTCGGAGACGGAGAGACTGACGTGCCTTGCATGAAGATCGTGAAGATGTTCGGCGGAAATTCGATTGCTGTGTACAATCCTGAGATAAAGAAGAAGGTGAATGTGGCGAAGAAGCTTCTGCGCCAGCAGCGTGTGAATTTCATTACGCCTGCGGATTATACTAAGGAGAGCAGGACGTATGAAGTAGTCTGTGCGATCATAGACAAGATCAAAGCTGACTGGGAGCTGTTGAAACTATCAAAATAGTCTGATATACAAACAGGACAGGCTGTCATTCCTGCGACCCCCGCCGCCACTCCTTCGGAGCTGCGGCACCCCCTAGCCGGGGGTGGCATGTCGCTGGAACAACAGCCTGTCCTGTTGTTATTATATGGCTACTTTACAACAACTTCAAGTTTGGCGTATGCGCGCTCGGCCTTTGCAAGAGCCTCCTCGACTGTGTCTGCTGTAGCGAGGATGACACCTACGCGGCGATGGCCTGCGATCTCAGGCTTTCCGAAGAGACGGATCTGTACACCTGGTTCCTCAAGAACCTTCTCGAGGTTGCAGAACTCGTATTCCTTTGTATTGCCCTCGACTACGATGGCCTTTGAAGCCGATGGGCCATAGAACTTGACTTCCGGAATTGGGAGACCGAGGATGGCACGTGCATGAAGACCGAACTCTGACATGTCCTGAGAGATCATTGTCACCATACCTGTATCATGCGGTCTTGGAGAAACCTCGCTGAAGATCACGTCCTCGCCCTGGATAAAGAGCTCAACGCCGAAGATACCGTAACCTCCGAGAGCATCAGTGATGGCCTTTGCGATAGCCTCTGCCTTCCCGATCGCTGCAGGAGACATCGCCTGTGGCTGCCATGACTCACGATAGTCACCGTCCACCTGATGATGTCCTACAGGCTTGAGGAATGTAGTTCCCGCACAATGACGGACTGTAAGCAAGGTAATTTCATAATCGAACTTGACAAATCCTTCCACGATAACCTTTCCGCTTCCTGCGCGTCCGCCTTCCTGAGAAATCTTCCAAGCCTTGTCGATATCCTCTTCGCACTTAACTGTGCTCTGGCCGTGTCCTGATGAGCTCATGACAGGCTTCACGACGCATGGGATGCCGATTTCAGCCACAGCCTGGTCAAACTCCTCGCGAGTCTCCGCAAAACGATATGGAGATGTAGGAAGTCCGAGAGTCTCAGCTGCAAGACGACGGATACCTTCACGATTCATGGTAAGACGTGTAGCCTTCGCTGTAGGGATGACGTTAAATCCCTCCTCCTCGAGCTTAACGAGTCTGTCGGTAGCGATCGCCTCGATCTCAGGGATGATATAATCAGGCTTCTCCTCCTTGATGATAGCCTCAAGAGCATCTCCATCAAGCATAGAAAGCACATGATTTCTGTGAGCTACATGCATTGCAGGTGCATTTGCATACTTGTCGAGTGCCACCACCTCAACTCCATAGCGCTGGAGCTCGAGTGTCACCTCCTTACCGAGCTCACCTGATCCACAGAGGACGGCCTTCTTGCCCGAATTTGTGAAAGTTGTTCCGATTTTTGTCATAGTTCTAGCGTTATTTTATCATTAAGATTCAATCATCACGCAAATATAATAAAAAAAAGAGACGCCCCGACTACGGAAGGAGTCTCTTTTACAATTTCTTTAAAAATAATCAGAATGAGATAACTACCGCTCTATCAAGTTCCGGGTCAGCCTTCGCCTTTATGACTTCAGACCTGACTGACAGACGCTCCTTTGGAATACCGTATTTGGCAGTGAGAAGGTCTGCCACATACTTGCCTCTCGCCTCGCTGAGCTGCTGATTCCTCTTCTGCGTACCGGTATTGCTGTCTGCGGAACCCATGACGGTAAGATAAACCATGCCGTCATTGTCTGTCTTGGAAAGGATATTCTTTGCAATGAATTCAAGATGAGCAAGTTCGGCAACGCTGAGCGTAGTCTTTCCGATTGCAAAATACACCTTCGGAGCATCCATGCATTCTAATGCATCCATGGCCACTGGAGCAGGCTTCTGTTTCTTCAGCTTGTTGACCTGATGCTTAAGCGCATCATTGGCATCCGCCAGGTTTTCATTCTCATTCGCCAACGCTGCATTGGCGATCTCAAGAGCGACCGTAGCGGCTTCAAGTGCAGCGATCTGATCTGCCGCAGCGAGTTCCACACCTGCTACAATTGTAGATGTACGTGTAAAGGCAGGATATCCGAGATTTACCGCAAGTCCCATGGTCACTGCAGGCAAGACGGACACTCCTGAACTTCCGCGGGCTGTGGCATCAAGTACGGTAGCCCTCATGTCGACATTGAGGTCGAGCCTTTCTGTAAGACGGAGGACATGAAGAAGTCCGGCACCTGCGGCAATCTGATTATCAGCGAGATCCCCCTTACCATCAATATCATATGAACGGAAATATCCGGCATGGAGATATGGGACGAAATCCCAGAAACGGGTTTGCTTGTAACCACTCAATGCATTGGAAATATTCCATAGGAAATCGCCATGAAAATACATGAAGTCAAACTTATGTCCTTCTTCATACCTGGCATCCACACCAGAATATCCGATTCTCATACCAATGACCGGGGTGAACCACTTTCCCAGGTTCGCATCGACCGCGATACCTACGTTCGTCTTGATATCGTTATCAAGATACATATTCACACCTCCTCCGGCCCCGATGAACCAGTTGTCCCCGAAGGCATTTGTCTCATAGGGACCGCGGACTACCTTTCCGTACTCATCCCTGTTTCCGTTCTCCTGAGCGTTGATTACAGGAGAGGCTGTCATTGCGACAGCAGCAAGAGCCGCAGCTCCCAAAATAAATTTAAGACGTTTCATAACCACTATAATTAAATGTGTCTGAAACGTCTTATACAAATTTGGTGTAAAATCGTGTTTTTCCCGAAAAAATTTTCGAAACCACAAATCAGTCGAGAATCTGGGCTGCATGATTCTTCGTATCCACCTTCTCGATGATCCTTTCGAGAATACCATCTTCATCAAAGATGAATGTCCTTCGGATCGTGCCCATCACAGTCTTTCCGTACATCTTCTTCTCTCCCCATGCGCCGAATGCCTGGAGCATCTGGGTCGATGTGTCAGAAAGAAGGGTGAACGGCAGGTCATATTTCTCGCGGAACTTCTTGTGAGAGGCCGCGCTGTCCTTACTTACACCGACCACATTATATCCCTTCGCAAGGAGGGATTCATAGCTGTCCCTGATGCTGCATGCTTCGGCTGTACATCCGCTTGTATTGTCCTTTGGGTAGAAATACACCACGGTTTTCTTTCCTATAAGGTCATTAGAGCTGACCTTGTTGCCGTCCTGGTCAACGACCTCGAAATCCGGCATCTTGTCTCCTATATTCAACATACAACTTTTATTTTGAGTGTAATCAGCTATCAAATTTAATGCATTTTAATTGTAAACATGAAGAATTATCCCTACTTTTATGATTAAAATTTAAAGACCACATATGAACATCAGATTAAAATCAGTGCTTTCGGCCTTGGCGGGCCTTGCATTTGCTGTTTCAGCAACAGCCCAGAGGCCGGTTCAGGCTGCCTCACCTATCGTAAATCCGGATTATACGGTTACGTTCAACCTCAACGCACCTAACGCAAAGAATGTCAAGATCAGCGCTCAGTTCGCTCCTAAGCAAGACATGGTCAAGGGAGATAACGGAGTATGGACAATCACACTCGGACCTGTCGCTCCGGACATCTACCCATATTGCTTCGAGGTTGACGGCGTTGCCGTCATGGACCCTCAGTGCCCGGACTGGTTCCCTAACGAGGGCTTCAAGAACTCTATGGTGGACGTAAGAAAAGCAGAGGGAATGGATCATGACCTCAACTCAGTTCCTCACGGAAAGGTTGACTATGTAAATTACTGGTCAGAGACAATGGGCCTCCACGGCAATGCCATCGTCTACACCCCTCCTACATACGACAAGAACCTTGACAAGAAGTATCCTGTATTCTACCTCATCAGCGGTACTACAGATACAGAGGAGGTTTACTTCAAGGTCGGAAAGATGAACCTCATCCTTGACAACCTCATCGCAGAGGGCAAGGCAAAGGAGATGATCATCGTCCTTCCTTACGGTAACCCTTCAAAGTATTTCGCTCCTGGAACATTCGACTTCAGACAGGGAGACGTGTTCAGCAAGGACCTCCTCAACGACCTCATGCCATATGTAGAGGCAAACTACCGCACTCTCAATGACAGGGAGAACAGGGCTATCGGAGGATTCTCACGTGGTGGAAATCAAGGACTTGCATTCGGCCTCAACAACCTCGACAAGTTCTCTTACCTCTGCTCGTACAGCTCGTTCACAAACATGAACATCCCTGGCGTATATGACAAGGCTAAGGAGACCAACAAGAAGATCAACCTCTTCTGGCTTGGTGTCGGCACTGACGACTTCCTTTATGGAAATGCCAAGGAGTATGCGGAATTCCTTGATGCAAGGGGCATCAGAAACGTTCAGGAGTATACTACAGGCATGTTCGGCCACACATGGATGAACGCAAGATATTTCCTCAGCCAGACCTTCCCTCTCCTTTTCAACAAGGAGGCATCTGAAGAGGCGATGAGCAAGACAACTGCCGTGAAGAATCCTAAGAAGGTAAAGAAGTCTAAGAAGGCACAGGAGAACGCTGCTCCTCAGAGACCAGCGGCTCCAGCAGCCGGAGAAGGTCAGAGACTTACTCCAGAAGTCATGGCAAGACTCTTCCCTGCAGGAGTCGCATCTCCAGAGTACAATAAGGACGGAAGCGTAACATTCCGCGTACAGGCTGCAAACGCCGAGAAGGTAGAGCTCGAGTGCCAGATGTTCGAAGGCACAAAGCCTATGGAAAAGGGCGAAAGAGGAGTATGGTCGATCACCGTTACACCTGAGCAGCCTGATATCTATCCATACGCATTCGTGATCGACGGAACAAAGATCGCCGACCCTCAGAATATGGAGATCTTCCCTAACGAGGGCTTCAAGTACAGCCTCGCTGACGTGAAGGGTCCTCAGCCAGATTTCCAGGATCTTCAGAACGTGCCTCATGGAAAGGTAAGCTACACATACTACACTTCAAAGGCCACAGGTTTCGACAGACCGGTATGTATCTATACTCCAGCAGGTTACGACCCAGCAAGCGACAAGAAATATCCTGTACTCTACCTCATCCACGGTATGACAGACACATACGAGACATGGTTCAAGGTAGGTAAGGTAAACAACATCCTCGACAACCTCATCGCAGCAGGAAAGGCAGAGCCGATGATCGTCGTTATGCCATACGCAAATCCATATCCTGAGATGATCCGTCGCGGTCTTGCAAAGGCTTACAACTCACTCGACACCAAGCTCACTACTGAGGAGTTCACAGAGTCTGTAGTTCCTTTCATCGAAGCTAACTACAATGTACGCACTGACGCTGACAGCAGAGCCATCGCAGGATTCTCACTCGGCGGAAGACAGACCCTCGCATGCGGTCTCGGCAACCCTGACATGTTCCATTATGTATGTGCATTTGCTCCGGCTATCTTCGGACCAGAGATTTCAGGCAACTTCGAGAACGGCACATATGCAAAGGCTGACAAGCTCAACGAGAGCCTCAAGCTCCTCTGGCTCAGCTGCGGTACATCAGACTTCCTCTATCAGTCATCACTCCAGCTTGACAAGAACCTCAAGGACAGAGGAATCAAGTATACTACAATGTATCCTGGCGGCGGCCACACATGGATGAACTGCCGTGACTACATCACTGAAGTATTCCAGCTGCTCTTCAAGTAAGATAAGCGTCATCTATAAAGCAGACCCTGATGTCCACACATCGGGGTCTGCTTGTTTTATGACAAGTTTGGTCATTTGGGGAATTTGTATTAAATTAGTCAGCACTAATATGACAACACTAAACTAATCATACTATGCTAAAAAGATTCATTTCTACAGTTGCGGCTATGGTGCTGGCATTCACCGCCTTTGCCCAGACGCAGATGAACACATTCTGCAACCCTCTCGACCTGCTTCCAGGCCATGAGCGCGCAAGTCGTGGAGGAGAGCCTGTAGTCCTCATCTACGAGGATGACTATTACCTCTTCGTGACAGGCCGCAGAGGCTATTGGTATGGTCCGGACTTCAAGAACTGGACTTATGTAGAGGCTCCGAACTTCCCGGGCGGAGTCGTTTCAGTAATCGAGAAAGACGGCATCCTCTATGCCTGCTCGATGAACAACAGCAATGTATACAAGTCCGAAAACCCTAAGTCCGGAGAATGGGTTCCTGCCGGCACATTCGACAGCGACCGCTACGGTGACGCAAATATGTTCCTTGATGACGACGGACGTCTTTACATGTTCTACGGATGGTCTCAGCTCATGCCTTTCAAGGTTGTAGAGCTTGATCCTGTAACATTCAAGGAGATTTCTGAGCCTCAGATCCTCTTCTGGGGAGACTACAAGAACCACGGATTCGAGAACAGAAGAGACGACGACGTGATCTTCTCCATCTTCAACGGCCGCCGTCCTTACTACGAGGAGGAGTTCCCTTGGATAGAGGGACCATGGGTGACAAAGCACAACGGCAAGTACTATCTCCAGTATGCAGCCATAGGCCTCGAACTCCTCACCTACTCGCACGGAGTATATGTAGCCGACAACCCTATGGGTCCATATACATATTCAAAGCATAATCCTCTCACATACAAGACCACAGGCTACGCTGTCGGAGGAGGTCACGGAAGCACATTCCATGACAAGAACGGCCAGCTCTGGACCATCTGCATGATCCCTGCCCATTACGGTGACAACGGTGGCGCGGAGCTCGCGATCTTCCCTACAGCTGTCGACGAGGAAGGCAACATGTATTCTAATGTGGCTTACGGTGATTATCCTCAGCACTGGCCAGGCACAAGAACCGACGCTGTGGACAACAATTTCACAGGCTGGTACCTCCTTTCCAACAAGAAGCGCGTGGAGGTTTCTTCGACATTAGAGGGCTATGCCGCAAAGAATGCCGTAGACGAGAACTTCATGACAAACTGGTGTGCCGAGACAGGCGATGCCGGCGAGTACATCACAGTCGACCTCGGCAAGAATGCTGACATCTATGCGATCCAGTGCAACTTCAACCACCTTGGTTCGACTGTAAGAGTAGGCCGTGGCGCAGGATTCGCAGCCGCTCCTGACACTTATCAGTGCTACATCGTTGAAGTATCTACCGACAACGCGACATGGACAAAGATCATCGACAAGACAAACAACACATACGACTTCCGTCACGACTACACTGAGCTTGACAAACCAGTCAATGCAAGATATGTAAAGGTTACAAACGTATCCGTACATGACGGAGCGAAGTTCTCTATGCAGGACCTCCGCATCTTCGGTAGGACAGCAGCCACAAAGACAGTGAAGGTAAACGACTTCAAGGCTGTACGCAACCCTCAGGACAGACGCGAGGCAGACCTCCTCTGGACTCCTGTAGACGGAGCTGACGGATACATCGTACGTTACGGTGTCGACCCTAAGAAGCTTTACAACAGCTACACCGTATACGAGGGTAACAAGCTCAACATCCACAGCCTCAACAGCGAGTACGAGTATTATTATAGTATTGAGGCATTCGACACAGGACTTGATTATTATAAGGAGAAGTCTGAAATCGTAAACGGAACCGGAGCAGAGATCGAACTCCAGAAGGTCGTTCCTGGACAGCGCATGTCAGGATGGGGCGGTGCAGAAGTTCCTAGACTCATGATCCACGAAGGTCAGAACGAGTATGTCTTCGACAACCTTACACCTGGTACATACATCCTTAGACATTCATACGGACCGGTCCTTTGGTCAGGCGAGCTTACAGAAGCTGAACTCATAGGTAACGGTGAAGTGACATTGAAGGCTGACCTTACCGAGCTCGGAGTCGGCAAGACTCAGACAGGCATGCTCAGGATGAAGGTTGTAAGCGGTGAGAAGGTCGGCAAGGTAGTAGTCACTACTGAATACAACCGCAGAGGAGCACAGTACGCATCCCCTATCGTGAATCCGGACAACACAGTGACATTCAACCTCAACGCACCTAATGCCAAGTCGGTAAAGATCAGCGCTCAGTTCGCTCCTAAGACAGAAATGTACAAGAGAGCGGACGGTACATGGACCATCACGCTCGGTCCTGTGGAGCCGGACATCTATCCATACTGTTTCGAAGTTGACGGCGTGGCTGTCATGGACCCTCAGAACCCGGACTGGTTCCCTAACGAGGGCTTCAAGAACTCGATGGTGGACGTAAGAGCCGGAAAGGATCATGACGTGAAGTCGGTTCCTCACGGAAAGGTTGACTATGTGAACTACTGGTCAGAGACTATGGGCCTTCACGGCAATGCCATCGTCTACACCCCTCCTACATACGACAAGAACCTTGACAAGAAATACCCTGTATTCTATCTCATCAGCGGTACTACAGATACAGAGGAGGTTTATTTCAAGGTCGGAAAGATGAACCTCATCCTCGACAACCTCATCGCTGAGGGCAAGGCAAAGGAGATGATCATCGTCCTTCCTTACGGCAATCCGTCAAAGTACTTCCCTGCAGGAACGAACACATTCGCGATGGGCGATATGTTCAGCAAGGACCTCCTCAACGACCTCATGCCTTATGTAGAGTCAAACTACAGAACCCTCAACGACAGGGAGAACAGAGCGATCGGAGGATTCTCACGTGGTGGTAATCAGGGACTTGCATTCGGTCTTACCAACCTCGACAAGTTCTCGTACCTCTGCTCGTACAGTTCTTTCACAAGCATGACCCTTCCTAAGGTATACGACAACGCAAAGAAGACAAACAAGCAGATCAACCTCTTCTGGCTCGGCGTCGGTACTGATGACTTCCTTTATGGAAACGCAAAGGAATATGCTGAATTCCTCGACAAGAGAGGCATCAAGAACGTACAGGAGTACACCACAGGCATGTTCGGCCACACATGGATGAACGCAAGATATTTCCTCAGCCAGACCTTCCCACTCCTCTTCAACAAGGAGGCTTCCGCAGAGGCTATGAGCAAGTCGACAGCAGTCGAGCCTAAGGGCAAGCAGGCTCCTGTGGCAGCTCCTGCTCCTAGACCTGCAGCTCCTGCAGCAGGAAACGGACAGAGGCTTACTCCTGAGGTCATGGCGGCTCTCTTCCCTATGGGCGTTATTTCTCCTGACTACCATGAGGACGGCAGCGTTACATTCCGCGTTCAGGCCGCAAATGCCCAGAAGGTAGAGCTCGAGTGCCAGATGTTCGACGGCACAAGACCTATGGTAAAGGGCGAGAGAGGCGTATGGTCACTCACCGTAAAGCCTGAGCAGCCTGACATCTATCCTTACGCATTCGTGATCGACGGCACAAAGATCGCCGACCCTAACAACATGTTCATCTTCCCTAACGAGGGCTTCAAGTACAGCCTCGCTGACGTAAGAGGAGCAGCTCCTGACTATCAGGATCTCCAGAATGTCCCTCACGGAAAGGTAAGCTACACATGGTACAAGTCAAATGCAGTAGGTTTCGACCGTCCTGTATGCATCTACACACCTCCAGGATATGACCCTGCATCAGATGTGAAGTATCCTGTGCTCTACCTCATCCACGGTATGACAGACACATACGAGACATGGTTCAAGGTAGGTAAGGTGAACAACATCCTCGACAACCTCATCGCAGCAGGAAAGGCTAAGCCAATGATCGTCGTGATGCCATACGCAAATCCATATCCAGAAATGATGCTTCGCGGCCTCGCCGACAGATATGACTCTATGGACACCAAGCTCACTACCGAGGAGTTTACAAAGTCTGTAGTTCCTTTCATCGAGGCAAACTACAACGTGCTTACAGACGCTGACAGCAGAGCCATCGCAGGATTCTCTCTCGGAGGAAGACAGACCCTCGCATGCGGTCTCGGAAACCCTGACATGTTCCACGCAGTATGTGCATTCGCTCCGGCCATCTTCGGCCCGGAGATCTCTGCAAACTTCGAGAACGGTACATATGCAAAGGCTGACAAGCTCAATGAGAGCCTCGACCTCCTCTGGCTCATCTGCGGTACATCAGACTTCCTCTATCAGTCTTCTCTCCAGCTTGAGAAGAACCTCAAGGAAAGAGGCATCAACCACAAGACAATGTATCCTGGCGGCGGCCACACATGGATGAACTGCCGTGACTACATAACAGAAGTCTTCCAGCTGCTCTTCAAATAACAGATTTTAACACAGAAATAAGCGTGAAAAGGATATATTTTGCCGGATCCATACGCGGTGGCAGGATTGATGCAGAGCTGTACGGAAGGCTTATAAGACACATGCAGAAGACATCGACCGTGCTTACCGAGCATATCGGAAGCCCACATCTGAACCTCATGGAGCAGGGAAAGAGGGATTTCGAGATATATGACGAGGATACGGCATGGCTGCGCGAAAGCGATGTCGTCATAGCCGAATGTACATGCCCGTCGCTAGGCGTAGGATACGAGCTCGCATATGCGGAGAAGATCGGAAAGCCCTGCCATATATTCTACGACAGAAGCAAGACACAGCTCTCCGCCATGCTGACCGGCAACCCTTATTTCAATATACATCCATATACGGAAGAAACTGAAATCTACAACATTCTAGACCAGATATTATGAAAAACAAGATTTTATCCATCGCCCTTGCGGCATTGACACTTACAGTCATGACTTCATGTTCAAACAACGCAGGAAGCAGCGCACTTGACGCTGTTCTTGACAACATCCACGCAAGAAAAAGCGTACGCCAGTTCACATCAGAGCCCGTTTCTGACGAGCACATCGAGATCATGCTCAAGGCAGCAATGGCTGCCCCTTCAGCAGTGAATTACCAGCCATGGAGATTCGTCGTGGTTACCGACCGCGCCCAGCTCGATGCAATGGCCGAGATTCTTCCATACGCAAAGATGCTCAAGCAGGCACCGCTTGCTATCGTAGTGTGCGGCGAGACCACATGGATGGGTGGAAATGAAAACCCATACTGGGATCAGGACTGCTCGGCAGCGACACAGAACATTCTCCTCGCAGCAGAGGCACTTGGACTAGGAGCTGTATGGACAGGAGTATATCCTAACCCAGAGCTTGCAGGACCGCTCGGCGAATTCCTCGGACTTCCTGAAAACGTGAAGCCTCTCTGCGCAATTCCTATCGGCCACCACGACGGCACTACACAGCCAAAGGACAAGTGGAAGCCGGAGAACATCCACTACGGAAGGTGGTAAGATAACAGAATACAGACAAACAAAAATTTGCATCCATGGACTATGGCGCCGTGGATGCAAATTTTATTTTATTCTAGAATACTATTGAAATACCGAATAGTATCTTTTTTGAGACAGGATAAGATCCGTAGTCAAATCCAAGCATATTGTCAGAGCCATAATATTGTGATTTGTCAGCGCTTATGTCACGTTCCCATGGAGTACCAAGACTGCTTCCTAATGCAGCAGTCTCAGGATCTCCACCCGGATAAGAACTGAATGTAAACCAGTCGTCGAAAGAGACATACAATCTGACATTCTGCATGAAAATCTTTCTTGCCATGCGCTCCGGAATCGTGTACCCAAGCTGTAAATGTCTGATTCTGAAATAGCTTCCATCATACACCATCTCGTCAGACTCCCACTGATATGATTCAGTCAGGTTCTTCTGTTCAATGTCCCGAAGGACGTTCTTGAACGAGAACTGATACTCATAGGCACAGCTTGCAATGCTGTTTCCGGAAGTTCCACTGCCGTACATGGTAAAATCAAATCCTTTATACGCCAAGTTCAATGTAAGTCCGAAGTACATAGTCGGTATACCCTGACCCAGATATGTCAGTTCCTCATACTGCGGATAACTGCCATCCGCATAAGATGCAGACGGATATCCATAGAAAAATCCTATCGGATAGCCTTTTTTATTCATGGCTGTAACCTTCTGATATGAATATGAATATGAACTTGTCCATCCCGCAATTCCATCGGGCATTGAGGTCACCTCATTATGCAAAGTTGAAAGATTACCTGAAATCCTGTATGAAAATTCCCCGACCCTATCCTTCCATGACATATCGATCTCAACCCCTCTATTCATCAGTGAAAAGTTCTGGTACTCAAGAAGGTCCAACAGATTTCCTTCAGATGTCATAGTGAGGCCTGAGGTATTCTTGACATACCAGTCTGCCGCAATGCCAAGACGTCTGTTGAAAAATCTCAGATCCGCACCGATATCCATCTGATCAGAAAGCTCATGCTCCGCTTTCAGGGTCTTGTGATAGAAAGCCTCCATATTGGCGGTGCTGCCAGCCTTACCCCACGAACCACGTATTTTGACGAAAGGCTCCTTCAGCACTACTGCTCCTGCAGAAACTGTAGGAAAAACCATCCATGGAGTCTTTTCCAGAGCGAACATGTCTGACTTGTACTTGTCTGCCCTTATGCTAGCCTGAATGCTGTAGCGGCTGTCAAATGTATAACCGGCCTGAGCATAGAAGGCAAGATCGGAATGTCCGTACTCTCTGGAAGTGTCTTCCGACTTGAAAGTCTGATTCACATTCTCATAATACATTCCAGCCTTGGTTTCAATTCCATGTTTTCTCTTTGAATATGCATATTCAGCGATGGCATCAGCCTGATATCCGCTGTTCATCCTACCCAGAATCTTATGATCGGACACATCTGAATATACCCATGATGACATATAGTAAGGCTCAGTATCCTTATAGCGGTTCTGCTGTTCGTTACGATAACCGGCTCTTGTGGTGAAGGTAAAGCCTTCGAATGGCGCAAGCTTCGCATACACGACAGCATTAAGGTCCTGATTGTCAGCTTCCTCCCGTGTGACATCCCTGAGCATCAAAGGATTGCGAGACATTGAGTGCACATATGGTGAAACAGAATAATACTTACCGTTCGCAGAATCATACAGAATGTTCTTTCCATCAAGATATGCCTGATACATATCAGGGGGGAACTCCTCCGGCCCGCTGAAATACGGTTTTGTAATAGGATCGTGCAAAAGAACCGATTTATATACTGACTGAAATTCCGCCTGAGGAACATAAGAAATATCCTGAGCAGCAAAAGAAGCGCTCATTCCTATCTGAACCCAATCTGCGACATCATATTGTCCGTTCAGCTGGGCTGAAATACGCCTGTGCGTATCTGCCGATCCGGTCATGATGCCGTCCTTATCCAGATAATTCACCGCAGCATAGATACCCCCTCTTTCATTCCCACCCTGAACGGTCAGTCCATGCTGATGAGCGAATCCATTTCCATACATGACATCCTGCCAGTCAGTATGATTTCCTGAATAGCCCTGAGATTCAAGTTGCTCCCTGATATCAGGTTCAATTCTGCTAACGCGTTCAATCCATCCGGATGCATCCAGCAGTTCGGCCTTCATGCCTGGGAAGGAGCTGGTAAGCTTGAAATCATAGGCCACGCTGATCTTGCCCGAGCCTTTCCTTGTAGTGATGCGGATGACTCCGTTACCGGCCTGGATGCCGTACAGAGCCGTTGCTGCCGCATCCTTAAGCACTTCAACCTTCTCTATCATAGACGGGTCCAGATGCTGGATATTCTCCACCTTCAGGCCATCCACTATAAGCAGCGGGCCTCCGTTTCCAGTATGGGTCGTAAATCCTCGCAGACGCAATCTTGCGGTCTCGCCCGGTGCGCCGGACATGTTCATTACATATAAGCCGGCCACCTTGCCCTGAAGTGCGGCACCGGCGTCAGTAGCTGACCTGTTTATCAGATCATCCTCAAAAATCACAGACACTGAATCCTGGCCATAAAGATTACTCAAGCAGAATAATGCGAGTAATGTGATCATTAACTTCTGCATAACCGATAGTGTTAGTAGTTCATCCAATTCCAATTGCTCTAAAGATACGTAATTTCCGTCATATTTGATGTAGATTCGGAAACAGTAATTTGTTCCCAAGCACAATTTCGTTATATTTGTGGGAAATTTCTAACTTTTACAACGAAATTATGCAGGAAAAAGACGGAAAATACATCTTCGGAGTAGTGAAGGTGGGCGATAAGGGGCAGATCGTGATCCCTCGCGATGCACGCAAGCAGTATGACATCAAGCCAGGGGACGCCTTGCTTCTTCTGGGCGATGACAGCGGAATGGCATTGGTCAAGACCGAAATATTCGAGAGCCTGATAGGACAGGTAATGGAGGGACTGACAAAATGAGAAAGCATTGGATAGACAATCTGCGCTGGGTGACGGTTCTCCTGGTGCTGTTATACCATGTATTCTACTTCTACAACAACAAAGGGGTCGTAGGAGGCGTTGGCGGATTCGGTGACGGGCCTCAATATCAGGACATTGTGATGTACATCCTTTATCCGTGGTTCATGCCTCTGCTATTCATTCTGGCAGGCATCAGCGCCCGCTATGCACTTGAAAAGCACTCGGCAAAAAAATGGTTCAGGTCTCGCACGCTCAAGCTTCTCGTACCGTCTACCATCGGCCTTTTGTTCTTCGGTGTATTCATCGGATGGATCAATTCCATGACTTCCCCCGCGAGTGATACCTTGGCAACGCTCCCCGTCCCGGTGAAATACTTCATCTGGGTAATCAGCGGCACCGGGCCGTTATGGTTCATACAGGACCTCTGGCTGCTGTCTCTTTTGCTTCTCGTTGTACGCAGGCTTGACGGGAATGGGCGGTTCATGGAGCTTTGCGGGAAGGCCGGGATATTCGGAGTGATTCTCATGGGTGTGCTGCTGTGGCTGGGCCACAGGACACTTATCATGGAACCGGATCCAGCGAGTGCAGAAGGACTATGGAACCTTTACAAGCCCTTCTTCTACATGATCCCATTCCTCATGGGGTATTTCGTGTTCTCGCATGACGCTGTCCAGGAAAAGATAGGCCGTGCATGGATTCCTATGATGACTTGCGCAGCAGTCAGCGGAATAGCTCTGATCGCCATCGGATTCGGTCAGGACAACACCTCGCCGCAATACCTCTGCAGCCCGCTCAACAATATCTACGGCTGGCTCATGTGCCTTGCGATGATGGGATGGTTCAAGACCTACTTCGACCGCACCGGAAGATTTGCCGGATACATGACACGTTCGAGCTACGGCATCTATATAGTTCATTATCTGATAATTGCACTGCTCGGATACCAGATGAAGGCACATACGCAGATGCCTCCGGTATGCATGTACACCATACTGACAGCTGCTGTATTCACGCTCTCCCCTCTCCTTTACGAAATCCTTCGCCGCATTCCGTTCATAAGATGGTGCGTGCTGGGAGAAAGTCCACGAAGGCGATAGAACTATGATGAATTGTATGGAAAACATAAATATAACAAAAGCGACTGGCGAGGACATCATGTGCATTCACGACATGGCTCAGGTTGTGTTCAGACACACATATCGGGAAATCCTGTCTCAGGAGCAGATGGAGTACATGATGGACTGGATGTACTCCCCGGCAAATCTGCAGAAGCAGCTCGACGAGGGACATGTGTATTACATTGCATACCGCGACGGGAAGGCATGCGGATATGTTTCCGTACAGCCCGAGGGAATCGCCGACGACGGCCGCCTGCTCTTTCACCTACAGAAGATATATGTACTTCCGTCGGAACAGGGCCACGGACTCGGCCGAGCCTTGTTTGACCGTGCGGTCGCTCATGTGCGGGAGGCTGCAGGAGGATGTGTTGAAGGGTGCGTTGAAGGGTGTGGGGCCCGTATCGAACTGAACGTGAACCGCAACAATCCTTCTATCGGCTTCTACCATCACCTCGGCCTCCACATCCTCCGCCAAGGCGACTTCCACATCGGAAACGGCTTCTACATGAACGACTACATCATGGGACTCGAAGTCTGACTGCCATACATACAGACTAACTGACAGACAACCAGACTGACAGCCAGACAACATTTTCCCCGCCAACTGCAGCGACACACCCAAAATCGCGGAAAACTCTGTATCGCGAGCACAAAACACCGCAATCCGCATCACAACCCGCAGCGACACACCCAAAACGACAGAAAAACCTGTGTCGCAAGCGGTGCAATCAAAAAGTTAACTAACTTTACAGGCAGAATTTACTTTAAAAGGACAAGACCATGCGTACAGCAATATACGGTGCCGGATCATTGGGCACAATCCTCGGAGCCTTCATCAGCAAGGCGGGCGAACCTATCGAACTGATAAACAGGAACAAAGCACATGTGGAGGCGCTGAACACCAACGGTGCCAAAGTCATTGGAACTGTAGAATTCACCCAGAAAGTCACTGCGTACACGCCAGACCAGATGTCCGGAGAATACAACATCATCTTCCTGATGACCAAGCAGCAGAACAACAAGGAGGTCGTACAGATGCTCAAAGGCTTCCTCGCTCAGGACGGAGTGCTCGTAACATTCCAGAACGGCCTGCCCGAGATGCAGATCGCTGATATTCTCGGCGAGGAAAGGGTACTTGGCTGTACCGTAGCGTGGGGCGCGACGATGCAGGGTCCTGGCGTCTGCGAACTCACAAGCGAGCCTGACGCACTTTCATTCTCACTGGGATCCATCTCTGCAAACCGCAGCAAGCATTTTGACAAGGTCAAGGAGCTGCTCGAGAAGATGGGCACAGTCGATGTGGAGGAAAACTTCATCGGCACACGTTGGAGCAAACTTCTGATAAACGCCTCATTCTCAGGCATGAGCGCAGTACTCGGATGTACGTTCGGAGAAGCAGCCGCACCGAAGGAATCACGCCGCATCGTGCAGGCCCTGATCAAGGAATGCATCGACGTATGTGCCACCGGCGGCATCAGAATCGAACCTGTCCAGGGCAAGGACATCGTCAAGCTTCTTGACTACAAGGGCTCATTGAAAAAGGCAATCTCATTTTTCATCATCCCTATCGCCATCCGCAAGCACGCCAAACTCAAGGCCAGCATGCTCCAGGATCTTGAAAAAGGCAAACTCACTGAAGTCGACGCCATCAACGGAGCTGTTTCCGACTATGGCAGAAAGGTCGGATGCCCTACCCCGATGAACGACAAGGTCGTTGAAATCATCCATAAGATCGAGCAGGGACAGTTGAAGCCCGGTTTTGACAATCTGAAATTATTTGAATAAGAATGAAAAAGACTCCCAGAACGTTCTGAGAGTCTTTATTCATTTATCGAAGAGAACTTATGCCTGAAGCCACTTGTGCTTCTCGACGCTGTAGATAGGAACGAATGGGAGAAGAATCGGAGTCTTCTTTATATAGGCCTGATACTCAGGATCCTTTCCATATGCTCCGTTCTGACGGATCTCAAGTCTTCTGGCGCCGCTGAACATCACGTAGACGATTCCGATGTATCCGATTGCTGCAACTATCCACTGCCATGCAGCGCAGCATGCGCCGAAACATACTATGAAGGCGCCGGTCCAGATCACGAGTTCTCCGAGATAGTTAGGGCAGCGCACAAGTCTGTACACTCCGGTATCAACGAATCTATGCTTGTTGATCTTCTTGGCTGCCTTCTTCTGTGCGTCGGCAACGCTTTCAAGCACAACACCCGAAGCCATCAATACGGCTCCTACCCATGCCCAAACCTCATTTACAGGGGCTCCGGCAGCCTTATTGGCAAGGAAGAAAGCCACAGGGCTGACCTGACCCACATAAAGCAATGCACAGAAAATCCACACAGTTATTACCACAAAAAGAGGCTTCTTCTTTGCAGCATCCGGTCCATAAAGGATCTTCTTATACTCCGGAGACCTCTTTTCACGGGTAAGAAGATAAAGTCCGAGCCTGCATCCGAAAATGAACATGACTGCGCAGAGCAATGCTGTCGGCAAAGTAATCACATCCTTGAAGAGTACGGCCATGGTCACTGCCAGAGCTGATACTCCGAATCCATAACCGATGCTGAAGAAATAGATGAAATAGATCCATCCAAGTCCTGAAACCGCCATCGAAACGGCGAGAAGAATCAATAGATAATGCATAATCGATAATTTATTAGAGTTAGTCTACAAAAAAGACGCCTTTGCTGTCTCCAGGGTTTCGATGACCTTGTCGCACCATGCGTCGAATTCCGGATCTTCACGCTGCAGCTCCGGATGGCTCATGATGTGCGCAACGGCCTTGCGTACGCCCTGATCAAGATGTGTCGTTGCACAGAAGCCCGGCACGGCACGCTTGAGCTTGCTGCAGTCGAATCGCACCGTCACAGCCTTGTCGCCGAGCAATGCTCCTCTGAGATCGTATGCAGCCGGAGCGATTTCCGCAAGGTACTCCGATGCCACATAATATGGTTTGAATTCCACACCGAGCACATCTGCGACGCACTGATAGATCTGATTCCATGTGAGCGACTCGTCCGACATTATCTGATAGACTTCGCCTATAGCCTGAGGATTACCCAGCAGACCGATAAATCCTTTTGCAAAGTCCTCGTTCCATGTCATTGTCCAAAGTGAGCTGCCGTCACCATGCACGATGACCGGCTTGCCCTCGATCATACGCTTGAGGACCTGCCAGCTGCCATTGCTTCCATGAACGCCTACAGGCACTTCACGTTCGCAGTATGTATGGCTTGGACGGATGATGGTCGCAGGAAAACCTGACTCACGATATGCCTTCATCAGCACAGCCTCGCACGCGATCTTGTTTCTTGAATATTCCCAATACGGATTTGCGAGGGTCGTGCCTTCTGTTATGACATGCTGGCGGGCAGGCTTGTTGTAGGCCGATGCCGAACTTATGAAGACATACTGCCTGGTACGGCCGGAGAACAGTCTGATGTCGCGCTCCACCTGCTCCGGATGGAAGCCGATGAACTCGCACACAGCATCGAAAGTCTCGTCGCCAAGCTTGGCCATGACCTCTTCCGTATGGTCATTTATGTCTCCGGTGATGAGCTTGACGTTCTGCGGAAGCTCCGCGCTACGATTGCCACGATTCAGCAGCCAAAGATCATGTCCTTCCGCTGCAAGCTGTCTTGTGATGGCACTGCTGATTGTGCCTGTACCTCCGATAATCAGTATTTTCATAGTATATCCTCCTGAAATTTGTTTTTTATTCTTGGATTCTCAAAGTTAGTAAAAAAGAGACACCCTCGAAAGGATGTCTCTTGTAAATCTATTTCTTCCAGAGATTAGGAAGGAAGCCGTAATAGAGGAGGCCTCTCCATGTTGACCAGTCGTGACCGGTTTCACCTACACAGAAATATTCATATTCGATTCCGTGCTTGTCGAGAGCTTCTCTGAAAGGCTTTACACGGAAATTGAACATACCCTTCTCTTCATCTCCTCCCTGTCCGATGAACAGATAATCCACCTTGTCATTTGCCTTAGGGTCATTGAGGAATTCGCCGAGTGTCTGCTCAGGAGTGTTGTCACCTGCGCTGAGAACACCGAAGTTCGCAAAGAGGTCAAGAGACTTCAGACCGACGAACATAGTGTGGCGGCCACCCATCGAAAGACCGGAAATGGCACGGCCATGAGGATTTGCGATGGTCTTGTAATGACTGTCGATGAATGGGATGACAGCCTCGCGATACTCGCGCTCCATGATATCGAATGTAAGATCGGCGTGCTTAGGATGATTGCGGTGAACTACCTGATTGTTCACAAGTACGATCAACATCGGCTCTGCCTTTCCTTCTGCAAGGAGATTGTCCATAATGAAGTTCACGCGTCCGTCATACATCCAGTTTGAAGGAAGCTCGCCGCTTCCGCCCATAAGGTAGAGAACCGGGTACTTCTTCTTTGGATTATACTGAGGAGGGGTATATACATAGAGTTCACGCTGTCCTTCAGTGACAGGGCTGTAGTAGATATGGCGTGTGATGGCTCCGTGAGGTACATCCTTGGCATCCCACCATGCTGGTCCGTCACCGTGAACGATAAGTTCACTGTAAGGAGGCATTGCAGTAAATGATGCATATGTGTTATTCGGGTCAGCCATCTTTACGCCGTCCACAACCAGATTGTACTGGTACATATCCACCGGAAGAGGACCGATGGTGAGGGTCCAGATGCCGTCTTCTCCTTTGGTGAAAGGTATGTTTCCACGGACTCCCATTACTGTGGTCATTGCACCCGAGAGGGCTACTGACTCCGCCTTAGGGGCTCTGAGTCGGAAAGTTACGGTCTGGTCGTCATTTACCTGAGGCGAATTCAGGTTCGCACTGAAAGGAATCAGTCCTTCGGTATCTTTCTGAGGGTTGTAACTGAGGTTTATGTTCGACTGCTGAGCGGATGCCGTCAAAGCAGCAAGTAGCGAAATTGCCACGGT
>JAZRQM010000047.1:0-33132 GCA_045649795.1 Candidatus Cryptobacteroides sp. | reverse complement strand
CATCTGTGATTTTTTCGCAGACGGAGAGCAGGCTCAATTAGTATCTGCCTGATAGATAGGCTATTGCATTTTGCGCGCGTTCTTGTCCTGCAGAAAAAACAGCAGGTGTAGAACATATGGTGAGTATTTCGGTTCATTCCTGTTTGCGACGGAATCAGTAAAGAACGTCTGATGAAACAGTTGGATGAATTATGCAAGTCTGCGTGCGCGCTCCTCTGCGACAGGAATTGCCGGTTATTTGTTACGGTGGTACAGTCTGAGGGCATTTTTATAAGGTTTCCGGGACCACCGTCAAGGTTTTCCTTTAGATATTGTCACAGTGGTGCGGTGATGTAACCAACGCGGCACCGTCGCCGGAATATACGGCATCCGGCGACTACAGGTCAAGCGCTCCGGGCGGCTCGGCCTAGGGCCGTCCTCGCGCTTGACTGTTGCCGAGCACCAGTGACCTGATGCAGTTTCGCCCCGAAAGTGCACGCAGTCCCCTCCAAAGACGGGTGACCTGGAGCGATTTCGTGACAAAAGCACAAGCGCTCACCTCCAAAGTGGATGTACCTAGAGCAGTTTCAGGGCAAAAGCGCATGCGGTCTCCTCCAAAGTGACAGGGGACCTGTAGTCGTTTCGTGACAAAAGCGCACGCGGTCCCGTGAAGATTCTTCGCGGCGCTCGGGATCACATAGTGTGTACTTGCATTTGTGTAATTATGAAGGGTGCAGCAGTGAGACTTCATGCCAGAGGTGCACGCATATGGGGCTCTTTGGGGTCGTGCCCGAAAGGGGTGGTTTTCAGGCACCGGGGTCCGGTTTTCTATGGGGTCGTGCCCGAAAAGGGTGGGTTTCAGGCACGAGGGTCCGGTTTTCTATGGAGTCGTGCCCGAAAAGGGTGGTTTTCAGGCACGAGGGTCCGGTTTTCTATGGAGTCGTGCCCGAAAGGGGTGGGTTTCAGGCACGAGGGTCCGGTTTTCTATGGGGTCGTGCCCGAAAAGGGGGCTGTTTTGGGCACGGGTGTGGCCTCAGTTCGCCCTGACGTCCCTAAAGCATCCGGTCAGAGAGCGAGATATGCAGAGGTGTGGAAAGGTTCAGTTCAATTTTACCGCACCTCAACAGTAATTGGAGTTATATGGCAAAAATCAACTGAGGTGCGGAAAGAGTAATCAAAATCTTTCCACACCTCTTGTGTAATTACCAACCGTTATTTTCCATTGATCCGTCAGATCTTTATCTGGGGTAGAATGCAGGTGTTACATTATAAGTCTGACGTTGTCGAGCCAGAGAGTGTTGCCAAGTCCGCCATAGAAGGCCTCGCCGCAGCTTGTAATGAAGTGGAGTATGAGATGGGTAGGCTGTGTGCCTGGTTCAGCCCATCCTTCTTCCTGAATGACAACGTCCTTGCCTTTGCTGTTGATGTCGTGATAGGCTGTCTTAGGGTCTGTCTTGAGTCCCATGTATTCCTTGTATGACGGGTCATTGGTGATGTCTCCGTATTTGAGATCGATGCGGTAGCCGTTTACCCATTCCGAAGTACTCTCTGTGATACGCTCGATTCCGGTTGCAACTCTGAGGGCGTGGATGTTGCCATCCTCATCCTCCCATCTCTTCTGAAGCATGAAGTTTACTTCTGCATAGTCAGGATAGCCCATAGGCTTGAGTTTAGAGAAACCGGTTCCTCTGTATACTTCGTTTCCTACGTCAGCCTTGTAGTCGAACTCTACTGCCTTAGGGCAACTTGTGAATGCGAGTCCGTACTGGACTTTTGTCATCGGATCTTTTGTGGTAGTGATCGGTTCAGGAAGGTTGCCTATCAGCATTGCGCCCTGGCACACGACGTCCATGTTGATCATTCCTATGACCTTGACCTCCTCTAGGTGTGTCTCTATTCGTGCGCAGTAACCTTCGCCACGCTTCTCTGGGTAGACTGTATTGTTGGTCTTTACGATGCCTGCAATGATTGCAAGGACATTGTTGGTCCTCCAAATGTAGCCCTGTGGTGGCGTGAACGGCTGTTTTCCGGTAAATGTTGTGTCCTGGCTGCCGTAAAATTCGAAGAGGTGTGCTGTGTCACCTCCAAGGAGAGCTGACTCCTTGATTTCTCTTACGCACCATCTGTCGAATGTTCCGTAGTCGTTGATTGCGTTTACGATTGCTTCGTCTCCTTTGACTCCTGCGATTACTCTTTGCTGTGCCTTGAGTCCATGCCCGAACATTGAACATGCCATGCAGATGATGGCAGATATATGGGATGCCTTCATAAAATTTTGTCCGTCTCGTGAAAAATGGTTAAATATGCAATTCTTTTGCAAAGATAGTCACTTTTTGAATATAAAGGCAGAAACCAGGTATGCACAGACGCTTTTTATTGTTGAATATACTGCTTTTCTTGTCCCTGGCGGTTTTTTCCAAGCCGGCAAGGACGGAGCGCATATACCTTCGGCAGCCTGACGGAAGCGGATTCTTTGCGCGTTTCTTCGGAGATGAGATGATGAGGGTAAAGGTGACTGATGAAGGCGCGGCTGTGATTCAGGGCGAGGATGGCTGGTGGTACTATGCTGAGTATGATGCATCAGGAAGAAAATCTTCTACCGGGTGCCGTGTGGGCCTGAGTGTATCTTCTGATGTCCTGATGCGAAGCTGTGACATTCCATACGGACAGCTTGCGGAAATCAGGACGGCAAGGAAGAACATGGTTCTGGATGCTGAGAATCATGACAGTGGCATTCTCGCGAGGATAAAGGCAAATACAAGAAGTGAGACTGATGCGCCTGTCGTTAAGAACGCCCTGGTCATATTGGTCCAGTTCAAAGGTGAAAAGGAACGGTTCAAATATACTGAAGAGGATTTCAGGAATCTTCTTAATCAGAAGGGATATTCGTCATACGGTGCAGTAGGAAGCGCGAAGGAGTATTTTGACGATCAGTTCAATGGAAAGTTCGAGTTCAATTTCGATGTAAGCGATATCGTTACCCTTGACAAGGAAATGTCCTTTTATGGCGGGAACGACAATGACGGTGGCGACAGAAATCCTCATATGATGATTGTAGAGGCCTGTCAGATTGCGGATCCGATGATCGATTTTACAAAATATGATCAGGATGATGATGGTGAGGTAGATAATGTCTTTGTCTTTTTTGCCGGCAGGGATGAAGCTGAAGGTGGTTCGGAAGACTGCATCTGGTCTCATTCATGGTATATAAAGGACGGAGCAGGAAGAAATCTTATTCTTGATGGTGTCAGAATCAACCGTTATGCATGTGCTTCTGAACTGAGACTTTCAGAAAAAGACCAGGTGATTATGGCATCAATAGGCACATTCTGTCATGAGTATGCTCATACATTGGGCCTTCCTGATTTGTATGATACTGATTATCAGGTAGGCGGACTGGCTGCCGGAACTTGGCAGAAGATATCTCTGATGGATGGAGGCAATTATAACAATGACGGAAATTCACCTCCGAATCTTACAGCGGTAGAGAGAGAACTGCTTTATCCTGAAGAAGCGGAGATGCTTGAAGGGACAGGCAGGTATACACTCGAATCAATAGTCAAGGGACGTTATTTCAGAATGGATACTGACAATCCGGATGAATATTTTCTGTTGGAGTGCAGGACATCTTCCGGTTGGGACCGATTCATTGGCGGCGAGGGAATGCTTGTCTATCATATAGATCGATCCAAGAATGCTGCCGGATATTCCGAGGTCTATAAGAGGGATGTCTCTGCGGCTGAAAGATGGATGTTCAGCAATGAGGTAAATGCTTTTGCCGCCCATCAGTGCGCGGACCTCATAGAGGCGGACGGAAGGCCTGACAGGTTCGGCAATGTCTATGATGACTCGTATGTGAACTACCTGAGGATTATGAAGGGACTTTTCTATCCGTACGGTAATGTTGCAAGCATCACTCCTAAGAGCACTCCAGGCCTGAAATGTTGGGGAGATGCAAAGATCCACAAGGCTATTCTGGATATAGCATATGATGGTTCGAAGGTAAGCTTTGATGTTGCCGGGTTCTCTGACGGATCGATGCCTGTTCCTCGTGAACTGGAAAAGGATGTATTTCAGGATGCCGCCATCATCACCTTCTCGAGCAGCTTTATCTTCTCTGGAAAGGCTAAGATTGTGTGTGAACAGGCGGGGGAAGTTCTGAGTGTGGCTGAGGTGGGACCTTATGAAAAAGGTAAGTGGGCTTATCTCATTGAAGGTCTTGACTATTCTACAAGTTATAAGGTCTATGTGAACTTTGTTGAAGGAGATTATGTGGGTGAGACTTCTGAACTTTCATTCATGACAAAGAGAAAGCAGAATGATGGCTATCCATATATATGTCTCCAGAATGTCGCAAGAACCGATGACGGAGCATTCCCTGTGGGTGCAAAGCTGCCGCTCAGGCTTTTCAACGCCAGAGATGCCAAGGAGATAAAATGGACATTCAACGGATCTCCGATCATTGCTGGTTCCGGATGCTATTATGTCGTGAAAAGAAAAGGAATCTTGAAAGCCCATATAACATGGGAGGATGGCAGCGAAGAAGTGGTGATGAAAGAGATAAACATAGGGGAGGTTTCAGATGAATAGATTTGCATGCATGTTTCTTTTCCTGCTTTCAATGACCCTGGCAGGATGTGTAGGATATGAGGTGGATGAACTTCTGATGCATAAGGAGGGAGTCTCGCTTATTGTCAGGGGCGAGATCGTTCTGGATTATGACAGCAATAAAGGCCAGATGTCATACAATGCAAAGAGAGGCGAGTACAGGGTCATGGATGATGAAATGGCTCACTACTTTGTCTTCAGGTGCGATGCGGACCTGAGTGATATGGGTCAGGAAGTTACGGCAGACCTCAAATATACGACAGCAAGTGATGTCAAGACGGAAACATCCCTGACATTCAAGGTGGAAAGGGTAGAGCCTTCCAAAGGAATGTTCTGGCTCTGGTGCAATTCTAAGAAGATCGGAGTAGTCGTCAGAAAGATCTGAATCTTACAATCAGTGCAAGAAGCAGAAGTATGAACAGGAAAGTGCAGACTCTTCCTGTAATGTCGCCGTGGGAGACGAAGAATGTTATGTCGTCTCTTAGAGGTATGCTGCCTTTCAGAACGGCCGGACTCCACCATTCGGTTTCAGATACGATCTCTCCTGATGGGCTGATGATGGCAGAAATTCCTGTATTCGCGCATCTGGCAATGGCTCTGCGTGTCTCGATAGCCCTAAGGCTGGCATAGCTGAGATGCTGCCTGTAGCCTGGTGTGTCTCCCCACCATGCGTCATTCGTGATTATTGTCATTGCGCGTGCACCTTTCCTTATATAGTCGGTGTAATATTCTCCATATACGGATTCATAGCATACGGCACATCCTACAGGAATGTTCTGGCCGTCAGTGTCATGCACTGTCAGAAGGCTTACTTCATTCTGGCCTATGCATCTTCCCATCACTCCGCCGAGCAGGTCGTCAATCCTGCAGAATATAGCCGGGTAAGGAGTGTGCTCAACTGCTACGACAAGTTTGCTTTTGTGGAATATCTCAGTCCTTCCGCTCCAGTCCGTCATGAGTGCGGAGTTATGCGACTCCACCCAGAGTCCCTCTCCTATCTTGCGTGCGGTGTGGGATGGCTTCATCGCCGAACTTATATAATCGTAGCTGGATGCTCCGAATAGAAGGTTGACATCCGGATAATCCTTCAGGAAAGAAGTGAAGCGTCTCCATGTGCGGCTTCTGTCGTATTGTCCAACGACAATGTCTCCGGTAAAGGTCTCGGGCGCGAGAAGAAGGAGAGGGGATGCTGTCGTGTCGTCCTTCCTGTAGGAGAGTTCCTTGGCAGCCTGACTTAGGAATATGGCGTTCTGCTGTTCCTGAGTGAGTGCCTGGAATTTGTTGTACGGGTCTATGTTTGGCTGGATTATGACGGTCTCAAGAGTCTGTGGCGATTCCATTGCATTCCTGTACTCTCTGCCGATCAACGCAGAAACTATAAATGGTGCAATGAGTATTGTAATGTATCCTGTGACAGCGGCAGTCTTGGCCTTTGGGTTAAGGTTCCACCATCTGCCGTCGGAAACGTAAGTCATGAAGCCGAAGAGCCCCAGGTTGCATGCCCATATCCATAACGAACCTCCGAGAGTGCCTGTGATTTCATACCACTGTACCGCCCATGTTGTTCTTGCAAAGGAATTTCCAAGGACGAGCCAAGGCCACGATATCTCAGCATCGAAATAGAATCTTTCCCATGCGATCCATGTTACTGCCAGGAAAATATATGGCAGAGCCCCGCGGAATTTCTTCTTGCTCCATCTGAAGAGTCCGAAGACGACGGACATCTGCAGGGAATTCGCGAATATTGCGAAAAGGCCTCCTCCTACAGTTGCATTGCACACCCAGAAAGTCGTAATGGCGTTCCAGAGTACGAATGCGCTATAATGATAGATCCATACTATCTTCTTTTCGAGGATGGTGGCAATCCTTTCCATGCACAGCAAGGGAATCAGACCGAACAGGGCAAGGATTCCGGTGTGTGGTACAAGGAAAGGGATTGACATCAATATCGCAAAGAGCAGTACGAGCCCCCATATCAATATATTCTCTTTTTTCATTTCAGCTCACATCTATGACTGCAAAGATATGAAGAAATTTATTTATCTTTGTCCGTTTACAATTACTTTGATAAAGACTGGATATGTTTCTGGATATTCTGAAGGCATTCATCGTTGGAATATGTGCGTCGGCCCCGATCGGACCGATTGCTATTCTCGTGATTCAGAAATCCTTGAGCGGTGGACATAAGACGGGATTCATAACCGGGCTTGGTGCTTGTGTCGTTGACACTCTCTATGCTGTCATAGCCATATTCGCCCTTGCGATAGTGCAGGAATTCATCCATACCCATCAGAACATCATCCTCATAGTAGGAGGTATTGTGGTCGCCATACTCGGTGTGTCGATGAGCTTTTCCGATCCTTTCCGAAAGATGAAGAAAGGAGGCGGGAGCACAGTTTCCCTTACGGATTTCATGCAGGCTCTGGTAATGGGAATATCAAACCCTGGAGCAGTCTTCGTCATTCTGGCTCTGTTTGCCTTCTTCGGACTTGCCGATGACGCACCTCACAACTGGAGCGTCATGCCGATCATCCTTTCCGTGAGTGCGGGATCTGCATTCTATTGGTTCTGCGTCACATGGCTGCTGAGCCATTTCAGAAGGAATTTTCAGATGAGGACCATCTTATGGATCAACAGGATTGCCGGTGCGGTAATCATCATAATAGGAATAGCGCTGCTTGGAGAGGGAATATTCAATGTCCTGTTTCAGGCGGCATCTTAAATGAAAACAATTATGGAACAGTCAAAAGTGTTTTTTACCGATTTGAGGACAACTCCGGGCAACGACCTTATGAAGAAGCTCGAGAGACTGGTAAGACGTGCAGGAATCGCTGACATTGATTTCAAGGATAAGTTCACTGCGATAAAGATACATTTCGGTGAGCCTGGCAACCTCGCATACATCAGACCTAATTATGCCGCCCGTATAGTGGACGTGGTCAGGTCATTGGGTGGAAAACCGTTCCTTACAGATGCTAATACCCTATATTCCGGCGGACGTTCAAATGCTGTGGATCATCTTGATGCGGCGATGGAGAACGGTTTCAACAGGATATCTGCTCATGCTGATGTAATCATTGCAGACGGTCTGAAAGGAACTGACTTCAAGGAGGTGCCTTGCGGAGGTGAATACTGCCCGTCCCCTAAGATCGGTGCGGCGATTGCGGATGCCGACATCGTGATTTCCATGAATCACTTCAAGGGTCATGAGCAGAGCGGCTTCGGCGGAGCACTCAAGAATCTTGGTATGGGCTCGGCAAGCGTAGGCGGCAAACTTGAACTTCACTCTTCGTCTCAGCCGCAGATCAATGCGGACAACTGCATCGGCTGCCGTATATGTGAGAAATACTGTCGCCATGATGCGGTCAAGGTTGTGGAAGGACTGGCTGTCATTGATTATCATAAATGTGTAGGATGTGGTCAGTGTGTGGCTGTATGTCAGAAATCGGCTGCCGTTGTGAAGGATTATGACACTTCAGAGGTACTTAACCGCAAGATTGCAGAGTATGCGCTTGCTGTTGTAAAGGACAAGCCTTCGTTCCACATCAGCTTCATAATGAATGTTTCACCTAACTGCGACTGCTGGAATCACAATGATGCGGCTATAGTTCCGGACCTTGGAATTGCTGCCTCATTTGATCCTGTTGCTCTTGATTGTGCATGTGCGGATCTCGTGAAAGCGGCTCCGAGCCTTGTCGGCAATGCCATTTCCGATAAGGATCATGTACACGAGTGCGGATGCGGACACCATCACCATAAGGGTGAGGACAAGTTCCGTCTTGTACATCCTGACACAAATTGGGAGGCTGGTGTCGAATATGGAGAAAAGATAGGACTTGGCACGCGTTCATACGAACTTGTAAAGATCTGATAATATGACTGATAAGGTAAAGAAATCCGGTTTTTTCGGACACTGGATCATTAAGAATCTGATGGCAGCCTTCATCATAGCTGTTGTGCTTGTCGTCGGAGCAATGATATTTCTGAATATAGTGACCAAGCACAATCAGGAACTTATTGTGCCTGATCTTTCCAATATGAGTATTGCCGAGGCTGACAGTGTGGCTGCATCCGAGGGAATGAGGATCGATGTTGTGGATTCGGTCTTTGTCAAGCGTATGAGAAAGGGGGCTGTATACAGACAGAATCCTGCGGCTGGTGACAAGGTTAAGAGCGGACGTCGTATTGCATTGACAATCAATGCGATGAATGCAAAGAAGGTTACTATGCCTAATCTCATAGGATATTCAATGCGTCAGGCAATGGCTGAACTTCAATCCAGAGGCCTTGTCTTGGGTAGACTTATATATGTTCAGGATATTGCCACAAACAATGTGCTTAAGCAGCTGATGGGCAATAGGGAGATTGATCCGGGAACTCAGGTCGAAAGTGAATCTGTCGTTGACATAGTGGTCGGTCTGAATTCAGCTGACAGCAGGACGTGTGTCCCTGATGTGATAGGTCTCAGAAATATGAGTGCGGTTGATGCTATTCATGGCAGTTCATTGAATATCAAGAGATTAAGGTTTGATGCTACGGTCAAGGATTATGACGATACTCTGGCGGCTGTTGTGTATAAGCAGACTCCGGAACCGTCCGACAGTCTCTTTGCCCGTAAGGGTGACGAGGTTACACTTATGTTGACCATCGATGAAAATAAGGTTCCACAGAGGTTGGAGAAGCAATATTCAGGAAAATAAGAGATGATGGAGAAGGACAGATTTTTCGATTTTGACGAAGAACTTGCTCAGGACAGGCTGAATTTCGGGGAGGAGAGCCAAGGTGATGATGAGCAGCAGGAGATGTTCGAGCATTACCGCTTTGACATTTCTGCCGGACAGGTCCCTATGCGTGTGGACAAATATCTTTCTACGCATATGGAATATACCTCGCGCCATCGTATCCAGCTTGCCATCAAGGCGGAATACATCCGTGTAAACGACAAGATAGTAAAGGCGAATTACATAGTTCGTCCGGGTGATGTCGTGAAGTTCGTGATGCCTTATCAGCGTCGCGGCCTCGAGATCCTTCCGGAGGATATTCCTCTGAACATTGTACATGAGGATGATGACGTGCTGGTGCTTAACAAGGAGGCAGGAATGGTTGTTCATCCAGGCCACGGACATTTCTCAGGAACTCTCGTCAATGCATTGGCGCATCATCTCGGAATATCGCAAGGCGCTGATGCTGAGGATGAAAGAATGGGCGTGCTCGTGCATCGCATCGATAAGGATACATCAGGACTTCTTGTCGTGGCAAAGAACGACGAGGCTCAGCTCGACCTTGCAAAGCAGTTCTTCGTACATTCGATCGAACGCAGATATGTCGCAATCGTATGGGGAAATCTCAAGGAAGACGAAGGTACCATCATCGGAAACATCGGCCGCGACCCTAACGACCGTATGCGTTTCAAGGTTTTCCCTGACGGCGATTACGGAAAGCATGCAGTGACTCATTACCGCGTGCTCGAGCGCTTCGGATATGTGACTGTGGTCGAGTGCCGACTCGAGACCGGCCGTACCCACCAGATCCGTGTCCATTTCAACTGGATAGGCCACCCTCTCTTCAACGACAGCCGTTACGACGGCGCTGAGATCCGCAAGGGAACCATCTATGCCAAGTACCGCCAGTTCATCGAGAACTGTTTCAAGCTCCTTCCTCGACAGGCCCTCCATGCCAAGACCCTCGGCTTCGTCCATCCTAAGACAAAGCAGATAGTCCGCTTCGACTCGCCGCTCCCAGGCGACATGCAGGCCCTCATCGACAAATGGCGCAAATACTCCGAGAACATGACCCAGTTCCTGGAGGAGGAATAAAAAAAGCGGAGAGAAGCTAGTCGAGCTTCTCTCCGTTTTCGTTGTAAAATTCATTCTGCAAGACTGTAAAGTCGGTTGTTTCGACAACCTCGATCTTACATTTGTACTTCTTCTTCCACTTTCCTGCGATAGAGGAGAAGATTCCGCGTGTGAGGTAGGCTCCAAGCAATGGATTCACCTTCAGAACCAGGCTTGTGATGTGCTTTTCGTTCACATAGTAGGCAAGCCTTCTTTCTATTGCCTCATCAATCACGACACTTGATGTTATCTTTCCGGTACCGTTGCATGCCGGACATACCTCTGTTGTATTGATCTCGGTAGCCGGGCGTACCCTTTGTCTGGTGATCTGCATGAGTCCGAACTTTGTGAGAGGCAGCACGTTGTGCTTTGCCTTGTCAGACTCCATAAGCTCCTGCATCTTCTTGAAGAGGGCATTCTTATGCTCGTTGTTGTCCATGTCGATGAAGTCAACGATTACGATGCCGCCCATGTCTCGAAGTCTGAGCTGTCTTGCGATCTCCTCGGCTGCAAAGCAGTTGACGTCGAATGTGTTCTGCTCCTGCTCCTTGTTCTTTGAGCGGGTACCGCTGTTCACGTCGATAACGTGCAATGCTTCCGTGTGCTCGATCACGAGGTATGCGCCCTGTCTGATAGGAACCACCTTTCCGAATGAACTCTTGATCTGTCTCGTTACTTCGAAGTGGTCAAAGATCGGTGCCTTATCTTTGTAAAGCTTCACGATCTTCTCCTGCTCCGGTGAGATCAGCGAGATGTACTTGCGGGTCTCCTCATAGATGTTCTCATCGTTCACATAGATGTTTGTGAAAGAATCGTTGAGAAGGTCTCTGAGGATAGTGGTGGTCTTGCTGTATTCAGTGAACAACAGCTGCACATCCTTGGACTTCGCCAGTTTCTTCCAGGAATTCTCCCATTTCTCGATCAGTGACATCACCTCTGCATCAAGGACAGCGGCATTCTTGCCTTCTGCTGCCGTGCGGATGATCGCACCGTAATTCTTAGGGAGAATACTCTTTACAAGTGTCTCAAGTCTTCTCTTTTCCTCCTTTGAGGAAATCTTCTGAGATACGCTCACCTTTTCAGCAAAAGGGAGCAGTACAATGTTTCGTCCTGCCAATGAAATTTCTGCAGTCAGTCTTGAACCTTTGGTCGAAATCGGCTCCTTTACGATCTGGACAACGATCATCTGTCCGGGAGTCAGCACATTCTCGATCCTGCCTTCCTTCTCGAGGATAGGGCCTGGCTTGATGTGCTTGTATATTCCCTTGTTGTCGGAATTAGGGTTGATCCTCTTCACGAATTCGTCGAATGCGTTGAAGTACAATCCCAGATCCAGATAATGGACAAATGCCTGCTTCTCGTCTCCGATGTCTACAAAGGCAGCGTTCAGGGCCGGAAGAATCTTCTTCACCTTTCCGAGATACACATCTCCTACGGAAAAGTTGTGACCCTGGCTGGACTCCTTGTTCAGCTCGATCAGCTTGTGGTTCTCCATCAAAGCTATCGAGACCTCCGTTGAATTTACATCAACGATCAGATCCTTTACAGACTCCATCAGGAATTTCAGTGTTAAGATTATTTCAAAAAAAGAGACCGACCATCCCGGTCGGCCTTCTTTAGCGGACTGCTAAAATGGCAGACACTGTGAGAAAATTACTTTCTCTTCTTGTGTCTGTTCTTGCGCAGGCGCTTCTTGCGCTTGTGCGTTGCCATCTTATGCCTTTTATGCTTCTTTCCGTTTGGCATAATACTTTGGTTTTTAAATTATTATATATTACTTCTTAACTTCGTTAACAAATACCTTAGCAGGCTTGAAAGCTGGAATGTTGTGAGCAGGAATTGTCATTGTAGTGTTCTTAGTGATGTTTCTTGCTGCCTTCTCAGCTCTGTGCTTGATGATGAAGCTACCGAATCCGCGGAGGTATACAGGGTTACCCTTTGCTACTGAACCCTTAACGCTCTCCATGAAAGATTCAACAACAATCTGCACTGTTGCCTTCTCGATACCGGTTGCCTTCGCAACCTCGTTTACGATCTCTGCCTTTGTCATAACTTATTTCTCCTTTATTTAAATCTTATACTATTGTCGATATAGGGGCACAAAGATAGACTGAATTTTTCAATTAGGCAAATCAACTGCTTAAATTTCAGCGAAAAAACTTGCCGATTCAGTAAAATCTGCCAAAAAATCATAAGTGTGACATCGCCCTGTCCGGTGGCATAGAGATTGACCATATATATAATCAGAATAATTTATGCCATGATACTGCCAAATTGGCAGTTGTTGTCATTTTTGTAACTTTGAACCCTATATTGTCATATAGACAATGGTGGACATATATTTCATATAATGCACGACCTTGAACATAGGTATAAGTTATTGATGTTAGAGGTTATGAGGGGTATTGGAGCGAAGCGATAGCAAGTCCCCTCTCCGAGAGAGGGGATTTAGGGGAGAGGTAACGTGGACATATATGTTTCATATAATGCACGACCTTGAACCAAGGTATAAGTTATTGATGTTAGATAAAGTATTGAAGTAAGATATATGAAAGACTTAATGAACGACATTTTTGCAGCCGGTGGGGCCGAAGTCAGCGTGATTCCAGTCATGCAGGGGGAAGGTATGGTAAAGATAGATGATTCGCAGCTGCCGGATTTTCTTCCGATCCTCGCTCTCAGGAACGCTGTCCTGTTTCCCGGCACAGTATATCCTATCACGATCGGACGCGAAAAATCAATCCGTCTGATCGAAGATGCGGAAAAGAACAATACATTCATCGGTGCCGTTCCGCAGAACGACCTTGCAGTGGAAGACCCTCGTGAGCAGGACCTCTACCGTTACGGTACAGTAGCTAAGATCGTCAAGACCCTCGAGATGCCGGACGGTACCATCACCGCCATCCTTCAGGGCTACAAGCGCTTCGAGATCGAGTCAGTCGTAGAGTATGTACCGTACATGCTCGGACGTGTCCGTTATCTGGAAGATATTGTCCCAGAGGCAGATACAAAGGTGCGTATGATCGCGGAGTCGCTCAAGGAAAAGGCATCTTCCATCATTCGTTCATCATCATTCGTACCTCGCGAGGCAGCGAGCGCATTGAAGGGAATCGAGAGCTTCGACTTCCTCGTGAACTTCATCGCTACGACGATCGAGGTGGAGAATTTCATGGATAAGGTCGAGCTCCTTCAGTACGGCGACCTCAGAGCCCGTGCAATGAAGCTTCTTTCTGTCCTCGACACTCAGGTGGAGCTCCAGAAGATCAAGCAGGAGATCAACCAGAAGGTAAAGAGCGAGATCGACCAGCAGCAGAGGGAGTACTTCCTCAACAATCAGCTCAAGACCATCCAGGAAGAGCTCGGAATGGACGATGTGGAAGAGTTCTCGCAGCTCCGTGCCCGCGCCGAGGAAAAGCTCTGGCCGGCAGCGGTTCAGGAGATCTTCGATAAGGAGATGGCAAAGCTCGAGAGATACAATCCGAGCTCTCCGGACTACAGCATACAGTACAATTACATCCAGTTCATGCTGGACCTTCCATGGGGAGAGATGTCGAACGACAATCTCGACCTCAAGAATGCCCAGAAGGTACTTGACGAGGACCATTACGGACTCGAGAAGGTGAAGGACAGAATCATCGAATACCTTGCGGTGCTCAAGCTCAAGGGGGACATGAAGTCGCCTATCCTCTGCCTCTACGGCCCTCCGGGAGTCGGCAAGACCAGCCTCGGAAAGTCCATCGCCCGTGCCCTCGGACGCAAGTACGTGCGTATCGCCCTCGGTGGTGTGCACGACGAGTCAGAGATCCGCGGCCATAGAAAGACATACGTCGGAGCCCTTCCGGGACGTATCCTCAACGGTATCAACCGCGCAGGTACATCCAACCCAGTGATCGTCCTCGACGAGGTCGACAAACTTACCAAGGACCTTAAGGGAGATCCCTCTTCAGCACTTCTGGAAGCCCTTGACCCAGAGCAGAATACGGCTTTCCACGACAACTATCTCGACATCGATTACGACTTGTCGAATGTTCTCTTCATCACTACCGCAAACAATATCGACACCATCCAGCCGGCCCTCAAGGACCGTATGGAAATGATCAATGTGAGCGGATATCTCGCTGAGGAGAAATACGAGATCGCGAAGAACTATCTTGTGCCTAAGCAGGTGGCCGAGCACGGTCTCGAGAAAGGACAGCTCAAGTTCGACAAGGGAGCGATCACAAAGATCATCGATGAATACACACACGAATCAGGAGTCCGCGGACTTGAGAAGCAGATCGCAAAGGTCGCTCGTGTGACAGCAAAGAAGATCGCCCTCGAGCAGGAGTACCCTTCGACAATCAAGAAGGAACACCTCAGAGAATACCTCGGTCTCCCTACGAACTCACATGACATGCAGAAGGGCAATGAGGCTCCGGGAGTCGTTACAGGCCTTGCATGGACATCTATGGGAGGAGAAATCCTCTTCATCGAGAGCTCTGTGAGCAAGGGTAAGGGCATTCTTTCGATGACCGGTAACCTCGGTGACGTAATGAAGGAGTCAGCTCAGATAGCTTACCAGTACATCAAGGCACATCCGGAGCTTACCGGAATGCCATACGAGGAGTTCGCCGAGAAGGACATCCATGTGCATGTACCTGAAGGTGCGGTGCCTAAGGACGGCCCGTCTGCAGGTATCACCATGGTCAGCTCGATGGTATCCGCATATCGCGGCGTAAAGGTCAAGAGCGGCATCGCAATGACCGGCGAGATGACTCTCAGAGGCCGTGTGCTTCCGGTCGGAGGCATAAAGGAGAAGATCCTTGCAGCCAAGAGATCCGGCATCCATACGATCGTGATTTCAGAGGAAAATAGAAAAGATGTAGAGGATATAAAGGAAATTTACGTAAAAGGTCTTACCTTTGTTTATGTAAAGAACATTCAGGATGTAATCAGCTATATCTTCTGATGGAAGTAAAGATAGAACAGACATGGAAAGACGCATTGGCGGGCGAATTTGAAAAACCATATTTCGCATCGCTGGTGCGTTTTCTTCGTGAGGAGAAGGCAGCCGGAAAGAAGGTCTTCCCTCCGGGAAGCCAGATATTCAGGGCATTCGAGCTGACCCCGTTGCCTCAGGTAAGGGTGGTCATTCTCGGTCAGGACCCGTATCATGGTCCCGGACAGGCACATGGACTTTCATTCTCCGTACCGGAAAACATGCCGGCTCCTCCGTCTCTCAAGAACATATTCAAGGAGATCGAAAGCGACCTCGGAGTCAGGATGAGTGGATATCCGAACCTTGAGAAATGGGCCCGTCAGGGAGTGATGCTCCTGAACGCCGTACTTACGGTACGCAGCGGCGAGGCAGCATCCCACAGCAAGATAGGATGGGAAGAGTTTACTGATGCGGTAATACGCTATATCTCAGATAATTGCGAGGGAGTTGTCTTCATGCTGTGGGGCAATTTCGCGCGCAGCAAAAGAGATCTCATCGACCGGTCCAGACACTATGTCCTTGAAGCGGCGCATCCGTCTCCGCTGGCCCGTGGAGCCTTTTTCGGATCGAGACACTTCTCTCAGGCCAACAACATACTAGTATCCAGAGGTCAGAAACCGATAGACTGGCAATTGTAATATGAAAAGAAAAGCATTATTCCCGGGATCTTTCGATCCTTTCACGGCAGGACATCTGAACATTCTCAAGAGAGCCTTGACTATGTTTGACGAGGTTGTAGTCGCTATTGGAGTAAATATAGACAAGAGGGGATTCTTCCCTAACGAAAAGAGGATGGACATCATCAGGCAGGCTACTGCAGGTCTGGAAGGCGTCACCATCATCCAGTATGACAACCTTACCATCGACAAATGCCGAGAGCTCGGCATCCATCATATCGTAAGGGGAGTGAGGAATATGATCGATTTCGAGACCGAAAGGTCCATCGCCGACGCAAACCGCAAGCTTGCACCGGATATCGAGACCATCATCATTCCAACCGCGCAGGAATTCGCACACATATCTTCAACAGCCGTCCGCGACCTGCTCAGGCATGGCGGCGACACATCCCTCTTTGTACCCGAAGGCGTAGAACTATGAGAAGAATCATAATATCCGCAGTACTGATGCTGCTCCTGTTTCCATTGACAGGGGCTGCCCAGCAATTGGATTCTGCTGTGCAGACAGCGTTGGGGACCAGGCTTGCGGAATATTTTGAAGCTTTGAGGTTCGAGAGCCTTGATGTGCAGAAGACAGAGGCTGACTTTCTTATAGAAAGCACGTCGGATCCGCTTGTACGTCAATATGTTGCATGTTCTGTATATGAACATTTCGTGGACTCTCCGATAATGGGCGCAGAGGCTGTGGCGATCCATGTTTATGACAAATGGTTCAAGCCAGGGCTTATACCCATGCGCAGCGATATCGAAAAGATGAATGCCGGCATCTTCGCCGAATTCAACCGTCAGTCTCTCATAGGCATGAAGGCTCCCGAGCTGGTAATGGAGACCATGGAAGGAGACAGCCTTCGTCTCTTTGGAGACAGACACAGCGTCCTTTTCTTCTATGATGCCGGATGTGCAAAATGTAAGATAGAGACCATATTGCTCGGAAACATTCTTGCGACCGAGAATTACCCTATAGACTTTTATGCAGTATATGCCGGAGACGACCGTCAGGCGTGGGAGGCATATGTCGCAGACCGATTTGACATCGAGTCTCCTTCAACAAGGATCCATCATCTCTGGGATCCGCAGCTCGATTCCGACTTCCAGCGCAAATACGGCGTTGTACAGACTCCGCGCATGTTCCTTATAGGCCCGGATCAGGTCATAAAGGGACGCGGACTGGATACATATGCCCTGACTCAGATGCTTGGCGAGATATTCTCACATCCTGAACTTGAATATGGAAGTCCTCAGTCGGAAAAATTCTTTGATCAGCTTCTTTCGGAATCTGTGCCTTCAGATATTGCCGATCATCTCGCCGGAAGATGGCTCCAGAGCGGAGATACTACGATGTGCCGTCAGATGGCAGGTGACCTTCTTTATTATCTGGCACCCAAGACTGGAGAGGATGTGAAGGAAAGCATGGATCATCTTATAGATGAATATATCCTCGGCAGAGACGATATATGGAAATCGGCAGATGACTCTGTGAAGGTCATAGGTTTCGCCCAGATAATGGATGACCTGCTTTCGAAATCGGCTCCAGGCAGCAGGATCGCGGACATCAAGGTCCCTGGAGAACTCATCAGACATGGAAAGAAGATAAAGTCGGGAACTTTCAACCTCCGTAAGGTCAAAGGAAAGAGCAACATCATTATCTTCTATACCGAGGGATGTCACATATGCGACGCAGAAAAGGCGGCGGCTCGGAAGCTTGTCGCCGAGAATCCTGCGTTTCGCGTGCTGATGGTCAATGTGGACAGGATAATGGAGTCCGATCCTTCTAAAGCGGAGAAACTTTTCGACAGATTCGACCTTTCCACTCTTCCGTTCATTCTTCAGACAGACCGCAAAGGGGTGATCGCCCGACGTTATATAAGTCTGCAATAACACAATTTCTGTGAAGTTATCACAATTTTTGTAAAGTTTGGCTCGCAGTTTGATTTTGAGGGTTCATTGAATCATATGAACCTTTAAATAAAGACTGCCATGCGTAATTTTATCGAGGATTTTTTATCCGATCCTTCAAAAGCTGTTTCAGATGCACGTCTCGATCTCTGCAGCAAACTTTGGTACGGTCAGTTTGACGATGATGAAATCTATAAGGAGATGGCTTCGCCGGAATTCCGTCTTTACGAGGAAATCACCACAACGCCTCTTTCAGCTTCTCCATCGCTTTCTCCAATATCTGCCTCTGCGTAGCTACATTAAGACGCATGAAACCTTTACCTCCCGGGTTGAACATTTCTCCATCGTTCAACGCAAGCCCTGCCTGATTTACAAACAGATCGATAAGTTCGTCATGATTCATGTCGAGCCCCCTGCAGTCAAGCCATACAAGGAATGAAGCCTGAGGCCTGAGCGGACGTATCTGAGGAATGTATTTCCTGCAGTATTCTTCTACGAATTCTATATTCCCTTCTACATATTCCAGCATTTCCCTGCGCCACTGCTCTCCGTGCTTGAATGCGGCGATTGTCGCGATAGGAGAGAAAAGAGGAGCTGCATTCAGCTCGCTTGCCTCCAGCCAGCCGAAGAAACGCTCGCGCAGCTGCTCGTCGGGAACGATTGCATATGAACTTACGATGCCGGCGATGTTGAATGTCTTTGACGGCGAGCCGAATGTGATGCTGCATGCGGCTGCTTCGGGAGAGACACTCGCGAACGGTATGTGCTTGTTTCCGAAGAGGGCCATGTCGCAATGTATTTCATCGGAAATCACGATGATGCCTCTGCTATGACAGAACTCCGCAAGCCTCTGTAGTGTTTCACGCGGCCATATGATGCCCGCAGGATTGTGCGGGTTTGAAAGAATCAGCATCCTGCACTTTTCGTCGCATACCTTCTCGAGATTGTCGAAATCCATCGAATAGCTTCCGTCTTTCTCCTCGCGTAACGGGTTGAATACCACCTCTCTGTGATTCTTCTGCGGGATAAGACGGAACGGATGATATACAGGAGGCTGGATAATTACCTTTTCGTCCTTTTCAAGCAAGGCGTTTATCGCCATGCCGATTCCTTTTACGATGCCCGGGATATATGTCATCCAGCTGCATTCGGTTTCCCATCCATGATGATCCGCTATCCATTTTCTGACAGTTGGCCAGTAATCCTCTGGTTCAGCGGTATATCCGAAGACAGAATGCTCCAGTCTTTCGCGCAGGGCGTCGGTGATGAAATGCGGAGTCTCGAAGTCCATGTCCGCCACCCAAAGCGGAATAAGATCATCTTTTCCGAACACTTTGCCAAGAGCGTCATACTTTATTGCTCCAGATCCTTTACGATCCGTTATTCTGTCAAAATCATGCATAATTTATGGTATTTGTTTCCAAATATAAATTATTTGTTTCATAGAATAAACAAATACGAAAGAATATTGTCCAATATTGCAATAACAACCCTTTCAGTTTTCATAAATTTGTAAACAAACTCAGAGATGAACGCTGGTATTGTGTGTGTTATGATTCATTGAGAGTGGTTAAAAACGGAATCGCCTGCGTCGTGGGGACGCAGGCGATTCTTCATTTTTCAGATTTGCCGTGGTTTTAACGGATCTGAGTCTCAATGCTTTGGCGGATATCGTCAGATGATGATCCTACGAGGATCTCGATCTTGCCAGGTTCTACAACCCATCCGTTTGTCTCCATATCCCAGTGAGCAAGCTCGCTTACCGGAACCTCGAGAGTGACCTTCTTGGTCTCGCCGGCCTTGAGTGCTACTCTGTCGAATGCCTCAAGCTCCTTGAGCGGGCGCTCTACCTTCGAACCGATTCTTCTTACATAAAGCTGTACGACTTCGTCAGCCTCCATGTTTCCGAGATTCTTGAGGTCGAAACTTACCTGGATCTTGTCCTTCTTTGTCTTGCAGCTGAGTGCACCATATTCGAAATCAACATATGAAAGACCGTGTCCGAATGCGTACATTACAGGTACATTCTTGGTGTCGAACCATCTGTAACCTACGAAGATGCCCTCAGTGTAGTGTGACTCAGGGTCAGGAAGGTTCGCGATGTACTCCTGGATCTGCTCGCGGGTATAGCCTGTTGCATCAAGGCGATACATGAGGGTGAAGAGGTCTTCGCTTGACTTCTGACCGAAGTTGCCGAGTGCATAAGCTGGTGAATCCTCAAGCTTGAGCGGGAATGTGAAAGGAAGCTTTCCTGAAGGAGCGATGTCGCCGAAGAGGACCTCAGCGAGAGCTGTACCGCCCTCAAGACCGTTCCACCATCCCTGAACGATTGCAGGAGAGTATGGCTCGAGGAAACGGAGGTCTGTAGGACCGCCTGAGATCAGGACTGTAGCCAGGTTAGGGTTAGCCTCATAAAGAGCCTTGACGATCTCGTTCTGACCGTTAGGAAGGTCGATGTTCTTTCTGTCGCTGCCCTCAGTCTCGATAGACTTGTTGGTACCGCCGAAGAAGATGACCATGTCAGCGTCCTTTGCAAGAGCTACCGCCTCAGCAAGAAGAGCTGGATCTGCAGCCTCGTCTGTAACGCTCGTTACAAGCGGATCAACAGGACCTGAAGCAGATCTTCCCCAACCTCTTCTCATTGTATAGTTCTTGTAGCCAGGTGCATATGTGACCTCAACTCCAGCCTCAGCAGCCCTCTTCTGGATACCTTCAAGAGGGGAGATCTCATAAAGAGTCTTCACGCCAGCTCCGATACCGCCTGCTGCTGTAGAGAGGACAGCGTTCTGACCGATTACTGCGATCTTCTTCACCTCCTTGGCGATAGGAAGATTCTTACCCTCGTTCTTGAGGAGGACGATAGACTTCTGAGCGATCTCGTAAGCGATATGCTGGGTCTCAGGCTGAGAAGTCATGATTGTATTCGCAACATCCTCAGGTACAGGCTCGATGGCAAAGCGCAGACGAAGGATCTCGCGAACCTTTGCATCAACGACAGCCTCCTCAAGTGCGCCGTTTCTTACAGAGTCGATCAGAGCCTGACCGAAATAATTGTCACCTGTCATCTGTACGCAGAGTCCGCCAAGAGCCGCTCCCATAGTACTGTGAGTTCCGCCCCAGTCAGATACTGTCATACCCTTGAAACCCCACTCGCCGCGGAGAATCTCGTTGAGAAGATGGGCATTCTCAGAGCAGTAGTAACCGTTTACCTTGTTATATGCAGGCATGATACACATTGCTCCACCTTCCTTTACCGCATCCTCGAAAGGCTTGAGGTAGATCTCGCGCATTGTACGCTCGTCAGCGATCACGTTCACGCTTCCGCGGTCAGTCTCCTGATTGTTGAGTGCGAAATGCTTGAGACACACTGCTGTACCTGCGTCCTGTGAACCCTTTGTGTACTCTACTGAAAGTCTCGCGCTGAGTACAGGATCCTCGCTGAGGTATTCGTATGTACGTCCGCCGACAGGAAGACGCTGGATGTTGATCGCAGGGCCGAGGATGATGTCCTTTCCTCTGAGACGACCTTCCTTACCCATCGCCAATCCGTTCTTGTATGCCATTTCCTTTGACCATGTAGCCGCAAGAGCAGAACCGGTAGGGAAGTATGTAGCTGAGTCAAGAGTCCATCCGAGCGGACGGAAACCGTCACCGTTTTCCTCGCGGATACCGAACGGACCGTCTGTGTACTTGATGTCCTGGATGCCGAGACGCGGAACTCCCTCAGAAGACATGTTGGTCTTGCTGTGGAGCATCTCGACCTTCTCCTCGAGGGTCATCTGCGCGATGATCTCGTTGATCTTTTTGTCATTCACAGTAAGCCTGTCCTGCGGAGACATGCCGCTGTTGCATCCTGTGATTGCAGCCATTGCCACAAGGCAGGTAAGAATTGCAGAAGATTTGAAATGTTTCATAATTATGGTTAGTTGAATTGTTTCCTTATGAAATGTAAAGATAAGTAGTTTTGATTAAATTTGTAGCATAAACCATTCATATGAAAGCCACATCATTAATGACATTTGCCGCAGCCATGCTTCTTGCCTCATGCGGCTGCCCCCGCTGGAATGAAATCCAGACACAGAACGGATACAATCTTATCACCCAAAAGAAAGGACAGACCCTTGCATATTCGCCTGCATCAGGAGTCGGCATCCTTACTGTCGACGGATATGCATTCAAGGATCTTAATCGCAACGGCTTGCTTGAGCCATACGAAGACTGGAGGCTTCCTGCCGAAATCCGAGCAGAGGACCTGGCCTCGCGCCTTCCGGTCGAGGAAATAGCGGGAATGATGCTTTACAGCTCGCATCAGTCTGTGCCTTCAGGCGGAGGTATGTTCGGCGGAGCCACATATGGCGGAAAACCATTCGCAGAGAGCGGAGCCAAGGCTTCCGACCTTTCTGACGCACAGAAGAAATTCCTGACAGAGGACAACCTTAGGGCAGTCCTTGTCACAACTGTAGAGTCTCCAGCTGTCGCTGCACAGTGGAACAACAATATGCAGGCCCTCGTTGAGGGAATGGGCCATGGAGTGCCTGTAAACACATCTTCGGACCCACGTCACGAGACATCTGCAACAGCAGAATACAATTACGGAGCTGGAGGAGAGATTTCCCACTGGCCGACATCCCTCGGCCTTGCAGCTACATTCGATCCTGCTCTTGTAGAAGAATTCGGACAGATTGCGGCAGATGAATACAGAGCTCTCGGCATTACTACTGCTCTTTCTCCGCAGATTGACCTTGCAACAGAACCACGCTGGACACGCTTCTATGGCACATTCGGCGAAAGCCCTGAGCTTGATACAGATATGGCCCGTGCATATGTGGACGGATTCCAGACAAGTTTCGGAAAGGACGAGATAGCAGACGGCTGGGGCTACAAGAGCGTAAATGCCATGGTCAAGCACTGGCCGAGCGGCGGACCTGAAGAAGCTGGCCGCGATGCGCATTACAATTATGGAAAGTATGCCGTATATCCAGGCGGAGCATTCGAGACTCACCTCAAGCCATTCACCGAAGGTGCATTCAAACTCAATGGCGCTACAGGCATGGCATCGGCCGTAATGCCATATTATACCATTTCCACCGGCATTGACCCTTCTGGAAAGAATCTAGGAAACAGCTTCAGCAAGTACATCATCACTGACCTTCTTCGTGAGAAATATGCATATGACGGGGTGGTATGTACAGACTGGAACATCACATACGACAACCGCAGCATCGACAGCTTCGACGGCAAGTGCTGGGGCGTAGAGGAACTTACGGTAGCTCAGAGGCATTATGAGTGCCTGAAGGCAGGCGTGGACCAGTTCGGAGGCAATAACGACAAGGGACCTGTGCTTGAGGCATATGCAATGTGGGTAGAGGAGTTCGGACAGGAGTCTGCCGACCAGCGTTTCAGAGAGTCTGCAAAGCGTCTCCTCATGAATTCATTCCGTACAGGACTCTTTGAAAATCCGTACCTCGATCCTGAGGCTTCGGCTGCGACTGTAGGAAAGCCGGAATACATGGAGAAAGGCTATCAGGCTCAGCTCAAGTCTGTGGTCATGGTAAAGAACTCGGACAATATCCTTCCGATGAAGGCTGATGAAGGCAAGCTCAAGGTGTATGTGCCTCAGAGATACTTCCCTCAGATGGTCAATTTCTTCGGCATGGTGACTCCGGAAAGATGGGAGGACACATTTGCTCCTGACCTTCTCTCGAAGTATTATGAGCCTGTTACAGACCCTTCAGAGGCCGATTTCGCAATCGTTGTCATCGAGGCTCCGACTTCAGGTACAGGATACAGCATGGATGACGTGAAGAAAGGTGGCAACGGATATGTCCCTATCAGCCTTCAGTATAATGATTATGTTGCGGAGCATGCCCGCGAAGTCTCATTGGCAGGCGGCGACCGTCTTGAAAAGTCCGCTAACCGTTCATACAAGGGCAAGAGCGTGAAGACCGTCAATAAGTCAGACCTTCAGACCGTAATCGACACAAAAGCTGCCATGGGCCAGAAGCCTGTCATCACAATCGTCAGCACAGGCAAGCCTTTCGTACCTGAGTTCGAACCATATTCTGATGCGGTGCTCGTAAGCTTCGGCTGCCAGAACCAGGCCCTCCTCGACCTCGTCAGCGGTGCAGTAGAGCCATCAGCCCTTCTCCCGATGCAGCTTCCTGCTGACATGAAGACCGTCGAACTCCAGAAGGAAGATCTTCCGTTCGATATGGACTGTTATGTTGATGCCGACGGCAATGCTTATGACTTTGCATACGGACTCAACTGGTCCGGACGCATAGATGACGAGCGCGTGCAGAAATACGGAAAGTAATGTACGTATATAATAGAAAAGAGACCGGCTGTCATGCTCAGCCGGTCTCTTTTTGTTTTGTCTGTTCAGAAATTATTTCTGGAGTGAAAGCTCATTGATAGGCTGGGCAGGGGCGAGGACGTCATGTGCCTTCCAGCTCTCGGCCTTCTTAAGCTTGTAGTCTGCTGTAGCGCGGATGTCGGCTGCATTCGCACCGAACATCACCTTGTATGTACCGGCAGCAGTCTCCCAAGCAGATGTAGCCTCGTTGAATGAAGCGAGGGTATACTTGCATACGTTGATTGTGAGAGTCTGTGTCTCGCCTGGAGCAAGCTCCTTTGTCTTTGCAAAGCCCTTGAGCTCGAATGCCGGCTTCTCAAGTCCGCCTGCAGGAGCTGCAACGTAAAGCTGAACGGCTTCCTTACCTGCGACAGAACCTGTGTTCTTCACTGTGATTGTAGCTGTGAAACCGTCTGCTGTAGCCTTCACTACAGGCTTGCTGTACTCGAATGTAGTATATGACTTACCATAACCGAACGGGTATGATACAGGCGCACCAGCTGTCTGGAAGTATCTGTAACCCACATAGATACCCTCCTGATACTCAGTGTAGTCAACATTCTTTGTCAGTCTCTGACCGCCACCGAAACCTCTGTTGCCTCTCTGGTTGTTTCTGTGATAGTAAGGGAAGTTTGCTGAAGAAGGGATGTCGAGGTAGCTTACAGGGAATGTCATAGGGAGCTTTCCAGAAGGGTTTGCCTTTCCGCAGAGGATGTCAGCAACTGCATAACCGCCTTCCTGACCTGGAGTCCATGCGAGGAGAACCGCGTCCGGAATGTGCTTCCATGATGCAGTCTCGATAACGCCGCCGATGTTCAGGACAACGATGAACTTCTTGCCGGCTGCATGATATACGTCAGCGAGGTTCTGGATGATCTCGCGCTCCATGCCTGTGAGAGTCCAGTCTCCGTCCTTTGCATAACGGTCTCCGCCCTCACCTGCATTTCTTGAAAGAGTGAAGATCGCGATGTCTGTAGCAGGCTCCATTCTCTCGATGAACTCTCGGCTTACCTCCATCTCAGAGATCACTGGATCGCCAAGGAGGATTCCTGATGACGCGCCGTTATTCTTGAGCTGGGTCTTTGCCAATGTGATGTACTGCTCGTACCATGTCTTGATATCATTGTTTACCTCGAGACCGTTTACTGCAAGTCCTTCGGCCACATTGCGGATGTATGGCTTGTTCACGTTACCCGAACCTGTACCACCTGCGATGAAATCATATGAACCTGTACCATAGAGAGCGACCTTCTTCACGTTCTTCATAGGAAGAGCGCCGTTGTTCTCAAGAAGTACCATTCCCTCCGGAGCGGCCTTGCGCACGAGCTCCGCATGTGCCTTAAGATCAGGCTTGTTAGAGTATTTGTACTTGTTGAAGCGTGGTGTGATTACGATGTACTCGAGCATGTTGCGTACATTTCTGTCGAGCTCCTCGTTTGTAATTTCGCCGGCCTTCACAGCTGCGATGATACGGTCGATCTCCACCTGTGCACCTGGCTCCATAAGGTCATTTCCTGCCTTCACAGCCTTCACAGTGCCATCCTTTGTGCCCCAGTCGGTCATTACGATGCCATCGAAGCCCCACTCGTCGCGGAGGATGGTGGTCAGAAGGTCATATGACTGCTGAGTGAACTCGCCGTTGAGCTGGTTGTATGATGACATCACTGTCCATGGATCTGCCTCCTTGACAGCGATCTCGAATCCCTTGAGGTAAAGCTCGCGGAGAGCTCTCTGGCTCACGCGTGAGTCGTTCTGCATACGGTTCACCTCCTGGTTGTTCACTGCATAGTGCTTTACGCTTACTCCGACACCATTGCTCTGGACGCCGTTGATGTAAGCTGCTGCAGTCTTACCTGTAAGGAAAGGATCCTCAGAGAAATACTCGAAGTTACGTCCGCAGAGAGGGTTTCTGTGGAGGTTCATACCTGGTGCGAGGAGGACGTCTGTACCATACTCGAGAACCTCGTTACCCATAGCTGTAGTGAGCTCCTGAACTCGCTCTGTATCCCACATACTTGCCATCACTGTTCCTACAGGGAAACCGGTACAATAGTATGTGTTAGGGTCATTGTCGCGTGTAGGGGAGATTCTGAGGCCTGCAGGACCATCAGCGAGGACAGTTGCAGGGATGCCGAGACGCTCGATAGGACGTGTGGTTCCTGCTGCTCCAGGAACGAGGGCTGTAGAGGATGCGGTCATGCTTCCGGCAGTCATGCTTCCCCATCCGCCACCTACAAGAAGGGTAGCCTTCTCTTCAAGGGTCATCGCCTTGAGTACATCATCGATATTGTCCTTGCTCAGCTGAGGCTGTGCGAATGCGCTGCCCGCCATAAGGAGAGCCGCTGCGATTGTTATGATCTTCTTCATATGTTCTTATTTAAAAAGGAGTGGTGCGAATGTGTTGAGGTAGAGTCTCCAGTTGGCCCATACATGGCCGCCTTCGCTTACATAATATGTATGCTCGAGACCGTTTGCTGTGAGGGCCTTGTCAAGCTCGTTGGCATTCTCGAAGAGGAAGTCTGTGTTGCCGCATGCAAGCCAGTAGAGCTTGTAGCCGGCCTTCTTGATGCCCTGAAGCTGTGCGTCAAGCTCCGGAGTCCTGTTGGCACCCATCGAGAGAGGGCAGATGTAATCGAACTTGTCAGGATACATTCCCGAAGCCGTGATTGTGTGTCCGCCGCCCATTGAAAGACCTGCGATGGCCCTGTGCGACTTCTTCGCAACAGTGCGGTAATTCTTCTCGATGAAAGGAACGATCTCCTCTACAAGGCTCTTCACGTAGATGTTGCGGTTCTCAGGATTCCTCCTGTCCATCTTTGTGGTAGGGAGGTCGAATGTCTGTGCAGCCTGCTGGTCAGGGTTGCCGTTCGGCATCACGACGATCATAGGCTTTGCAAGACCCTTCTCGATAAGATTGTCGAGGATCTGAGCTGTTCGGCCCATTGAAATCCATGCCTCCTCGTCTCCGCCTGCTCCGTGAAGCAGATAAAGGACAGGATACTTCGCCTTCGGATTAGCCTCATATCCATACGGAGTATAGACTGTAAGACGGCGGTTGATGCCGAGAATCTTGCTGTCATACCATGGATGGCTTACGGTACCTCTCTGGCTCGCTGCCTTGTAGTTCTCCGAACGTTCTCCGTCCACGAGAAGCATGCTCAGATAGCGCGAACCGTCACGCTGTACCAGTACGTTCTGAGGGTCGTTTACGGTCACTCCGTCAGCAACGAAGCTGTAGGTGTAGATCTCCGGCTCCGGACAAGGGATGGTGACAGACCATACATTGTTCTCTCCACGAGTCATGTCGATGGTGTCGGTCCAGCCCGGCATCCACGAACCGTTAAGCTTTACGATAGTTGCGTAATCGGCTTTAAGTCTGAATGTTACGCTGTCGTTTTTGATTTCAGGGGAGATGACGGGTTTCTGTCCCCATGAGAAGTTGTTCAGCTCCTGAGCAGACAACGCGCCCGCTGCCAGAAGCAGCGATGCAAGAATTGTGGTTATACGTTTCATAGCTTTAGTGTGTTTGCGGCTTTATTGAATCTCTCAAATATACGATTAATGACTCAATCTTCCAATACAAGATTGACCATATTATGAATAATGCCTATATTTGGACTGAAATACCGTATTATGAAAAGATTCTTGACATTTATCGCAGCTGCCCTTTCGGCAGGCATTCTCTCGGCCCAGGAAGTGAAATACCATGATGCATCCGACCTTACAGTCATCGGAAAACCGATACCTACATCGAAGGATTTCACCAGGATCGACACATCCGCATACCGCTTCAACGACAAGGTCATCGACGAATATGCATGCCACTCGACCGGCCTCGCAGTGCTTTTCGCCACCGACAGCCCTCTCATCAAGACCCGTTGGCAGACCTCGCCCAAGAATGCATCCGAGAACATGACGGCCATCGCCCAGAAAGGCCTCGACCTTTATATCAAGAAAGACGGGGAGTGGGTCTTCGCAGGTGTCGGACGTCCGGAGATGGCAGACGGCCCTTCGTATGACCTTCATGAAGGTACGATAGTCAAGGATATGGCCCCGGGACGCAAGGAATGCCTCCTTTACCTGCCTCTCTACGACAGACTGGACTCTCTCTTCATCGGAGTAGGCGAGGGCTCATACATCGAACCTATCGAGAATCCATTCAGATACCGCATCGTCGTAAAGGGCTCGAGCGTCACCCATGGCCTTGCAGCCTCACGTCCGGGAATGAGCTACGCTGCCCGCTTCGGCCGCGACAACGGATTCTACTGCTTCAACCTCGGCTTCAGCGGTAAATCCAAACTTCAGGAGGAGTATGCCCGCTATCTTGCTGACATAGAGGATGTTGATGCATTCATATTCGACGCGTTTTCCAACCCTTCAGCCGAAGTGATTCATGAAAACTTCGACCGTTTCGTAGACATCATCCGCGCCGCCCACCCTGACGTTCCGCTCATCTTCATGCAGACCGAGCGTCGCGAAAGCCGCAACTTCGACACATGGCGCGAAGACTTCGAGGCCACCAAGCAGGCCGCTGCAGAAGCCGAGATCCGCGAAAGGATGAAGACCGACAAGCACATCTATTTCCTTCCGTCCGACGACTTCCTCGGCGACGAGCACATCGCCACATCCGACGGTTCCCACCCGACCGACCTCGGCTTCACCTACATGCTCGAGAGCATCTCCCCTAAGATCCTCAAGATCCTCCGCAAATACGGTATCCGCTAAGCAGCTGATCCGTGTGTAGCAGCTCGCTGATCCTCAGCATCATCTGCATATGCCCCTCTTCCATCTCGCGACACACGCTTCTATGACGAAAAGTATGTGTCCATTTCCACCAAACCCTCCCACTATATTCCTCCGCGCGCGTTAACTCCCTTACATCCAATGCATTACAAAAACTCGGTTGCGTAAAAATGCGCAACCGTTACTAGGTAAGGTGCCGAGGATCAGTGAGTTGACGCATGCGAAATCGCACCTTAGCTGGCATACGACCAGATACATACAGATAACAATAGCCGCCACTATCAGGTAGTACCCGTTAGTGGCGGCTAAATGTTAGTAGCGACAGCTGTTACTTGCCAGTAGTGGCGCTGCTGGTGATGCGTTTTACCTCATCCAGATCCATCTCCAGCATCTTACTGATGGATTCATCATCCATGCCATTAGCAGACATCAAGCTAATGATTGCACCTCGTTCTTCTGCGCGTCCCTTCTCAAGTCCCTTCTCAAGTCCTATTCTCTCGGCTTCCTCTTTTGCTGTGTGGATTATGTTGTAGTAATCACCCATATTGTTTAATGATTTATAGTATTGTTCCATCTCGCCGGGTGTAAAATTACCAATTTCTGCGAGCAAAAACAAGCGCTTGAACAATGGTTCATTAAATTCAGCAGGGATCCCCTTCATATTGTGCATATGTTTCAGCAGATAGATCCACTTTTCAAAAGGAGTATCCAACTCGGATATCTGCTTGTTGAAGCGCCCCAGTTCCAGGAATACAAATCTTAGGGCGTTTGTCATCGACTCGTTTACGGTGTCCTCAAGCAGTCTGTAAGACGAAAGGTATTTGTCTTTCGGCCAATCCTCCGAATGCTTGAATTCGAAGTTCAGCAGCGCCACCACAATAACCGGCTTCAGATTGTAGTCCCATACGAACCTCTCTTTTCCCCTTCCCTCAATTCTTTCCGCTTCGTACAACTCCCGCGCCTTTCTCCCCTGTGCGTTGATCGGGTAAGTCGTATAGTACAATGCCCTTTCCCTAAAATACTTCTGATATCCCTTCTGCATCTCGATGATGAAGGTCTTTCCATCCGTGCATTCACAGGAAATATCAAAGATCACCTTTCGGTCCTCCTCGGTCAAGCCCAGATGCTCGCTTGGGATGAAATCAACGCTTTTGATATCCACATCCTCCAACACCATGTTAAGGAACCAGATCAGCACATCCTTGTTGGCCTCGCTGCAGAACATCCTCTTGAACATGAAGTCACACAACAGATTTGCGTATGCCTTTTCCTGGCATTCCGTCTTCTTCTCTTCTTTTGTCTCTTCCATGCGTATTAAAATTAAAGTTTCGCCTGCAAAGTTCGGAATACGAAACAGGACAATGTTTAAAATAAAGAAAAACAATACTTTATGAATTTTAAAATTCGGGCATTTCGTCCCTAATAGAGGACTTTCGTCACATTTTTCTTTTTTTAAAACTTTTAGAGGCCTTAATCCTTGAGGTGATTCCATACCAGTCTCTATTTCCCCCGTACCGCGATACACACTTATGGGACGAAAAGTCTGTGTCGCTGGTTAACTCCCCGCAACCGATCCGAGCTATAGCTGCCGGACATCGTACATTCCGGCAGCGGTGCTGACATAAAAAGTCCCGCAAATGTATATCTTTGCAGGACCATGTAAACTTATATCAGGACATCAAAGTCCTAACAATCTATTATTTAATAATCGGTAAACCACCTCTCAGGACTAGACAAACCGTACTTCGTCGGATGCTTACGACATGTCAAGACTCAAGCTTTCAAGACTTCAAAGCCTCAATCTCCTCTATAGAAAGATCAGTATACTTGGCTATCTTGTCAACTGGCATCCCAGCATAAAGCCTTCTTTATATCCCCGTATAAACCATTCGGCGCAGTCGTGGTTCAATCCTTTCTCTTGTGCTTCCCTTTCTGCTTTGTCTTTAGCTAATTCGATTATGGTGTTGTAATCTCTCATATCGTTTAATGATTTATGTAAGTATGGTATTGCAGTTTCATGAAAAACCAATACCTTTGCGAGTGAGGAATTAAAACGTACGCAGGATAGGCTTTCGGACATGCAAAATCCCCGCTAGCGATGCCTTGACCCTTGAGGTGATTCCCGTACGTATCCTTGGGGTAAGCATATTGGCAGTCACAATCATTTGTGGCTGCCTTTTATAGTTTGTCCGTAAAATGCCCTGTTTTACGGATAAATCCATCCGATCAGTTGGCAGATAAGCATCCGATGAAATGCATACTATGTTACTATATTGCCTTCAGCAGAAAGGCATACTCCAATGGTATCGTATCCTGGGTCGCTTTGCATTGAAGCCAGGCTTCTTCTTCGTGGCTTATGCGGGAAATCTCAGCAGAAGAAACGGTGGCGAAGCGGGCGCAGACCTTATCGAGAATTTCCTTCTCGAAATTTGTCAGCTTGGCCCTGTCTGTCTTTACTTTCGCTTGGAGCTCAGTGCCTTCTCTCTCGCCGACGATTCGTGGAACTTGAATGATTTCGTCGAACTGGCTGTAGATCCTATCCCAATGCTCCGGTACAGGACCGTAATCCAGCGCTTTGTATGACAAGCCAGTAATTGTCATTCCGCTTTCACGATATGCAGCAAAGTCTACATAGAACAGAATCTTGTTCATTTTTGTATAGAAGACTTCCTTGCAATTTTCTATTATGTATAGCAATATGTTCTTTAGATGATCGAGAGACTGCCTGCCGTATCCGTTTTCTCTTCCTCTCTCATATGAGAAGATTCTGGAATGTGCATACAGACTCCATTCATTCTTTGCTTCCGATTTCATGATGTCTTCGATTCTCGCGGTTATCCTTCGGTATTCGTTGTCGCCCAACAGATTTCTTGAGCAGTGCACATAATTCAGGAATGTCTCAGGATTCATAATGGACCTTATCATTCTGCCATTAGAGACACTTGGTACTTCGCCATTCTCATATAAGCGCCACTGATTGATGCCGATGCCAAGTATCTGTGACATCTTGGCTGCCGGAACACCATACTTGTCACGCACGGCAAGAATCTCATCAGTAAAAGGGATGCCATATCTCACTCTATATTGGTTGGTCACCTGAGCGTAGCCTGCATCATCCGTCTCGTCTGTTGTAAACAGTTCGCCGCTATCTTCGCATAACCAGGCTGTATGCATATACTCATATTGCTCACCTCTGAATTTCCAAGTACGCTTTTCACATACTTTCTTCATTTCATTACCTGTAAATGGACTTTTCATTTTTCTTCTTCTTTTTCAAAAGGATATTTCCACTTCTCTTCCTTTGACGTCTTTCCCAAACACCCAGAATTCTCCCAATCTGTTTAGTGTGTCAACAACCGGACCTTCGACGTAATCTTCTACTATCAGACTCTCAATGATAATTTTCCTATATGAGGGAACTATCTCCAACTCCTCCAGAGCTTACTGATTCTTCCCTCTGTCATCTCGATAAATAATACCGAAGATCTTCAACTTCGCCTGAAACTGATCCAGAAAGCCTTGAACATTTTCTCTCGTCACCATGTCAATATCTTCACAATGTTATACCGTTGCAAATATAGGGCACAATAAGCAGATTAACAACTATAACGTTGTTTCTTTGTCAAATTTTCTAATATAGTCTCTCGTAAGCATCCGGTGAAGTACAAATTCAACATTCAGCCGCCACTGCCGGGTACTACCTGATAGTGGCGGCTGATTTGTGCATATCCGAATCTTGCACTAGGACGCACTGAAGCAACACTACCGATCTGACAGCAGAACCCGCCACATCCCCGTGTGCATCAACTGCCTCACAACCAGCGCGATACAGAACCCTCGTTGCGTAAAAGCACGCAACCGAGATTCTGTATAACATTGGCTAGCAGGGAAGTAGGATTTACGGTACATGTCGTTTCCAGTGTTCGGGTACCGGCCCTACCAAAACAAAACCGCAAAAACGGAGAAAGAAGATGAAGAAAATGAGATACATATTAGGTTTAGGAGCGATGGGAGTGATGCTCCTCTCCGCCCTGTCCTGCACCAAGGAGAGCGGCCCTGAGA
>JAZRQM010000046.1:0-56326 GCA_045649795.1 Candidatus Cryptobacteroides sp. | reverse complement strand
GTTGAAGACAAGGCTACCGCTGCCATTGGGGTCTGCCCATACGGCACGGGTAGAAGGCTCGTCAGCACTGCTGAAGGTGAGCTGCGCGTATTGGCTCACACTAGGCTGGTCGGGATTATCAGGCCCTATATCCTCACGGTTACACGACGCAAGGAGTCCCGCAGCAGCAACTGCCGTTGTCAGTATTTTGAAATATCTGTTCATAAGCGTTCGTTTTACAATTTACCGATTAAGTCCTCTAGGATCATATAAACCAAACTCCGAATCGTCACTGTCAGGGGCAGATCCGGTAATAGCATACTCATCCTCTTTCTCATCTCTGTTGATAGTCAAAGTCAGAGTTGAACGCTTTCCAGAAACGAAGTTGATAACAGGATGTTCATACTCAAGAGTTATCTGTTCACCATCGAGTACGAACGCAATGGTCACTTTGCATTCTGTAGATTTCTGAGGGATGACAAGAGCATTTCCGCTCCAGTGCATACCGGCTGCAGGTTCAGCCTTTTCCGCTAAGGTGACATTGTCTAATGTCTCTCCCAGAGTAAATTCAACGGTCTGCGAGAGCATGTTTATTTGAGCATTATCGCATACTTCAGCCATTACCGAGATATTCGTCACATCTGAATATGCCTGATTGAATATCAGATGCACATCAAAGCTGGACATAATGTGCCCAAACTGCAGATTTACTTTATTGTCCTCGGTACGAATTCCACTCCATCTTGCAAGCAAAATGTCTTCAGCTGATTTTCCATCAGCATCGAAAGATATAGCGGAAAGGTCATCCATGCTGTCAGCAAATTCCTCCGGCCACCAAGCAAGGAAGTGATGCTGGCGGTCTTCTCCATTCTGCCAACGCATATATGGTTCTGTTTTCCACTTGCGGCCGTCGAAAGTGCTGACCGCATCGTTCCACCAGCTTTCACCGGTTTCCCAGGGCTCAGAATCGCCATACCAACCTACGATATGTATTGCATCGCCAGTATCGAAGACATACTTATTATCGGATGTCTGCGATACTTTGGTCTGTTGCCCGCCGATGGTGGCGGAAACCTCCACCACGTCACTGTCGGTCACTGACGGTGGCATATCCTCCTGCTTACAGGAGGTTGCCACTGACAGTGATACCAGCATCATCGACATGATCATATATCTTGCCTTCATCTTTTCTATGGTTTTAAAATTGTTCCTGGTCGGGAATGGCGGTTATCTTGCCACCGTACCGGTATGATCGTCCCCGTCACCGAATCCGTCAATGCTGTTACCGTTGCCTACATAGTTATGGGCTATCATCGGGATAGCTTCTGAAACCACATCATTGCCATTGTCGTCTGTAATCTGAATGTATACGACAGCTTCCTGATCTCCATTCCAGAAGCTCTCGGCAAACGGATTATCGGTATTCTCTTTAAGTACCACCTCAATGATGCCGTTGCTGTCTGACTTCAAATCGCTGACTGTCATAAGGAACTCATCAGAAATAGAGACAGATCTGGTGGTAGGATCGTCTGTATAACGGGCAAACGCCTTAACATTCTCTGCCTTGACCAATGTGGCGAGATCGGCTGGTGAGATACGGAATGCAGCTACGGTGGTACGTGTGATATAATCCAGTTTAATCTTTCCATCGCTGTACTGAGGCACGAATGTCAGACTCTGGATGCGGTTGGCGAAATTCTTCTCAAGTGCTTCAATTCGGCTCTTGATAGAAGTAATTTCAGCCTTGATACCGTCAATCTCGCTCTGCAGATTATTGGTTGCTGCTGCGATGGCGGCAGCGATGGCATCATTAATAACACCGCCATTATCTTCAATAGCCTTCTTGATAGCTGCCTCATAAGCTTCAGTGAGGTCTTTCTTTGCCTGCTCAAGGGCAGCCTGCTGGTCCTTGATATCCTTTGCGAGCTCTGCGTCTGCCCCAGCAAGGGATGCCTCAAGAGCAGCAAGCTTTCCGTCGATCTCCGCAATATCGTAATATCCTTCGGCAAGAAGCTCGTTCACCCACGCCTTCATGGATGTCTCGCTCTGTGCAATCGCCTCCTCGATAGCCTTGGTGTAAGCTGCTGTGAGGTCGGTCTTGTTCTGCTCGATGAGTGCCTTGATGGCTGCAATCTCCTTCTGTACAGCTTCATACTGGGCAAGGGTTGCGAATGTGGCCTCAGCCCAATTCTCTATATGGTGAATGTCAGCGTCGACATAAGCCTTAAGCTGAGCTATCTTTTCCTCGAGTTCCGCATCCTTCATCTGAAGTTCTACGATGAGGGCCATGAGCTCAGCTGAGCTGTCGCCTTCCGGTGTTGAGACAAGAGCGTCTATAAGATCCTTCAATACGACATCCATTGCCTCAAGTTTATTGATGGATGCGTTGATCGATTCGATCTGCTCCTCGATCGAATTGATGCGCTCATTAAGAAGGCCTATCTCTTTACGGATGTCGGCAATCGCGTCTTCGATAAGTGCAAGCTTGTCATTCACCTTTTCTGTCGCATCCTGAACCGCCTTGGCGATAGCTGCGTCGATGGCGCCGTTGTTCGAATCTATCGCATCTTCAATGGCCTTCTGATATGCTGCGGTAAGGTCTTTCTTCGCCTGCTCGAGGGCAGCCTGCTGGTCTTCGATCTCCTTTGCGAGCTCTGCGTCTGCACCAGCAAGGGATGCCTCAAGAGCGGCAAGCTTTCCGTCGATATCCGCGATGTCATAATATCCTTCGGCAAGCAGCTCGTTCACCCAAGATTTCATCGATTTTTCGCTCGCAGCGATGGCCTCCTCAAGAGCCTCAAGGAATACAGAAATATCTACAACCTCGAATCCGTCAACGAGAGCTTTGATGTCGGCGAATTCGGCCTGCAGCTGCTCATACTGCTCCAAGGTTGCGAATGTTGCTTCTGCCCAGTCCTCTGTAGCGGTAATCTCACCGTCAACATATGCCTGAAGCTCGGCGATCTTCTTCTCAAGCTCCGCATCCTTTGCCTGAAGAGCCGCGATGAGATCCGAATGATCCTCATCGGCTGCTTCCAAAGCATCGATGAGGGCCTGCAATGCTGCATCCGCATTCTTGAGAGATGCGATAGAAGAATTGATGTTCCTTATCTGCTGCTCAATGGTTGCTATGCTGTTCTTGAGAGATACGATATCCTTCTGGATTACTGCGATGGCGATTCCGATTACCGTAAGCTTGGCATCAGTCTCGGCAATGGCATCGTTCACTGCATTGGCGATGGCTCTGTCGATGGCTCCGTTATTTGTCTTGATTGCGTCTGCAATGGCCTTCTGATATGCTGCAGCAAGGTCTTTCTTTGCCTGCTCGAGGGCAGCCTGCTGGTCCTCGATATCCTTTGCGAGCTCTGCGTCTGCACCAGCAAGGGATGCCTCAAGAGCAGCAAGCTTTCCGTCGATCTCCGCAATATCGTAATATCCTTCGGCAAGAAGCTCGTTCACCCACGCCTTCATGGATGTCTCGCTCTGTGCAATCGCATCCTCGATAGCCTTGGTGTAAGCTGCTGTGAGGTCGGTCTTGTTCTGCTCGATGAGTGCCTTGATGGCTGCAATCTCCTTCTGTACAGCTTCATACTGGGCAAGGGTTGCGAATGTTGCCTCTGCCCAATCTTCTGTTGCGTCGATCTCGCCGTCAATGTATGCCTTGAGATCACTTATCTTCTTCTCGAGGTCCGCATCCTTAGTCTGGAGAGCCGCGATGAGTTCCGAATGATCCTCATCGGCTGCTTCCAAAGCATCGATAAGAGCCTGCAGAGCAGCGTCTGTCTTCTCGAGGTCCGCGATGGAAGCGTTGATGCCGGCGATCTGCTTCTCGATGGAAGCTATGCTGCCCTTGATAGCCTCGATATCCTTCTGGATGCCTGCAATCGTGTTATCGATCACCGCGAGTCTGGTATCAACCTTGTCAATTGCATCCTGAACCGCCTTTGCGATTGCGGCATTGATGACTCCGTTGTTGGTCTCGATCGCGTCGGAGATCGCTTTCTCATAAGCTGCAGTGAGGTCTTTCTTCGCCTGCTCAAGAGCTGCCTGCTGGTCTTCGATCTCCTTTGCAAGCTCTGCGTCTTCATCTGCAAGCTCTGCCTCAAGGGCCTCGAGCTTCGCGTCGATCTCCGCGATGTCGTAATATCCCTCAGCAAGAAGCTCGTTCACCCATGCCTTCATCGACTTCTCGCTCTCGGCGATTGCATTCACGATAGCCTCTGTGTATTCTTCTGTGATTTCATTTCTGTACTGCTCGAGAAGAAGCTTGATGGCTGCAATCTCTGCCTGCACACCCTCATACTGTGTCAATGTTGCGAATGTGGCCTCAGCCCAGTCCTCGACCGCAGCGACCTCGCCGTCTACATAAGCCTGAAGGTCAGCGATCTTCTGGTCGAGTTCCGCATCCTTCGCCTGAAGAGCTGCGATGAGCTCCGAATGGTCTTCATCTGCTGCCTCCAATGCATCGATAAGGCCCTGCAATGCAGCGTCTATGTTCTTCAAGTCTGCGAGTGAAGCGTTGATGTTCTTGATCTGCTGGTCGATTGTCGTCAGCGAACTGCCTTCGATCTGGTCGAGGCGGTCGTTGATGTTCTCGAATTGTTCATTGATCTTCTTACATCCTGTAAGAAGGACCATGAGAGCAATTGCCAGAAAGGTAATGGTTCTTTTCATAACTGTATTTTATTTAATTTCATTAATCTCGAATCAATTCTAAAAAAATAAAAATACGCGTTTTGACGGTTTTTTCCTATTTTTGCTGACGCAAATTGATTTCACTTCTGTACAACTTATTTCATTTTCAAACAATTACCCCACCTAATCAACTACTTATCAATTGATTATACCTAAAAATATTTTTATAAACAGCAGATAAAGATGAAAGGATCCAACCTCATACCCTATAAGGAATGCAGCGAATTGGTATACCGTGAAAACAACCATATCACAGGAGTTTCATATGTTCCTCTGACTAAGGGAAGATCGATAAGAAGGACGCATCTGACTCAGCATTTCGTGCTGTTTGTCCTGAAAGGACAGATAGAAGTTTCATGCAGGCATTATGAGGGCAGGAATGTCAGCGAAGGGCATATGATATTCCTTTCCCGCGCCGGCTATATGCATGTATCTGCAACAGAGGAGGATTCGGCACTACTGTTCTTCGGGTTTGACGAGATTACGATCCGTACGAATGAATCGATGATGGATTTCCTGACGTCCCATGGCAATCTGAAAGCGCATTCAAACAACGCGCTCCCTGTGAAAAAGGACATGATGGATATAGTTGACAGGGTCGTGAATCAGATAAGAAAAGGCAGGATCAAGAATGCCGCCATATGCCAGGCCTGGCATACCGAACTCTTCATCACATTCATCACATACTACACCAAGTCAGAGGTGACGGAGTTCTTCAGACCTCTTGTCAGCACCAACATCAGTTTCCGCGATTTCGTAGAGAACAATCACACGGAAGTGGACTGCAATGCCGAGAGGCTGATAAGGTATTCGGGCATGAGCCGAGGAACCTTCCTGAAGACTTTTAAGGAAGAATTCGGAACAACGCCAAAGCATTGGCTTACAGGTAGATTCAAGAAGGAGCTGGAGTACTGGTCATCTCTCCCGAACGCCACCACTTCGTACGTTGCCAGCAAGCTGGGAATCACCGATGTACGTCTGTGCCAGTTCACCAGAAAACACTACGGCATCACTCCGCAGCAGCTCATCGGGAAGCTTTCTAAATCTCCTCGAGAATAAAGCCGTCGGAGCACCAGGTCCTGAATGTTCCGTCCTCGTCATAGATGAGGCAGGCTTCAAGGTCGGGACGGGATGAGATGAAGGCCTGGGCCTGCTGGAGACCGACCACCATGCAGTATGTTGCATATGCATCAGCCATCATGGCGTCCGGGGCAACGACCGTGGCACTCAGGAGCGAATGCTGTACGGGATAGCCTGTGCGAGGGTCTATGGTATGGGCATATTTCTTTCCGTCACGGACGTAGAATTTGCGGTAATTTCCGGATGTGACTATGCCGTGCGGGCCCTCAGGGGCACGGAATACGCCTTGGATATGGGCTCCGGGCTCATTGTTTCCGTCGATGGGCCTGTCGATACCGAGGGACCACGGAAGTCCGGAAGGATTCTTTCCGTCGCAGAAGATCTCTCCGATATCGACCAGCATGTCCTTCACGCCAAGCGAATAAAGGTAGGACGCTACAAGGTCGCAGCTGTAGCCTTGGGCGATGGCGTTATAATTCAGTTTCGGAAGGTCGCCGTCTACGGTCAGGATGTCCGCAGAACTGACATTTCCATCGGGAATAGTGCGGGAAAGCCTTCCCATTCCCGAAGCGGCCTTGACCTGGGCCACCTTTTCTGCAGATGGAAGCGAGTCGTTCGCGAAACCGAAGCCCCAGATGTCGAAAAGCGGTGCTGATGCTACGTCCACGACGCCTTCCGTCATGTCATAAATGTCATATCCATGGGCATAGATGTCGCGGAAGATCTTGTCCGGAACTATGGTCTCGCCTGCATTGAAGCGGCTCAGAAGCGACTTTTTATTATATCCTGAGACGGAATTGTCGATGGAGCTGAGAATCGCATCGATCGAGTCGCGGACTGCCTCCGGCTTGGTCTTGAGCATGCCGGAAGGGGTGTTCATATTGAATTTGACTGTATATGTACCTCCCTGGGCGAAGCCTGTTATGGTAACGTATCTGTCTCGAGGCGAGCATGAACATGCCGCCGCAAGAGCCATGATGATGTAAAAAAGTCTGACAAATCTTCTCATAATATACCGTAAGGCAAAGTATTTGTACAAAGGTAGAGGATTTTCAAATTAAAATGTCCATATTTGCAGGATTGTATCGTAAAAATTATAAGTAATTTAAGATGAGTCTTAGAAAACTGAACTCTATTATCTGGGTGGCCCTGGCGATGGTTGCCGCCGTTTCATGCAAGAAAGACGATGAAACGACAATTCCGCCATCATTGAACGGCACCCTTACATTCAACGTCAACGAATTCGTATCGCCGGGCTTTGTGGCGAAGATGACACCGAAAGGACTTTCTCATCCCGACAAGAAGGGCATCGGATATTACTGGAAGGTGACTCCGGGCATGACATATTCGGATACCACCAGACTTGAGACTGGTCTGAACCAGCAGGGAAAGGAGACTGACGGTACCTTTACATACTGGTTTCCAGACAGCCTCGGCACATATACAGTAAGCTGCACAGGTTTCGCCAAGGGATACAGCAGCTCGTATGCATCAAGCTTCGTGACCGTAGTCAAGGGAGGACTTGACGGTTCCATCACAGGTACAGGCATCAAGGACAAAGACCAGCACATCACCGCAGACGGTATCACATACTATTATGAGACCATCAATGGACTTGACTGGTTCAGAAACAACCTTGCGGATCCGGCATTTGGTGCACCTCAGGCAAAGGCAGAGGCTATGTCGGATGTGTTCGGAAGGTACTACAGCTATGAGGAGGCCGTGAAGGCATGTCCTGAGGGATGGAGACTTCCTACCGATGCAGAATGGCGCGCACTCGCTGAGAGCGTGAATGCCGCAAGCACATCGAAGGAGCACGGCATTATCCCTGGCATCGCTGCAGATTTCATGGCTGACGCAAGATTCAACGGAGCCATCATGTGGGAATACTGGCCGGCTGTAGGAGAGATCACAAACAAGAGCGGCCTTGCAGTCATCCCATGCGGATACTCTAACCTCGGCACAAAGGGCGACAACGGAACATATCCGACAGCCGCATTCTTCGGAGTATATGAATATGCTGCTTTCTGGACTGCCGACAAGGTCGAGGGCGAGGATGGAATGGCATATTACAGATACCTCATCTGCGACCAGCCGGACATGCAGATCGGAAAGGGTGATGTAAATACCCTCGGTGCATCGGTACGCTGCGTTCGCGAATCAAAATAATCATAACCAAGCAAACAACAGACTGACATGAAAACAAGACTTATAACATTCATCATAATCATTGCTGTGGCCGTAGGCGGATTTGTCTGGGTCAAGAACGCATACAACCAGATGGTGGTTTCAGATGAGAACGTGCAGGCGGCATGGTCACAGGTAGAGAACGTGTATCAGCGCAGAGCAGACCTCATCCCTAACCTCGTGGCAACCGTAAAGGGATACGCAGAGCATGAGTCTTCAACTCTCGAGGGCGTAGTCGAGGCACGCGCAAAGGCAACACAGGTGACAGTGGACCCTGCAAACCTTACAGAAGAGGCTATCGCAAAGTTCAATGAGGCTCAGGGCGAGCTTTCTACTGCGCTCGGCCGTCTCATGATGATCCAGGAGAACTATCCTGACCTCAAGGCAAACCAGCAGTTCATGGAGCTTCAGGCACAGCTCGAGGGCACTGAGAACAGGATCGCTACTGAAAGGATGAAGTACAACGAGGCTGCAAAGTATTTCAACACTGGAATCAGACAGTTCCCGGACAACATCATCGCTTCGATCTTCGGCTTCGAGAAGAAAGCATATTTCGAAGCACAGGCCGGAGCTGAAACCGCACCTAAGGTAGAATTCTAAGTCAGACAGATATGACACCGGATAAATTTCTGACCGCGGACCAGCAGGCAACTGTTGTGGACGCGGTCAGACTTGCAGAAAAAGGGACCTCAGGCGAGATCCGCATACATATTGACGGAGACTGTCCATCTACAGCTCTCGAAAGGGCAGAAGAGGTCTTCGAAAAGCTCGGAATGCACAGGACAAAGCTTAGAAACGGCGTTCTGATCTATCTTGCATGCAATACAAAGGTATTCTCCATCATCGGAGACAAGGGCATAAACGACGTCGTTCCGGAGCATTTCTGGGAGGATGTGATAGACATGATGGGTGCTGAATTCCGCGCAGGAAGATTCACTGAAGGCCTGAGCCAGGGCGTCCTGATGGTCGGAGAGAAGCTCAAGGCATATTTCCCATATCAGAAGGATGATGTAAACGAACAGCCGGACGAAATCTCGTTCGGGAAATAAGCAGTCAGATGAAAGGTATGAATAACGGAAAATGTGTTTCTCGTGTTCTGGCGCTGGCCGGAGCAATGCTTCTCATCGCCCTGCATACGGCTTTTGCCATCCCTCAGAGACCCGAACCTGCCAGACTGGTAAACGATCTGGCGGGATTGTTTTCATCTTCGCAGACAGAGCATCTTGAGAGGATGCTGGTGGCCTTCGACGACTCGACTTCCAATCAGATCGCAGTCGTGACCGTAGCGGATCTGGAAGGTTATGACGCGGCAGAATATGCGACCAGGATCGGTCTGGACTGGGGCGTAGGTTCCGAGAAGTTCGACAACGGAGTCGTGATCCTGGTAAAGCCAAAGACAACATCGCCCGGTCAGGTCTTCATCGCAGTAGGATACGGCCTTGAAGGGGCCATTCCGGACGCATACGCAAAGAGGATCATAAACAACGAAATGATCCCGCATTTCATGCAGAACGATTATTTCGGAGGCGTTTACGAGGCATGCGAGATCATCATGAAGCTTGCCAGCGGAGAGATCTCCGAGATGCGCGAATATGAAGAAGATGACACGGGAGCATACATCGTACTTGCGTTCTTCATTCTCTTGCTCATACTCTTCATAATAGCATCCAAGAACAGCAATGGCGGCGGAAACGGCGGAAATGGCGGCCGCAGAATATACACAGGCCCGATCATCACTATCGGAGACGATTTCGGCACCTGGGGTTCACCACGCGGAGGCGGCGGCTTCGGTGGCGGATTCAGCGGTGGTTTCGGAGGTGGTTTCGGCGGCTTCGGCGGAGGCTCATTCGGAGGCGGCGGCGCCGGCGGCAGCTGGTAATGCTATCGAAGATCGGTAACGACCCAGTCTGAAGGCATCTGGCCTGGTCTGAACGCCGCACTCTCCTTCATCGGCTGCACCTTGACAGACTCCACATCGATCGTCATGACGCTCTCATCATCAAGCGTAAACTCCGCCCTCTTAAGCACTGCATTCTTATCGATGTCAAGCACCGCGCTTGCGACGCCACAAGCCTCGCGGGCTGTAAGACGGTATCTCATCACGGAGCCGGAAAGCACTGACGAGCCGGTCTTTGTAAACATCTGCTCCATGTCCCTGAACAGCAATGCGGGATTGGTCACATATGAATACGAACCGACACTTACAGACTCTATAACCGCCTCCATCGATTCAGGATCAAGGATCCATACAGACTCTCCGTCGCAGAAAACCTCAAGTCCTCCTCCAGTCATCTTATATGAAATGCCCTGGACCTCCACCTTGCATTTTCCCTTTACAGGAATGCCATCCGACTCAACGGAATACGTGCAGTCCATCACGACACAATGCTCTGCAAAAGTATCATAAAGCTGATCCAGTAGATCCGTGCTCTGAGCCGGAAGACTTAATGGCAGCGCCGCCAGAAAAAGAACGGCAAATGTTCTGAAAACGTTCATACTATCTAACAAAATGTGACAGGATCTCGTCAAGCTCCTCGAAGTTGGTCACGAGGACCTGACGTGGCTTGGAACCTTCCTGCGGGCCGACGATACCTGCGCCCTCCAGCTGGTCCATTACTCGTCCTGCTCTTGCATAACCCATGCCTAAGCGTCTCTGAAGGTCGGAAGTCGAACCCTTCTGCGAAGTCACGACCATGCGGGCAGCATCCTCGAAGAGAGGGTCGATGTTCTGCATGTCGATGGTTCCGCCGCTTGTCTCTCCGTCCTGCGACTCAGGAACAGGCAGATAGTATGGAGTGTTATAGCATTTCTTGTATCCGGTCTGGTCTCCGATGAAATCCGTGATCCTGTTGATCTCTGCCATGCTGACGAGGGCGCACTGCACTCGCTCCATCTCGACTCCTGCATAGTAAAGCATGTCTCCCCTACCGATGAGGTTTTCTGCTCCGTTTGTATCAAGAATCGTAGCTGAATCCACACGTGAAACCACTCTGAAGGCGATTCTTGTAGGGAAGTTCGTCTTGATGAGACCTGTGATGACGTTTACCGATGGACGCTGGGTCGCGATGATCACATGGATACCTGCAGCTCTACCCTTCTGGGCAAGACGCACGATCGAGGCCTCGATGTTCTTTGCAGCCTTGCGGGCCTCAGGACCTGCGCCTCCGGCCATTGTAAGATCGGCATACTCGTCGATGACGACTACAAGGTATGGAAGGTACTTATGTCCCTCAGTAGGAAGGAGATAGCGGTCCTTATACTTCTCGTTGTAAAGCTTGAGGTTGTTAACGCCGGCAAGAGCAAGAAGCTTGTAACGCTCGTCCATCTCTATACAGAGCGAATTGAGCACCAGCTCGGCCTGCTTTGCATCCTTCACGATGGCATGTTCCCTTTCGTCCTCCTCGCTTGCCGCCATCGGCATTACAGCGAGATAATGCTTCAGGAGGGCGTTGTATGCAGTGAACTCCACCATCTTAGGGTCGATGAACACGAACTTGAGCTCAGACGGATGCTTCGCGTAAAGAAGTGAAGAAATGATAACATTCAAGCCCACGGACTTACCCTGCTGGGTCGCACCGGCTACAAGAAGATGCGGAGCGGATGCGAGGTCGAATGTCTTGACCTTTCTTGTGATCGTATATCCGATCGCGATCGGGAGCTCATACTTGGTATTCCTGAACGAATCATCATTGAGGGTCTTCTTCAAAGGCACGATGGACGGCTCTCTGTTCGCCACCTCGATACCCACGCAGTCCGGAAGCACGACAACACGTACTCCCTTGGCTCCCAAGGACATACCGATCTCACGATGGAGATTTTCAATAGCAGAAACCTTAACTCCAGGAGCTGGCACGACCTTATAAAGGGTCACTGTCGGTCCGACCACAGCAGTCACCTGCATCACCTCGATCTTATAGTTCATCAAGGTAGCGCGGATCCTGTTGTTGTTTATCTCAAGCTCCTCCTTGGATACCGTATGCTGGCCGTCAGCATAGTCGTCGAGAAGGTCGATGGACGGAAATTCATATCTTTCGAGTTCGGCTCTGTTGTCGATTCTTTCAAGCTCTTCGGTAACGACAGCCTCCGGATCGTAATTCCTGATGATCTCGATCCCCTCCTCAGCTGCTGGCTCCGCGACTGCCGTTTCCACTGTCTCCGGAATATCTTCCTCTATCGGAAGCGGTTCGTCTACTGGAGCGAAAACGGGGCCGAATACCGGGTCAAAAACAGGGTCCGGCTCGGAAACCGGCTCTGGTTCTTCTGTATATGCCGGATCGACAAAAAGATCATCCGTGTTTCCTGAGAGAACATCTTCCTCGTCTGAGGTCATTCCGTCACCGTCCATGTCTTCCTCAATGCCAGGCTCAACGTCAATGATCTCCTCCTCCTTCTCCTCGGTTCCGGCAAGTGCAAGCCAATGGGCGAAACGGCCGCTTGCAAGAAGAAGCCACGCAACGACCAACAGAACAATCACAAGAGCCGTAACTATCTCACCTACAAGGTTGTTCATCCACGCAATCACAGCATGGCCGGCATCACCGCCGAGTCCTCCGCCGAAGAATGTATCGGCTGTAAACAGCATGGAAACATAGGCCAGTGCAAGGGATGAAACAAATGCTCCGCTGACTACGATGAATGTGGTCTTGAGGAGTCCGATACTTCTGTTCCAGAAAAAGAGGCGGTATGCTGTAGCAGCCATGATGAATATGAACGCAAGGCTTCCGAGTCCGAGGAAACGGCACACGAGGAAGTGCGCCCATGAATAACCGGTCTTGCCGGCCGCATTAGCCACGTCCACGCTCTTATCCATCATATCCGGCTGGGACATGAGGCTCTGATCTGCAGACCATGTAAAAAGATAGGAAACGGTCGCCACAAGGGTAAAGACCGTAAAGACTCCTACGAGAAGGCCCAATCCCTTGAGAATGACTGACTTTGTATCCTGGTCCATACCAGAAAAGAATGAGAAGCGGGTCCGCTTCTCCTTCCTGTTGTTTTTCTTTGCTGTTTTCTTCTTTGCAGCCATATTCTACTTATGCTGTTTGTTACGCATCTTCATGTTGTTGTTCTTGTGACGCTTGTTCTGCCTTGAGAACGATGGGGCGTTATCCCCTCTGCCGATCTGGAGTCCTTCCGGAACCTTGATCCTGTAATCTGACAGCTTCTCTATATCCTGGAAAATGGTCTCGTCTGCCACGGTATCCTTGTTCCAGATAAGGTACTGCTGCCTCATGTATACTGCGAGCTGGCGTATCATGGCTGTCTTCGTCTCTCCATCCTCCTTCTCCGCGATCAGATCGATGATATTCTCGATGTTGCGTCCGTAATGCGTCGCCTTGATAGGCTTGCTGTTCATCGGCACAGGCTCAGGCTTCTGGTTAAGGCTTTCAGGTGCCGGCATCGGGTATGGAGCGTCGATATCGAGGTCAAAGCCTGAAATGATGAAGAGATGGTCCCAGAGCTTATGCTCGAAGTCCTCCTCAAGGTGGACAGCAGGATTGAGGATCTCCATGACCTTGATGATCGCCCTTGCCTGTTCATTACGCTTCTCCCTGTCCTCGATAGTCTTCAGATAGGCCACCATCTTCTGCACGTTTCTGCCGTACTCAGGTATGTAAAGTCTCACACGCTCAGTATTATACAGCAGCTTGCAGGTATCTATATCCTTGTTTTCCATATGTTTCTTCTATTTCTTACTACAATTTGCAAATATAAGAAACTTTCTCCGTATTTCCATCAGACTTCCACCACCTCGTCAGTATGGACATACCATAGGAAAGCCGACACTTCCCTGTAGCCCAGACGGCGCCATATCTGGGAATATTTCTTGAGCTGATGCTCATATGTCCTGTGATGCTCACCGAACTTATAATCGATGATGACGACCTTTCCGTCAGAGATCACGACCCTGTCCGGACGGTACATCTGTCCGTCTGTATCGATAAGAGTGGACTCGTTGAGAATCCTGTCAGCCTTATCCGGAAACCAGCCTCTCGCCACCGCTCCTGCTATCCTCTCCGACAGAAGAGACAATGCCTCATCGGCTTCCGCAGCATTCATTTCTCCACTTTGAAGCGACTTGAGAACAGCCTTCTGCAGATCTTCCGGCACTATGACTCGGGAAAGGATATCATGGAGCACGACACCCTTGATCCTGTTCGAAGCCGAGACCCCGGCCTCGCCTTCTTCCGAGAAGAAATCCAGGGCATCGGCTGTAAACTTCAGCCTTCCTCTTTCACGCACGCCCTGACCTTCTTCGGCCGGCTGAGGGTTGAGTGCTATGGACGGGAGTTCGTCCGAAGAAGTCATGCAGAAGGTTTCAGTCTCATTTCCTTCAGTCTTGCGATGATCCGCGAACTGGACCATTTCTCCGATATCGAAACGCTCACACCCATCTTCCCCTGCACTTCTGAGCACATGGAACGGAGGAAGAAGTTCCTCATTACCAGGCACATCACCGCCGCATGAGGCCGATGCAAACCAATAGAGCATCTGCGAGAAGTCAGTAAACTGAGTCGTATCTCCTGTTTCAAGAGCCTTTATGCACTTGGCAGACGGAGTCTTCGCAATGATATGCATTCCAAGAGCCGCTCTGGTCATAGCGACGTATATGGTATTTATGTTGTCAACCTGCTGCAGGAAATTCTCCTTTCTGTAGTCTTCCGCGAAAAGCGTATCCTCCGAGGCTTTTGACAATGTAACGTCATAAACTCCCTCGGCAAGGCCTCCAAGAGGAGTACCCTCAAGATTCGGAACGCACCAGTAACTTCCTGCCTTATAAAGGTTTATATTCTCCGCATACGGGATGATCACATATGGGAAGTCCAGTCCCTTGGACTTATGTATGGTCATCACCCTTACGCTTTCTCCTGACGACGGAGAGCTTACGGAAGGATTCTCATCCTCCCAATATTTGAGGAATCCGCGAAGGCTGTTTCCGTTTGAAGCCACATATTCCTGGACATGATCCATGAAAGACTGTATGTGCAGGGCTTCACCCTTGCACAATCCTTCCGGATCATTTCGTTTCAGGTCGCGGAACAAGGCCTCGACCATGTCCACAAGCGAGCCGCAATCCTGAGGTATCGATATGTCCAGCGACTCTGCCAGATAGGCATTGACGGTATCCTGCGGATTGTCCGCAAAGGACATCAGCGAGACAAGGCGGCGTACGGTTATCGAGCTCTTGACCCTGAGCGAGTCGTCTGTTATGACAGGTATATCATTGTCTATCAGATACATGGAAATATCCTCACCGATCGCATTGCTTCTTACGAGCACAGCTATATCAGACAGGGAGGCTCCGTTTTGACGAGCTTCATTCACGGCGTCAAGCACCTTCTGGAGCTCATCCTCCTTAGGGCAGAAGGTAAGACTTACGCTGCCTTTTGCAGCGGTCTTCTTTCCGACATTCTGACACACATCAGAGTAGATGCCTGTCATCGGGCCACCTTCCTTGAAACCGTTCATATGGTCAAGAATGCCTGCAGCCGACTTGAAAAAGAGATTGTTGAAGCTGATGATGTTCGCAAGGCTCCTGTAATTCGTATCAAGAACTTCTTCCTTATGCCCCTCAAACTCCGCCGGCACGGCATCGTTCAGAAGTTTCCAGTCCGAGCCTCTCCAACGGTAGATGCTCTGCTTGACATCGCCGACTATAAGGCTTTCCCCTCCTTTGGAATCGCTTTCATGCAGAAGCGGGCTGAAGTTGCTCCACTGCACTCCTGCAGTATCCTGGAACTCGTCAAGAAGGAAATGTTCATATCTGACACCGAGTTTCTCATAGACGAACGGAGCATCAGAACCGTCGATTATGTCACGAAGTATAGTATTGGAGTCGTCGATGCAGAGGACATTCTTCTCTTTCATAAGCTCTTTGAAAGTCCTGTCGAGTTCTCCTGCAACTCCGAGTCCATAAAGCTGGCCGTCAAGTATCTGGGCTGTATTATATACCTTGAATTCCTTGTCAAAAAGGGCGCAGAAGTCCTCCAGAGGCGCTTCCAGGAAAGGATATACCAGAGGTTTGAGCTTCGCAGCCTTCGTCTTGGCAAACCACTGTTCATGGTCAAGAGCCTTGGTCACGAAAGCGGACGGAAGGGCCTCAACAGCCTCTCCTTCTTCCAGTTCCGAATACTGGTAAAGTTTCTTGAGGAAACCTCTGTTGCTTTCCGCAGGATCTACTCCAGCCTGTTCCAGAACATCAAGGGCGGCAGAGGCGGCAGACTTGACCGCCGAGCTGAAATCCGCCACTATCTGACGGCATATCTCCCTGATCTGAAGCAGTTTCTCCTTCGGATACTCCTTATCTCCTTCCATTCCAAACTTCGACATAACCTCCTGTCGCTGAGCAGATTTCAGACGCTTTGCCATCTCAAGAAGATTGGCATCCATGCTGTATCGTCCGCCTTGTTCGATCTGTTCAAGCACATTGTCCGTCAGCCATGAAAGAAGGCCCGAATCCGCTTCCGTAAGCGAATCCAGCAAGCGGTCGACACTCTCTGCCACAAGAGAGTCCTTGTCCAGCTCGACCTGATATGAAGCGAACTGGCCGATCTCTCGTGAAAAGGCCTTGAGAGTCTGTTGGAAGAAACGGTCTATCGTGCTTACTGCAAATGCGCTGTAGTCATGCAGCATATCGCTGAGCACAGCCTTCGCCTTCTTCTGGAGTTCAGACTCCGAAGGGAAGACAGACGGCACGAAATGGTCATGGTAACCGGACTCATGCGGACGGGTCGCCAGCACATGAAGTTCCTTCAGAATCCTGCTTTTCATCTCGTCGGTAGCCTTGTTGGTAAAGGTTACCGCCAGGATGTGCCTGTATGCATACCTGTCCTTGCTCTGAAGCAGAAGGGAAATGTATTTTCTTGCCAGTCTGTAGGTCTTTCCCGAACCTGCAGAAGCCTTCATTATCTCAAGCATAGTTCTATATTCATCATCGTCCGCATATCATCCTGAAATCGCAATATGCACATGTCTTTTCATCATCGGTCCTGCGGAACGGCACCGAAAGATCGTACATCTGGCCGAGCATCGCTTCGAGCCGCTGCGACACAGCCTCATAGAATTTCTGATTCATCGGCACAGTCACCGGCGGTTCCTTGAACAGATGGGCCGTCGAATACACGCAGTTGCATATCTTCCTGCCTTTGACCTCCGGTCTTGACTGCACAAGCATGTCGTACATATAGAACTGCAGGGCTATCTTAGGCCAGTTCTTCATGTCAGGATTGAAAATCATATCCGCTATCGCCTCGGCATTGGAGTCATTGATGTTCTCATCATCTTCCAGAACCTTTCCGGTCTTATAGTCCACGACTCTCGCCTCGTCCTCGTGGAAGCTGTCGAGACGGTCGATAAAGCCTTTGAACTTCTGCCCGCAAAACTCCCCTCTGACCTTGATTTCTCTGCCTAGGATCTCGAAGGAGTCGCGTCCTTCCTTCTTCAGAAGCTCGAGATCGCGCTGCAGGGTCTTCACCACATAACGCACGATCACATCGGCCACCACAAGGTTTCGTCCGCTTACATCTATCGTATTGAGCTGAGCCATGATGAGGGCTTTCACCTTGGCTTTCAACGCCTCTTTTCGCGATAGCCAACTCTCTATATATGAACGATTTATCTCCCTTAAAGCCTCTCCTTTCAAACCGGCACGAGGCTGTCTGTCGTCAAAGAAGAACTGAGGATCCATAGCCTCTTCCGAAGTATAAAGAGCACGCATGGTATCATGATAGACCGTTCCGAACATGCCATAATCCAGAGACTCTGCGACCTCCTCCTCAACCTCCAGTCCTTTTACAGCTCCATAGTAGAACTTCGCCGGACATGCCAGATAATTCTGCAGAGCTGTCGCTGACAGAACCATTTCCTTGATCTTAGCGACATCCTCTTCCGTCTTGTTTATCTCCGGCAGCTGAGCCGTCTTCATACCGGAGAACTTCACCACAGACCTCTTCAGAGGAATACCGAAATGATACTCAAGCTGCTTTATATATCGGCTTTCCTCGCCGGACTTGAGACCTTCCGTACGCGAATCCACCAGCATCCAGACCTTTTCCGCACGGGAAATCATCCTGTAGAAGTAATATGCCCACACGGCGTCCTGGAACTCATATGTAGGCATTCCAAAGCCTTTGCGAAGCTCCGGCGGGATGAATGACGAGCTGACGCTGCGACGTGGGAAGACTCCTTCATTCGCAGACATTATTATAAGGTTGCGGAAATCAAGGGCGCGTGTCTCGAGCGGTCCCATGATCTGCAGGCCCTTCAGCGGCTCGCCCTTGAAAGGAACTGAAACAGAGCCAAGCAGCTGTCCCAAAAGCCTCACATAGGTCATCGGGAGCACTTCGAGGCGTATTTCATGAAGAACGCTGATGCTCTTGTAGTACTCCTTGGCATATTCCAGCTCCAGGGCAAGGCTTCCGTCCTGGGCAATGGCAGGAGCCACGACTTCGATCACATCCTTCTGATATTGAGCGAACGATGCCACCTGCGCTGCAGATGCCGTCTTCGGGTCCATAATTACAGGACGGAATATGATATCCATGAGCAATGTACCTCCAAGCTCCTCCTGCGGTATGTAATATCTGGCATTTTCCTTCACCTTGGCAACTATCTCCATGGTCTTCTCATCCGCAGCCTTGCGGAATATCTCGCTAGAGAAGAGGTCCCAGACCTGCTTGTGATAGAAGAACCATGAACCCTTGCGTTTTACCGCATGCATCTGGATCGCAGAAATATCTGCCATCATCGTATAGAAAAGGCTTCCGTTCATTGGAAGACCCATGGTCACATTTATGTCATGGATGTCCTCCGGGATCGAGTTCAGCACCGACCTGAGGAGTCCCTCATCCGGCAGCACGACAGCATAATCCTCGGGAGCTCCGTCCCTCTGCGCGAGGATATCCGGCAGCCTCTTCGCCTGTCCGACTGAAGAAGCGACGCTTATCACATTGATTTCCGGACATTTGACGCCTTCCGTATCCCAGACTGATGCCTGCGGGAATTCGATGACATTGTCTGCCATGAAGAATGAGGAACGGTTCTGCGGATCTTTGATCATATCTCCTGACCAATCCCAGCAGAATTCAGCCCTGCCTGCATCGCGGAGCTTTCTCAGAAGGGTCTTCTCACACTCGTTCAAGGCATTGAGACCTACGAATACAAAGGTGACATCTTCCGGAAATATATCTTTGAACACATCCTCCGCAGCCTCCTCCTTAAGCCTTGAAGCCAAGCTTCGGTATACCATTCCCTCATACGCCATATCCTTGTCCTTCAATGCCTTATTATAGCTGACATAGAGGTCGTAAAGTATGTTCCATATCTGCAGGAACCTGCCCTTCACGTCAGGATCATCGGTTCCGAGATCGACCGTGAGCTTGCCGGACTGGTCATTGAAATGGCTCAGGAAGCCTTTGATCGCCTCCCTCTGCGTATCACTGAGGTATTCGAATGTATCCTGAAGAGCCTTGAAGTCTGCCACATTGGCAAAGAGCTGCTTCGGATCGACAAGATATTTGTCGACATCGTTGAAGTCGGCGAGTATGACGTCTCCCCAGAAGATGAATTCATCAAGAGGCTCCGCCTTCGGATTCAGCTTCCTGTAGCATTCGTAAAGTTCAAGAAGAAGTCTTACCCTGTCGCTTGAATCAAGTCCTGCAGCGCGGCTGAAGAAATCATTTATCGTGGTCATCTGCGGCGCCAGCAACGGCACATCCTTTACGGCAGCGCATAGATGCTTTCTGAACCATACCATGGAACGGCGGTTCGGAAAGATGAAGCATCTGCTTTCGATCCCTCCTGAATTATAGTAATGGTCTGCGACCTGTTTTAAAAATGGCGTCATCTGATATTGTTTTGCGCAAAATAAATCCGTTATGTTGCCAGATCATGGCACATTCGTATCTGTTTCAGGAAAATTTGCTATATTTAAGGGACAATTTACAAAAATTTTGATTTTTTGATGCAAAAAAATTTGGAGGTATCGGATTTTTCCCTACCTTTGCATCAGAAGCAAATTTGAATAATTCAAAATTAGAAATTACAAACAATTAATAATACGGCTATTATGAACAAGAAGTTTAAATGTTTGGTATGTGGATATATCCACGAAGGCGAAACTGCTCCTGAGGAGTGTCCACTTTGCTTTGTAGGACCTGAGGACTTTGTAGAAGTAACCGAGGAAGAGGCATAGACCAATTGATTATAACCGATAACAATAGAAACAACATTAAAAAAATAAGCATTATGGTAAAGAAGTACAGATGTATGGTATGTGGTTACATCCACGAGGGAAATGAGGCACCACAGGAATGTCCGGTATGCCATGTAGGACCAGAGAAGTTCGAGGAGATCGTTCAGACAGGTGACGCTCTCGCATGGGCAGACGAGCATAAGCTTGGAGTAGCACAGGGAGTTGATCCTGAGATCCTCAAGGGACTTCGTGACCATTTCAACGGTGAGTGCGGCGAAGTGGGAATGTACCTTGCAATGAGCCGTCAGGCAGACAGAGAGGGCTATCCTGAGATCGCTGAGGCTTTCAAGAGATATGCATGGGAAGAGGCTGAGCACGCAGCTAAGTTCGCTGAGCTCCTCGGTGAGTGCGTATGGGATACCAAGACAAATGTAGAGAAGAGAATGCTCGCTGAGCAGGGCGCATGTGAGGACAAGAAGAGAATCGCAACTCTCGCAAAGCAGCAGAACCTTGATGCTATCCACGATACAGTACACGAGATGTGCAAGGATGAGGCTCGTCACGGAGCAGGATTCCAGGGACTCTTCAACAGATACTTCAAGTAGAATACTGATATAAAAGCCGACCGGCAATGTGTTCCGGCGACCTCCGCCTCCTTTTCAGGAGGCACCCCCTAGCCGGGGGTGGCATGTCGCTCTCCACACAATTGCCGGTCGGCTTTTATTTTATAAATTAATCTTCGTAGAAATCGTCCTCCGAATCGTCGAATCCGAAATCAGAAGCAAAGCGTTCCGCGATGTCATCCGGAACATCAAAGCTGAGATTGCTCCAAAGATCCTCCATCTGACGACGATCCTTCTTGGTAGGTCTACCTGCTCCCCTGTCTCTCTTGAGGAAGAAGGTCTCCACAGGAGCCCTGAGCTTGGCAAGTTCTTCCGGCGGAGTAAGATTCTCTGCATAATTCGGCACCAGCTTGGCTCCCTGACGCTTGTCGATGAGCTGCAGCACCTTATATGTATATGTAACAGCACCTTTGCGCGCCACGATGGTATCTCCTACCTTTACAGGCTTCGAGGGCTTTATATCACCTCCATTCACTCGCACCTTTCCGCCCTTGCAGGCATCTGTGGCATCAGTCCTGGTCTTGTAAACCCTTATGGACCAGAGATATTTGTCAATTCTCACTTCTTCCATAGGACACATTATGACATTGGATTGCGACCGGCACCGAAGAATCCGAGAGGACTTGCACCTGCAGGTCCGATTTCCTCGTCTTCCTCATCATCAAATGCTCCATCCTCAAGGCCTTCGTAATCCTCACCCTCAAGGAATGGATCCGTATCCGGATCTATGTATGCATCAAACTCCTCCTGGATGCGGGTTACTGCTTCAAGAAGTACGGTAGAACGGTCGCGTGGCACGAGGAAGAAATCCGGCATGTCGGCTGGGATCATGATTGTCTCGCCCATCTTGAATTCATAATTCTCCATGTACGCCTCACCGTTTTCCTTGGTCGAAGGTACCTGTACTGAAGCCGATCCCTCAACACAGACATATACGATGAAGCTTCCGAACTTCTCTGTGTAGATGTGGAGAGGATCTGTGAGATTGAGTTTGCTGACTGTAAACTGATCCGACTCGACCAATGTCTCAACTGTCTGGTCTTCATGCGAATGACCATGATGATGAGGGTTGTAATTGGCCATGTCATATGGTCTGTAGTCGATGAGGTCGATAGCTTCCTCAAGGTGGATCGGACGGGCTGTAGCAGGATTGTTTTCGCGTCCCCAGTCATAGAGACGGAATGTAAGGTCCGACGACTCCTGGATCTCCACGAGCTGGATCTTTCCGTCAGCGGCATGGACTGTACCAGGAGCGATGAAGATCACATCGCCCTTCTTCGGATGGATGACATTGAGAAGCTCATGGACTGTGCCGTCATGGCATTTGTCATAGAATTCCTGAGCTGTGACATCTCTTTTGAAACCCACGTATGCCTTCGCATCTGGCTCAGCCTCAAGCACATACCAAAGCTCTGACTTTCCAAGAGCATCATATCTTTCAGCAGCTATCTCATCGTCTGGATGCACCTGTACAGAGAGTTTTCCGTTTATATCAAGGAACTTTACAAGAAGCGGGAACTGACGTCCGTAATATTTATACACATCGTCACCAACTACCCTCTCCAGATATGTTTCCATGATCTCGCTTATTGTGTTGCCGGCAAGCCATCCGTTAGAAAGAACAGAATCCTCGAAGCCCATGTCGGCAATCTCCCAGCTCTCACCGATGAGTTCGTCCGCACCCAACACTACCTCATTTCCATCCTGATCGCACTCCACGAACTCCTTGCCATATTTAGTGACAAGATTGCTGCCGCCCCAAGGTCTCCTTGAAGGTACGGGAATAAATTTAAAGGGATATAATTTCTTTTCCATATTTCTATTTTTCTTCTTTTGACGCCATTCGCGCCACAAAGCCAGTCAGACCCTTTCCCAAAGCCGAAGCCGAGCCAGCCACTATGCCTGGAAGAGCCTTGAAAGCTGATTTGATCGCCTGCCTCTTTACGGCACGCTTGTTCCTTACGCCTGACAAAGCTTCTGGGCCTTCCATCAGATATGCCTTGGTAACATATCCTATCCTAAGCGTCAGCAGAGCATTCACTGCTCCCTGGAGAGCTGATTCCACCACGACGCCAGGTATCTTAAATCGTGCCAGAAGACCGCTTATCGAATCTTCTCCGTCAAGTTCAGGCGATGTACCTGTTACATCCTCAGGATTGACATCTGCGACTGCAGATGCATCTGAGGCGATGTCGAATGGAGCGACGCCGTTCATGTCCGTAAAGACCTGCGATGTGCAATATGATATCAGCGAGGTCGTAAGTATGCGTACATAAAGCCTGAACATCTGCGGCCTTGTCGGTCTGAAACCTGACGCAAGGACAAGATCCTCGATAAGCTTGTAGTTCATCACCATTACCGCAGCCGAGTCGAAGATACCGTTCTGCGAGATGGCCGTAACCATGAAGACCGTCTTTCCCCACTCCTTGATACGCTTGTTTATTCCAAGCACATCAAGCTCTGCATTGCCGTCAAAACGTAGATCCAGCTCTTTCTGCAACGTCTTCTTCAGGAGTTCATGGTCAGCTGCATTGGTCTGCAGGTCCGCACGGAAAGCCGCCTGATGCTGACGACGTTTTTCCGGATCGGAGATGTATCCGCAATTTGCTGCCAGACGCTTGCCGAACTGCTGCAGGTCCTTTATGTTCGCCTCGTCTTTGACTGCAAGCACAGGAAACTCCGGGGCGTTATGTACCCTCATTATCGGCCTGATGATGAAAATCACCGCGAGCAGCAGAATGAGCCCGTAGAAGGCATATTCCACATAAACGGTATGACAGACCTCACCCAGCTTTTCCGCAATGACGATGATGTTTCCAAGAAGCATCATCGTCAGAATCGCCAGGCTTATGCCGATTATGAGCGTAAGGTTTCTTTTCATTATTACCAAAGCCTGAGTACGTTTCTACCCTTGGAATCTTTTCCTCCGAATGTGAAACCTACAGATGCCACGAATGAAAGATTGTCAAACGGATATGCTGTGAAACAATCCTTTACCTCAGCATACTGGTTATCCGGCACGTTATAACAGTTGATCTTTCCCTGCAAATACTGTGCTCCAAGACGGAAATTAACATTGAGAACCTTGATTCTTGATGAAACCTCGATTCCGGCAAAAGCCTCATGTCCGCTGAAATGCTCATATGGAAGTGCAAAGGTAAGCGGCGGGCACCATGCATATGAAAGAAGCATGTTTACGTCTCCATAATGGAAGAATCCTCCACCCATTCGGAATTCGTAGTTGGTGAAGAGGCAAGATGCTCCGAATGTCCATTCCGGTATGGCCTTGTTCTCGTCTGTAAACGGAAGATCAAAGCTTGCTGTCGGGAATGCCGAAGCTCTCAATATGCTGGTTGACAATCCGTTCCAGAGCTTGAACTGAGCAAACGAAGCAGTTGCTGTCAAAGGAAGCGTGCCAGCCTCAAGAGTCTTGTCAGCTGTAAGATAATAATCGCCGGACAAAAGTGCGAAACATCTTCTTGACCAAGTCTGGATCTTTACCTTATCCTTCCTTGGTGTGAAGTTCACATGTCCTTTGTAGGCCCTCTTTCTACCTTTGATGAGTTCGAAACGCCTTGTAAGCTCAATATCGTACTTTCCATATGGGACATATACTGTAGTATCCGATCCTTCCGTAGGAGATACGACAAGGTTACCGGCCAGCACAGTATCTTTCCTTGACGAAAGTGTGATCTTTATATTCGGTTCATCATATCTGATCCTGAGCGGATGCACCTCACTGAGCTTAAGATTACGCAGGTCAATCAATGTATCCGCAGGCGTGATGGTTACGGTGCGTTCATATGGCCAATGTCCTTCCTTGCGGACCTGAATATCATATGTACCGCCCTCGGCAAGAGAAATCACATGCTGAGGATGCTGATACGGCATAGGCTCACCATCTATGTAAACGGTCTCACCCTTAACTTCGGTAGACACGAAACATTCTACCATTCTGGTCATCGCAGCCTTGAAAAGGACTTCCTTGTCCTCTTCAATCTTTATGTCAAGTATACCATCATCAAGCATATAGCCGTCCTTGCGTACCTCGACCATGTATTCTCCGATAGGAAGCCTCAGTTTCTCTCCCACCTCACATGAAAGTCCGAGTTCGTCAACAACCACCTTTGCACCTTCGGCGTTCTTGTCGTCATGGACAGTAAGCCATCCGGAGATGTATTTCATATCACACGCAAGATCGATTGTCTTTCCTTTCTCCACCGTCACATGGGTACGGTAATCCTCATATCCTTCAGCCTCGACAGACACCTCGTACACTCCAGGAAGAAGCGGCACCCTTCCACCCTTGTACAAAGTGTTGTAGATAACGCCTCCGTCATCATCAAACGAGAAGCCGTCAGCAGGGTTGGAGATGTCGATGACTCTTCTGTTTACGCGGAAAGTTACTTCTGGGGCATCCTTACCATTATCCTCCAGAATGATATCCGGCACGAGTATGCCGAATTGAGGGGCGAGGGTGATATCGATCACGGCAGTTCTTCCGTCTTCCATCACAGGTACGACTACGGTTGTATCCAATGTCTCATAACCGTCTTTCACAAACCTTATGTCGTGAGTTCCTGAGCTGAGCTTATGAGCTCTGGACGAAAGGCCATAAATACCGCTGTCATGGATTTCCACCATGACGTTTCCTGGTATTGTCCTGAAATAAACCTGACCGGACCTGTTTGTTCCTTTTTCCTGGAAAAGATGTACATAAGACACGGCCGCATTGTTGCCTGTAGAAAGGACCAGTTCGCCCTCTCGTGCTTCCAGACTTGTGTTTTCATCACACCAGACCTTTAGATAATTGTCTGTAGATTCGATGACCTTGCACCATTCAGGCTTGAACATTATATCCCATTTCGAACTTGCGTCAATGGTGATTTCCTTTGTACCACCAGCTGCCGGAAGACTCAGATTTGCAGGAGATACCTCAAGCTTATGCTGAACCTTCTCTTCCTTTGGCGCAGCAACAGGAGCCGGAGTCGGCGATGCAGCAACGGCTGGCTTTGCTGGGGCAGCAGCTGCCAGGTGCTTGTTGCATGTCTTGATGAATTCATTAGCCTGGTTTCTCAGGCTTGGAGAAGTCTCAGGCATGTTAACAACCTTCTTGAACTTGGAAAGCGCAGTCCTGTAATGTCTGCTGTCAAAGGCCTCGATACCTTCCTTGAAGATTTTCTCGTACTCTGCAGCTATCTCCTGTGCAGAAAGAGTACATGCGGCAACAATAAGTGCCAATACGGTAAACAGTCTTTTCATCACTTAAGTATCCTCCTCATTGTTGAAAGGTCTTCATCATTCTTCAATCCCAAGGCTCTGTCAAGATATTCCAAAGCCTTCTTCTTATCCTCAACATCGCCGTTATCACGATATCTCGCCATGTAGAAATCCATGTAATTCCTGTTGCGGGTAAAAAGGGAGTCGATGACATGGTCAAGCTTTTTGTGACAGCCTTCAGCCAGATTGCCGAAACGACCGGAATACTTTGTATCAGAGTACTCCTTAGCAAGAGCCTCAGCTTCAATGACATATTTCATTGCAACATTGACAGAATCCTCCATCTGCATAAGGGAATCAGCATGAACTATCAGGGCCTTGTAGTTTCCCACAGCAGCCGAAGCCTTCGAACGGTCTGCCATCAGCACACCTGCTACTGCAAGCACGGCTATCACAGCTACTGTCACCATCACGCGCGGAAGCACTCTGCCGGCCGGACGTTTAACGACAGGTGCCACTCTTTCCCTTATCATCTTGTTCATAGATGCTTCGAAAAGCTGGCCTACCATCACCTCAGAATACTGATTGCGTCCAAGGACTTCCGCTATAGTCTGCGGCAGACCGGCTGGAAGACCGGCAAAGTCGCCGTCCTTGTTTACCGGAATGACATGCTTTCCAAGCTTATGGGCATATTCTATCTCCTTGCGCACCCAGTCATCGTCATTAACACATCTGTCCAGCGAATTCTGCGACAGTATGAACATGAAGACAGGAGCCTGTTCGATAGCCTTCAGGATCCTCTCATCGAACACTCCGTCCTTAAGTTCGTCAAAGTCAAGGAACACGGAATAGCCCTTGCTTTCGAGCGCAGATTTGACTGAACGCGCAAATTCGCTACCGCCTTCGCGACGGTAGCTTATGAAAATATCATATTTCATAGGATAAATTTTCTACCAATTGGCAAATATAGGAAATTAAGTTAATACTTGCTATTTACGTTTTATTTCAAAGCCCATTTCCATTATGAATTTCAATGTCTCTGCTGAAGTGAAACGATCAAAATCTTTCTCACATTCCGGCAGGTCCTCATACGGAATCAGACAAGGATGCGTCTTTATGGAATCCGAACGTTCCGGTCCCCATGTCCATCCTTGCGCATACCTGGAGCGAGCCCACACTTCATGGACATTCTTCGCCATGGCTTCTGAAAGTTCCTTCAACTCATCTGAGAGCTCGACAGATGAAGTGTCGAGCGGTGCCGGTGTATACTTCATACATGTTCAAATTATAATGCAAATTTAATATTTTACAGGAGAATTCACTATATTTGGCTGAGATATAGCACAATTGACATGGATGCAAACAACTACGGAATAATCACTCTCGCCATCTGTCTGGGATACGGATTCATCCTTCAGCGACTTACCGGCAGACGTTCTGACAACAGAGTACTGCTCAAAGCTTTTTCCCTCGTATTCTGCATAGGCCTTGCCGCAAACATGGCCTTGTACCTGACAATGACTTCCAGCGAAGGCAGAACCATGCTGGAATGGCTTCAGGTCATTTATTTCTCAGTCCAGCATACTCTGGAGATGTTCGTGGCCAACACCCTCGCATTCAAATCTCCAGTGCAAACCACATTCCTCCAACACCCGCTGCTATGCATGGCATACATGACATCCTATTTCCTGGCCATCATCACCAGTGCCATGGTTATCTTCCATTATGTATCACGCTGGGCTTATGGACGCAGATGGCTGAATAAAAAGAAGAACATCAAAGCCGCGGAAGCTGGGAACAACCATATATTCCTCGGCATCAACAGAGCAAGCGAGCTTCTCGCCAAAGACATAAGGAAGGCAGGACATGAAGGGAAGATCATCTTCATAGACATACCTGACAACGAAGTCAATCCGAAAGGGCTTTCCGTATGGGACATCATTTCCGGATTCATGTCCAGATCCAATCATCAGGAATCATGTGAAGCAGACGTCATCCTGAGGGCAAGCTCTAAGATGAAGGGACTTGTACCGTGGCTTGAAAACAGGGACAACAATGTATACATACTTTCCGAGGACCAGAAAAAAAACCTGAAGCTGCTGGAAAGATTATGGAAAGGCGCGGACGACCCTGATAACGAAGCATTCCACTGCAAAATATTCTGCCATGCCGACAAGGATGGCATCGTCTCAAGATATGATACAGTCACAGACATACACGACAGAATCAGATTCGTTGATTCTTCATACCTTGCGGTAGAAAGTCTCAAAAGCTATGATTCTCCTGAAATGTTCCCGTACAATTTCGTAGATGTAGCAACAGACCCAAAGACAGGCAGGAGACTCGGATATATCAAGTCTGGATTCACTTCCGCGATTCTCGGATTCGGAGAAACCGGTCAGGAAGCGTTGAAATTCCTGTATGAATTCGGTGCATTCGCAGGGAAAGACAGGAAGAAGGCCCAGTTCAGATGTCACATATACGACAGCAACGCCACTGCAGCAGCGGGCGAATTTCGAAGAAAAGTGACCCTAGAGGATACAGACGAAGTGAACTTCAAGACATACTCCGTAGAAACTCCCGAATTCTGGAACGACCTTGAAGGCATAATAGACAGCGTGAACTATATCGTCGTATGTCTTGGAGATGACACATTGAATCTTAAGATAGCCATAGACATAGCGGAATTCGCACTCTGCAAAGGAAGAGACCTTACCCACAACTTCGTCATTGCCGTAAAGCAGACGGAGTACAAAGGTCTTGACAAGGAGACCTTCAAGAAGGCCGGCAGAACTTTCAGCAATTGCATCAGGCCATTCGGAATGTCTGAAGGAATATGGACACTCAAGGTTATCAATAACGACCATCTCGACTCGCTCGCCCTCCAGTTCTACAGCGGATACATGGCTCTCACTTCAAAGGAAGATGCGCTGAAAGCATGGAAGGAGCGTAATACCAGACTGCGTGACGACAACTACGAGGTAAGGGCCAAGGCTCGCAGACAGATTGCGCAAGACTACTCCAACTGCCTGCACAGCCTTACTAAAAAGGCGTTATGCGACCCTCAGACAGCATCGGCTTCAGCATGCATTCTAAAGGAATTTGACGGAAAGAATCATCTGGATACCGCATGTTGCACCGAATTCGATGCAGATGTTCTCGAGACCCTGGCAATAGGCGAACACATCCGCTGGAACGCATCACACATCATCCTCGGCTATCGTCACGACACAATCACCAGCGACCTCAAGGGAACCCATCGTTATCTGATCCCTTATGACTCTTTGGATGAGGTCACAAAGCATTATGACTGGCTGGTTATAAAAGGATCACTTTAACCTAAAAAAACACCTCCCCGACAGAGAATCTGCCCGGGAGGTGAACCATAACCCTATTATTTAACAACTAAACTAACCGTGCCTTAGTTGTTTGCAAAGGGTATGCCATAATTAAAGTCTTGCTCTGAGAGCCTCAGCCTGCTCCTCATAACCTGGCTTGCCGAGGAGGGCGAACATGTTCTTCTTGTAAGCTTCAACGCCTGGCTGGTCGAACGGATTCACGCCAAGCATATAACCGCTGATACCGCATGCCTTCTCGAAGAAATAGAAGAGAGCTCCGAGGTTGTACTCGTTCACGCGCTCGATTGAGAGAGAGATCTGAGGTACACCGCCGTCGATGTGAGCGAGCTTTGTTCCGAGCTCAGCCATTGCATTGCACTCTTCTACATGCTTGCCTGTGAGGAAGTTAAGGCCGTCGAGATTCTGAGGATCGTTCTCGATGAGCATAGAGCGGTTGCTCTTCTCAACGCTTACAACTGTCTCCATGAGGGTACGCTCACCGTCCTGGATGTACTGACCCATAGAGTGGAGGTCTGTTGTGAAGTTCACTGAAGCCGGGAAGATTCCAAGGCCGTCCTTACCCTCTGACTCACCGTAAAGCTGCTTCCACCACTCACCGAGGAATGTAAGCTTAGGGTTGTAAGCCACGAGGATCTCGATCTTCTTGCCCTGGTTGTAAAGTGCGTTACGCATTGCTGCATACTGGATAGCAGGGTTAGACTCTGCACATGGCTTTGCACATGCCTCTTCCATTGCAAGCGCTCCCTCGAGCATAGCTTTCATATCGAAGCCTGCGAGAACGATAGGAAGAATTCCTACTGGAGTAAGAACCGAGAAACGACCGCCGACATTATCCTCGATCACGAATGTGCTGTAACCCTCCTGAGTTGCAAGACCCTTGAGAGCACCACGAGCCTTGTCTGTAACAGCCACGATACGCTCTGCGGCCTCTGCCTTGCCATATGTATCCTCAAGATACTTCTTGATGAGACGGAAAGCGACAGCCGGCTCTGTTGTTGTACCTGACTTAGAGATAACTACGCATGCTGCGTTTCTCTCCTGCACAAGGTCCATGAGCTCGCACATGTACTCTTCTGAAAGATTCTGTCCTGCGAAAACGATCTCAGGAGCCTCGCCCTTGTTCTTGAGCTGCTTTGCGAACTGGTGTGAAAGAGCCTCGAGAGCGCACTTTGCACCGAGATATGAACCACCGATACCGATGACTACAACGAGATCCACACCCTTTGACTTCCAGAGATCTCTGATCTCCTCGCAGTCTGATACGAGAGTGCTTTTAAGAGTCTCTGAAGGAAGATGCTTCCATCCGAGGAAGTCATTTCCCGCACCTGTCTCATTCTCAAGAACCTCAAGAGCAGCGATTGCCTTCTCTACATAAGCCTTGTAATCTGCATCTTTTACAAAGGAGCTGCAGCCTCCCAAATTTACCTTTACCATAATATATCAAGTTGAATTTTGTCACATAAACTAAGCAAAGGTAGCATTTTTTGCATAAAGAAAGTAGATTTGCAAGAAGAAAAATATAATGGATATGAAAATAGTGGCAAAGATCATGAGTGTATTGTCAATCAGCATGTTTCTGTCCAATACGATGGCACATTCGCAAGATAGAACAGGAATCGTAGCCCATAGAGGCTTCTGGAACTGCGAGGAAGCAGGATTTTCGGAAAATTCCATCGCAGCCCTGAGATGCGCCCAGGAAGCCGGATTCAGAGGAAGCGAGTTCGACGTGAACATGACCTCGGACAAGCAGCTCATCGTATTCCATGACAATTCGGTCGAAGGCAAAAGGATTGAGGATCATCCGTTTTCAGACTTCACATATTACAGGCTTCCGAACGGCGAACCGATCCCGACGCTTGACCAGTATCTCGAACAAGGCAAGAAATCCGCGGAAACGATGCTCGTATGCGAGCTCAAGCCACATTCATCGTCGGACATTGAAAACAAGCTTGTCGGCCGCACTATAGCCTGCATTGACGCACATGGACTTCTTGACCCGAAAAGAGTCATGTTCATTTCCTTCAGTTTCCACATGTGCCGTATACTTGCGCTGCTGCTACCCGACTTCACCATCCAATACCTTGGCAGCGACAAAAGTCCCAGAAAGGTATGGCAAGAAGGCATAAACGGCATAGACTACCATCACTACGCGTTAAGGATGCATCCTCGATGGATCAGGATGGCCCATGAAAGAAAAATGAGCGTGAATACATGGACAGTGAACAAAAAGGGAACCATGGAGAAGATGCTCGAAAGGAAGGTCGACTTCCTGACCACCGACAACCCAATGATAGCCAAAGAGTTAATAGAATCTAACGAACCTCGATGACATCGTCAAGCGAAGTAGAATAAAGCCTTGAGCGAAAGTCTCTTCTTATACCGTCAGCATAATGTCCGGGACGCTGGGTGGCAAGGCGGAGCATGGACCGGCCTGAAGCAGAGCCCTCTGATGCAGCATTTACCGCATCCATCACCTTAGACAGCTTATCATGCTTCTGACGGAGCTCATCATCAAAGTCAAACATGGAAGCCTGGATTGCGTCCGAAGCGACAATGTTGCTGACGACTACTCCGGCTTTCTTGTATTTATAGCCAGGCCTGAAGATGGTCCTGAATGCCTTCAATGCAGCCCCGACAATCTCCTGTGCACTGTTCGCCGCCACCTCAAGACGTATAGTGGCAGACGGAAAATATTGGGCCAGATCGTCGCGGAATCGGTTTGTATACATGAAGGTGGTAACATCGTATGCTGCCGAGCCTTCCTCTCTGAGCTTCTGCGCGCACATGGCCGCAAAGTCCGAAACGCGCAGCACCAGTTCCTTTTCATCCTCGATCATATCGGCGAATGAACGGGACGTGCATATGGACTTCCTCCTCTCTTCCCTCTCCTCTTCATGACATACGCGTCCGCGGAGTTCCTCCCATGTGCGGACCGCATTTATATTGAAATTGGAAGCCACCCATTCGCATGGCCTCTGCACAAAATCCAAGGCTGTACGGACATTCTTTTCCAGCATCTTCGGGGCCAGCCTACGACCTATGCCCCATACGTCATCTATCGGCGTAAGCTCCAGAGCCTTAAGCCTTTTCGCCTCCGTATCCATCATGCATACCCCTTTATAGCCCTTGTATTTCTTGGCAAAATGACTGGCTATCTTGGCCAGAGTCTTCGTCGGCGCCACGCCTATGCTCACGGGCACTCCGACCCATTTTCTGATCTTTGCCACAAGGTCGGCGCAAAGCTGCGGAACCGTCTCCGGATCGATGCCATCCAGATGCAGGAAAGCCTCATCTATCGAGTAGATCTCGATCTTCGGCACGGCATCGGCAAGAAGTGACATCACGCGGTTGGAAAGATCTCCGTAAAGAGCATAATTCGATGAAAAAGCATGCAGCTTCCCCTCATCGACATAATGCTTGACCTGATAGAATGGAACGCCCATCTTTATGCCCATGGCCTTGCTTTCATTGCTTCGCGACACGACGCAGCCATCGTTGTTGGAAAGCACAACGACAGCCTTGCCCTCCAGATCCGGCCGGAAGACTCTTTCGCACGACACGAAGAAATTATTGCAGTCCACTAAAGCAAACATCTATCTGACACGTTTGATGACATATGTCACCACACCCCACATGATGAAGTCCGAGCCCTCACCTATCTCTATGCTCGGATAACGGTCGTTCGCTGGCACAAGGGTCAGCCCTCCCTCATGGAACCTCAGATATTTCAAGGTGAATTCACCATCGACAAAACACACGGCCATATCCCCATCCTGAGCTTCCAAAGACTTGTCAATCACCAGGATATCACCTTCCTCAACTCCTGCATCTATCATAGAATCGCCGACAACACGGCCATAAAAGGTCGCCGCCGGATGCTTCACCAGCTCCTTGTTCAAGTCGATTGCCTGAGTCATATAATCGGTCGCAGGAGACGGGAAACCAGCATGGATCCCCTCCTGAGCCATCTTCGGCAATTCCTGCTGAGGCGCAGCTTCCGCTGCCATCACCTTTTCATCAAAACCTTCCATCTTCATACAAAACCTTATCATGCAAAAATAGCAAATAATTCCTTTTACCATGCCATGTACACCACATGCTCCAGCAGTGCGTCTGACTCAAAGTCCGCAAAACATAACCGGCTACAAATCAAACGGTTCCGGCTCCATTGGTGGGAAAAATCCCCCACCAATGGAACGCTAACAACCTCAGCACCAAGACTTTAGGCGATATAAATAATATTCATTATCTTTGCACGGATATGAGCAGGCTGATCGATCATATAGCAGATTTTCTTGTAGAAAACGGATTTGAGCTTTCGTTTCAGATCCGTCATGATTTCGATGTGATAGTCACACGGACATTGGAGGGAAGGCACGCAAAGGTGGTCCTCCCGCTGGAAATATCTGCCAGGACAATCGAAGAGGCGGAGGCTGAAAGCGAGAAGGCGGAACATGCAATAAGGATGATCACACGAGAAGCCGGTTATCCCCTCATAATAACCGAAGACCGATGGAACAGACAGCGCGCGATGATGGAGGCCAGGCTTCTGGCACATATGGAAGTCCACCATCAGGCATACGCGCGCAACTGCGAGGTAAGACGCATCGAAAAGGCTGAGGCTCAGGAATTTCTGAACAGGAATCACTCATATGGAGATGCTGCATGCAAATATCGTTACGGCCTGTTCCTGAAAAGGCATACGGGACATATTGCAGCAGAGATAGAACTCCGGACCGGAACGGGAATGACGGGAAGAAAGGTCGGAACGTCATCACCTGTCATTCTGAACGAAGTGAAGAATCTTTCCCCGGGGACCCTCATCGCCGTAGCGACTTTCTCCAACGCCCGCAAATGGATAAAGGACGGGAAGGAGATACGCTCATATGAATGGACACGATATGCTTCACTACCCGACCTGAGGGTAAGCGGAGGCATGGGCAAGTTGCTCAAGGCATTCATAAAGGAAGTCCAGCCGGACGACATAATGAGCTATGCCGACCTGGAATGGTCTGAGGGCGAGGTCTACGAAAGGCTTGGCTTCGAGGCCGAAGCTGAAAAAGAGCCGGTTACATTTACAATCGACCCGCAGACATGGGAGAGAAAGGCCATAAGGAGATCCCTCGACAAGCTCGGGATGACAGAAGACAAGCTCGGAATGACAGAAGACAAGCTCGGGATGACAGAAGAGAAGCTCGGCGATCTGTTCTTCCGCAACTTCGGAAGCCGCAAATACAGACTCAAACTTACTGATTACAGATGACGGTATTAGAAAAGATCAAGCGTGACGGCTTGGGACGATGGCTGGCAAAGCTGCTGCTGATAAAGCTGCCGCTGGCGTTCGTCGTGTTCACTGTCCTGTGGGTGCTGATGCTCAAATGGGTTCCGGTATGGGTAACTCCTCTGATGGTGTCGCGCAGCATAGAATACCGCAGCGACGACTCATTCCGCACACATAAAAAATGGCGAAGCTATGAAAGGATTTCACCGGAGATGGCGAAAGCCGTGATAGCCAGCGAAGACAATCTTTTCGCCACTCACAAGGGCTTCGACTGGAAGGAGATGAAAAAGGCAATAGAGGACCATAGGAAGAAGGGAAAGAAGCTCCGCGGAGCCAGCACCATAAGCCAGCAGACGGCCAAGAACGTCTTCCTCATTCCGAGCAGAAGCTTTGTCAGAAAGGCTTTCGAGGCATACTTCACCGTCTTGATAGAATGGATATGGGGCAAGGAGCGCATTCTGGAAGTGTATCTCAATGTCGCAGAAATGGGCAAGGGAGTCTATGGAGTGGAGGCGGCGGCACAGCAATTCTTCGGCAAGAAGGCTGCCGAGCTGAACAGACGCGAGGCATCCCTGATCACGGCATGTCTTCCGAATCCCATCGACCGTCATGCCGACAAGCCGTCGGAGTATGTAAAAAAGAGGGCCGGGCAGATCCGCAGCCTGATCCCCAAGATAGCATACCCGGAATGGATCGGGCACTGATTTCTCACGGGAGTGATTTTCGCCCACCCCTATGAGAGCCAATGTCCCTTCCAAAACACTCTGGGGCACATTACCTCTCACAGGAGTCGGCAAAAAAGACCCCTATGAGACTTCGGGACGTCTCGAACGAAACCAAGACTCGTTTCAATGGGATTTTAGCGATGGAAATTAAAAACAGTTTCTTATATTTGTGAGTTATTAAACGAATAATCTTAAAACATCAATACAATGGAAGCTATCGTAAAAACTGATTTCAATTTTGAAGGCCAGACTGGCCACTATGTAGGCAAGGTTCGTGACGTGTACAGCATCAAGGACGAGTATCTCGTGATGGTCGTTTCAGACCGTATCTCAGCATTTGACGTTGTCCTCCCTAAGGGAATTCCTTTCAAGGGCCAGGTCCTCAACCAGATCGCAGCAAAGTTCCTGGACGCAACTACAGACATCCTTCCTAACTGGAAGATCGCCGTTCCTGATCCTATGGTTACAGTGGGCCACAAGTGCGAGCCTTTCAAGGTTGAAATGGTTATCCGCGGCTACCTTTCAGGTCATGCATGGAGAGAGTACAAGGCTGGCAAGCGCACAATCTGCGGCGTCGAGATGCCTGAGGGAATGGTTGAGAACCAGAAGTTCCCTACTCCTATCATCACTCCTACCACAAAGGCAGCTGAAGGTCATGACGAGGACATTTCAAAGGAGGAGATCATCGCTCAGGGTATCGTGAGCAAGGAGGATTACGAGCAGCTCGAGGCTTACACTCAGGCTATCTTCCAGAGAGGAACTGAGATCGCAGCCAAGATGGGACTCATCCTCGTTGACACAAAGTACGAGTTCGGAAAGAAGGACGGCAAGATCTACCTCATGGACGAGATCCACACACCAGACTCATCACGTTACTTCTACGCAGAGGGTTACGAGGAGCGTCTTGCAGCAGGAGAGAAGCAGAAGCAGCTTTCAAAGGAGTTCGTTCGCGAGTGGCTCATGGCAAACGGCTTCCAGGGTCAGGACGGACAGCAGGTTCCTGAGATGACTGAGGAGATCGTAAACGGCATCACAGAGCGCTACATCGAGCTTTACGAGAACATCGTAGGCGAGAAGTTCGAGAAGGCAGAGGGCACTGACATCCTCGCACGTATCGAGAAGAATGTAAGCGAATGCCTTGCATCTCTCTAAAGACTCACATCCACAGAAAACACATGAAACTTTTTGACATAACAGGAAAAGTCGTTGTCATCACCGGAGGTACAGGTATCCTCGGTAAGGCAATCGCAAGATATCTGGCACTCGAAGGTGCCAAGGTCGTGATCCTCGGACGTAGAGCCGAGGCCGGAAACGCAATCGTAGCCGACATCAAGGCGGCAGGCGGAGAGGCTATGTTCCTCACCACAGACGTGATGAAGCAGGAGGTACTCGAACAGAATCTTGCTGACATCGTAGCAGCTTACGGACGCGTGGATTCGCTCCTCAACGCTGCCGGCGGCAATATGCCAGGTGCTACAATCGCACCTGACGGAACATTCTTCGACCTCAAGCCGGAGGAGTTCCAGAAAGTCCTTGACCTCAACCTTACCGGTACAGTCATCCCATCACAGGTATTCCTCAAGCAGATGGTAAAGCAGGGAGAAGGCACAATCGTGAACTTCTCGAGCATGGCTGCATTCCGTCCTATGACACGCGTTGCCGGATACGCCGCTGCCAAGGCCGGTATCAGCAACTTCACTGCATTCCTCGCAACTGAGGTTGCCAAGAAGTTCGGTGAGAAGATCCGCGTAAATGCGATAGCTCCAGGATTCTTCCTTACCGAGCAGAACCGTACCCTCCTCACAAACCCTGACGGAAGCTGGACCCAGAGAGGTGCAGACGTGATCCGTCAGACTCCTTTCGGACGTATGGGAGAGCCTGAGGAACTCTGCGGCACAATCCATTACCTGATCAGCGACGCTTCAAAATTCGTGACAGGCACAGTAGCCGTTGTGGACGGAGGATTCAACACATTTGCAATGTAAGCCATGAAAGGAGTATATGTATTCTTAGCTGACGGATTCGAGGTTTCAGAAGCCTTGACTACCGTAAACATGCTTCGCAGAGGCGGAGTGAACGTAAAGACAGTTTCCATCTACGACGACAGGATCGTCACAAGTTCCAACCGCATTCCCGTAGTCGCAGACATGGCATTCGGAGAGTTCAGGGCATCGACATCTTTCGGTCCATGCCTTCCTACCGATGTAATGATCTTCCCGGGCGGAATGCCGGGATCGGCCAACCTCGCTGCCTTCCCTAAGCTTATGGACATCATGCAGCAGCATTATGCCGAGGGCGGTACAGTTGCTGCCATCTGCGCGGCTCCAAGCGTGGTTCTCAGCCTTCTCCCAGGCCTTGAGGGCAGGAAGATGACATGTTATGACGGCTTCGAAGAGGCCCTTACCGCAAAGGGTGCCGAATATGTGAAGGAAGGCATTGTGAAGGACGGAAACATCATAACCGGACGTGGTCCGGGCTGGGCCGTAGACTTTGGTCTGACCATCCTTGCCCATATAAAAGGACAGGAAATCGCAGACAAGGTCAAGGCTGGTCTCATGCTCTAAAGCCCCTTACAATCAACAACTTAATCATATGAAATTCACAAGATTCATTCTGGCGCTCTGCACATTGGCAGCATGTATCGGATGCTCGGTGACTCCGGTTTCTCCAGACGGAAGTATCTCACTTCAGCTTAAGGAAGACGGACAGATCGAGATCCTTCACGAAGGAAAGCATGTGCTTGACATCGCGGAAGTCGGCATCACCACTACAGGTCATGGCGGCGAGCTGCAGTTCAAGAACATAAAGAAGGGTGAGATGATCACCGAAGAATACGAGATGATCGGTGGTAAGGCTTCTCTCTGCAGCAATGAGGCTTACGAATACACACTCAACTACAAAGACAATGGCGGCAAGCCGGTAAAGCTGGTTTTCCGTCTCTACAATGATGGTGTGGCGTTCAGATATGAGCTTTCAGGCCTTGAAGGAGAGACACTTACAGACGAGGCAACCACCTACCGTATTCCTGAAGGTACTGACAGATGGATCCAGAGATGGACAGAGCCATACGAGGATTTCTTCCCGCACAGCACTACCGGAGAAGGAGCAAGAGGCAACCGTCATTGGGGCTATCCTGCACTCGTGGAGCCTGCTGAAGGCGTATTCGCACTCATCACTGAGGCGGGTATCGAACGCAAGCAGAGCGCATCTTCCCTCAAGAACGAGGAAGATCTGGAACTGTACAAGGTATGTCCTGCCACTAACGAATGCGTCCTTGACGGCGACTGGTGCACTCCATGGAGAGTTGTGATCATCGGTGAGCTCGGCGACATCGTTGAGTCGACTCTCGTGACAGACGTAGCCGCACCAAGCAGAATCGAAGACACAAGCTGGATCAAGCCAGGTGTGGTGTCATGGATCTACTGGGCATACAATCACGGATCGAAGGACTTCCAGATCGTGAAGAAATACATCGATATGGCAGAGACCCTCGACCTTCCTTACATCCTCATCGACGCAGAGTGGGACGAGATGTCAAACGGCGGCGACATTGATGATGCATTGGCATATGCAAAGGAGAAGGGAGTAAAGGTACTCATGTGGTACAACTCATCCACAGCATGGATCAACGGTGCAGGCGGTCCTCAGTTCCGACTCAACAAGCCGGAAGACAGGGAGAAGGAGTTCGCATGGCTTGAGAGCCAGGGAGTTGCCGGCGTGAAGGTCGACTTCTTCAGAGGTGATCTTCAGGAGACACAGGAATACTATATGGACATCCTTGAGTGCGCGGCACGTCACCACCTCATGGTCAATTTCCACGGTGCCACCATTCCTCGCGGATGGCAGAGAACTTATCCGAACCTCGTATCAATAGAGGCTGTCTACGGAGCCGAATGGTACAACAACCTTCCAATCCTCACCAACAGGGCGGCATGCCATAATGCGACCATTCCTTTCACAAGAAATGTGATCGGCCCAATGGACTACACTCCATGTACATTCTCTGATTCGCAGCATCCTCATATCACGACACATGCGCACGAGCTTGCACTTACAGTACTGTATGAGTCGACACTGCAGCATCTTGCTGATAAACCGGAGAGCTATCTTGCACAGCCTCAGGAGGTACAGGATTTCCTGACCAACCTTCCTACAGTATGGGATGAGACCAGGTTCATCTCAGGATATCCGGGAGTGGCAGCCGTCCTTGCAAGAAGAGACGGGGACACATGGTTCATCGCCGGAATCAACGGAAAGGATGAGCCTCAGACTCTGACCGTAGACCTCGGAAAGATCACAGGAACTGACTTCAAGACAGTATCCACTTTCCAGGACAGCGGAAATGCCGAGGCTCCTTGGGACATCGTCACAGGAGAAAGCGCCGCATCGCTCCCTGAGTCGAAACTCGTCAACTGCCAGCCACGCGGCGGTTTCGTAATGATACTGAAATAGACATTATTTCTTAACGAACAGAATGGCCATCAGCGGAAGCGCAATGATGGCCATTGTTGCGCTTATAGGGAGGTATATGCCGAAGAAGTCCACATGATTCGCCACAACATAGGTAATCAGCAGCAAACCGACTCCCATTGCGCTTGAAATCAGATAATGTTTCCGGATATCAGTGCTTTTGCAAAGAATGCGGCTGAGGTTCGGCACTCCGAGAGAGATGAAGCCTATAGGTCCGCAGATCGACACAGCGCTTGTCACCAGGAACATTATTGCCAGAAGGAGAAGCGCTTTGTACAGGTTGCTCAATTCAATTTCTTCCTTCATGTGTCTGGTAAGAGCCTTGGCAGTCCACAAGGCCGCTGCCAGTCCTATGGCGAACAGTCCCAACGAGAAGATTATGTCGGATGTCGTCACGCCCTCGAGGTTGAAATTAGCAGCCCCCCAGAGGTAATACTGCTTGAGCAGATCGCCGTTAGGGGCATTTGTAACCACGATCGTTCCTAGCGAACCGATGAACGTACCGAAAAGGATTCCGAATGTGATCAGGTTCTGCGTGCTTACCTTGAGAGTCACGAAAAAGCATATGACCGTACATATGAGGGTACATATGAAGCTTCCGACCGTAAGCGAGCACCAGCCCGACATGGTAGCGGCCGCGGCACCAAGACATGCCGCGCTGCCAAGACCAAGACTATACACATCTCCCAGCTGATTACGCCAGAGATACTGCATCTGGACGCCTCCTATCGGCAGGGCTATTCCAGATATAAGTACATATAAAAGACTCAACATATTCTAAAATCTGTATTCCATACCACATGTAAGACTACGTCCCGGCATAGGATATCCGCTGACTGTCTCATACCTGCAGTCAAAAATGTTCCTTGCAGAAAGTTTCAAGACAAGATTGCCTTTCGGAAGGGAGAATGACTTGCCCAGATTAAGGTCCAGGGTGTTCCAGTCCGGCATTTCTCCCATGCTGTCTGTCCTTCCTGCTCGAAGCTGCCATACTAAAGCCATGACAAGACCTTTCCTGGAAACATCAGCATCAAGGACTACGGTATGACGGGCGACATATGGAACTGGCATATCATAGGTATAGCTGCCCGGCGTCTTGTCAATAGCCGATTGATATGAATATCTCACTTCTGCGGAAGCATTCCAATCTCCGTTTTCATATGACGTTCCGGCAAGGAGGTCCATTCCGACAGAGCGTACCTTTCCTATATTGTACGGAGCCCATATATTGGGATCTTCTTCAGTCGGCGCTGATACTATCTTGTTTTTCAATAAGTTACAAAAGGCATCAATCTTAAGTTTCATAGTCCATGATGCATTGACCCTTCGGTTGAAATCGATTCCCAGATCTGTCAGCCATGCATCTTCGGGAGCCAGCTGAGGGTTTCCATATCCCACATAATAGAGCTCATTGAAGGTCGGAATACGATATGCCCTTCTTCCGAAAGCGACAATATCGAAGCCTTCAAAGGCAGTGAATCTGATATCGGCTGAAGGCGAAAGGGCATTTCTTGAGAGCGCACCGAGATCAAATGCTCCTTCATATTCAAGAGCAAACGTACCCATGAATCTTTCTGTCCTGATGGATGAAGCAAGAGCAGACAATGCAGTAAGGCGCGAAGCCTCATAATCCGTAGACATCAATGCATCCCAGCGGGCATCTGCCGCAAAAGAGAGCTTCCACCAGTCCTTTATCTGAAAGTCATGGGAGGAATTCAGCTGCAGCTCCGTCTGGCCATATCTGCTGTCGCCCCATGAACTTGAATAATATATATCATCGTATGATCCTTTCGCACTGATTCTCAATGTATACAACGGACTGAAATTCTTTCTCAAGACGCCTTGCACAAAAGCATTCATATCCTTCTGTCTGTCATCCGAAGGGTATGAAGTCGACCCTGGGGTTCCTCTTTCCGCTCCATTGTAATATGCCTTCACATGATACTCTCCTCCTCCCATGAGTCCGAAAAGGTCGAGACCGGCACGAGCCTGTCTGAGATCATTATTCGCTCGGCGAAGACCGTCTCCATACGTAAAATCACCTTTGCTGAGAATTCCGGCAGCATTTGCAGAAAGAGAAAGTCTGTCGCTGAGACGGAAATCAAGCCTCGCAGATGGGAGATATGTCCCGAATGAACCTGCAGAAAAATCGACACGGCCTGATACAGGGCCATCATTGAATACCGGCCTGGCAGTTGTGAACGAAACGCTGTTCTGAGCATAATCAACCACAGCGGTTCCATAGCTCTCAAGGCCAAGCATTCCCAGATCGTTCTGTCCTGACTGGACGTTGCCGACCCTCACACCATCAACATAGATCGCAGTATGGGCACTACCCATTCCTCTGAGACTGACGGTCTTGAGACCTCCCATACCGCCATTATCTCCCAGATGAAGACCGGGACTTTGCAAAAGAACATCTGAAAGTGTGGATGAATAATCGATCGACAGGGTATCCGCTCTGGAAACTATCACTCCCCTGTCTGCTGTGACCGTCACCGCATGCAGCGAGTCACATACCGGCTCTTCCAAGCCGTACGGCAAGCCTGCAGACAGCAGGCCCGCTGAAAAAAGAATTGAAAATAACATTGTTTAAACGCCTTCACGGAAGCCTGCCCCCGGGCTTCGATTGTTTGACTTGACTATGGCAGGTCTTCGGGCTCATCTCCACTCTCCTGCGCCTTCTCACAGCAAGAAGCTGCAATGGCATCATGCAGGCGTGTATCGAGACTTACCGCTGCGGGCACAGCTCCGGATTTGCACCGGATTCCCTTACTCCATAGCCCTTGATTTATGTTTTAAAGGCTCTCGGCCTTCACTATGCTGTCAAAAAGGTTCTGACATCCTTCTTCAAGAAGGTCCAGAACAAGGCCGAAGCCTTCTGCACCCATATAATATGGATCCGGAATGTATGAAATCTTATGGGTTGTAAGATATTCAGCCATCCTTCTTATCTTGTGAGTCGCCTCAACAGATGGAGCGACATGCATGAGGTCTTCATAGTTCTGGTCATCCATGGCTACGATCAGGTCAAAGTCATTGAAATCATAACTGCGAACCTGACGTGCTGAATGCGTAAGTCCGTATCCGCGATAAAGTGCGGCCGTACGCATGCGACGGTCCGGATGCTGACCGGCATGGCCTCCATAAAGTCCGGCAGAATCCGCCGCGATCTTCTCGGTCATTCCGTTTTCGCGTACAATGTGCTCGAATATACCCTGCGCAGCCGGAGACCTGCAGATGTTCCCCAGGCACACGAAAAGGACTTTGTATTTATCACTTATTTCAGTCATATCATTTAATAAGTAAGTGCGGTTTCGTAATATGTGTCGAAGCATGGATAGCTTTCGAGCGGGTCTGGAGTACAGAATCCGACGCCTTCGAAGATCGGAGAATCGGTCTGGCCAGCCGGCTCGCGGAGGTCAAGTTCTGCGTCTATACCTTCAAGCTTCACTGTTACATTTCCGTCTGAATACTTGTAATGGAGGGTTCCGTTTCCGATCTTGACAGAAGTCTCAAGCTGTGTTATCTCAGACGGAATCTTAGGCTCTATGGTAATGACTCCGTTCAGGAGATCCGGACGGATACCGAGGAAATACTGATACCATACGCGGAGATGCTCGGCGTTACTCCATGCCTGAAGGAATGTACCGGAACGGTTCACCCATGTCTGGCCTTCGCGTGGATGAGCGTCTGCATTTTCGCTGAGGCTTCCTACAGCACCTTCGTGGAGGGCCTGACGGTTCATGTTCTTGAAAAGTTCCCATGCTGCATCTACCTGGCCGTATTCGATCATCCTCTGCATCGCGATTCCGTTATTCCAGAGCCAGATCGTACCGTTATGATATGCATCATCCTTATGGTAGTAATGCCAGTTTTCGTGCTGAGGGTGGAACTGCTTGTCCCACTGCGCGAGAGATGCGACACCCCATGGATATACAAGCTCTTCCCATGCACGGCGCGTAACTTTCTGCTTGAAGTCCTGATCGCTCACGAGATCGAAACAGTAAAGCTGGTTAGGTCTGAACTGAAGGTCAGGGGTTCCGTCTGCGTTGAGATGGTCATATATGAAGGAGCCTTCCTTGTTGCAATAGTCGTTCTCGAAGTTGCCGGCGAGCATTGTCGCGAGTCCGCTCCACTCCTCTGCTGATCCCATGTCATCCATCAATGCTGCGATCTTGCTTCCCGCCATGAGCTGCTCGTACCAGAGGGCCTGGATGTCATTCGCGCGGTTGCCACGCGGCGATCCCGGTATGCCGTTACGCTTTACATCCATCCACGTATCTGCATCAGCATGAGTGAGATAGCCCTTGCTGTCGGTATAGTTTCGGATCGAAGCATCGATACTGATCTTGATTGCAGGATAGAGTTCGTGAAGGAACTCCGTGTCGCCTGAATACTGTGCCAGCTGGTATGCCTGGATTACGAATCGAGGGGTTCCGTCTGTTGTATTGTAGAGAATGCCCTCGAGGTTTGCTCGGTTAGGGATACGTCCGTATGTCTCGGACTGAGGATCGGTGTCCTGAAGCTTTGCGAAGTCCTTGAGAATCTCCTTCGCAACGTCGAACTGGCCTGTCACAAGGCATGCTCCCGGCATTGAAATGAACATGTCACGACCCCAATATTCATTGAACCAAGGAAGTCCGGCGTAGATACCGTTTCCCTGCTGGCGTGTTATGAGTTCATCCATTGTTATGGTGATCCAGTCGAGAGATTTGTCAAGCTCCGGCAGGTTCGAATGTATCGGATTGAACTCTGTCACAAGAGAGTTGATTCTGTCTTTTCTCTGCTTGATGAGTTCCTGATGGTTTTCCTTGAATTCTTCATAAAGCGCGATACATTCCTCTTCTGTACCGTATATCAGGACGAAATCATTCATTCCGATCCCGCTGAACATTATGCGCTTGTCCGGTGCTTCCTTCGGAATGAAGAAAATAAAGGAGAGTCCCTTCGGGTATGACTCATTCTCCAGAAGACTGTGGTCCAGGCTAATCGAAGCGTTCTGGGCATCCGTCTCCACATTGATGTAGATGATCGGAAGGTTGTCTATCATACGGAATGTCTCGACCGCATTGTCCCACTTACGCACCAGCCTGTCAGGATATACTGTACATTCGGCCTCGCTCCTGTCAAGAGGCTTTCCGTCAAGATTGATGGTATAGTCCGCCAGGATGCGTTTCTTGGCCATATTCCAGCCTGAGTACCACTGGAGTTCCTTCTGATGGGTAGATCCGTACCAGTATCCGGCCTGCTTGTCGGTATATGAATATTCACGGTTCTGCTCAGCTGTGACCTCAACTCCAAGGCTGTCGGTCCTGTACTCCTTATGATTTCCACATGAAGCTGCGAAAACCATTGCTGCGGCACATAACATTATCGGTAAAAATCTCATCGTCTATATCTATTTTACTATTATCCTTTCGATTCTCCTTGGTACGGAAGTCAGGATCTCATACGGTATAGTGCCCAAAACCTCAGCAAGATCTGTGATTGTAGGGTCTTCCCCGAATATCGTAACCGTGTCCCCCACCTTCACATCCAGTCCAGTTACATCAAGCATGCTCATATCCATGCAGATGTTTCCGATGGTAGGGACCTTGTGACCGTTCACCATGAAATGGCCCTTTCCGCAGCTGAGGTGGCGGTCCACTCCGTCTGCATATCCGACAGGAATGGTAGCGATCACTGTTCCGTCCGGAGCTATCTTTCCATGTCGTCCGTATCCGATAGTTCCGTCGTCTGGCCTCAATGTCTTGATCTGCAGGATCTTGCATTTGAACGATGCGACAGGTGCAAGCTTGTTTCCCGGAATGGCGCTGACGCCATATATACCGATACCCAGACGTACCATATCGAACTGATACTGAGGGAAACGCTCGATTCCCGCGGAATTCAGGATATGATACAGAGGCTTATATCCGATGGCTTCCGAAAGTCTGTCCGCATTTTCCTTGTAAAGAGCGATCTGTCCGAGGGTGAAATCGTCGCATGATGCATCGTCTGCTGCGGCGAGATGCGAATATACCGATTTGACTGTCACTGCATTGCATGTCTTCAGGAAATCCATTAGCTCCGGAAGTTCCTCCGTCATGAAGCCAAGCCTGTGCATTCCTGTATCAAGCTTGATATGAATAGGAAAGCCTTTCAGGCCTCTCTTTTCAAGCACATCACAGAGTATCCTGAGCGAATACATGTTAGGAATACCCGGTTCAAGTCCGTAATTCACAATCTGCTCGAAAGAGTCAGTTCCGGCAGTCAGGACCATTATCGGAGACTTGATACCAGCCTGACGCAGCTCGATGCCCTCGATAGGATAGGCTACGGCAAGATAATCCGCGCCTGCCTCTTCCATAAGCGAGGCGAACTGCACGGCTCCATGTCCGTATGCATTGGCCTTCACGAGTACCAGAAGCTTTGTTGAAGCCTCAAGCTTCGATCTGAAATATCTGTAGTTTTCAAGGCATCCGCCGAGGTTTATCTCAAGCCTTGAAAAGTCACTGCTTATATACATTCTGCTTATTTATAAATCCAATTTACAAAAGTACTAAATAATCTGACAAAAACGGCTAAATTTGTGAGGGGCTTGGTTTTTGCTCAATTGTCGCCCAGCCCTGACATTGAAGAATTCCTGTCAAGACAGGACAAAATGTCAGCATGACACGATTATTAACAATTAAAATTCATATAAGATGAATATCTGGATCATAATGATAGCCATCATGGTTGTCAGCTTCATCGTGCAGCAGATGCTGCAGAGCCGTTTCAACAAATACTCTCAGGTCGGACTTCCAAGCGGAATGTCTGGAGCCGAGGTCGCACAGAAGATGCTTCGTGACCACGGAATCTACGACGTAAAAGTCGTGCCTACACGCGGAATGCTCACTGACCATTTCAACCCTCAGACCAAGACAGTAGCTCTGAGTGAAAGCGTGTACGCAAGCAGAAGCGTTGCGGCAGCTGCTGTAGCGGCTCATGAGTGCGGTCATGCAGTGCAGCATGCTCTCGGATACGCACCCGTAAGACTGCGCTCTGCCCTCGTTCCTGCAGTGAGCTTCGCATCTAACACAGTGCAGTGGGTCCTCCTCGCAGGCGTCATATTCATAAACACATTCCCAGGCCTCATCTGGATCGGAATCGGTCTCTTCGCTTTGACAACACTCTTCAGTTTCGTAACTCTTCCGGTCGAGATCAATGCCAGCAGCAGAGCTATTTCATGGCTCACTCAGACAGGCATAGCCGACGGACAGACGCGTCCAATGGCCATAGATGCATTAAAATGGGCCGCGTACACATATGTGGTCGCAGCCCTTGGTTCACTCGCAACCCTTCTTTATTACATAGGGTTGGCTCGTAGAGATTAAATATCTTATTTCTTGTTCTTTGTCTCGATGAGATAGAGATCTGCCATCGGTACAAGTACCATGATGTCGCAGAATGCCAGCATCGCTACAGCTCCGAATGCACCGATGGTAAGAGCCATGGCCAGTGCGTAGAGGAATGAGAATGCATGGAGAAGAATCATCGCCATCGCAAGAGGAATCCAAACCTTGAGCGATGTAAGGCGGTAGAGGATCATTGCAGCTGTAGCGAAGGTAAGCGGAATGAAGAACATAAGGTTCTCACCGAGAGCGAAAAGCAGCACTGCACTGAGGATAAACATAAGAGCCAGCGCTCCGTAAAGCACATTGTCCGCATGCTTTGCTGCAGCATTTGCTCCTGCATTCGCGCGCATAGACTTCGATGCATTCATCACGGCCTTCTTTCTGCCTGACACATATACGAGCACAGAAACAGCTGCGATAAGGACTACAGATACAATCATCGCTACGTTATCGAATCCGATGCCGTGGATGACTCCGAACGGCTTGAACTTCGCTCCTGCGATAAGGGCACTGAGATATGCGATGAGTTCGCCGACAGCTAGAACTCCGATCGCCGATCCCAGGATAACAAGAGAACTCTTGAAGACCTTCATAGCCTTGAGTCTGCCACGGATACCCTCGAATCCGAGAGAGAGGAGGAAGAGGACGAACATAATGGCATTCAGCACCTTATACTCTCCTTTGCTGAAATTGAAGAGACCGAGGACTGGGATTGTGAAGTTGGTAGTATCGTCCTCTGCCTTGAAATATCCCTTATCTGAATAGGCTTCTCCAGTGAGGTACTCCTGCGCTATCGGAAGTACCTGCGCTCCATAGTGCTGGATCGACTTTCCGCTGATGTTGCTGAAATTGTCCAGGTCGGTATGGTAATGGTTCACATCTGCGATAGTAGAGAAATTGACTCCCGGTACTTCATCCTTAACGATTGTGAAATCAGTGAAATTAGGCATGAAGTTGTAAACCACAGTAGTAAGCGAATATGTAAAAGGATTCTTTGCAGCTGATGCATAGAGATCCATCACCTTCTCATTGCCAGGGCATGTCTCGAACAGGAGGGCCGGTCCCCATGGGCCGCGGGCCTCAATGTTGATCATGAAACCTACATTATCGAAGAATTCCCTGTTGTTCTCCCAGATTGCAGTCATACCCATCATTCCGACCTCTTCGGCATCCGTAAAGAGAACCTTCACACCCTGCTTCCAGTCCTGACGGTTCTTAAGCACCTGATTTACAGTCTCGAGGATCACACCGACGCCATAGCCGTCATCAGCAGCTCCATATGACCATACGGTATCCTTCGGCATAGGCTGAGAATATCTTGAATCATAGTGCGCCACCATGAGAAGATAAGTAGGATCCTCAGCAGCGGCAAGAGGAGCGAACTCCGCCACAATATTGACCGCATCGAATGTATAGACTACATGCTTGTTCTTCGGTCCCACAAGCGAGTCATACTTATAAAGCTTCACGGTATCGGCTCCGAGGCCCTCAAGCCTCTGAACAAGGTATTCCCTCACCTTTGCTCTTTCCTCAGGATGGGCAACAGAGTGATGCTCCTTGGACATGACTTCGATATCCTTTATTACACGGGCTGCAGAAAAGCCCTCATGATCGGCTGGTTTTGCACTTGGACGAGTCCACACGCCATACGCGAGCAAGGCTGCAAGAACGACTGTGAACGCAAGAATAATTGGTCTTAACTTATTCATTGTCAATAGGTTTTAGTATAAACATTTGTGGGCTGAACATCAGTTCAGCCCACAAATATAGTGAAAATTCATAAATGCAGTTTAAAGAAGGTTATCCTTCTCGATGTCCTTGAAGTACCTGTATGTGTTGACCTTGAGCTCTCCTACGGCAAGTTCGTCGGCTACGATGATGCCATGCGGATGTGCCTGAAGGGCAGAAAGGGTACACTTATGAGAGTATGCACCTTCGATCGCTTCACGAAGGGCATTGGCCTTCTTGTGGCCGAATGCAAGCACGAGAACCTCCTTTGCGTCCATCACTGTACCGACTCCTACTGTAAGGGCTGTTGTAGGGACCTTGCTGATGTCGCCGTCAAAGAAACGCGAGTTCACGAGGATGGTATCATATGTAAGGCTCTTGATTCTTGTGCGTGAAACCAAAGAAGAGAATGGCTCGTTGAAGGCAAGATGTCCGTCCTCACCTACTCCGCCCATGAAGAGGTCGATGCCGCCTGCAGCTACGATCTTTGCCTCATATGCCGCGCATTCAGCAGCCAGGTCCTCGGCATTTCCGTTAAGGATGTTGATGTTTTCCTTCGGTACATTGACATGGTCGAAGAAGTTTCTTGCCATGAAAGAATGGTAGCTCTCCGGATGCTCTTCAGGAAGTCCGACATATTCGTCCATATTGAATGTGATCACATTCTCGAACGAAACCTCTCCAGCCTGATACATGCGGATGAGTTCCTGGTATGTGCCCACAGGAGTGCCGCCGGTAGGAAGGCCGAGCACGAAAGGCTTGTCGGTCACGGCCGCCTTGGCCTTGATCCTTGATACAATATATCTTGCGGCCCATACCGAACCGTTCTGCGCATTCTGTTCAATGATAAGTCTCATATACTACACTGTTAAAAAAGTTTCACAAATACCTCAATAGCCTGATACTCAGCCATTCCCAATTCATCATACTGACGTGCTGTGTTCTGGGTCCTCTCCTCTGCCCTCTGCCAGAACTCGCGTGAATCCTCGCCTGGGAAAGGAACGATATCCTTCTGCGAAAGGTGACGGTAGATCGCATGTCTCTTCTTGATCACCTCGTCCGGACTGAGCGGAACCGCCATATCCACCTTTCCGAGCTCCCATTCCATCCATGCACCTCTGTAAAGCCATACGTGGCATTCAGAAAGCCATGCCTCTCCCTGCAGCTGGTTCAAAGCCTCGAGAACGGCTTCCGTACATACACGATGCGTGCCATGCGGGTCCGCAAGGTCGCCCGCGAGATAGATCTGATGAGGCTTGACCTGCTGAAGAAGAGAAATGATTATATCTATATCCTTCTGAGTCCTCTGGCCCTTCTTGATTCCTCCTGTCTCATAGAAAGGAAGGTTGAGGAAATGTGCATTGGTCTCGTCGTTCAATCCGAAAGATCTTACCGCAGCCTTCGCCTCGCTTCGGCGTATCGCACCCTTAAGCTCCAGCAATGCCCTTGGCTCAGGCTCTCCGGCCTTCTTCGATGCAATGATCTGTCTTACCTCGTCGAATCTGTCTTCGAATCCAAGCTCGCGCACCGCGTCCATATGCTGAAGCACGACGTCATCATGTACCGCTACATTTCCTGAAGTCTCATATGCCACATGGACATCATGTCCCTGCTCGACAAGACGGATGAATGTTCCTCCCATTGAGATGACATCGTCATCAGGATGAGGAGAGAAGACCACCACTCTCTTAGGGAACGGAGACGAAGGAACCGGTCTTGTGCTGTCATCCGCATTCGGCTTTCCTCCCGGCCATCCCGATATGGTATGCTGAAGGTCGTTGAAGACCTTTATGTTTATCTGGTCATATGAGTCGATCTGCTCGAGAAGCTCTCCAAGACCGTTTGAAAGATAATCACCCTGGGTAAGCTTGAGGATAGGCTTATGAACCTGCTCGCAAAGCCATACGACGGCCTTTCTTACAAACTTAGGAGTCCACTCACATGGTCCCACAAGCCATGGAGCCACATTTCTGGTAAGAAGAGAAGCCGAATTTTCGTCTACATAGAACGAAATGTTCTCATGCTTCTGAAGATATGAAGCCGGGCACTCCGAAGTAATGTTGCCTTCTACGACCTTTCTGACGATCTCAGCCTTGTCCTCGCCCCATGCAATCATTGCGATCCTCTTGGCTGTCAACATTGTAGCCAGACCCATAGTAATGGCGGTCCTTGGGGTTTCATCGATGTTACCGTTAAAATTCTGGGACTGTCTCTTCCTTGAATTATATGAAAGAAGGACCGTTCTTGTGCGGCTCTTCTCTGAAGATCCGGCCTCGTTGAATCCGAGCTGTCCTTTCTCGCCTACTCCCAATACGAGGAAATCCATTCCCTTTGCCATCTTGTCGAATGTAGCGTTGGCCTCGGTAACGCTTTCCCTCGGTTCGTCATGTCTAGGGATATGAACATTACCTGGCTTGACATCGATCTGGGATATGAATTCTTCATAAAGCCTTGCATTGCGGCTCTGGGAAGGAGCTGGCGCCGGATAATACTCATCGATGCTGAAGATCTCGACATCAGCAAATGAAACATCTCCTGCCTTATGACGCCTTACGAGCTCACGATAAAGGGTCACCGGAGAGGTACCGGTAGTCATTCCAAGACGGAAAGTGCCATAGCTTCCGTTGATCGCCCTGATTATCTCATCTGCGAGATCGGCACTTGCAACATCCTCATCTTCAAAGATTTGAGCCGGTATCCTTTCATAGCTATGGAGGATACCCTTAGGAAGTCCGGCCTCTATGAGACCGCCATCTTTCGGCAAGGAGAATTTCTTCATTGTTATTTAAAATTTTTATTAACAACAAAGGTATGAATAAATTTTATTTATAACAACACACTTGTATTTAAAGAGTGACCCCGGATTTGAATATGGCGATTTCACTATATCCGGACTTTTCATTATTGACCGGCTCCCCTGACGCCACCCGTGTCACGAAGTCGATGAAATCGGCGTCTACCTCCTCTGCAGAAGTCCCTTCCAAGATAGCTCCGGCATTGAAATCGATCCACAAAGGCTTGCGGGCGGCAAGCGTGCTGTTGGTTGAAATCTTTGCAGTAGGCACAAATGTTCCGAACGGAGTTCCACGTCCTGTAGTGAAAAGAACGATCTGGCATCCCGCAGCCGCCAGGGCAGTAGATGCCACAAGGTCATTTCCCGGAGCGCTGAGCAGATTGAGTCCCTTAGCCTTGAGTCTTTCTCCATATAAAAGCACATCGCGCACGACCGAACTGCCGGATTTCTGGGTACATCCCAACGATTTCTCTTCGAGAGTAGATATGCCTCCAGCCTTGTTTCCCGGAGAAGGATTTTCATAAACCGGCTGGTCGTTCTTTATGAAATAGTCCTTGAAATCATTTATCAGGCGGACTGTCTTGTCAAATACGGATTTATCCTGACAACGGGCCATAAGAATAGTCTCAGCACCGAACATTTCAGGAACTTCCGTAAGGACAGTCGTTCCTCCCTGCGAAACTATCCAGTCGGAGAAACGGCCCAGAAGAGGATTCGCTGTAATTCCTGAAAAACCATCCGATCCGCCGCATTTCAGGCCTACCTTGAGTTCGCCGACAGGTATGTCCTCGCGGATGTCATCTTTCGCCGCTGCAGCGATTTCTCTTAAAAGCTGAAGTCCATGCTCCACTTCATCACCCTGGACCTTCTGCGACTCCATGAACTTCACCCTGGTTTCATCGACCTCGCCGACAAGCTCCCTGAACGAGCTGAGCTGGTTGTTCTCGCATCCGAGCGCCACTACAAGCACACCTGCCGCATTCGGATGATGTACCATGTCAGCCAGGATGTTACGTGTATTTTCATGATCGCCGCCGAGCTGCGAACAGCCGTAATTATGTGGGAATGCGATGACCTTCTCAATGGAAGGATAGTCTGACATTTCCTTCTCGAACTGCTTCTGTATATTCTGAGCGACGCCATTGACGCATCCGACCGTAGGGATGATCCACAACTCATTACGGATTCCGGCACTGCCGTTCTTTCTCCTGAAGCCCTTGAAGAATGCCGGCGACGAAGCCGGGGCAATCTCTGTGAGCTCCGGCTCATATGTATAGTCCAGAAGGCCCTCCAGATTGGTCTTGAGGTTGGTGTGGTCTATAATGCCTCCTTCCGGAACCGAAGTCAGCAGATGGCCTATCGGGAAGCCATATTTGATGACATCCTCGCCTTCCGCCAGGTCCCGAAGCGCAACCTTATGGCCGGCCGGAACGAAACCTGAAGCAGTCTCGACATCCTGCACGGCGACCGCAACATTGTCGGCCGGATTTATCTTTATGAATTTCATCGTTTTCAGATTATGGTTTTCACTGCAGCACGCATTCCCTCATTCTGGATGAGCTCGAGGTATGACGCCACATTCTCTGTAAGGCCCGGGATAAGATTGAGGTCCTCGCCCCATATGAATTCAGCGGCAAGCACGCCTTCCGCAACCTTGCGCACATCTCCTGTGGCCCAGAGGTCCTTGAGCATGTTCATTATTGCCGGGTCATCGTTTGGAACGATCTCGACATCGCCTCTCTTGCCGCCCTTGTAATATGTAATGATGGCAGCAAGACCGAGAACAAGGCCCTGCGGAAGCTCTCCCTTGCGTTCAAGGTATGTCTTCAGACCAGGAAGGTCACGGGTCTTGTATTTAGGGAATGAGTTCAGCATGATGCTGGTAACGAAGTGCTTGACATATGGATTCACAAAACGCTCGACAACAGAATCAGCAAACGCCTCAAGCTCCGGCTTCGGAAGATTGAGAGTCTCAAGAAGCTCTCCGTACATGACCTTACGCACGAATCTGCCTATCTCCGGATCCTCAACACACTCTCTGACTGTATCAAGGCCAGAAAGATAGCCTACAGGAGACAGGACTGTATGCGGTCCGTTGAGCAGAGTCACCTTTCGCTCATGGTATGGAGCCTCGCTCGGCACAAAAAGAACGTTCAGACCCGCCTTGTCCGCAGGGAATTCCGCAGCGACTGACTCCGGAGCCTCGATCACCCAAAGATGGAAGATCTCGCCCTTTACGACAAGATTGTCATGGTATCCTATACGCTGATGGATCTGATCGATGGTATCCTTCGGATATCCCGGAACGATGCGGTCCACGAGGGTGCAATACACTCCGCAAGCCTGCTCGAACCACTGTCTGAATCCGTCTCCGAGATTCCACAACTCGATGTACTGATATATGCATTTCTTGAGTTCTTTTCCGTTAAGGAAGATAAGTTCGCATGGAAGGATGATGAATCCTTTGGTCATGTCTCCATTGAAATGTTCATATCTGTGATAAAGAAGCTGGGTGAGCTTGCCCGGATACGAGGAAGCCGGTCTGTCTTCGAGACGGCATTTCGGATCGAATGCGATACCTGCTTCTGTCGTGTTGGAAATCACGAAACGGATGTCCGGATTCTCTGCAAGAGCCATATATGCATCGAAATCCGCATATGGATTCAGGCCTCTGCTGATCACATCTATCATCTGAACAGAGTCTACAGCCTCGCCTTTGTCGATACCCTGAAGGTTGACATGATAAAGGCCATCCTGCGAATTGAGGACATCGACCATTCCACGTTCGATAGGCTGGACCACGACTACTCCGGCATTGAAGTCTGTCTTCTGATTGGTATTCCATATGATCCAGTCGACAAATGCCCTCAAGAAGTTGCCTTCTCCGAACTGAATTACCTTTTCAGGATAACGGACGGCGCTTGCCGTATTTCTATTCAGTGTTTCCATATTGATTTTTGAATTGTGATTAGCAGTTATGTCACAAATATAGTACATTTGTAATCGAATTAACAACACTAAATCTCAATAATATGGATTTCAAACCAAAGGCGTTCATCCACGACGACTTTATGCTCACAAATGACTTTGCGCGCGAGCTTTATCATGAAAGTGCTGCGGGCATGCCCATCATCGACTACCACTGCCATCTTGTACCGAAGATGATTGCGGACAACTACCAGTTCAGCGACCTTACGGAGGTATGGCTTGGCGGAGACCATTACAAATGGCGCGCTCTGCGCGGAAACGGTGTCGCTGAAGAATACATCACCGGCAACAAGGGCAGCTATGAGAAGTTTGAGAAGTGGGCGGAAACAGTTCCATATACAATGAGAAACCCTCTTTACCACTGGACACATCTTGAGCTTGCAAGAGCCTTCGATATCTATGATACCCTCAGTCCGAAGACCGCACGCGCCATATACGACGAGTGTACGGCAAAGCTGCAGACAGAGGAATTCAGAGGCCAGGCACTGATGAGGAAATTCAATGTAGACGTCGTCTGTACGACCGATGACCCTGCGGACAGTCTGGAATATCACAAGCAGATCAAGGACAATCCTTTCGGAACAAAGGTTCTGCCTACATGGCGCCCCGACAAGGCCATGATGATAGAGAATCCTGCGCAGTACGGAGAATACATCAAGACGCTCGGAGCCGTGGCCGGAATGGAGATAAACACATATCAAGACCTCCTCGACGCCCTTCGCAAGCGCCAGGACTTCTTCCATGAGATGGGCTGCCGCATTTCAGACCATGGAATGGATACATTCTATGCTGAGGATTTCGAGATGGAGGAGATCGACAGGATATTCCGCGACACCTTGAAGGGCGTACGTCCGTCAGAGAAAGACGTGCTCAAATTCCGAAGTGCGATGTTCCTTGACCTGGGAAGGATGTACCACGACAAGGGTTGGGCCCAGCAGTTCCACATCGGACCTATCCGAAACAACAACACGAAGATGTTCAAGCTCGCAGGACCGGACACAGGATTCGACGCGATCCTCGATCTTCCGCTTGCCGCTGCCGGACACAAATTCTTCGACAGGCTCGCGATGGAGGACAAGCTTGCCAAGACCATCCTGTACAACCTCAACCCTAAGGATACCGAAGTTCTTGCCACCATGGCATATACATTCAATGACGGCAGCTGTCCGGGCAAGATGCAGCTTGGTTCGGGATGGTGGTTCCTGGATCAGGAGGACGGAATGAAGAAGCAGATGAATGCGCTTTCATCCCTCGGCCTTCTCAGCCGCTTCGTCGGAATGCTTACCGACTCACGCAGTTTCCTTTCCTATCCTCGCCACGAGTATTTCCGCAGGATCCTCTGCAACCTCATAGGCGAAGACCTGCAGAACGGAAAGCTCCCAGCCAGCGAGATGGACTTCATCCATCAGATGGTAAAAGACATCTCCTACAATAACGCAAACAATTACTTCCAGTTCTGATCATAATAAGCCGACCCACAATGACATGAACCCCGAAAGTTAGACAAAATACTTTCGGGGTTTTGTTATGTCTAAAAAGTTAAAGAAACATGGTTATGCAGAGCGGTTGAAGTATATGCATATGCTTGAGAATGGATATACCATTGCATACATTAACCGTAA